>JBGSJV010000055.1:0-6396 GCA_041741535.1 Pirellulaceae bacterium
GTTCGCAGAGCGAACCACTACAATTTCCGGCCCCCATGTTCTAAGGGTTAGTCGCAATCGACTTTAGCAGGCGTTCTAATTGGTCGCGATAAGGTGATTGTTGCCATGCTTGGGCGTCCGTCAATTTTACAAATTGCAGAAGTTCGGCGGCTTCCGCTTTCTTCCCCATACGACGCTGGGACTCGGCCAAAAAGTATTTTGCTTCAAACCAGGGGTCGCTATTTTTTTTCGTCAGAAACTCAATTTTCCGCCACTGCTTTTCGGCAGCCGTGGAATCGGCCGGATGATTGGACCGCGCCAGACTATAGCCCAACCATTGTTGATGGGGCAGACTCTGTTTGCGATCCGCAGCCGTTTTGCGAGCTTCCTCGATCGCGTCCGCGATTCGATCCGAATACAACAGAGCGGTGATCCGTTGTTGGACCAACCACGCGTCATAATTCTCAAACACTTCTGCATGTTGCGACTTCAGCAGATCACCGACCGCGATCTGCAACGCGGCCGCTCGGCGAATCATCCCATTGCGAGTGGCATTACTGCCAGCCAATTCGATTTCGCCCGCCAATCCAAGTTTGGGCAAACGCAGTTCCAGCGCTTGGGCCAACCATAACAGATCCGCAGCAACCGGTTGCGAGCCCTCCGCCGTCAATTCCTCGAGCGCTTGTGTACCGCCCGATACTTGATGGTACTCCACCAACGCAGCCACCACCGCCCAGCGTGAGCGAAGCCCCGCGTCCAGCTCGGGGGCCTGCTGTTCGATGATCTTCAGCAACGTATTGGTCCAAGCGGCCTGTGGGTCAGACGCCTCTAACTGAAACTGAAGTAAGATCAAGGCCATCCGCTTCGAATCCAACGTCCATTGTCGCAGCCATTGCCCGTCTTCTTGCAACTGGGGACGAATCGTTTTGACCCATTGCTCCGCCGTTTGAGCCCGTTGGGATGCGGTCTGTTGGTTGTCCAGAACGAGGCTACTCACAAGGCCGCCCAGTTGTTTCGTCGACATAGAATACGACGGCGAATCAAGCGGAACCTCCAGCAACACTTTGGCGGCTGAATCGTACTGTTTTTCTTTTACATGGACCGCCGCCAATTGCAGACGAACTTTGTTGGCAGATTCCGCCGTCGGCCATTCCGCGATATGCCGCGACCAGACGGCTTGCGCGGTGGTTCGGTAGTCGGGCAGCGCTTCCGCCAATTTGCCGGCAATGATGTTCGCAAAATGGTGAGTCGCGGTCGCTTTGGCATGTTTCGGGAAACCCAACGCCACAGCTTCGATCTGCTCAACCATCCAAGGTTGTGGAGGAACCAACGTTGGAATCCCCGCGACCAAATTCGCCAAGTCAAATGCCAAAGGATCGTTCCCCGAGCGAACCGCTTGTTGGACGCCGTTTTGCACCAAGTTCTGGACCTCCGTCCAGTTCCCATCTGCAATCGACTGGCGTAACAACAGGACCGAAACCGGAGCAGCTTGATCTGCCGCGTTGTTTCCGGAGCCGCTCAACAAACGTCGATTCAGCTCACTGCTCCAGAAGCTTCCATGTTGCTTCCCAACGTAACGAGAAAACTCGAGAATTTGAGACTCGGCACCCAACCGAGCCACGTCCACTCGTTCGCCCGATTTCTCGCTTGCCAATCGATCGGCTTCGATGGCCAGCATCAAATACAAGCGAGCCCGCGCCAAATCGAATTCGGGCCAGGCCGTCACTCGCGTCAAGTCTGCCGTGTTCTTGACCTCGCGCAAGCTAGGGCCGTCCCGTTTTTGCAACAGTACAAAAAAATCGTTGGCTTGGGCCAATGCTTCGGGGTAGTTCGCTTGATCCAGAAGTGCGTCGATACGAGCCGAGGTCATTTTGCCCAACACCTGCTCGGGCGCGAGAGCCAACGGTGAATTCTGCCACTTGGCGTCCCAGTTCTTCCAATCTTTCAAACCACGAAGCGCCTCAAAGGTCAAATGCTGCGTTTCCCACCACAGCACCGATTCGTTGGAAACCTTCGGCTGCAACTTCCCCGCCAACTCGAGCACTTGCTGCGAAGTGTCGATGCGACTTGCCGTATCCGTGTCCGCGATAAATCGCGCTCGAACCGAGAGCGCCGCCAACATTTGATATTCCACGTCGCGCGCCAACGCGTACCACTGATCTCGAGATAAATCGGGATCAGGACCGACCGGTTGTTCAGGAATTCCGGGCGCTCGTTGAATGATCTCTTGGTGCAAGATCCGCAGGTCGTGGAACGCTTGTCGCGCGGCTTCGATGCCTTTTTCCCTTAGTTCCGAACCTGCTCCGGGAGCCACTGGGTAGAGGCTCGCCAATCGCGCTTCGCCCAAACCAATCAAACTGGCTTGAAACCGCACCAACACATGTTGCGGAAAAAACTGTGTCTCCGCCACCAAACGCGCCGCAGTGGTTCGAACTTCGGGCCAAACCGATGCCGCGGCCGCGGGCTCCAAATTGAGCGTTTGCAATGTCAGACTACGGATCCAACGCGCGGCCAATTCAGACTTGAGTCCGTTGGAGACTTCCGGTTCGGCAAACTTCAACTCGCAGTGCCGAACGATCGAACCAAATAGTTGGCGCTCTTCTAAGGCTTCCAAATACGCCGTCGTCGACCGATCCGTCGGCAACTGCGCCGGTGCCCAGGGAGTACCTGCCAGAAGTCCACAGAGAACGCCGACAAAAACAATCCATCGAACGACGGCCGACGCCCTTCGTCCGGTCGGGCTCTGATCACAAACCAAACAATTTCGCGCGCGCTGCTGATCCACCGGTGGCTCCAATCCCTCGGGAAACAACGGACTTTTCAACTAAAATCGATGTCCCGGTTGCGGTCCGTTTTGCGTTGTCGTCAGGATTTCAACACCCGTTTCGGTCATCAATAGCGTGTGTTCGAATTGAGCTGAAACTTTTCCATCTGAAGTCCTGACCGTCCATCCGTCTCGAGGATCTTCAATCGTCTTTTTCGAACCACCATTGATCATCGGTTCAATCGTAAAGCAGAGCCCCGGTTCGATCTTGAGACTCTTCGCTTCGCGTGTCGGAACATGAGAAACGTTTGGTGGTTGATGAAAACGCCGGCCAATACCATGCCCGACGTATTTATCGACGACGCCAAACTTGTATCGAGCCGCATGTTTGGCAATTACTTGCCCGATGAGATCCAAGCAACAACCGGGCGACAAAGCGTCAATCGCTAAATGCAGCGAGTCGAAAGCGCATTGCACGACCTCGCGCACGTCATGTGCCACCGGTTCGATGAGAAAAGTTTCGGATTGATCACCGTGCCAACCGTGAACGATCGTGGTGATATCCAAATTCATGATATCGCCCGGCCGCAACGGAGTGTTGCCCGGGATCCCATGACAAACCACTTGATTCAGACTCGTACAACAGGATCGTGGAAAAGGATTTTTGGTTGGACCATAACCCAAACATGCCGGGATATGACCGTGATCCAACGTGTACTCGTGAATCATCTTATCGAGAGCGCCCGTTGTCACGCCTTCGCGGACATGTGGCCGAACAAAATCCATCAGCTGTGAATTGAAACGCCCGGCCGCTCGCATGCCTTCGCGTTCCGTGGGCGTTAGCAGAATTTTTTTCTGTTTGATCAACATGGGTCAATAACAATTATCCGACAAGTGCCTCGCTCAGTCGCCCGGAAATGGTCTGCGTCGGACCAACGCCCAAATTCTAACCACAATTCCAATTCCTTTCGAGAGCCAAAACGGCGAAAACACTCGTGTTGGGTCGTAGCGGTTGGGCCAATTATTTGTCGCAATCGCCGCGAAAACGCTCGGGCATTTCGTAGGGATCAGCAAACGAGCCCAAGCCTCCAAGACCGCCATCCACTTCCAGGTCGGTCGCCGTCACAAAAGAGGCCCCGGGACTGGCCAGCCACAAGACCGCTGCCGCAATCTCTTGCGGTTTTCCCAAACGGCCCAGGGGATGCCGATTCGCAAGAGCACCTTCTCCACCCTGTTGCTCCAAACTGGCCCGAACCAACGGCGTATCGATTGCTCCAGGGCTAACCGAAATGACACGAATCCCCTGCCGAGCATAGTCCAAGGCCCATTGCACAGCCTGCATACGATTCGCAGCCTTGGTCGGGCCATAACCGGGAACATCGCGCGACGAACGCCACGCGTGCGCACTTGCCAAGTTCACAATCACGCCACTCTGTTGGCGAACCATTTGCGGCAAAACACTACGCGCAACCCAATTGTAGCCGCCGACGTTGACTCGCAGCATTTGCTCCAAGAGTTCGGGTTCGATTTCATGTAACGGCCGAAACGAAGCCACCGGTTGAATCGCAGCGTTATTAACGACCACATCAATCCCGTCAACCTGTGCCAAGATCTGCTGAACCGCCGTTTCTACAGCAAGTCGATCGGAAACATCGACCGGGAGCACGGAGATTCGCGAATTTGCCGCAGGCGGGGCTCCCACGTCCAGGCCAAAAACCGTCGCCCCCGACGCCGCAAACTCTTCCGCGATGGCCCAACCGATGCCGCCAGCCACGCCGGTCACAAGGACGACTCGTCCATGATTTTCATATGTAATTTTGCCAAGTGGCCGACCCATTTTCAGTTTCTCACAAGGGAAAGCGGTTTCGTGGAAACGTAGTTTAACGTGCCTACCATTCGAGCGACAAGGACTTTGGCGTTGCCCCCGACCGACGACCGCCAATTGCTTGCGATCGAAGGACGGTATCGATTAGACTAGGGGCGGGGACATGCTTCGGCGCGGTCCGTTGCCCACCTTAAGTTCTTCTAGCCAAAGCGGTTGCCATGACGACGGTCCCGATTTCGACCACTTCGACCAAAACGGAAGTTGGCAGTTATTTTATCTCCAACTACCCGCCTTTCTCGCAATGGCGCAAGGAGACTGTTCCCGAAATCCTGAAGGCAATGGGACAACCACCAGCAGACGTGCCGTTGGGTCTGTATTTACACATTCCCTTCTGTCGAAAACGCTGCAAGTTTTGCTACTTCAAGGTCTTTACGGACAACAAAGCCAGTGACATCGAACAATACGTTCAAGCGTTGGCCAAAGAAATTGAATTGGTTTCTCGCTTGCCGGTCATGGGTGATCGGCCGTTTCGCTTCGTGTACTTTGGCGGCGGCACTCCGTCATTCCTTAGCCCGCGGCAATTAACGGCACTGGTCGATCGCTTGCGAGCCAATATCAATTGGGACCTGGCCGAAGAAGTGACCTTCGAGTGCGAACCCGGCACATTGCGCGAAGCCAAACTGCGGACACTGAAAGATTTGGGCGTGACTCGGCTGAGTTTGGGCGTCGAAAGCTTCACCGACTCGATTTTAGAAGCCAACGGCCGTGCCCACTTGGCACCCGAAGTCTTCCGCGCATGGGAATGGATTCAAGCCATTGGTTTCCCCAATGTCAACATCGACCTCATTTCTGGGATGGTCGGCGAAACTTGGGACAATTGGCGGGACAATATACGGCAAGCGATTGAACTGTCACCTGACAGTGTAACCATTTACCAAATGGAATTACCGTTTAATACGGTTTACTCGCAAGACATCTTGGGCAACAAAATCGAGACCCCCGTTGCCGATTGGCCACTCAAGCGGGCCTGGGTCGATTTTGCCTTCGATGAATTCCTTGCGGCGGGTTACCATATCTCCAGCGCCTACACGGTCGTGAAGGACCCTCAAAAAGTGAACTTCAGCTACCGCGACAATTTGTGGCGCGGTGCCGACCTGTTGGCGACCGGGATCGCCAGTTTCGGGCACGTCAGCGGTGTACATTATCAGAATAAAGCCGAGTGGTCGCAGTACATCGGCGACCTGATTCAGGACGAAAAACTTCCGATAGGTCGCGCGTTGGTTCCGTCCCGCCTGCAAATGCTCATTCGCGAAATGATCTTGCAACTCAAGAAAGGGTACCTGCGCGTGCCGTATTTTGAACAGAAATACGGCGTGAATATTCTTCAGCAGTGGGACGCGGAGTGGCGAGCTCATGCCGCCAATGGCATGGTCGTGATCGAACCCCAGGAAATCCGCTTGACCAGGCAAGGACTGTTGGAGGTCGACGGACTATTGCCCGTATTCTTCGAGCCCGAATTTCGTGGCGTCCGCTACACATAGGCTCTGCCCCAAAAGGGAGCTGCCCGGTCCGCCCTACGCCGTGAAGGTTTTCCCAACGCGAAAACAGGCCCGAACGGGCCGAAACAACCCTAGCCGGTGTGCGCGAGCCACCGGTTAGGAATTGTCTGGAAATAAATTCCCGATTGGGGAGAGTCCGAGCTTGGTAAATCCGAGAACCGCTATCGTCGAATCTGCCGAGACTCCAGGCCTGAGCCGCCGAATCGCTGAGCCACAAAGCGGCAATGCGAGCGTTTGGAAATTCCCACGGATGGCAAAGCCGAACTGCG
>JBGSJV010000056.1:0-10192 GCA_041741535.1 Pirellulaceae bacterium
GCTGCCGGAGGCGCGGCGCCGCCCGGTGGACGTACTGCCGCCGGTGGCAGGCCGGGCGGAATAACCGGTGCCGCCGGATCGACGGGCTTGTTCGTGGACCTCGATTTGTGCCCGTATTCTTCGGCACGATTAAACACTCGATTTTCGAAGAAGTCAAAGATCGTGTCCGGGACAAGATCTGGATGCCGCATTACCGACGCAATGCCATCGTGCGAACTTTCAGTGGTAAGCAGATATATGTTGTGCTTCTCCCAATTGTCCGCCTCGTCTTTCCGACCGCGACTTGCGGACCAAGAGGAATAAAGCGATTTGGTGTCCCGAAAGCTCCCGCTTTTCTCGCCGCTAATCAACATCAGTTCTAATGGTTGGGGATGTCCAGACCCGGACAATAAAGGAGTCTTGATTAGCGGGTTGATCTGCCAAGATTGATGACTGCGAACGGGCCCGAGCATGACCACCGCCTTCACATCTTGACCTTGTTTAACGGCCGCGGGCAAATAGCTCCAATCAACTACGCACCAACTCAAAGTCGGGATGCATGTCGCCCCACAAGTAACGATGACCATTAATTCGATGTTGCAAATTTCAGCATCATTCTTTTGCACCAGAAATTTCTTGCACGCTTCAATGTCGGTCTGGATCGCCAAGTTTTCAGGTTGGCCATATTTCTTGGGAGCGTATTTTTGACCCGCAGCATCTTGGGCACTGTCCCCATGGCCGCGCAAATCCGGTACCAAGACACAGTGTCCATTATCGGCAAAAAACGTCGCCAGCGCCTCGAAGTCGCGGCGCGTGCGGCCCAAATCATGGAGCATCAAGATCGCACCCGCCGTCGTGCCGCGATCTCCTTCATACCAGGTCGCCTGAAGCGGGAAACCGTCCTTGGTTGTCAATTCGACATCCGTGACCGTGTACTTGGGCTTCGGGGGCTCTTGTTTGTTCCGATTGGGTTTTGGCGGTGTTTTCTCTTGATCCTGGCAAGAACCAAGCAAGTCCCCACCGACACCGAGCCATAAAAGGGCAAGCAACAAAACCTGGCAGCTCGTTTCGACCCAGCCACGTGACGTTCGATCGACCCGACCACTCGAATCCAATCTCATTGGCCGAGGGAATGGATTGCTTGTGACTTGCCAGCCCTTCATTGCCTAATCCTCCATCACGTCTTTCTCGCGTTGTTTCGCCCAGTCAGCAACCTGATCTTCGAATTTCTTCAAGAACTCTTGAACTTCGTTCTTCAGGTCCGTCTTGATATCCTCACTCACCAATTTGTCTTTTTCAAGCTGATCCGCCACTTTATTCGCGTCGCGGCGAATATTTCGGAGAGACACCTTGGTTTCCTCGGCCAGTTCCTTGATCCGAGCGACCATCTTCTTGCGGACATCCGTCGACAAGGCCGGAATGTTGATGCGAATGACTCGACCATCACTTTGCGGCGCAAATCCCAAGTCCGAAGAAACGATGGCTTTTTCAATGTCTTTGATGACGCTGGGGTCAAATGGCTTGATCAGAATCTGTGTCGGTTCCGGAACACCCACGGTGGCGATTTGCTTGATCGGAGTCGGCGATCCGTATACGTCGACGCGCAACGAATCGACCAAACCAGGATTCGCTCGGCCCGTCCGAATTCCACCTAGATTTCGTTTCAACACGTCGACTGCTTTTTCCATTCGATCCTTGAGATCGGGAATTAACGATTGAGCATTCATCTTATTCTCCTTTTCGTTCACCAGTTTCGTTGATCAAAGTTCCAATCACATCACCGACAGCTGCCCGGCAAATGTTGCCACTGGTTTTATAGTTAAAAACCAGAATCGGCATGCGGCGCTCGCGGCAATGCGCAATGGCTGTCGAGTCCATAACGCGGAGATTCTTCTCCAAGACCGTATTGTAAGTCAATGAGCTGTAAAATACCGCGTGAGGATTTTTCTCTGGATCGTCACTGTACACGCCATCGACCTTGGTGGCTTTCAACAGGGCGTCGGCGCCTAATTCCAAGCTGCGAATCGCCGCCGCAGTATCCGTCGTCACAAACGGGCCGCCCGTCCCAGCGGCAATGATCACAACCCGACGCTTTTCCAGATGTCGCTTGGCTCGGCGACCAATGTATTGTTCCGCTACTCCGTCCATTTTGATGGCCGTCATCAGGCGTGCCGGGCACCCACACGACTCCAATGCATCTTGCAACGCCAATCCGTTGATGACCGTTGCCAACATGCCCATATAATGAGCCGTTGTTTCCTGGATTGACTTGTTTCGGTCAGAGAACTGGGCTCCCCGCAGGATATTGCCGCCACCAATCACAACTGCGATTTCACAACCCATCTGCTGAAGTTGGAGGATTTCTTGAGCCGCTAGCACAATTTCCGGCATACTCAGGCCTCGCTGTCCAGCTGGCGCGAAACACTCGCCAGACAATTTCAGCAGTACTCGTTTGTATTTGGGGGTGCTCACGTTAAAAATCGCTCCACTGAGGAAAGGGGGTCGTCATACACCACGTTATACTTCAATTTCCCGTTCCACTCCAGGAGGAAGTTTGCACCGTTTTCGCGTCAGGAAATCGCTGCATTTTGCCGAAATTTTTTTGGTGGGTTGAATATGCCGCTCGTCCGGCTCCCTGGGACCAGAGCTCAAGTTGGAACTCGTTTTTTCGCTTGTGCCACTCGAGAATTCATGCTAATACGACATAGCCACCCGGACGATCCCCTTTCTATGCGGGACGTTTGGCCTTGATTTTGACCGCATTTGCGACAGTGAAGTCTTTCCTGGCAAGAGCGGTCGCGCTCGGCGTTTTGGATTCGCAAAATATGGATATCTCAGGAATGATCGGTCAAATACCTGGCCTGATCGCCGTTTTATTGAGATTCCGCCTCGTCATCGTCGGGTCGGTTGCCGTGTTTAGTATTGGCGGCATTGTGTTTGCCCTAATGACGCCGAAGGTCTATCAGGCCAGCCAATTATTTCTCATTCGGGACGATATCGCCGGCGGCCGATTTCAATCTTTTGAATGGCTAAAATCGGCCCAAGAAACCGTTCAAGAAGTCGCCAAACATTCGGATGTCCTCCGTGCCACGTTAAAGGAACTAGGGCCGGAAAACCCCGGTTGGATGGGTCCGAGCGAGGACTACCCGGAGCTGGAGGACATCGAAGCACTGCGTAACAATGTTTGGGTATCCGCTCCTGGCGGCAACGAAGTTGGCAAGACTGAAATGATCCGCTTGAATGTCAAAGCGGCCACTCGCGACCGCGCCCTCCGCTTGCTCCAACATATTAGCAACGGCATGAGCCGACAAATGCGGTTGATTCGCGCCGATAAAGCTGCCAATATCGAAGCTGGTCGTCAAGCCGCTGTCGATTCCGCTCAGAAGCAATCAACCGAAATCACGAATCAAGTGATTGCAATGGAGCGGTCGTTGGGAGAAAACCTGATCGAGTTGCGGTCGATGATGGATGATAAATCGTCCAGCGAAAGTGCTTTACTGAAACCGTTGCTGCTTTCACTCGATGCGGAACTTGTAAAAGAGTCGAATCTCCAATCGAAGATTCAACAAGACATTCAGTTCTTTCAAAATGGCTTGGAGAATGTCTCTAACTTGCTTGGGTTCCCCAATAATTTGTTAGAAGAATATCAAACGCTCCGTGAATTGAAGGCGGGTTTGGTCACCGCGCAGATTCAAATGACCGACGTCAAGTCACGCTACGAGCCGTGGCACGGCAAATACACGCAGGCAGAGCAACGCCTCGGCACTTTGGAAAACCAGATACGCAACGAACTCAACGTTTCGATCGGCATCGCCAAATCGAGATTATTGTTTGTCGAGGGGCAAGTCAATTCATTGAAGCGACAGCGAGAAGAGCGTGTCGCGCAGCTCACTCGGCTCGCGGACCTACGGGCGCCCTATCAAAACTTGATGGCGACTCAAACCGCCACAACCAATAACTTGAAGCAGGCACAAGATGAGTTGGCCCAAGCCCGGGCCGCTCGGCTGTCGGCTGCTGAGACCGATCTATTGACGCCCATGGAAGAACCAGTTGCCGGGACCAAGAACGTAGGCTCCAGCCGTACGCTGATTGTGGTCGGCGGTGGCGTATGCGGAATCTTTGTAGGCTTGGGGCTCGTGATGTTGCTTTCGGCCCAGCCGACCGTGGCCTCGCCCGAAGCAATGGCTCGTTGGGAAAATCAGACCCGATCCTAGCGCGTTGTCAAAGTCAAATTTTAGGGTCGCGTCTCGTAAAGGTGTCAGGAGTCAATTGCCGCAACGGCCCATCGGGTGCTTCGCACAATTAACTCCTGACAACTTTACCAGACCCAATATATTGAATTTGCAGAGCACTAAGCTTTGTCAAACTTTGATTTGGGATTAGCTTCGCTTGCCAAAGCGTGGTTGTCACGGTTCCGCCGTCAACTCTTGTCCGTTGATGGTGCTCAATGCTTGCCACGATTCGGTTTCGATAGCGTCCGATACGGAACCTACGCTCCCGTCCAATCTCGCCACATGTACCGAGCCGGGATGGTAACTGCGGCTGGTGATGGCCGCGTATGTCGGACGAGTGGTTCCGAGCCCTTCCTGTTGGGTCGTCAAGTCAATGTTGTAGACTTGCCCGCCGTGCGAATAGCTCACTCTGGTGTTGGGAGCAAACGTGGTCGTAAATCCCGTGTGATGGACCCGTCCATCGGGCCACACGGTGTGTCCCGTGTTTTGTTCAACGACCGGCCCCAGATGGTACACACCGGTCACGCCTGCGAAGTCCGCCGGCGTGGTCGGCATGGTTGTGGGAATCGTAGGCGTGTTTCGAATGTAACTCGTGTAGGCCTTTACCTCGGCAACGGCCAATGTGTTGGAAAGTCCGTCTGTAACTTCCGCCAATCGCGTGGTGCGATTCACTCGGAACGGTCCGTCCCCCGCGCGATCCGTCGTTGGGTCGTAAACGAACCAACGACCCATGTTGAAGCCGTAATTGGTCGGGGCCACATACGGTAAGCCGTCCTGCAAGCGAGGTTTCGAATTCACCTCGGCGGGGCATTGATAAATGGGGACCATCCACTGGGGAACACCACTGGCAAGTTGCGAATGCCAATCCCGACCGAGGTCGATTTTGTTGGCCGCGTTTCCCGCTTCGACGTAGGGCAATATTCGTCCATGAATACTCCAGTTGCCTCGCGAGTCTGCCCCTACGCCAACATAAAATGTCGTTGGTAACGCTTTCTTGGCGGTCTCCATGTTGGTGACCGCCAGCATCATTTGTCGAAGATTATTACGGCACTGCAGGGCTCGTGATGACTCACGAGCTCCTTGGATGGCCGATAATAGCAGTGCCATCAAAACGCCGATGATCGCGATCACGACCAATAATTCCACCAGCGAAAAACCGATCGAATTGGGGCGACGAAACGACTTCGAGGTATACGCGAAAGAAGATGCTCGAGAGTCCGTTCGTTTCAGTTCCATCGGCCCTGATTCCTGGGCGTTGTCCCCAAACGGGACTGGCCCTCTCCGGTTATGCCTAATTGCCCGAAATTTTGCATGCCATCCAAAGGGTCAGACCCTGAGTTTTGGATTTCACAAATCACTAGAAGTCTTCGCCCGGTTCCGTCGACATGGGTTCCATGACTTTCGTGTTGCGCTCGATGGCCAGCACGGTTGTGTATGTGAACGTCCCGTCAAAACTGGTTGAAGAAACCGGAAAAACCTGACGCTTATCTGGCAGGCCAACGCGAACTGTAAACGACCCATCGTCGCGAAGCTTGACCGGCTCGCCAGAAATAGTGACTTCCGAACTGCGATGCGTCTTGCCAAATATCAACAATTCCGCATCGACAACAAAGTCATCGCCCGACGGCTTTCCAGGGATTTCGGAGGTTCCGTATCGCGATAACGCCGATCGGGTCATCGGGCGACTCAATTTCTCCTCGAAGACCTCGCGCAAGGCAATCGAAGCCCCTTCCTCAAAACCACCGCTCAAAGAAAAGACGCGATCGCCGTTGTCGATGAGGTCCGTCCAGTTGTGGTCAATGTGATCACTGGTTCCCGGTGTTGGCGTGTGAACCACGTTGCTGTAGGCAATCGAATGGAACCGATTTCCAGGTGCCAAATATCCAATTGCAGCGCGGAACGTGTGTGGTGGGTCACTTACCTCAATGTACCAGTTATTCACTCCGCCATGAATCTTGATTTCCCGAGCCACTTGTTCGCTTGAGCCGGTCACGCCATCCTCTGGGTTGACCAACAAACGCAGAACCGGGACCGCTACGTGCCAATCTTCCGCCAGCGCGGCTTTGGCCCGGTCGACTCCGGTGGAAGTCACTTCCCAATAAGCTTGCAGCCAATAAGGATCGCGAACAAATAGAACCAGACGGTCTTTTTTCGGCTCCTCACTGGTCGATAACTGCTCGCGGAAAAATGCGAGATCTTTCGCCGAAGCCCGCTGTTGCTGAACCGACTTGATCTTTCCGGCAACCACCGGATTCGTAGGCCGCGACTTGGTTTCCAGCTTCGCCGGTGCCCGCGACCCCGAGGGGGAGGTTTCACGCGTCGGGGTCGTTCTGGGCTGACTGATTTTTTTTGCCGTTGCCGTGACAATCGCTTCAGCTCCGCCCGACGGAGCGCCACGAGTTGGTTTGCCCGGCTTGACCGAACTCGCGATTGGTTTCTCCGTGGGTTTCGCCGAAGCAGTTGCGAGCGGCTTCGCGGACGACGGGGGCTTGGTTGCAACGACCGCAATCGCAGTCTTCTTAATGGCCACTTTCGCAGCTACAGACTTAGTCGTCGTTTTCGCGTTTCTTTGCCCAGTCTTCGCGGGGGCAGGTTTGGCCGCAATGGCCACCGGCTTCGCAGCAGGTTTCTTGGTCGCGGGTTTGACGACGGAACGTGACGGTTGTTTGGCGGTCGGTTTTGCACTCAACTTGCTTTTGGCCAAACTGACGAGCTTCTTAATAAGTTCGTCCTTTCGCATGCTAGCAGCGCCCTTGATCCCCTTCGCCGTCGCCATCTGTGTTAGCTTTTTTGCCGTTTCGGATTGTAGTTTTTCCTTCGAGATCAAAATCAAGCCTCCGAAATTGCCCGTCATTGGTCGCCCGTCAATCATCGCTTTCGGGTTGCCCCGTTAAACGCTTACCCGTTACACCGTGACTAATGGTACTTAACGCCCCTAAAAACCGCAATTAACGAACCCCCCAAAAGGTGTAATATGACGCAAATTATTTCTCGCAACTAAGAAATTGCCATCACGCTTCGGAGATTTGCCGTCACGATTCGTAAGAATCTTGAGGATTTCTTCGCTGAATTCGAACGGGACAGTTTGTTTTCGAGAGAAAATGCTAGTGCGTAAGAATTGGGCACGGGTCGGGTTTGCTTGATTTCTTGGCGGCGGTGCCCTATTGTTGGGCAATGAGTGGGTGTGCTTGCAAGCTGTTGCTATCACTGGACTTAGGTCACTGGTTTGACCCTCGAGGATGATGGAATTGTCGTTTGAAGGCGTTCAGCGACACCCTATTTTGCTGTCACTCGTCCGTTTGAAAGGAGTCCTCGATATGACAACTGAAGGCACAAACCCGGCGGTAGCCAATCCCATGCCATTCGAAACCCGCTGTCACCGTGTTTTGCAATTTGCCCGCGACTTGTATCGCCAATCCCCGGACTGGGTCAAGTTCTTCCGCGAGGTTGTGGGAGTGGATGGAGCCGCTCGCAAAGTTTTCACGACCCAAGATGAATTTATTGCCTTTGAGCGATCAGACGCTTTCCACACCATCAAACGGATGGTCAACGCTCTTCGCAATAATAAGTCCACGAGCCACTCCGAGGAAGAAGAAACTCGTGTCATTACCGTCCGGCTCCCGGAAAGTGTTCATGAGGCGTTAAAGGCCGAGGCCGAAGATCACGGCACAAGCATGAACAAGCTATGCATTTCCAAGCTTCTGCAGGTATTGGATGAAGACGAGGCGGCCCAACGAGCCCGTTCGGCGAACCGATTAGGTCCAAAAATCGAACCCCAACCCGTGAGTCGGTCCATGACATCACCAGCCTATCCGGGTGCTAGCACGGTTTCGGCAGGTTCCCCGTTCGTTCAGGAACCAGCAATTTCGGTCGGACAGCCCGTCCAAGCAGTAACTCCGCCCTACCGCCCGAATTTTAGCTAGAACAAAATTGTTCGACCGGTGGAGGCTCGGGCAAACTTTCGTAACACATCGTCGGCGGCGGTTCGGCCCTGAGCCTGAATGCCCGGCACAACGTCGGCCGGTGGTGAAAGCCACCGGTGCCGGTTGAAAAGTTCCGAAGTCCTAGTGGGCGGTACAGTTCCGACTCCTGGTCGTCGTTTGCAATCGGACCTGTTTCGGCCCACTGGCGTTTCCGAACGCCGTCAATTCAAGCCCGGGCCTAACGAACCTGGCCGTGGTCCGCTCGGCCTTCCAGTCCCGCGACTTGCATTTGTAGAGATTTGCGTTTGTAGAGATTTGCGTTTGTCGAGATTTGCATTGGCTGACGGCCGGCGCGTTGATCTCTTGAGCGCCACGCCTGGCTTCGTCCTAAACGGGGTCTGGCCGGTCTGGCTCTTTGGTAGGCCGGCAAAATCCCAAACAAAAAGACATGACCAGAGACTTTTAGCCCCCTTTCAGGACAAAGCCGAAATTGGGCGATATCGGTTTTGCGCCCGACGGGTTGGCACATACACGTTCGGTGGTTTAAGCCGCCGGTTGGCTCACGTCGGTGGGCAATTGAAAATACTCCAACTCAACCGATCGGATTTCCCTCCGACCCTCTCTTTTCTGGTTCACTCCAGAGGCTCGTCGAGACCGAACTTGGCGGATTGATCCCGAGTGATTCAGGCGAGTTCCGCGAGGACGCGAGCGATCACCGAGTCGCGATTTTCGAACCAATCTTTGGCTAATACGGAACTTACTCGCCAACCAAACGCGCGCAAGAGGCGTGGCCGTAAGAGTTCCCGTTCCAGTGCGGCAGATTGTGCATATTTTTCTACCGAATCGATCAATACGCCTAACCGATATTGGAGATCTCCAGCTCGGTAAACTCCCAAGTCGACTCGAAAGTGAGACTGTCCGACCGACTCATCGATCAAGAAACCGTGCGCGTGCAATTCCTCACGCAATTGTCGTCCGACCTCGTCCAACGACTCGCGACGGGATTCCAATCGACTCCCGTGCCCGCGGGACATATTCGACATCACACGCTGGACCGTTGAAAAATCTCCCGCGGACGTTGCCTTCGCGTACAGTAAGTAGTTCTTCAAACAATTCGCGCCGGTATTGTACTCGTTGGTGATTTGCGAGTCTTGAATCGAACTAACGATCGCCATAAATTGCTTGGCGCGCGAAAACGCCACGTTCAAGCGCTTTTCGCCGCCGCTTTTATTGATGGGGCCAAAGTTCATCAGGAACTTGCCTTGGGGATCTTTCCCGTAACAAACACTCAAAATCACGACGTCACGTTCGTCGCCTTGGATGTTCTCCAGATTCTTCACCAGGAGTCCGACAAATTGACCATCGTCCTCGCGCTGCAGTTCCGCTTCATACTTCTGACCAAATTCTTCATCTTCCATTGCCAAGCGATGCAGAGCTCCTTCGATCTCCACTTGTTGTGCCTCGGAAAATGCAATGATTGCCAAACTGAGCCGCTCGGGGCGCGTCAGAAGGTCGCGGACCAACGTCGCGATGTACTCGGCTTCGGTGCGATTCCGTCGATTTTCGTAGACACCGTGTGGCAAATAATGGAAGGACAACGGGTTCGCCAACAGACTATCTGCTGGCCCAACGGCGCATCGCGCTTCTCCCGACGTCTGATCAATTTTTGACGTCGGGGCAGGAATCGGTCCCGATGGCGTTCCTGTTCGCGATGTTTCGCTTTCCCTTGACGGGACGGATAAAGAGTCCGTTTGACGCAAGCGGCAATCCGGGACGGTCAGGAGTCGACCCTCGTAAAAGGCCCAATTGGAAAAACTAATCAAGGACTCACTGCGACTGCGATAGTGCCAGCCCAACAAGGTAGCGGGAAGGAATGGCACTGCCGCCTGGTATCAGGGGACTTAGGTCACGCAGCGACGATGAGAAGTAGCTTCGCCTGCGCGCGGGGCTTTGTCAACAAGGCGAGTAGTTTCGGCCTGCGTTTGTTGGCTCGGGGCTCGACCCGATCAGGTCGACGTCCCACGATTTCACTGGCGCTGGTTTGTTGTCCCAACTCGC
>JBGSJV010000057.1:0-5854 GCA_041741535.1 Pirellulaceae bacterium
AGCCACTCTTCGAAACGCAGGTCTCACCGCCATGCGACTGGAAGGGCACAAGGGCATCGCATCCACCATTAGAGACTTCTCAGCCAAGCCCTTGCTCTTATTTCAAATGTTACGCAAACTATAAAACTGATTTGCCCTGCACCACCAACGTGTTTGATAGACTTGCCAGATCGCCCAAAATAGATAGGCCGGGGAGACGAACGCACTAGCAACTCCAAAAATCGAGGGCTGCCAAATAATTAGTGGCAAAAACAACATGCTGAGCAATGTCTGGATTGTGTACAAGTATGTAACCACAACCAGATGTTCGGGGTAATGCCATTTCTGGCCGCGAAAAATCAGCCAATTGATCGCGGCTTGAAACGGCAAGGCTATGACCAAGAACACATGAAAGAACTGCACTACGTAATTCATCGCCAGTTGAAGGCCCGGACGCGCGCGTTCAGGTATTTGTCGAAGTTGCGGACTATCCACCGACAATTGACTCGGTATATCGACCCATTGCAACGAAACATAAGTCATGATCGTAACTGCCAAGGCGAGCGCCGTGAACGGTTTGACATATCGCGCGCGAGCGATAAATAAAAATTCTTGTGCCGCTTGGCCCGGTTGAAATAGCCAACGCCAAATCGTAAAACCAATCCCACGCTCTAAGTTGAATAATTCGAGCGCATGTCGCGCAAGATATTCAAAAGTAATTCGCGACGGCGCGGTCATGGTTTTATGTCAGCTAAGTCATTCGGTAACAGAAGCCACTTAGATTATGATTGGGGCAAGAGACAAATTAAACCCAGTGTCCGTAAGCACCAGAGGCCCGGACGAATCGCCGTTTCCTTTCGGGGTACTCGAATGTCGGTAGCCACAAGGGCGCACGTTTAGTGCATTTTCATCCCATAGGGACCCGATGTCGGCAGCGAGTCGGCAACGCAATTACCGCAGTCGGCATTTGAAACGAATAATACCGCCCTGCCCTTTGGCCAGCGGCTCGGTCAATTCCCAACGCAATGTCAACGATTCGCCCTCATTGCGTTCGGTCGTGAATTTAGCATCCAAAGTACATTGGGCACTGTCGGCAACGTATTCTAAGCGATTGGTTAGATTGTCGATAATCGTGACATTGCCAATCGACTGAACTCCAACGTTGTCGAATCGCAAGGTAAAGTCGACTTCTTCACCCGGTTGTGCGGCAATTTTGGAAGCGATTTTGACAATCTGCAACTTGGCCTCGCCACCTTCGGCTTTGACGCTAACAATCTCTTGCACGCGGGCCACATCGTTCACGATCACCGGTTGCATATTGTTGAGTGCTACATACAAACCTAAGTCGTGTTGCCAGACTTGAGCCGAAGCCATCCCCAATTGCAAGCGAGTAGACTGTGAATCTTGGTGTTTGCCAATTCGAATCAGTTCAATATTTTCAAATGCGGCAAAGTTAGCGACGGAACCTCGCAGCGAAATGACACTGTCCGAGTTAACACCGCGAGTTTGGTCGAGAAACGAACTGGCTCGCGCCGTGACTTGATGGCGCTGTGGCTGGAGTTGTTGCAAAGTGGTCGACGAAAAATCCATACCTTTGGTTTGATTGGCTCCCGCTTGTTCGCGAAACGAACTCAATCGAGCATTGGAGGTTGTCGCGGTCAAATTCGTCAACTTGCGGACGGCCGCAAAGCGAGGTGAATAAATCGCCACACGGTTGCTGGCTACCACTAATCGGCGTCCGTCGAGTGTGTCGAAATGGCCAATGGTGTCTTCGGTTTCTAAACCGTGAACTTTCCAATTTTGATCGACGACCGCTTTGAGGTCGCGATCGCCGCCATCAAGTACAAACTCATCCCGAGCCAGCGGTTGCGAAAACCGAAAACCGGGCATTGGTCCGGTCGGCCAGCAGCCATCCGTGCCGATGGTTTGCGGAAAGCCTTGCCCCGAGAGCAACGCGGGGTCAGTTACATCCCGATCAACAAACGTCGATGTGTTGGAATCACGCGAGGGGCCCGTGTCATTATCGGCGACACCGAGCCTGTCGCCATCGCGAGGTTCGACGGTGTGACCCACGGAGATTACACCTTCTTGCAGTTGTTTGTCGGAAGCTTGTTTCATCCGTTGATCTAGATTTACCGAGACTTCTTGGGGGAAGACAACTGCTGGCCATCCTTGAAAATAGAACCCTTCGTCGAATTCATTCGCTGCCGGTACACGAGTGCCAATTCTAAGAATTGCCATGGCACGGCCGAGTTTTTCCGCGGCCCGCAGTGGATCTTCAATGTCCTGTACGTCAAAAAATTGTTGGTCGCCCGCCAGTTGTCGATAGGGCAACGCCGTTTCTGGGTTTTCGAGATAAATGATTTTGGTAACCAAGTTCCCTTGAGCGACTTGATTCAAGTCGTCTTCCGTGATCACCACATTGACCGGGAATCGGATCGCCAATCCATCAGGTGGATATAAACGATTGATCACTTCAATCGACGGAAAGAACTCGCGGTCCAACATGCGAGGGACTCGCGACAGACGGAACCGGAACACAGGGCCAATGCCCATACCAACCGTTGGGTTAGCATAGTCGACCGGTTGAAAAATCCCTTGATCCCAAACCGAAACAACGGCTCCATCGGGAGCTATGATTTTGATCGGTTGCATATGAGCAACCCAATCCGGATGAGATACCAATGCTTGGAACGCGACGGTTCCAGGTATTGTGTCGACGGACACCAGTCGATGACTGCGGTCTCGAAACTGGGCGGAAGCGGAAACCGAGAACGCGAGGCAACCGATCAGGGCGCAGGCCCCGACAACAACGCGGCGGTTAAATTTAACCAAACAGCAGTTCATACGTAACCTCTTATTCACGTTCGACATTCCGTTGCGGGTGACAAAAAAAGCCGCGTCGCAGTAGTGGCTGGACGCGGCTTTCGAGAATCCGTAACACTTGTTCGCCGCAGTCAATTAGCGACGGACGCGACCCAGCAAGCCGCCGTTTCCGCCCGCAGTGTTGCAGTCGGCAGGCACGTTGCCATAGACCATATCAGCCGGTGGCTGATTGTTGAAATGTGGCGGACGAATTGTGTGTTCTTGAATCAACACTTTGTCCGCTGGACGTGGGTACGACAAACCTGGTTTTTGCTTGACGTGAACATTGACCGAAGGGGTCGGACCAGGAATCGAAGTCGCGGTGTGGTTGTGAATGTTGTATTCACGCATTCCGGCTGGACCTCCTAGTGGAATGTGTGGAGGACCAGGCAGACCAATGTTGGTGCCCGTGTATGGCATGCCATATTGCGGACCAGTTACGCCCGAAATGTATCCGGACGAACCCATTGAGCCGCCACCAAAACCACCGCCCATGCCCATACCCATGGCTGGACCACCCATTGGTCCAATGCCTGCTTGGGCATCAGAACCAGCGAGCGACAGATCTTTGTTGCCCAAACGGATGATCGCCAAGATCGCTCCGCGACGGTCGGCTTCGACAATCGGATCGACACCTGGATCCAAGCGAGTGCTGACCAACGTATCAACGCCAGCCAAAGCTAATTCTTGGAATTCAGGATCTGGGATGTAAATAACTTTGGTCACGTAGTTGCCCGCAGTGACTTGGTCAAAGTCTTCTTGAGTGAATTGAATTGGAATCGCCGAGTGAGCCAAGTAGGCTGCTGTGCGACCCGAGACACCGCCCAGTTCCAAAGTGGGGAACAACTCCAGTCCTGCACGGCCTTCAATGCCCGAAATCTTCAAGCGATAAATGGCACCTTGTTGAAAGTTTTGGCGACCGGGAACAACCAGTGGTGTGGAATCATAATATCCAACACCAGACACGTCCCATTGAACGTTCATCAAGTCGGGTTTGTCGAACAAGACTTGAGCCGTTGGTTGAGCCACGGGAGCAAAGCCACCGAACGATGGCAAACCGCCACCGTAGCAATCCGCGGGGCCGGACATTCCCATCCCACCACCTTGAAAGGCAGCTGGGGGAATCACTCCAGGACCGGGACCACCGACACCGGGGCCGGGTTCCATCAGCATTTGCGCTGGTGGCAAGTTATGACTGACCGGAATACCCGTACGGGCCACCGGCACTTGGCAGCCAGTTGCCAACACGATAAGTGTCAGCAACTTCAGGCCGATCGAAAAACGTGCGTTCATCAGATTCCCCCCTAAACACTGGGCCCGGTCAATCGCTTGATCTCCGTGCCACAACAAATTGGTTGGCAGCAAGTGCTGCGGATCTCTATTAGCGGCCGGCAGTGTTCGCGCTCGCATAAAATTGATGTGGACCTGAATCCGGTGAGGAACTAGAATCCCCGCCGTAAGGTGCACCCCAATTGGGTCGATGGTGCTCGGATAGCACCTGCGCCGCGCGAAATGATGGCGCTGCCAGTCGTTGTTATATGTTCGGCGCCGCACAACGCGAATCTTTGGAAAAATCCGCAAATTAGACCATGAAGCGTCGACTGGGCATTTTGGGAATCGTGCTAGCAGCCTCCGTGTGGCTGTGGTTCTCGTATCAACCCCAAGCGACTTGGACCTCAATTCTGCAGCAATTACCGGCGACGGAATCAAGTGCGCCGCGGTCGCGCGTGCCCGCATGGACAGCGAATTGGTCGACCGCTAGCGAAGCCGCCGTGAGTGAACAAAGCCAATCGGCTTTGACCTGGCTCGATGCGACCATCGATCAGTTGGAGCAGATCCCGCCGTTTACCGCCAAGACGCGGATGGACATTCACTTGTTCGAAGATACGTTGCAAGTGGATGGACGCTATCAGCAGACCAAAGTCCAGGGGATGGCTGGGCAAGCGGGAGAAGCGGTTCGACATTTGTATCGTTGGGACTTTGAGTTTGCCAGCGAGCCGGAGCCGATTCGGACGAGTCAAATGTTTGACGGCCGATTCTTTTATTCACTGCATATCAATTCGGGCGAGCGGTTGTTGGAGTACGTTGATTTATATCAGGTGCCGCAGATCGTCGATCGGCAAGAAGGCAAGTTAGCTCCGCCGTCGGCTTGGGCTGGGACTGGCGGGTTGGTCAAGATCTTGCAGCACGCTCGGAGTTGTTTTGAGTTTCATCAGTGTGAATCGGTCGCACCTCCGACACCTGCGGGGATGCCATTTCAAGTTTTGCGGGGGCAGTGGAAAGTAGAGGCGCTCAAACAATTGTTGCGCGGCCAAGTCGCCCCGCACCATTTGGAACCCGAGATCATTTGGGATCGGTTGCCCAAACAATTGCCGCACGCGGTCGAGATTTGGATCGGCAGTGATGAGCATTTGAGCAAGTTTCCTTATCGATTGATGTTTTATCAATATGTCGAAGACAGTCAGACGAAGTGGAAGCCGCAGCTTATGTTTGCCACGACGCTGTACGAGTTAGAATTTCCCGGTGAACTGCCAATTGAAAACTTCCAAGTCGACACGACGGGCGTGCAACCGATCGAGTTGACCAAAGACTACTACGACCGCATTAGGATGTACTTGACCTATCCGGTGGAATAGAACGAGCATGGGTAAGATTCGATCGGATGGAAATACCCTAAGGGCTTGCCCCGGGGATGTTTCTGTTTCTCACTACACAAAGCCTCGACCCGTACCGCGATCGAATACCCTAGGGCTTGCCCCGGGGTACATTCTGTTTTTCACTACACCGGAGGAAATACCCTAGGGCTTGCCCCGGGGATATTTCTGTTTCCCGCTACCCACATCCGCCGCGCCCCAAATCGAATACCCCAGGGCTTGGAGATCGTCCAGCTTTAATCGGCTTGTTTTTCGGATGTTTCTGCGATTCGTCCGAGGCGATTTAGATTCAACAGGTTTTGCGCCATTACCAGCAGGCCGACTTCGGCTCGCGAACGGCTTAAACCACGACCATG
>JBGSJV010000058.1:0-5100 GCA_041741535.1 Pirellulaceae bacterium
CGATCTCAAAATCAAGTGAAAATGGTTCGAAAGCACGGCGTAACAGAGCAAATCGCAGCCAAAGAAACGTGCGAGACGTTGGAGTTCCTCTTCCATCCAAGTTTTGCGGTGGTCGTAGTTCTTGGCCGTCAGGGGATCCACTCCCAGAAGGTAGCATCTGCGAACCGTGCGACCAATGGCGTGGACGACAGCAACCTCATCGGCCGCAAACACTTCCGCGCGCGCTAACCTCGCCATACGACACCTCCACTTTCCAGCTCATGATCCAAAAAAGGAATGCGTTCCGAAACCCGCGCTGACAAATGCAACAATTTCAACACCCGTGTGACACATCAGGTCACATCGCTCGGGAAAAACTCAAATTCTTTCGGCCTAGCAATCGCACAAGCTCAATCCGGCCCGCTGGAAAGCCGATCAGCGATGCACGTGGAGGCAAAGTTGTGTCTCCCCGGGATTCCCCCGGGATTCCCACCCGGGATTCCGCACCTGGAGGCTGCAAAGTTGTGTGTCCCCAGACTCCTCCCCAAATTCTTTGGCGTAGCGATCCCAAAAGGTCTATTCGGCCCGCTGGGATGCCGATCAGCGATGCACGTGGAGGCAAAGTTGTGTGTCCCCGGGATTCCCGCCTTGCTGTAGACGAAGATTCTTAGTTGCGAGTGGAGGCTTAGCATGATGGACCCTCCGCTTGTAGGGCCAGTGGCAGGAATCGCTCGAGCACTTGGCAGATCATGTTCGGATCGTGTTGTAGCTCGATGATGACTCCTGAGGGAAGCTGAATACTAGCCAGTGGTGCGATGCCTTTGATGGCCGACAACTGAATTGGTTGGAAGGCAGACGAAGGATTCGTGTTAGTCGTTGAGGATAACGCTGGAATCATCACGGTTGGTTGCTCCAGCGAAACGGGACTGGAAGCGGGCGTCGACTTCGTTCGGCTGCCGCCGGTTCGTTGGCGATTCCTCCGACGCCGATCAGGCGGAACAAAATTTGGATCGAGCGACTTGATTCGTCGCTGCCATTGATAGAATGATGGCGTCGAGACGCCTTCGGCTGCACAGAACTCGGTGACGGTCACAGAGCCGTCGTAAAACCGCTGCAGCCGCGATTTCCAAGCCTCGACAAGTTGACCACGCACATTCGTAGCTGACATCGTTCGTTCCTTTCCAGGGAAGCGGGGATATGAAAACCCGCCCAGAATAAGAAACTCGTCAAGAACGCCCGTGGTGGACGCTTACGTTGGGTACAACCGGAGCTACATAGCGGAGTCGTTTTTTGACAGTGGCCAATTCGATGCCCGAGAGGATCGAATGCAATTCGGAACGCTCCACGATGACATGCTTGCCGTCGGGTGAACGAAGTCGCTTCCGAATCCACTCTTTGCGGTACGAGTAGTCTTTCCCCGTCGTTTTGTCGACACCCGCGAGCCATGCTTTTCGCACACATCTTTGGACACAATGGCGAATACAAATCTCGGACGCCGAGAAAATCTCCGACCGCAAACTCCGTCCCATAACCTGCTACCTCCCACAGACACGCACGCTTGTCAGACCACGTCCAAAATTCCAGCGAAATCCGAGGAATGAGTCAATAGATGGGTGGCACCTATATTCCCGGGCGCCTATATTTCCGTATATTTCCGTATATTTCCGGCACCTATATTTCCCTCGTCTCCTGCAAAGTTGTGTGTCCTATGTGTTTCCAGATTCCCCGTCGCATTCAAAACGAAGACAATCAATTTGAAAAATAACGATATTCCAGAATCGCATGACAGTGCCATTCATGGTTGGCACCTACGTTCCCACCGTTAATCCTCATCTTTCTGCGACTTTTTCCAATCGGTAGTCATGAATCATTCCCAACCACTTCATGGCCTCTAACTGATTTCGAACAACATTGGTTTCGGCGAACCCAGTGCAGTTGCCATCGAACTCCAATAAAATCCCATTCGGCAAAAGCGTCTTTCTCGAATTAGGGATTTCAGTAAAGACTTGTTGTCCCCAGTTTCTAGAAATTGTCGCGGAATCAAGATACTCTACGCATCTAAGCGATTTGATTTTGAAACGGTTCGTTCCAAATTCGTAAACATTTTGCCGCAACAAACGTTCAACAGTATCGAAGAAATAAAACGCTTCGATCGGGTCAACTAACTCAATTACTTCAAGAAATAACTCAAGTGGCGGTTTTCCGTGTGATGGCGAAAAGTCTATTTTAAATGAGTTCGAAGAATATTCATCGCCACCTGTCGCAACGACGACAACAATCGGGTCATCGTTAACCGTCTTTGCGCCCCAAGTTAGTCCGAAACGCTCGAAATCAATCGGCTTGATACCGTCAACCGAGGCTCGAATATCTTCAATGTCACTTAGAGAAACGTCGTTTCCGTCAATCCAGCCGTCATTCGAAAACTTCCGATCAATTAGTTTTAGCAATGAAGTGATTTCCGAATAGCGACATTCGCACCTGGGAATACAATTGAATACTAGTGAACAGTGACTCATGTTATTTCATCAATAGGGGATTAATCGTATCTCGTCTAAGTAGTTTTTCAGAACATGTTCAAAAAAAACTAAGTCTTCCTTGCTGACATGCCACTCGAGTGGCAAACCGTGTTTCCGTGCTATATCGACTTGACGACGTGCTTCGTCAGTGGTTGTTATTATTGCCTTTAGATTTGGGTTATGCAAACCGACCCGTTTCGTAAAACCATAGTCCCCTTTGACTTCGCCAAGAATGCCATCCTGGATTCGATCGAAATAGACTCCATCCAAGTTGAACTCTTCAATATATGCGTTACCTTTTTGATCATAAAGTATCGGTTTTCCAGAAAACGCAGATTGTAATCTTAGTGCCGGTCCGTCGTTTCGACCAATCAATTTCCATACTCCCAAACCTTGGGAAATGAGTCTACCAGCGCGAAACACCCAAATGCTGCCAAATATTGCCGTCAACATCGCGGCATCTTCAGGCCCTGGCACGCCAATTGTTGCACCGGTGAAGGCAATATTGAACGATAGTTCTGCCTCTGCGTCTTGGGCAAGTCGAGAATCTCGGATTCCGGGCCAATCGGAGTCTTTGAGTGGGATTGCACCGGTCCCAGGATACAATGGTTGCTTTCGATCCTCAAATGGCAGGCTATATCGGCGTGGTCCACGAATGGAAAACAAGACGTCGTTTTCGATTTGCCCACGGACGTTTTCGTTCATTTTGTGCGTATGTTCAGTTACGCTTCCGTCACGATTCCCTGCGAATGATCGAATCGGGTTTTGCTCAAGCCATCGTTCGTCTTTCGCTCGTTCGATTGCAAACGCCTCTTCTTGAATTTGCTGTTTCTCGAGTCTTTCAGCTGTTTTGCGTTCCTCTATTATCCGCTGTTGTTCGGCGACCCAAGCTAAAGCCTCCGTGTCCATCGGGTACCATTCGCTAATAACCGTCCTACGCCCCGTCACGCAGTTGTGAATGATTCGGCTTTGCGCGTTCCAAACACCTTCCCCGGGTGGGCGTACTATTTCGATATCATTTATGTCAAATGAATTCACGGTTAGATGTGGAACCGTTCCGCCCTGCGAATCCTGCCCCCCGTCTTGTGGCGCATCAACGGCAACATACCCCGTTTTCTTCGAGAACTCACCCGCAAAATCCGCCAGTGGTTTTTGAGTGGTTAGGTATGTCGACAGTAGCGAGGTCCCCGAGTGGTACTCTCCGCCGGGGGCGACTGTGGGGTTTGTGCCTTGGTTTGGCGTCGTGATGTAGTTATCACTGAGCGGTTTGCTTTCGGTGATGGTTTGGCTCAAGTTCGAAGGTTGGCCGTAAACTTGAGACTCGATGTACCGAACCGTTGGCTGATAGTTGTTCTCCGATGATGGCGGATCGAGGATCTCTTCTAACCCCCGATAAACATAAACCGTTCCGAAGTCCGTTTCGCTGAAGATGGACTTCGACCGTAAGGTCGAACTTCCGTTGAACACGTAGCCCGTCTTGGTGACAGTGGCGGTGACGTTGACTTTCACTTCGTCCAAGTAGCGATACAGGATCGGCTCGGCATTGACTCCTCCGTCGGATGTGTAGGACCCGATCCAGTTCTTGACCGTCTTCGTTACGTCGGACAATGGCGAGTAGTACAACGTCGAGTGATTCGATTCTTGGACCAGCGAACTTCCGGTTGGCGCATTGCCCAAGAGGGATTGATTGGAACTGGGGCTGTTCGTTCGCAGGGCGGTCATGGTGGTTGGTGGCGCAGTGGTTGGTGCGGCGTATTCGCGGTATTCGCTGCGGCTGCTGATCTGTTTGTTCGTCCAAGTGTGATTCGTGGTCACTTCGTCCGACGCTTCCGTGATCGCGAACTGAGTTCCCACGCCGTGCGTGATCGACAGGTCACTGCTGCTGGTCCGCGAGATCTCCTCCAGCGACGAAGCTTGGAACTGCACGGCGCCTACCTTGCGCCCGTCGTCCATTCGCATCAGATCTTCCGAGGACTGCGACAACTGCTCCTTGTGCGAGAAGTTCGAGTTGCTGGTTTCGGTAACCGTTCCTGTTAGATCAAATCCTTTGTCCGCCGCAGCCCACCGCGACACGCCGACCTGCATGTTCTGGTATTGTTCGGCCAGCGTTGGTCCCGTGGAGCCCTCGGAACTGGAACTGCCACTGCCGTCAGGGTTGGTCGATGTACCGCTGCCTGATGTGCCACCACCGGGCGTGTAGTTGCTTTGGCCGCCGTTTTCGTTGTAGGTGCCGGAACTGTCTGATGAATCGTCGGCATCGGACGGTGGTGGGAAGAGGCTCGGGTCGATCGTCAGCGTTAGATTCGAATCATAACGGTAACTGGACGAGGAACTCAGGTTGGGACCCGCTGGCGGTAAGCTGCTGCTACGGGCCGCTGCGATTCGACCGTGCCCGGCCGCGTAATCGTCTTGCCACAAGCGATCGGACGTCGTGGTCTTGGCCGTCGCCAAGGATTCGGTGTCGCCGTCGATGTCGCTGATCGTCTGGATCGTGATCAGGCCATCCGACAGATACGAAGTGATAACCGTGGTACTCGATGAATACGATTCGGAGTTGCCCTCGCCCGCCAATTCCGTAATCGAGCGTCCATTGGACAACCAGCGA
>JBGSJV010000059.1:0-27550 GCA_041741535.1 Pirellulaceae bacterium
CGGCCTCATTGAAGCCGGTTCGCTCTGCCTGCCACACATTCGCGGCAAGTTGCCTTTCCGTGATCGAAAGATCACGGCCTCATTGAAGCTGCGTATGCGTCTGCCAGTTCGCGAGACTCCCACCTACTTTCCGTGATCGAAAGATCACGGCCTCATTGAAGCTTGCAGAATTTGTTCGTTTTGGCGTGATTGCTCCTTCTTTCCGTGATCGAAAGATCACGGCCTCATTGAAGCTCAACCGGCATAATCGCGAATTCAATTCCGAACGGGACTTTCCGTGATCGAAAGATCACGGCCTCATTGAAGCAGTCCGGTGTCCTGGCAACGCCCTCCGATGCAGTCGGCTTTCCGTGATCGAAAGATCACGGCCTCATTGAAGCCAGTCGTCTTGAAGCCCCACATGCTACAGATATTCGCCTTTCCGTGATCGAAAGATCACGGCCTCATTGAAGCATCCTCTCGCCTCGTCGAGCGACTACGGAAAACTGATCTTTCCGTGATCGAAAGATCACGGCCTCATTGAAGCCAGGTGTTGTCTCGGTCTTTACCGCCAGGACGGATCTTTCCGTGATCGAAAGATCACGGCCTCATTGAAGCGCTTGGCCACAAAAAACCGCTCGTGCGATCCTTGATGCTTTCCGTGATCGAAAGATCACGGCCTCATTGAAGCGCCCGGATGAATTTCGCTTTATACTCGGACTTGGCCTCCTTTCCGTGATCGAAAGATCACGGCCTCATTGAAGCCTTGATCGGCACAGTATCGGGCAACGGAAGCCTCGAACTTTCCGTGATCGAAAGATCACGGCCTCATTGAAGCTCCGGCTGTCGTGACGTGTACAGCCGCTCGGTCTGACTTTCCGTGATCGAAAGATCACGGCCTCATTGAAGCGACACAGTCATTTTCTGGACAGCAGGAGCGGCGAAGCTTTCCGTGATCGAAAGATCACGGCCTCATTGAAGCCGTCTGTTACGGTGCAACCTAACAAAACCGATCGGCTGCTTTCCGTGATCGAAAGATCACGGCCTCATTGAAGCTCCTATTCGTCGGTTGGTCCTGGTCCTACGGTTTGACCTTTCCGTGATCGAAAGATCACGGCCTCATTGAAGCGTTGGTGAACGTCGAAATGGATTCATGGTTAAACGTCCTTTCCGTGATCGAAAGATCACGGCCTCATTGAAGCATTGCCAACCCATCCCAATTCCACCACGCCGTGCCCGTCTTTCCGTGATCGAAAGATCACGGCCTCATTGAAGCAGTGGTGCCAACTTGAGTGGTGCCGACTTGAGTGGTGCTTTCCGTGATCGAAAGATCACGGCCTCATTGAAGCCGCAATGATTTCGCTCACCGCAACCTCAACTGCAAACTTTCCGTGATCGAAAGATCACGGCCTCATTGAAGCGCGACGTTTGATTTGCTCCGTGCACAGGATCGAAACTTTCCGTGATCGAAAGATCACGGCCTCATTGAAGCCATGAACCCGCGAATTTGCCCGTTCGAATGGAAATACTTTCCGTGATCGAAAGATCACGGCCTCATTGAAGCAGGGTTGTGAAGTTGGACCGTAGGAACGATCCACTACCTTTCCGTGGTCGAAAGACTACGGCCTCATCGAAGCTTGCCGAGCGCAAACAATAACTCGGACCCCAGGTCATCCGCTTGACCCAAAGTGACTTTGGCAGCGGCCAAGTTCGATCGGATCGGTTATCGATCCTCATAATCCCAAGTTGCGGAGGTCCCAGATCTCGAGGCGACTGTCGCGGAGCGATAACGCCAGTTGTCGAAAGTCAAGGGTGATATCCATTCCGACGGCCGGCGAGTGTGCCGTTTCATACGTCCAAACGGTTTTCCAGGTACTGGTCTCCAACACGCGCAAGCGATTGGCTTTACCCGGTCGCATCACGGCCACCCTATCTCCCGCTGCCGAAAACACAGGCGTCAGAAACGGACCGTCCTTCCACTGCGCCGCAACCTCGCCCGACTCGAGATTCAATATCACGATCTCACTAATCAGAGAAAAGCCAGAATGATACTCGACGGCAATCAAGTTACCACAATGATCCAGCGTCAAGCCGCGTGGTGTTTTCGGCAGGTCAAATTCTCGCACCAATGTTCCGGACTCGGCATCCACCACCCACAAGTGCTTGTCCGTCGTGACGGCGAACCGACGACCGTCGCCGGAGATGTCGGCCACTCGGGCAATATCCACGATCGGCGTTTGGACGCGAAACGTCTTCTCCCAGCCCACCTTGTTTTCCTGCAAGTCCCACTGGCGAAAAATAAAGCCCAAACTACTTTCATGACGCACTTCATGGAGGAACTGGCCCGTGGGGTCTACTTGCAAATGCAGACCAATCACGCCAGTCGTTTCCGATTGACCACCCAATAGGCCTCCCAACAAATGATTGAGATGGGATGTTGATTGGTGCGAGTACAGCGTTTTGGTTTCACCCGTCCGGTAACTCCGCTGTTGCACGGAGTAACTAGCCGCCGTCGCCGATTCGAATCCGTAGCCCGTGGTGTCGACCCCCGAAAAGGTTGTGTCCAGTTTGTTCTTCAACGATGGCCGACGATAGAACGTTTCTCCGTTTTCCACGTCAATCCAACGCTGGCCAAGGCCAAGGACAAGATGACGATTGTGGTTGGCAAACTGAATGTTGTTGGAGCTTGGGAATGTCTCCGCAGCAGCCTTTAGTTCGGCCTTCGACGTGACACTCAACTGGATTTGATGCACCGAATAATCGGGATACAGTCGAACCAAGATCGAAGGCTCGTCGCCCATGAAACTGAAGCTGGCAATCCCTTCGCTGGGTTCGATAATCAACGCCTCTTGTTGGACATCGTAAACGAAAAACCACGGAGCCTCGGAACCCGTCTTTGTTCCAAACCCTGCAAAAAAGTTTCCCCTTGGAGATAGCTGGCCTCCGAACCTAGCCCGCGACTTGTCGGTCGCACCAGACCGTTTATCTTGAATCCCAGCAAAACGTGTCGACTTCTTGGTCTGCCGGTTGTAGATAACCACGCCCGGTGACTTATCAACACAAACCAGGAAATTGCCATCGAGGCTAACGGAATTGAAATTGGCATTTTCGATCGCTTCGGGTGGCGTCCAATCGCTAGTTTTCCCAGTTGTAAGATCGAGTGTCTGCCGAGCGTCCCAGTCCACCAATTCGTTTTCCGAATCAAAGTAACTCGCGAAGAACTTTTCTTGCTTTGGCAGGACTTGCTGCTTCAACAGATCAAACGGCTGCATCATTGGGCCGTGTCGCCAAATCAACCACCGCTCGTTCGGAGAGATCATGATTGTTGGCGTGGGGTATTGATAGGTCGTTGCCGGGTCCACTAGGAGGGGCGCCCCGCGGAGCTTCCAATTCTCAAAGACGACCAAGTATTGTCCTGATTGAATGTTCCAGTCATCCGGCAGATCTTCGGCCAGATCGTAGGGTTGAAACACCGCGTCGGTAGGGTTTTGGACCAAGAGCAACACAACCAGGAACTTACCTGATTTAGAAATCTGAACGTCCAACAGCAAAGGCCAGCGTTGACCGATCGCGAGTGGAATGGTTTGCACGATTTCATTTTTTTGTCGGTTACTGACAATCAGTTCGCGCTCGCCAGCGTTCACCAAGTATTTTCCGTCCGGCGAAAAGACCGTCGACGCCCAAGTTAAATGCGCGAGCGTATTTGGCTTTCCCAGTAGTCGAACGCCATCGGAGACTTGGACGACCAAGTCGGGTTTCTCGTCGTTTTGAACAAAGCGTCCCCCCGTGCCCCACACAAGCGAGAGCAGAAAAACAATTGCTGATTCAAACATCTTGAGCCACTCCTGCAGATATTCAACATACACAAACAATCGGTTAACCGCAGGAACAGAGCAGGAGTGGGCGGGTAACAGACCACTCCTGCTCTGCGCGCGAGCCGCAAGCATCGGCACCGGTGCAATACGCGTGTCACAACCCTAGTCCGATCACGATCCGTGACTTATCTTAGCTCCTCGATCGCCGCGACCAAAGCTGCCGCCGCAGCAGCGATTCGGAATGTGGACACGTCCCACGCTGCCATTCGTCACTACGAAGAAAGCGAATGTAGGCCTGTTCCAATTCGGCGATCTTCTCCCTTTGCGTGGATTTTTTCTGCATCCGCAGGCCCATGCGTGCTTCCCGCAACGATCAGACAGATCAGACGGATCGGACGGATCGGACAGATCAGACAGATCAGACAGATCAGACAGATCGGGCAGATCGGTCGGATCGGACGGATCAGACAGATCGGACGGATCGGACGGATCGGACGGATCGGTCGGATCTTTTTTCGCTTGTGACCTGATGTGTCACTGACTGGTGTTCACGTTGCTGTTTTGGGGCGCCCTTGATTGACCTAGACGCAGGTGGGGACTTTGATCATGACACGGATTCGCAAATCCGGTGGCTATCGGCAACTGGCTTCCTTTCAAACCACGACCATCATTTACGATGCCACCGTGTGGTTCTGCGAAAAGTTTATCGATCGCTTCTCTCGGACCGGCGACCAAATGGTACAAGCCGCAAGGTCGGGGCGACAAAACATCGCCGAAGGGTCCCGCGCCGGCGCCACGTCGTCACAAACCGAATTGCGTTTGATCAATGTCGCTCGCGCAAGCTTGGAAGAATTGTTGCTGGACTTCGAAGATTACCTGCGGCATCGGCGGTTGAATCGGTGGGATTCCGCAAGCGCGGAAGCAAAAGCCGTCCGACAGGTGGCGTGGGGCAAGAAGACAGATCGGTCGGATCGGACCGATCAGGATCAGGATCGGTCGGATCTGACCGATCGGTCTGATCAACAGCGGTGGCAACTATATTCCCCATGGTTAGACCATGCGGACCCGGCCGTGCGGGCCAATGCCGTGATCTGCCTGATCCACCAAGCCAACTATCTGTTAGACGAACAATTGGATGCTTTGGAAAAACAATTCATCAACGCGGGCGGTTACAGCGAACAATTGGCGACTGCCCGCTTGAACAAACGGGCCGAAGACCGGAAACCGATGGCCGTGGCGAACATACGTAACGCTCGCCACGCATCGCCCGGCGAAGTTCAACCACCTGCATGCCCACGCTGCGGTGGACTGATGGCACTGCGAACCGCGAAGACAGGTCGGAACGCAGGCAGCCAGTTTTGGGGTTGTACTGCTTATCCGAAATGCGACGGCACCGCCGAACTCTAAATCGAGGGCATCGAAAACTCGCAGCCAACGATGTTAACCGCCTGAAGAGAGCCTCAGTCGCTTCGTCGTGGCGCGTTTTAGATTTTCTAGGTTCGTGGCCGAGGCGTCTGGGTAGGTGGGAGTACCGGCGTCCGCTTCGTTGACTTTGGCGACCGAACTGATTCCATTGATGTGCTGTCGAACAAACGTCCGAGTCTGCGCGCGGGTCCAACCTTCGCGGCGTTCGAGTTCACTCAAGTAGGCAATCAACTGCTCGGCGTCGCGAAAGGCCTTTAGCCGCAACGAGTGCCGAACGGCAAATCCACCGACAGCCTCTTGATCAAAAATAAACAGCCCCAATTGATCGGCCTCCTGGAGAGCTCGGCCAGTCTTGTCGACCGTTTGCCACGGCACAATCCCTTGAGCGCCACCTAGCCACGAATCCAACGCCCAAGCCTGCATCGTACGGTTATTCTCGTGCACATGATTCGCTGTGCCGTACACCCAAACCTTCAGTCCTTCTTGCTGGATGCGATCTTGAACCAACCGCGCGTAGTTTTGGAACGCCCAAGACGACACGACCCACAAATGGCCGCTCCCCGTCAAACGATCTTCCGCGCCATGACCATCGACTTGAAGCGTCGAGCGCCGAGCAGTCCATTGACCTCGGCAAAATTCCGGCCGAGAAATGTCCACTCGATAATCCACGTTCCCAAGGGGCGACTGGGCCAAGCCACGATCCGTCAAGTCAGCATAATACTGCAATGCGCGATAGTCCCAGAAGCTGGCAGGTTCGTCCAAGATCCACGGTGCTTTGGTCGCTTCCGACAACGAACCTTTGTTGTTGAAGTAAACTTGAAAGTCGGTCGTGTTCCAACCACGTTCGGTCGCCAGTCGCGAAAAATCCTGCAGGATGTTGGCATAGGTTTGTGCATAGAGCGGCTCACCTGCAAACGCTTCGTACGCATCCAAATTGCCATTGAAGAAGGCTCGGCAGTTGAGCGGCCAACTCTCATGGAAGGTCAAGTAAAAAGCGGGGATCGGAACCGGCCCACGATGACCGTCCTGGAACAAAGAGCCGGACAGAACCGGCTCAAACGCGGTGATAAAATCGTCCCAATAAGCCTGCTGGGCTCCGGGAGCGATCTCGTCGTACCGACGGTTGTCCATGCGTCGACCGTTGCCGAGCCGCATGTCCAAATTGCTTTTCCGGGCACCAGACGCTGCGGTATGGTGCCCATAGTGCAGCACATTGCAGGAGACTCGGTGATCGTAGGCCACTTGTTGCAAGGCGTAATAATGCTGCACGTCGTCCGGCAACCCGTAGCTGTTCATGTCGCAATGAAAGGTCGCCGTGCGCGGCAGTGCAAAGGGCAGGATGTCCAACCTGATCGGGATCTCACGTCCATCGGAGATTTTGACGCTTGCCAGAGTTTCCCCAGCGGCTCGGTCAAACGGTACATAGATGTCGGCAACCAGAACCGTGTCCTGCTGCGGAGACAACGACACTTGCGGCGGCATCTGCAGCAACGGGTCGGGGACCTCGCGACCGTCGCTTTCGACGTAGTTCGCGACAAACCAATCAACTCGTGGCGAGGCGACGTCCTTGTCCTTCTTGCCCCAATCCCATTCGACGCCAACGGGGCCGTTTCCACGCAGCAAAAGTTGCAGGCTGACGACCTCGCCCGCGGCGGCGGTCAACCGAACTTCACGACCATCAAATAGGGGATTACGCCAGCGGTAATCGGCCGGTAACGTGCCGATCGGCTGACCATCGCGATCGTATTTGTCCAAGACGGGGATCACCGCCCAGTCCGTTGGGCGCGCCTTCGACACGAGTGGCGGAGGTGGTTCGTCAACGATGGGTTCGAATGTCGGCCTGGGCACGGTGAGGGTCGCGGGCGACGAACGTTGCCCGGTACGTTGGAGTGTGACAACTTGCACGTGGAGTTCGGCCGCGTTCATGACTTCCGGTGGCAGGTCACGGAGCCAAACGGTCTGCGAGCCGCGGGGTAAAAGAAGTGGAATGTTGTGGCGGCCCAGCTCGTGTTCGTTGACTTTCACTTCGTAGGCAAAGCCAGATTCTGGTGCTTGCAAAGTGAGCCTCGCTTCGGTCGGGCCATCGAAGATGATCCGCAAGTCGGATGGCGATGCTGGCTTTGAGTCGGGTTGTGGGTTGGGATCAACTTCTACCAATAAGTAAGGCCCTTTACCTGATTGTTCGCGCGCGAAGATTGTGGGGTTCCGCGAGTAATCCACGTCGTGTTCGTGAATGACCAAACCGTGAGCAACTCCTAAGCTCAAACTTTCGACAACCTGCGGCGGTAGCTCCCATTCGTAGCGGCCGTCGCGCTGGGGTTCGCGAGCGTCGACCGTCAGCGTGAACGCATTGCCTCCACAGACGGCCGGCATTTTGGCACCGGGATATCCCCAATCAACTAGATCGGTTCGCCCTGCAGATAGTCCTGTGGACGCAAGTTCGTCCCAAGGCGTAGCGAGCGTCGAGATCGTGACGCCACGGAGTTCATGATCGCCGGCAAAGCACACGAGTTTCGCGCGAGTCACACGGCGACCTTGCAGCGACGTCGTGTCGAAGCCCAGGACAACCAAATGTTGATTCCCCTTGACGCGAATTCGAGGAGCATCCCCCGCGTTGACGTGCCATTCGCCGTCGACCAAGACAATCGAATTATCTTTGATGGCCGGCAAGCGAAGGGGATCGTCCGCCGCTAACGCGGTGCCGGAAATAAAACCTACGAACAATAAAACGACGCACCAAATGAAACAGTGGACATTCGACATGGTCATTCGGCCTACAAGTTGAGTGAATCGGCGTGAGCGTGTCCCATACCCCATATCAGAATTATAACCGCCAGTATCGAGGATATCTGCGTGAGCCGCGCATCGACTGCCCGGATGACCGCTGGATCCCACGTACCATCGTAGCTGATCAGGACGCCAAGCGAGGAGCGACGCCTCACGCGGTCGGATACCCGACCCCATGAGGCTCTGCTCCTGCGGTTAAACAACTCCCGCATGCCGTTGTTAGGCGGTTTCTTCGATACTTTCGATCAACCGATCGATGATCGCCTCATCCGTGCGAGGATTAAAGAACACGGCCTTCCAGGCGGGGATTTCACAACCGTGGGGTCGGTAGCCAATGTTGGTCGTAAAACTTAGCCGCGCGTCTTTGGTGGGCGTCAGTGTGGCGGCTCGTTTGCCATAGAGTCGCCGGATCTCGGCAAAGAAACGTTGGCGTTCGTCCATCTGCAAGGAACCCGCCACGAGACGCTCAAAGATGTCTTTCGCGTTGCGACCCCGTGGCAGGACCCACCACAGGACACTGGGGCCCGTCGTGTCCATATTCAAGACCTTGCAATAGTCCAAGGCCTCGATCCGTTGCTTCAAATAATGAGCCAACTCCAACGCGCGGGCCGTCAACATCTGCCATCCGGTCAAGCCAATACCATTCAGCGACGCCATGACCGAATAGGGACCAATCGCCGGTCGAGAACATTCCAAAGTAAAGAGCGCCGGATCCCGACGGGCCACTGCTTCGGCAAAGTACGGCGTGTCGGCGACGGAACGGGACAAGTACTTGAGATCTTCTTTCCGATTGACGATGAACGCGGAACTGGGGTAGTGGGCCCGCCCCATCTTGTGAAAGTCGATCGTCACGCTGTCGGCATGTTGCATTTGTCGCGTTCGTTGTTGGACACGGCGGATGACGGACAACAACTCGGCCGTCATCTGCAAAGGGTTGCGTTCTGTGTCGTAATCACTCAAGAAACACAACGCCCATCCGACCGCTCCATCAACATGCAATTGTGGAGCGGGCACCGAATATTTCTGCGACTTTTCCGTCAAGATAGCTCGAATACCGGCCAAGTCGTCAATACCCGACCCATCGGTCGTTCCGAACGTGGCGACGACAAACGCGACTTTCTTGTTGTCGGTATACAGTTGGTCCAACTTTTCGGCCAACAGATCCAATCGCATCGCCAGCGTCGCATCGGTGGGAATAGAATGCAGGTTCGCGGTCCCCAGACCCAACCAACCCGCTAAGGTTTGGTTCGAATAGTGTCCCGCATCCGAGACAAGTCCAACGACATCGGCGCCGCCCAGTCCGAACTGCATCGCACCTGGCACAACTTTTTCGATCCCGATCTTGGCTCCGTACAAATTCGAAATCGTGCCGCCGATCGTAAATACTCCCCAAGGCGAATCCGTATGATAGAACACCAAATTCGCCAAGGCCGTGATCGCCTTCACTTCCAGCTCGTTGGAGCGCATGCTGTAGGTGTCGGTACACAGGTTCGGGTTTTTTAACAGACAAGCGAGGGCACCGATCAACGACGCGTAGTTGGCGGGGCCTTTGACGTTCTCCAGATGCAACGGACTATCCCAACCGTCGGTGCCCCAAAAGTACGGAAAGATCGCATCACGGGCATCACGCAAGTTGCCTGGCAACACATGGATCTCGGGATTCGCCTGCGCGGTTTCGTAGTTTTGGGCCATGACCGCGCCCGGCGGCAACATCGACTGGGCCGACGCCGCCGCCAAGAATTCTTCAAAGATGCCGGTAATGGCACGCGAGTCGCATTCAAAAAACGTGCGGACACAGGCGTCGTATCGATTTCGATCCATGGGTCGGTTGGTGCCGGGAAAAGTTGGAGTTCTGCATCGGATGCCCTCTACCAAATAGCCTATTTCGTCGGAACTCAAGTCGCAAGGACTGCGTCTTGGCGAACGTGTCCCAGGTTTTCACCGCACCCTAACCCAATCGACCAATCAGTTTAAAACGCTCATCCTGATGCACGGTCGAAAAATACACGATGCTGATTAGTAGCAACCCAGCGACCATGTGCACGACGTCCGACGCGATATCTAGCAAAGTTGCATTAACCAGGACGGAGATTTCCTGTTGGCGAGCTCCAAGCTCGACAAGCCGAACGGCCGCCGTCGACATGAAACCGGAAACCAAATGCCCGGCCCACCAAAACCCCACGATCGATGCCCCGACCAAATGTTTGATCATCGGCGACTTGAGCGCGTGAAGATCGTTGGGGTGACTGCCAAGCCAGATCTCGCGCATGCCGCGAAAGACAAAGTACAAGTTGGCACAGGGTATAAAATGAAAACCAACGGCGGCGCCCGGTGAAGTGTAGACCTCGACAGCACGCAACGAGGGAAGATTTCGATACGCTCGATAAAACCAGACCAAGTAGAAAACGATTGCCACAACAAACAGCAGACTTCTCACCACGGAGACGCCGAATACCATGAAGTCGACAAAATCGGCTTCTTCTTCGGACACGACGCCGTTCGACGCTTTCTGCAAATAATCCAACGTCAAGACCGAGGCCCCAATCGATACCATGGCCAGTATCAATTGAAACACGATGATGCCAATAAACAAATAGGCAACCGGCCCAATTCGAACAAACGGCGGAACTACGGGGAGCGGAGCCTGGTATCCCGACGTTGTTGCAGGACTTGGTCGCGCGGAAAACTGCGGCGATTGATAGGGGTTCGACATATGATTTAGATCGCTGGTTCGTCAAGAAGAAAAAGTGCCTAGTTGCCAGATTCAACTACTGGCTGGATTGGGCGATGCCCCAACCGCACCAGAAACGTGGAATCGCAGGTCCGGTGTCAACTATAAACAAGTGGTCCGCGCGTCGCAAGCTTGCGAAGATTTGGTCGATATCGTTCGAGCGAGCAACGATCCCTGACCACCCTAATGCCAAACAGAGTTCCCACGTAGGCACATTCCATAAGTCGTAAGGGTCAACAGGACCGAGTTGACGATTGGTGAACCGAACACCGAATGCGCCTGCTACTTAGTAAACGGCATTGTCCCGGACCGGACCATTGACGGTGGGAGGAAGCATCCGAATTCATTGAAGCGGAATTGGCGCGGGATGATCTGTCGCATCATTCGGACGGATCGTCGGCCTTCGTTTCTTTGGCATCCGATTCCGACTTGCCTGCGGATTTGACCGGTTCCATTTTATCAGAGTTCGATTCTTCCGTGCCCGAGTCCGTTGGGTCGTCAACTTTCGCCGCTTCCGCTGGAGTCACATCGTTATCGGTCGCACGAACCGTGACCGAGGGCTTCTGTTCGACGCTTTCCCGTGTTTTCTGAATCGCTGTTGGAACCAACACAAAGAGCACCAAACCCGCAACGGCGATTAAGCCACTCACCAACAACACGCGACGTACGCAGATCCACGGCCGAGCCAACCACAGATCTTGCACCAAAAGCTGGCCCTGTTTGCCTTGTAGTTCCGGCACGGCGACGTGACCATCGCCTTCCACCAGATCAAAGGTCGCAATCGTGCTGGGCAACAACATGGCGATCAGCCCCAACAGTGCAATCGGAGCAGCAATCAAGTAGGTAGGATAAAACGGAATCAGCGCCAAACCACAAACCACCGCGATCAGTTCATAATTCTTGGCGTACTTAAGTTTATCGGCAGCAACAAACAGCGAAATCGAAAATGCCAAGGTGTAGGGGAAATAGCCGTTCCCAAAGTGCGTAGAAAACGGGTTGATCACCGAATCAAACGACAGCAGCCATTGGGCCAAGGGATACACGGCACTGGATTCGGGAGCATCCACCAACGGACGAATCGTCTCGCGGAACATCTTGCGGAGGTTACTCGACATCAGCACAAAATTGAGGACACCACAGGTGACGAACCAAAACTGCACGGAGGAAAATCTCGCGGCGACTTTCAATGGATTGATCGGTCGTCGGCTCCAAAACAGTGGCAAATGTTGGATCGCGTAATCCGTACTCCGTCGCAATGCCACTAACCATTCAGGCTCGATAGGATTCTTCCCCCAAACGTGTTGCGTATGACTGGGGTGGGCGGCCAGTTGTCGTTTGACCGCCGCTATAAGTTCCTTGCCTTCCGTGCGATGGATCTTTTTGATCTTGACGGAAAAGCTACCGCCGCGGGCATCCGGAATCTCCGCCGTTGCCGCAATCATGGTGGCTTGCACGACCAATGTATCGCTCAGCAAGCCCTCGGCGTAGTTGGCCGACGCGATCTGATCCCACGGGAGCAGCATCGTCGTCGGTTTCTTCCAAGTCGATTGAAACATGCTGTCACGGACTTCAAATTCGATACTCAGGCCATCCGCTGTGGTTTTGACAATTCCAGAACAAACGGCAAATCCCCAATTCACATTTTCGATAGTGAAGGGAACGGCGACCAAACCACTCGTTGCCCGCGGACTGGCCGATCCAACCGTCTGACCAATCGCTTGGTTGAACCCTGCAGCCGGCATCGATCGGGGCATGGTCTGTGGCACGGTCGGCGGCATGTTTGGCGCCAAGGGCTTGGCCATCGGTGTGGGGGCAGGAATGGTTGGCGGTGGCCCCAACGGTTGCGGCGTTTTAGCAGCCGCGAGGTTACTTGGCATCGCCTCGACCACCGAGATCTCTTGCATGGCGGATTTGACATCGCTGGCATTTTGATAGCGGCGTTGTGGCTCCTTCTCCAACGTTCGCAAAACGACATCGTCCAACCGAACATCGACGCTATTCTTTTCACTGGGGACGGCGAATCGACCGAGCGGCAGTTCGCCGGTTAGTAATTCGTACAGCACGACACCCATCGAATAGATGTCGGCGCGATGGTCAACATTGCTGCGGCCTTCAATTTGTTCTGGTGCCATGTAGTTGAGCGTGCCCAAGACTTGCTTGCTGCCGGTCAACCGCATGTCTTCGATATTGGGTTGGATCAGTTTGGCCAAGCCAAAGTCAGCGATCTTCACGCGTCCCTTTTTGTCCAGCAGAATATTCTCGGGCTTGATGTCGCGATGCACGATGCCTTCATCGTGAGCGTATTGCAGAGCGTCGCAAAGTTGCGGGACAATCGCCAAGGCTTCTTTGGTCGTGAGGTGACCTTCCAACATGGCATCCCGCAAGTTAACGCCGTCCACATATTCGAGGATCAAGTAGTGCAAGGGCCCGGCTTGACCGAACTCGAACACCATGACGATGTTCGGATGAGCCAACTTGGCCAACGTTCGCGCCTCGCGCATGAACCGTTGGGCGAAGGCTGGGTTGCGACTCAAACGCGGTGACAAGATCTTGAGGGCGACAATACGATCCAAGTGGGGCTGCCGTGCTTGGTAAACGGCGCCCATCCCGCCGTAGCCAATCAGATGTTGGATTTCCAGGTTCGGAAAAAAGTTGACCAACTGAGCCACGTCGGGGACTCGGTCCCAGGATTCGTCCATGCCAAATTCTGGACCATCTTGCCCTGGCGGTCGCCAGTCTTTAGTAGCCGCGACTTGTGGCAGTCCCAGCCCCAGCAAGCACATGGGGCAAACGGGAGTTTCGCTACCTGCGTTGGGTAGGTTTGTTAAAGGAGTACCGCATTTTTGACAGGTTAGCGACGCATTCATGGTCGTGATTGTATCTGGTTCTGAGGGGAGATTGGGGTGCCGCTGAAGCGGTCGGCGTGGTTGCCTCTGTTAAGAAATAACCCGTTTCAAGCTCTAGGTTACAGGCGATTCGGAGAAATCGCGCGGAAAAGTTCGCGAATTTCTTCGTCGACGCCGGTGGGATCGTCCAACGTGCGTGCGATTTGCAGCCGAATCTGCTGGCCGTACCGTTCGCGCAGCCGCAGCAAAGCCACTTTCACCGCGCCAACTTGCATTTGAAGCTGCTGGGCAATCTCGACGAGCGGCCCGTCTGCGGAATCGGTTAACCTGGGACTCAAGGCTTCAAAGATTGGCAATTTTCCCTGGGCTGCATACTGGTCACGCACCGCGGCCAAGGAGATTCGCAGCAACTCCAGCGCCCATTGCGCTTCGAAGATTTGGTGCGGTTCCTGGGTGGTGGCTGGTTCGAGCCCAAACCGACGTTCGGCATCGTCATAGTTCAAGCTCAGAATCGTCGCTCCGCCGCCACGTTTCAAGGCGGATTGCTGGCGATATTGGTTCGCCATGTAGTTGGTCAAAGAAGCCAATAAGAAACTGCGGAACCGACCGCGCCGAGCATCGGCTTTCTCCAGCATTTTGCCCGCCAGCATTTGCGTGAAAAAACCTTGGGTTACATCTTCCGCTTCGGTGGCGTCGAAGCCCTGTCGTCGCACGAACACGTACAGTGGATACCAATACAGCTGGCAGAGTTCCTCGAGCGCGTTGCGAACGATCGAAGATCGTCCACTTCCGGCAGCTTCGCTGACCAAACTCCAGGACGTGGTCGCGAACTGCCGATGATCGGATTTGGGTGTTGAGGTGTCGATTGTGGAGTCGTTGCTGGTCATAAGTAACGAAACACCTACGGTCCAATTTCGAAAACAGCGGACAACGTCTAAGATACTCGGTGCGGAGCCGAATCGACAGTCCACGGACGAGTTCGACCTCGCCGCCTGCGAAACCCGCAGCCTCCTCACTTTTCGGGAAAAGCCTCCAACCCTTGAAAGGAATTGTGGATGAATCGACTATTTGCGGTCGGTAAGACCAGCCTGACCCGCCTTTTCATGTCCGGCCTGTTGGCGGTTTTGCCCTTGGTTTTGACCGTGGCGATCATCGGGTGGGTTGCCAACTTTCTGCGTAGCTACTTGGGCCCCGACACAATGGTGGGCGAACTGATTCGGTCGCTGGGAGTGCAACTGGATGCGGGAGCTCAGGGAACCGCCGCGTATTTGCTGGGGGTGGTTGTCGTGGTCGCGGCGCTGATTGGCCTCGGCATTTTGTTCGAATTGGGTGCCAAGCAGATCTACCAATCAACCTTGGAGTGGGTCATGAAAAAAATCCCGCTCGTTGGCAATCTCTATGGCAGTTTGAGGCAATTGATCGAGTTGTTCGATAAGTCAGAGCAGACCGAACTCAAGGCCATGAGCGTCGTCTACTGTTACTTCGGAAGTTTGGAAGGTTCGGGTGTGTTGGCCCTCATGCCGTCCTCCGAAGTGATCGAGATCGAAGGTCGGGGACATCATGTGGTCATCATTCCCACTGCTCCCGTCCCGTTTGGTGGCGGGCTCATTTTTTTTCCCGTCGAACATGTACGCCGGGTCGATATGACCGTGGATCAATTTGTTAGTATTTATGTCTCGATGGGAGTGACAACCCCTGAGTTTTTCGCGAAAAAGAAGATTGGGGCAAACGCGATCAAGTCGGAGCCAAAATCTCCGCCGGCCAAGCCCTAACATCGAGTTCGTTTGAAATCGGTTCTTTGTTCGTTCCGTAACTTGGACCTTGGGAGCTTGGGGACGTTATGTTTCAGAATCTCTTTCGCAAAGTTTCTGCCGCGCCAACCAATCCTGCTGCCGCAGCCACCGTCCGCGAATTCGATATTGCCGACTTGTACCGCGGGCCAGTCGCATTGCCAGGATCGGAAGGACCAACCGGATTACCACTCGACGAAAAATTGCGGCAAGCTTATTTCTGGATTGTGAATCACGCGGTAATCAGTCCGTTTTACGACATCGAGTACAACGAAGACCCGCCGCAGGTCTTTGAGTTTGGCGATCGCCGCAATCGCGTGGTGCTGCCGTCTGGACAAAGCTACTGCAGTTTTGTGCTCATGCCTTTGTTGACATTCGCAGTACGCGCGAAATGTTTGTTGGTCGGTGGCCCCGGTCGTGGCAAGACCACCAGCGCGGTTCTGATGGGCATCTTGGCCGGTTACCCCATTCGCGAAGTCCATCGCGCGATTCAAAAAGGCCAGCCACAAATGACGATCTCCGACCTGTTGGGCAGTCCGCTCCCCGGCGACTTGGTCAAAGCGCAAAGCATCGACCAAATTGGCATCGCGTGGCGGAAATGGCTCAACATGCGCGTGAAGATCATCGACGAATACAATCGCATTCCCACGCGAACCCAGTCGGCTCTGCTGACGCTGATGTCGGACAACTATGCCGAGCTTTATGACCAAACGTTTGAATGCCCAGAAGCGGCCTGGTATTTGACTGCCAATGATGACGCGGGCGGGGGAACGTACCAAGTGATTGAAGCCCTGCGCGATCGGATCGATATCGTGGTCAAGGCACTCCATTTCAATAGCCGTTTTCTCAGCGACTTGTTGCAACGTGTCGAAGCCAAAATGCGTCCCGAGGAAATGGTGCCGGCCGAGATCTTGTTCACGGCTGAAGAAAGCGATCGACTGACTCGCGAGATTCGCACGATCCCAATTCCCACAGGTGTCCTCCGCCGACTCGAGTTTTTCGTCAGTCAATTTGAGTACTGCGAATCCGCCGCCCAACAGTTCGAGTACAAAACCAAAGACACGGTCAAATTGGCGGCAATTGATTGGCATACGGTCGCCGCTCGTGAAACCGGCAAAGACAAACTCAAGGATGTCGGCGCTCAAACTCGCAATGGCATTTCCGTCCGCGCCATCATGACAATCTTGAATTTTGTCAAAGCGCTGACGTATTTTCGCGGTCAACACGAGGTCTCCCTGGAAGACCTCCGCCAAATTCTACCGTTTGTGTTGCACGATAAGTTGGTCGCGGACTCCGATTGCCCGTTCTTTGAAAGCGGCGATAACGCCACTCTGCGTTCGGATAAAGTGGCTTGGATTCGGCAGATGTTTGACTTGGCCTGTGCCGAATACAACCGCTTGCAGTTGGACACCGAAGATCCGGTTACCAAGTTGACAGATCAATTCCAATTGGGTCTGGACGGAGTTGATCAACGCGAGGTCCGCAAACGCCTTGTGGAGATCGAACGCATTCTCAAATTGTGGAGTGGGTCCCGCAAGTTCTACGGCCATCTGTACGACGATGTTTTAAAATTAAAATATCTCCATCAACGATATACCAACTATTTGCGCTGGTTGAATTGGAAGGAGTAACGAATGGTCTCCATCGAAATCGTGAAGGCGGACGTAGTCGATGTGGACGCAGAGGTGTTGTTGCTCAAGCACGCCTATGGCTTTCACGGCGCGGATGAAAGCGTCTTTCTCCGTCTCGAACAAGCGACGATCGTCCCAGCAGATTTTGCGGTGGATGAAGGGCAATCGATTTGCGTGACAACGAACGGTGCCGTCGCGGCGCGGCAGGCGTTGTTCATCGGCACATGTCGCCTCGGCAAATTTCGCTATCGGGAAATTCGTCGCTTCGCGCGGCTGGCGATCGAACTTATCGCGACGCAGAATACGAATGTGCCAACGATTGCGACAACCATTCATGGGGCCGGGTACGGGCTCGATGTGGAAGAATCGTTCCAAGCCATGATCATGGGCTTTCAGCAAGGTTTGGCCGAATACCCAATCCCCAGTTTGCAAAAAATCATCTTTGTGGAACGACACCCTCGGCGATTTGAGATTCTCGAGGGCGTCTCGTCTGACATGCACTTGGTCAACCCCAAGTCGAACATGTTGCAAAACTCGGCAGACACGCCGGTCGCACCTTCAGCCACGACAGCGCCTTTGCCAGCGTTGGAAACGGCTTCACCTCCACACGAAGCCAAACGCATCGCCTTTGTGGCCATGCCGTTTTCCGAAGCGTTTGAAGATGTCTATCAATTTGGGATTTACCAAACCGTGCGAAAGTGTGGGCTCGTCTGTGAAAAAGTCGACGAATCGTTGTACGCTGGAAGTATCGTGGAACGGATCATGGACGGGATTCGCAATTGCGAGTTTGTGATTGCCGATCTGACCGAAGAACGCCCCAACGTCTATTTGGAAGTCGGATTCGCTTGGGGCTTGAATAAACCCGTGGTACTGATTGCCCGCGAAGGGCAACGTCTGCACTTCGATCTAAGTCATCACAAGTGCTTGTTTTATCCGACCATTGGAAAACTGGCCGACCAGTTGGAAAAAGTCATTCGCGACTTGTTCTTGAGCAAATCACCATCCAACTCGAAGTGGGAGAGATGAATTGATCTCCGAAATTGTTCAGACGTTGATGGAGGAGAATCGCGACTCGTTAAATGAACGATTTCGCAAGAGTCGGGCCCAGGGAAGCAAATTGGAGTCCGCGGAGTGGCTGGACCATGTCCGCAGCCGCATCATGCCAATCGTCGATCGCGTGTATGTTCAACTGCCCGAGCGGGCCAATCGCGTATTGAATGAACTCTATGACGTATCGTTGGAATTGTTTTCGGCGGGATGTTTTGCCGAAACGTCCGGCCAAGTTTCAGTTTCGTTAGGGCAGTTGTGGGAATCGAGTTTTCCCGCACTTGCGGCGATCCTGGCTCGTGACCCACGTCGTGTCGCGGGAAGTCTCAGCAACGCCGTCATGACGTTGGCGCTTGCACCTTCGACGGTTCTGCCGCGTTGGCTGCAGCTGGTGACTCAAGCGGGACCGCAAAGCGAATCAGTCGAACAGCTTCTGCGCTTGGGCTCGGTTGCGGCCTGGCTGGCTGGGCTGCCCGAATATCGCGCGGCGGCGCTTCGACATGGTCGCCTTTTGCCCGCAAAATTGGTGGGTGAACTCTTGCAACTGCGGGCTGGCAATATGGATCGCGAAGTGTCGGCCGTTTTGGACGCGTTCGAGCAAGATCCGTGGGCCAGCCTTTCCCTTTCGACATCCGGCAACTCGACGATTCGATTGGTCGCAACCTGCGGCGCGTTTCGCGGGTTTTCAGGACTATTTCTTTATCCTCCGCGCGTGTCGTGCGAAAACCAATCCCTGTTCGTCGGCGACTCCATCAACCGCTGGCAGATTACCGCCGATGTGTTCGGCCAGTCGTTTCACCGCGCCGATGTTTCCCAAGCGGTTTCGCCAGCGGCAAAGGGTTCGAACGTCGTTAAGATCGACGCGAAAGGACTAGTGACTTGGGGACACCAACAACAATCCTTTCCGGAATTGGCCGATTGCAGCAGTCAGGCATTTGATGGGCGGACGCTGGCTGTGACATTGCCGAATTCGTTTCATGTCTATCTTTTAGCGCAATCTTCTGCAGGGCGAGCCAACGTTTCATGAGCCCGCGCAAACGATCAACCGAGTTGACAGAGCTTGAACAGCAATGGAAAAACGCGTGGCCCGCCGCGTTGGCGGACTGGAGTTCCTACGTGCAACTGCGCGAACCCAAGTTTTGTTTCACCAGCGCCGACGAAAAACGCGAGCAACTGTCGGGTTCGTTTGCAATGATCCGCTTGAACGATCATACGATTGTTGTCAGCTTGGCTCAAATTGCCCAACAAGGATTGGAATCATTCGCCCAAGAAATCTTGGCTCATGAAATTGGACATCACGTGTATTGCCCGGCGGACCTGACCGACAACGCGCGATTGTTGGCTCGGATTCGCCGCGGCTTACCCAGCTGCGAATCGTATGCCCCGATGGTGGCGAACTTGTACGCTGATTTGTTGATCAACGATCGACTGCAACGACAATGTGGACGCGACATGGCAGGCGTTTATCAGAAGTTAAAGGATGATGAACCGTCAGGAAAACTGTGGCAGCTTTACATGCGAATGTACGAACTGCTGTGGAACCTGCCACGAGGAACTTTGGTTCACGGCGAATTCGATTCACGTTTGAACCAAGATGCGGTGTTGGGCTCACGATTGATTCGTGTCTATCAACGCGATTGGCTGTATGGCGGAGGCCGGTTTGCCTGTCTGCTGTTGCCTTACGTTACGGAAACCGCCGAGGCGGATCAACAACGGTTCCGCGCGTGGTGCGACACGCTTCAAGCAGGCGGCGGCGAAATCCCCGACGGTTTGGCAGAACTGGAAGACGACGAACTGAGCGGAAACATCCATCCAGCCGAAGATCCCATCTTGTCAGGCCTGGATCCGATGGATCGCGGTGAACTAGAGGGACAAGGACGCGGCAAAGTCCGCAGCGCGGACTCGGGCCGCAAGACGCTAAAGACCTATCGAGACCCGTTTGAATACGGCGAGATCTTGAAAGCCGCCGGGGTCAAGCTTAACGAACGAGAAATCGCGGTGCGTTATTACCGCGAACGAGCCGTCCCGTATCTGATTCCATTTCCGGCTCGCCAGTCCGCCCCGGCGATGGACGTGATCCCCGAAGGCCTAGAACTATGGGACACAGGCTTGGACTTGTCGCGAGTGGATTGGCTGGGCACGCTAATGACCAGCCCCGTGGTGGTGCCGGGCGTTACCACACTTCAGCGAATCGAAGGGGAAGCACCGGGCCATGAACCCAAGTCCATTCCTGTAGACTTGTACTTGGGCATTGATTGCAGTGGTTCGATGGGCGACCCAGCGCGGCAGTTGTCCTATCCGGTGTTGGCGGGAACGGTCATGGCCTTGTCGGCATTGCGATCCGGAGCCTTCGTTAAAGTGGTACTTTCGGGTGAGCCCGGTCGATCCATTAGCACGGATGGGTTTATTCGCAATCAAAACGAGATCATGCAAATGATGTTGAACTACTTGGGCACGGGTTACTCGTTTGGGATCCATCGTTTGGCCGAGACCTTTCAAACCAACACCAAGCGCGACCGGCCCGCCCATGTTCTCATCGTCAGTGATTACGACATGTTTACGATGTTAAATGAAAAAGGTGACAAGCGATTGGGGTGGGACGTTGCTCGGGAAGCGGTCCATGCCTGCCGTGGAGGGGCGACCTATGTCTTGCAACTGCCCGGCTACGACGGGCACAGTCAACAATATGGGCCGCAAATCGACCGCATGCGGGCGGATGGTTGGGATGTCCACTTGGTGAACTCGATGGAAGAGTTGTTGGTATTTGCCCGGGAGTTTTGTCGGCGCCACTACTCGCAGTCCAAGCTGCCACTCGAACAGATCGTGGCGACACCAGAAAAGGGAAAAAGATAATGTCGGAGCCAGGACCCGTCTTGGAGTCGTTACTACGACGATTGAGCGAATGCCCGCCGGAGTTCTGCGAAACTTGTACCGCCGCGCATGGGGGTGCTCAAGTCGCCGCCATCATGGCCGACCATGGTCGAGCTTACGGGCACCAGTTCCTCACTCCCGATCGCTTGCAATGGTTGAAGCAATTGGGGCAACCCGTTCGTGCTTACAAACAGAAGTTGCGTTATTGGGGCTTGCTGAGCGTCACGACATGGCTCTTGCATGACGAGTGGTTCCTCGCTCGCCCCAACTTGGCCGATCTGGGTTGGGAATGGCTGACGGGCGAGCGACTCCCGCAGCTGGCCGAATTGGTTCGCCCAGAACTGTTCACCTCCGATCCAGAACGGCGCGAAGAATTGGCGCGACTTTGTTTGGCTGCTCATCAGCTCGAACCAGCCAACGAGACCGTCCTGCAAGCCCGCGATCGACTGCAAACACTTGATAGTGTCGAACGACAGCGCATTCTCGCGGCGACGGCGGCGGCCGAACGACGGGCTCGCGAAGTACGCGACGCGATGACTCGCAAGCAAGCCCTGGAATCAGCCAGTCGCTACGGAGAGTAGTTCATCAACAAGGAATCGCGACATGTATCCCGAACTAACTGAAGCGGAACGATTTCCACGTTTGAGCCCACGTGGTCGCCAGTTCCTTCACGCCATGCGGCAACATCCTCACGCGCCCATTTGGAATTGGCCCAATGGCGAGCAATTGAACGATGTGGGTTTGGAACGCGTGCAACAATTTGCCAATCATTTGGAAACCAAGGCACCGATCGATTCACTGGAGGAACCCGACTGGTTGACGGCGCATGTGGACTACTGCCTGACGGAGGTACCGTTCTACCGGCAACGCTCGCGAGTGGGGACGCGATTTAATGACCTGCCAACGTGTGCTCGTGCGGACATGGCGCCGCAAGTTTGGCAATTTGTCCCCGACGATCAGCCTTTGGACGAACTGATTGCATTTTCCAGCAGTGGAACGACCGGGCAACCCATGCGAACGCCACACCATCCGTATTCGGCGGCTTGCGGTGTGCCGTTGATGGAACATGCGATTCAGACTCTGGTGGGCGCGAAGTTTCGGCGTGGTTCCGGCGAAGTGGCGCTGCACCATTTCGCGGCTTATCCTGACGCATTCACCACAGCCATTGTGGTCTCGTATTTGAAGGAAGCCGGTTGTATCCGCGTGAACTTGGACCCGTCGGCCTGGAAGAACCCCAACGATCGCGTCTCATATCTGCAACATTGGCAAGCGCCAATTTGGTTGGGTGATCCCGTTGCTTTTGGGGCCTTGGAACGCTTGGAGTTAGCTCCTCATCCAAAGGCGATTCTTTCTAGTATTCTGCAACTTTCCGACGGCTATGCGCGACATTTGCAAGAACGATACGGGTGTCCGGTCTTGGACTTCTACGCCATGACCGAAGCGGGCTTGGTGGCGGTGCGGGACGAATCGGGGCATCGGATTTTGCCGCCGGATTTGTTCGTCGAAATTCTGGACGACGCGGGCAATCGCTGTGCACCGGGAGTTCGCGGCGAAATCACCTTGACCGGTGGAAGGAACCCCTTCTTGCCGTTGTTGCGTTACCGTACGGGCGATTACGCCGCGTTGCAAATCGTCGGTGGTCATCGCATCTTGCTGGATTTGATCGGTCGAGACCCCGTCGAATATCTTGCGGAATCCGGGGAAGTGATTCACAGTATGCAAATCACGCGATTGATGCGGCGATTCCCAGTGCGACGATACGAGCTGAAACCCGTCACGAACGGTTACGAAGTTGAACTAGCGGGCGACGTTGATTTGCGAGCGTTGGAACGCGAATTTCGCCAACTTTTGGGCGACCGTCTCGTGTCGATCAACGCATCTTTGTAGTTCCTGCACTTGCTTTCGAGACTTTCATCACATGTCGAACCCCTACCCCAACCGGTACGCGATTCCGATGTCTCTACCGCAATATCAGGGCACGCGTGCCCCCAACGACAAACCTGCGGCGATCACGGTGTTTGGAATTCTAAACCTCGTCTTTGGCGCGTTGGGGTTGTGCAATCTTGGATTCCGCCTACTGGGTTTTGCTGTGATGATGGGCAACATGCCCAATCGGGGGCAAAATCCGTTTGCTGACGATCCGTTTGGCATCGCGTTTAATGTGGCGGCTTTGGCAGTTAGCACGGTCTGTACCATCAGCATCATTACGGGTGGCATCCTCCTGTTGCAAAACAAAGACTTGGGGCGAATTCTAACGATTTTCTACGGATGGCTCTCGCTTGGTTTTGGCTTGGTTTCGCTATTTGTCGTCGCCATCATGATCCTTCGCTCGCCACAGATCCCCGATGCACAACGAGCGGAGGCGACCGGCGTTTTGATTAGCATGGTCGCCGTATGGTCGTGCATCGGCATCTTAGGTTTGATCTATCCGGGACTCGCGATCTTTTTTATGACCCGAGAAAATGTCAAAGCCTATTTGAAGCAAGGAAAATAGCCGTATCCCGTGGCGGAGATCGCCGATCAAAATACGAATCGACTTCTGCCTTCGTGTCCAGCGTGTCCCATTTTCCGGTGAAGTCGAATCGGGACGACGAAGCGGTTCGAACCCGATACTTTTTTCACGTGAACCATGTAGAATAGGACATGAGAACTTGCCCCCCTGTGTTTTCGGGAGGGCTCAAGCGAACCAAGTCTGCCAAGGAATTGTAGAAGGCCAAACTGCATGTCGAATCCATACGCCAGTCCCATGTCCCAACCGCAATACGGCGGCCTACCAACGCCAAACGACAAGCCAACCGTTATTACCGTGTTCGGCATTCTTAACCTGGTTTTTGGAGCGTTCGGCATTTGTGGGATTGGAGTGGCGGTGTTCTTCTTCTTCTTTTTGGCGAATAACCCTGGGTTCCAACAACCCCCGAATCCAATCTTGGACCATCCGATTGGCTATGCGTGGAACATTGTGGGGATGGTCGTTGGTTCATGCACGACATTCATGCAGATCGCTGGAGGGATTCTACTGCTAATGAACAAAGACTTGGGGCGACTGTTGACCGTTTTATATGGCTACATCGCGATTGTCTTTGGAATTCTGGGGATAGTCGTGGTGGGCATCATCATGTTTGGAGTTTTCAACGAAGCTATGGGTGACCAAGAGCGAATGACGGCCACTATCGGCTTGGTTGGCGGGTCGTGCGGCGGTGTGATCGGGTTGATTTACCCCGCGCTCGCGATTTTCTTTTTGTCGCGTGACAACGTCAAAGAGTATCTGAAACGAGCCCAATGATTCATGCACCTGCGGGCTTCACGAAAGAATCGGCGAATGACGAAGATCGGCTTCAGTTGTGTTGTATTCGGATTGGCAATCATCTTCGGCTCGCCAGCGTGGGGAGTTCCGCAAGGAGAGTTGTCCAAAAATTTGAAAGGCCGCGTCGGCTCGAAGGCAGAAGCCACGGATGAAACATGGATTCAACTGTTCAATGGTCGTGATTTGACGGGTTGGACTCCAAAAATTCGCCACTGTCCGCTGGGAGAGAATTTTGGCGAGACCTTTCAGGTTGCGGACGGCGTGCTAAAAGTTGTTTACGATCCACAACATTATCCAAAGTTCAACGAACGCTTCGGACACTTGTTTTACGCTCAGCCGTACTCGAATTACCGCTTGCGGGCGGAATACCGTTTCGTGGGGCAGCAGTGCGCGGACGGACCGGGCTGGGCGGTTCGCAACAACGGCCTGATGCTGCATTGCCAAGACCCCAAAACAATGACGATTGACCAGGATTTCCCGGCGTCGATTGAAGTCCAATTGCTGGGTGGTGACGGGAACAATCAACGAACGACGGCCAACTTGTGTACACCCGGAACCAATGTTGTCTTGAACGGGAAGTTATTCCTGCCACACTGCACCAGTTCAAAATCAAAGACCTACCATGGCGAGCAATGGGTGACCATTGAAGTCGAAGTGCACGGGAGTGAGTCGGTCAAGCATTGGATGGACGGGGAAGTGGTGCTGGAGTACACCGAACCACAATTGGATCCGCGCGACGCGGGTGCGAAGCTATTGATCGAGCAACGCGGCGGCGAGCTATTGCTCCAAGAAGGCTATATTTCCATTCAAGCGGAAAGCGCCCCAATCGAGTTCCGCAAAATCGAACTTTTGCCGCTACCCGCCACAACGGCCAAGGATTAGCGTGCTTGTAGGTGTCACGGCGATTCTTGTGCATTTGACTTCGCGTCGAGAAAGTCGTTTACCATCGGAATAATATCTGGGCCTCGCTGCATCAGTGTCACGTGTGTCGTGTCCGGTAAGATGGCCAGCCGTGATTCGGCTCGAGGCCGCATGTCGCCGTGGATTTCACCGCCCTTCAGCCGAAACATTTCCGCGACATGCTCGAGCCGTATGCCATCAACGTCACCGTGAATGAAGAACATTGGTGCCTGGGTGGCCGCAAGCTCTTCCGCGCGGATGTCGGCCCCTTGTGTCGAACTTGAGATGATCCGTTGCACAAACCGCGGAAAGTTGTCAGGGGTTGGGCTGAGTTTCTTGTATTCGACTTCCAACGGTGAGTCTTTGAAGGCCTCCGCGGTGATATTGGCAATCGCTTCCTGTCCTTCCTTGACCATGCCATCGCGACGAAACACGGATGATATAACGACCACCTTTCGGACTTTGTCGGGATGGCGGATCGCACATTGCATCGCCACGCCGCCGCCCATGCTATAGCCCATCAGATCAGCTCGTGGGATTTGGAGTTTCTCAAGCAGTGCCACGATATCGTCGGCAAGGTTTGCCCGAGTGAAATCGCGCTCGATGTCACCCGTTCGACCATGGCCCTGTAGTTCGACGGCAATAACCATCCGAGTCTTAGCGAGCTCGTCGATCCACCCAGTCCAGTTGTTGGTAATCGTCATGAAAGCTCCATGGATCAGCACCAGAGGCTCGCCTGTGCCGTGAACTTCGTAATACATATTGACGTTGTTGACCATCGCATATCCTGTCGTAGGCTTGTGTTGGGCCGTCAATACAGCAGGCTTCAGCGTCACGATAATAAGAATGGTCGTCACGATGATCGGCAATGTTTTGTTCAGCCATGAGGCTTCGCGCCAACATCTCCGCACCATACGACGGTCCGAAGGTTCGTTTTGTAAATTCATGTGGGCTCCTTGAAAACAGTATCTTTCTGGCTTGAATTGTGATGGATCTCGTACGAACGTTGCCCTGAGGTTGATTGTGTTGAACCGACGGCTAGGTCAGACCCAACGCCGTAACGGATTTCCGAAGGAGAAAACAGGCCCGAATGGGCCGCAACAACCTCAGCCGGTGCGCGCGAGCCACCGGTTCGCGTCACGGCGTTGGGTCAGACCCCTTCTTTGGGAACACAGCTTAGCCACCGACGATGTTCTAACGACATTAAAGCTGGTCTTGGTCGATCAGGATTCCATCAAGCTGTTTGTAGTTCATTTCCATACCCTCGGTCATGCCTGTGGAGAGGGCTTCGTCGCGGTCCTCTTTCGAAGAATACGTGATGAGCGTCACAACGGTGGTGACGTCATCTTGTTCGTCAAATGTCACGGTAATGAGTGTGCCTTCGTCGCCCATAGCGAAGTCCGTATTGCCTGGGTCGAACACCTGTGTGTGGACGATTTTGCGATGCTTTTCGATTTCGCGAAATTCGCCGACAAACCCAAACTCGCTACCATTTTCGTGATTCCGCCACCGCCACTTGTATTTTCCGCCAGGTCGAACGTCCATTTCACACACCGGCATACTCCACGGCGGACTGGTGCACCAACGCGTGAATACTGTGGGCTCGGTATACGCGCGCCACACCAGACGAGCTTCGGCCTCAAAAACACGTTTGACCATCACGGTGGTGTCCGATGGTGTTGTTACTTCAGCAGGCTTCATTTCTTTCGCTTTCGTTTCGTTTTTTCTTCCGCGTGTTTCATTTCCGCGAGCACCGCATCAAGCCGCTGGTAGTTGCTTTCCCAAACATGCTGAACCTGCGCAATCCACTTCGTGATTTCGTCAAATCGATCAAACGCTAGTTGTGCCGGTCGAGATTGACCGATTCGCGTTCGCGTAATGAGCCCAACGGATTCCAACACTTTCAAGTGCGAGGTAATCGTTGGTTGGGTCAAATCGAACCTATCGACCAGCTCCGAGACCGTAGCCTCGCTTCGCGCCAAGTGCACGACGATACCCAGTCGAGTTGGATCGGCCAGCGCGGCGAACGTTTGGGTCAGGTGCTCCATAAAACATAGATTACCGTCTATATAGACTACTGTCAATATATTACCAATCACAATGTCTCGTGCTTGGTCACACTTAAGGATCAGAGTCGTTGCGTTGGCCGGAACATGGGCCGGCTCTACGAGAATCCACGCTTTGGAACGCGGCGCCACAACGGCAACCAGAACGCGGTAGCTGTCAAGGCACGAGACCGCCATGGGAAGCGATCCGCACTTTGGCAAAACCAGGACCGATCGCCTTAGGATTTGTCGCGAAATAAGTTCCGGATTTCGAACGTCGAAAGCTTCGAAATGACCCTCGCGGGCTCTGGCGTGTGAATGTTTAATGATTATTGAAGAATGAAAAATTCAAAAGGTACCAAACGTCTAGTTTCAGGCA
>JBGSJV010000060.1:0-3452 GCA_041741535.1 Pirellulaceae bacterium
ACGTCCTTGATCCCCGCGTGTGGAAGCCCACCCCACTGTGGTGCTCCTTCAAAGGGAGCTGGGAATGTTCGGATTTGAGTGCCATCGAATGAACCAAGTCCCTGATCGTCAATGCCGAAATCAGAATCGTACTGAAACCAAATCTTACCGTCCGAAGTGGCACCGACCGGCATTAGGTATTGGCCAGGAAACGGCCAGTTCACTCCATACCGCCAACAGACGTATTTGCCGGTTCGTGGGTTAAGTTTGATCAGTGTGGAATTGAAAGGTAGGTTGATGGTGTTCGCCCCGATCCAAATGTTCCCTTGGGAGTCTTGGACCATCCCCTTGAACTGATCACTTTGCGGGTCCAGTTCCGGGAAGTCTTCGATGGTCCATATCTTCGGCAATTTGAAATCACCCAGCCAAATCACGTTTGTCACCGACATCGCCCACATCCGCTTCGGGAACCGATTGTCCGCGCGCAGCAATTCGGCGCCATGCCGCGACATCGTTTGCCAACCCCTTCGATTTTGCAGCAACAGCCCACCGGCATGAGCCACCCATAACCGCCCCGATCCGTCTTCGCGGATGTCACCCACTTCGTCCCAGCCAACTTGCATATTCGTCCATCTGCCTCGATTCAGTTGGTGTAATCCACCAAAAGTCGGATTGACGAACAGTTCGGCACCGACAGGTCGTACGTAAACTTTTTGGCTGTTGTCCGTTGGAAACGGCCAATCGTACCCGAGGCCATAATGGTGATTGTTGAATCCCGTCCAACTCTGCCCGTCAAACTTAACCATTCCACCAACGCCCGGTCCCGCATTTGCGGTTGCCCAAACGTGGCCGGCTTGGTTGATCGTCAAATCTTCATTAAAGAAATCGTATTGACTCGTGTTCGTGACTCGGAAGCGTTGCCATTCTCCGGTTGACACGTCCCGTCTCCCCGCTCCCCCCACTCCACACGCCCACACATTGCCTGCGACGTCTTGATCGACGTCATACGAATAAGATGTGTCGTTCCATGAACCCAAGTCTTGCCAAGTGCTGCCATTAAATCGCCAAACTCGTCCGGAACCATCAACGACAAGCACCAGGTCAGGCGACTTGGCTCTTAACTCGGCGATATCATTTCCAAACGGGGCAGACGGAAAATTGAACCACGTGCCATCCGGACGTAGGCAATCGAGCTTGACTTCGTACAGGTCAAAGTTCGTCCATCGCAACATCCAAGTGTTGCCTTGCGAGTCCGTCGCATTCTTGCCAACCAAGTGCGCGGGACCACCGGTTTCCGCCGGAAGAGTTTGCCAATCATGGGTATTCGAATCGTACCGATTCACTTCCAATCCGGTCGCATTGACCCAAACAAAATAGCCGTCGGTTGGTTTGGGCTGGATATTGATTTTGCCATCTCCAAACGGATTAGAGAACACGCGCCACTGATCAACCGTCGGATCATATTGCGACACGCCGGATCCACCCCAATACGTCGCATAGGCAGAAAACCAAACCGTGCCATCGGGCGCCACCTCGACCCCACGGTTCCAGCCGCCTGGCATTGGCGAGTTATCACCGTCGAATCGTTGCAATGAAACAGGCCCTAACGCAGGTGAAAAAAATAACGCCCCTCTGCCCGTCGCCATCCACAAATTGCCCAACGAATCTCGATCAAAATCCGCGACCCGAGTGACACCCGTCGAAAAAGGATGCCCGATCTCGGGGAAATCGACGTTCGAGTAGTTCTCCCAACGGTTCTGCGAATAGTGAAACTTCGAAAAGCCACCCTCCTCGAAGGTTGGTTCATATCCGGCGATCCAAGGATTTCCATCCGAATCAAGTAGCAAGGCTTCGCAATAGTCGCCTTGAATACCAGTATTCGAAGGTCGATAGTAGCGCCACGAATAGGCATTGGAGTCGTCTTGCAATCCAAAAGCCAATTGACTGCAACTCCACATTGCCATCCAAACAGCCACGCCAATCGTTCTCATTCCGTATCCTAACTTTCAAGGTGCCCGATCCGCCGTTCCAAACGGACTGCAAATCCTAGACCTACCGATGTATTTCCCGATGTGATGAAGCGCCCGCCAGGAGGGTGCGTATGATAAGCCCACAAAATAGACACGCAAGCCTTTAAACCAGAATCGAAGTGGGCAAGCCATACCGGCAAATAACGCACACATACCCAGCACCAGCCGAGCGTTCTCGCGCGCAATCATCTAGCCACACATTCATTTTGTGTGTCCCCAGTTGGTTTCCAATTCGAAATTCTTCGCGGCATACCCAACCGTATCGATGCAACCTCAGCCAATCCCAAGGGACAGGCCGACGAACGTGTGGTATTGGAGCAGACGCTGGAGTCCGATCGCCTGTACGTCATGGATCGAGGATACAACAAAGAGAAGCTGTGGAACGCGATCCACAACAATAGTAGCGGCTATATTTGCCGAGTTCGAGATAACTTCGTTCATCAAGTGATCGAAGAGCGTACTTTGAGTCCAGCCGATACGGCCGTGGGAGTCCTTGCCGATCGAGTGATTAAACCAAGCTCTAAAACGACTGCGATCGATCATCCAATGCGATTGATGGTCGTTCGAGCGACACCGCATACGAGCCGAGGTCGCCGCGCAGGCAGGAAGTTTTCAAGCACTGGTCCTAGTTGCAACGGACAGATTCAAATCGTCACCGACCAATTGGACATCCCGGCGGAATTCTTTCTTCAGCGCGGTTGCCGCACCTATGGAAAGCTGGCGACAGAGATTTTTGGGGGAAAGCTGCGCGCGGAGAGCTTTCCTCATGTTTCCTCATGTTTCCTCATGTTTCCGTTGTTTCCGTTGTTTCCGTTGTTTCCGTTGTTTCGTGCCTTTCGTGCTTTTCGTGGTTCCAAACATTTACCACGAAAAACACGAACTTCACGAACATGCAAGTGCCAATCAACCAGATGCACATCCGTGTTAGTCGATGTCTCAAAAAAATCGGAACGCGGGCACGCCAACGGTTTCCCTCGGGTCTGTCCCCTGGGCGACTACCGTACTACGGATATCGAAACAATGCGTGTTCGGTGTGTCCCCAGAGGTTTCCTCATCGTCCCGTTGTTTCGTGCCTTTCGTGCTTTTCGTGGTTCCAAACATTTACCACGAAAAACACGAACCTCACGAACATGCAAGTGCCAATGAACCAGATGCACATCCTTGTTAGTCCTGACTTGGAACGGAAAACAGTCAAAAAATGAGCACTTGAGTCCGTAAAAGACGGTATTTATGGCTAAAAACAAAATGCAGATTTGTTGCCACGAATTTTTCAGATAGGGCTAGCTAGCGTTCTTGATCTTGTGTATAACGCTGGGCATGAGTGCAAACGCGGGAAAAATACGGGTCGAAACGGTTCGCAAGTCAGTCAAAGGTAAGGTGTATACCTCTGTACTTTTACGGCGAAGCTTTCGCAAGGACGGCAAAGTTCAGCATGAGACTTTG
>JBGSJV010000061.1:0-43849 GCA_041741535.1 Pirellulaceae bacterium
CGAATTCGAGATTCGACATCTATCGTGAAAAAAAGCTGAATCTGATTGTTTTCTCGACCGCGCATTCTTCTCTCCATGATGTGACCTTGGTATGGTAACAAATCCGAGACTTTTTCAGCACCCTGCTAGTGCTTTGTCACAGCTAAAAATAGGGGTCTGGTAAAGGTGTCAGGAGTCAATTGTGCGAAGCACCCGCAGGGCCGTTCCGGCAATTGACTCCTGACACCTTTACCAGAGCCACCCTAAAATTAAGTAGTGACAAAGCACTAGTACATTGTCACAGCCCAAACTTACGGTCTGGTAAATGGGGCAGGAGTCAATTGTGCGAAGCACCCGCAGGGCCGTTCCGGCAATTGACTCCTGCCCCATTTACCAGACCGACCCCAAAATTAAATGGTGACAGAGCCTACGGAGCGGCAATACAAAAGAGATGTTTGTCGCCTCGGATAAACAATTGGTCACCGACGATTGCGGGTGAGGCATCGATGGTTTCGCCCATTTCATTGATGGCCAAGACTTCGCCCGAGTCCCCATGTTTGATGACGACGACCACGCCTTCCCGCGAACAGAAGTAGATCTTGCCACCGGCCGCGACGGGCGAAGCATAAATGGCTCGCATTTGTGGCAACCGAGTTTCATCCAACACCACTTCACCAGTCTTCACATTGCGGATAACCATCACGGGATTGTTGGATTTGACGAAATACAACAAACCGTCAAAGAGCGCCGGAGATGGAACGTAAGGAGCAGCGCCGCCTCCGCTCCAAGCCACTTTGCTCGTCTTGGTGATATCTCCTTGCGAATCCAAGGACATCGAAACAATCGCATAGCCTTGATAACCGGTCATGCAGACCACTTGGTCTTCATAACGAACGGGGGAAGGAATCGGGTTTCCGACTTGCCCACCACATTCCCAAATCAATTGCCCCGTCGCTAGGTCGTAACTGCGTACCACCGAACCATTGGCGACCACCTGAACTTTATCGCCGAACGGGGTGATCAGAGGCGTGGACCAGGTCGTTCGTTCGTCTCGTTCGACTTTCCATTTTTCCTCTCCGGTCTTGGCATCCAAGGCCACCATCATGGAATCACCTTCGTGATCCCAGGGGATGACAACGGTATCGCCGTAAACACTGGGTGATCCACCTTCACCAAAGCCATTGCGCGTCCGCATGAGCCCGAGATCCTTCTCCCAGAGAACTTCGCCCTGCATATCCAAACAATAGAATCCCCGCGAGCCAAAATGGGCATAGATCCGTTGCCCATCAACGACTAAAGATGCCGAGGCAAACGTATTGGTCCCGTGCCCTGCCTCGTGCGGCACCGCTTCGATCATGGTCTTACGCCAAATTTCTTTGCCGGACTCGCGGTCCAGACACAACACGATGAATTGGTGCTTGGCGGCTGGTCGTTGTTCACCACGGCCTCCGCGACCTTGTCGCCGTCCCTCGCGACCTTGCTCTTGGCCTTCTTGCGTACGCTCTTGATTCGCCCCACCCGTTTCACCACGACCACGTTCATTGCGCGAAGGACGTTCGGTCCCGTCCGTGCCGCGAATCTCGCTGGTTCTTGGTCGAGGTGGCGTGTCTCGGGTCCGCTCGGAGTCGGACTCGGTGGTACCACGCGGTCGATCGCTACCTAATTTAGGCGCGTCTTCTGCAGGTGTCTCGATTGCCGGGGTCGCCGCCTCCAGTTCGACAGCGCTCATCAAATAGATTCGATCTTCCCAAATGACCGGCGTGCCGCTGCCTTTGCCCGGCAATTCCACCTTCCACTTCATGTTTTTCGTTTCGTTCCACTCGGTTGGTGGATTGGAGTTGGATGCACTGCCATCGCCATTGGGCCCACGCCATTGGTGCCAGTTTTGTTGAGTTTTGGCCGCGAAGTCGTCCGCTTGCGCCCATAGGTCAGAACCTGCCAACAGAACCGCGCCAACGAGTGCTGTGGCCGGTGCGAAGCGCGCGCCATACTCCAAGCCAAGGTTCATCGCAGAAAATAGTCTTGATAACATGCTCATCTCCCAGGCAAACCCCAACGAAATCGTCCAACCAACCATCAACCCCATAGTTTGACAAACGTTTCGAGGAAAAGCTATAGTTCATCACTGGCGAGGGCGATCGATCCATTTTCAAGAGCCCGATCTTAGGCTTTGTCCCCAAAGGGGGCTGACCCTCTCCGGTCATGCCTTTTTGTCCGAAATTATTACATGCCCTCCAAAGGGTCAGACCCCTTTTGGGACAGAGCCTAACCCAACATGACCGATCCGATGTTACCGCAGTTCGTCAGCCGCTTGCAAAAAAACGATCGCCATTGTCGAAAGTTGGCTCGCCGGCAAGAACTCGACTGTTTTCGCGTTTACGATCGGGATTTACCCGAGTTCCCCTTCACGATTGATCGCTATGCCGACCAATTGTTGGTCTCGCATTACCTGCGACCGGCCGAACCTTCGGGGCTCGCTCCGCGAACCCACGTGGAATCGCCAAGCGAGTCGGGACCAGGAACGGTCGAGCCGCGAGGTCGAAATGCGGATCTGGCAACGTGCCTAACCGCGATTTCGCAAACTCTGGAGGTTCCCACCGAATCCATGCATGTCCGCGAACGTCGGACAAAAAGTGACCCAACCCAGCAGTATCAAAAGTTGGCGGAGGACAAACAACTTTTGATCGTTCGCGAGGGTGGCTTGCGGTTTTATGTCAACTTGACCGACTACTTGGACACGGGACTCTTTCTCGACCATCGGACGACGCGCGAAAAATTTCGTGAATTGGCTCGGGACAAACGTGTGCTCAACTTGTTCTGTTACACCGGCGCTTTCTCGGTCTATGCCGCCGACGGCGGCGCGAAAAGCATCGTTTCGGTAGATCTGTCGAATACCTATTTGAACTGGGCGCAGCGGAACTTGGCCTTGAATCGATTGTTCGATGCCGAGCGTCACCAATTTTGCCGCGCGGATGTGTTGCAATACTTGCAAGAAGTCACACCCGCGAGTTTCGACTTGGTCATTTTAGACCCGCCGACCTTTAGCAACAGCAAAGCCATGGACGGCAACTTGGACATTCAGCGAGATCATCCTTGGTTGATCAATCAGACCTTGCGAACACTGACTTCAGGTGGCCTCTTGTACTTCAGTACCAATTGCCGAAAATTTCGCATCGAGCGTTCGGCAATTGAAGCAGATTTCGTCAAGGACATCACCAACCAAACCATTCCGTTCGACTTTCAAGGCCGCCTGCATCGCTGGTGCTTTGTGATCAAGAAACCCTAATCCATGAATCCATCTGATCCTCTTCCTGTTTCCACCCGTGGGCTTGCCGACGTACCCAATGCCAACGGACAGCAACGACCAGCGGTACTTTGTCTAAGCGGTGGCATGGACTCCACCAGCCTGCTGTTGCATTTGCTGGCGAGTGGCCACGCAGTTCAAGCAATCAGTTTCGACTATGCGCAAAAACATCGGATCGAGTTGGACCGACTGGCAGACAACTTGAAATACCTGCAACAACAGGGATACGTGGTCGGGCATCAAGTTCTCGATGTCTCCGGATTGGGCGAGGTCTTTCATTCGGCCCTGACCAATCGAGACTGGGACGTACCGCACGGTTTTTATGCGCAAGCGAACATGAAGCAAACGGTGGTCCCCAATCGCAATGCCATTTTTGCCTCGATTGCTTATGGGTACGCTTTGTCGGTGGCCACTCGTCTACAAACACCCGTTAAATTCGCGTTGGGTGTGCACAGCGGGGATCACGCCATCTATCCCGATTGTCGTCCTGATTTTTATTCGGCTCTGATGCGCGCGTTCGAACTGGGCAATTGGGACAGTCATTTGGTGGAGCTTTTTCTACCGTACCTGAATTCGGACAAAACCAAAATATTGCAACAAGCGATGTTGTCCTGCAACACGCTGGGATTGGATTTTGAAACGGTATTTCGCAATACCTGGACGAGTTATCAACCGGACGCCGATGGTCGTGCCGATGGCCGAACCGGCTCCGACGTCGAGAGAATTCTGGCGTTCGCCGAATTAGGTCTCGTAGATCCAATCACCTATCGTGAACCTTGGGAAAAAGTCGTTGAGTTTGCCCGAGCCTCGCAACAGGCCTTTGAATCCCAGGGCGGCTGAATAATGGTCGCGAAGCCTTTGCATTTGAGCTATACTAGGCGTTGTCCCCAAAGGGGGCTGCCCCTTTAGTGGGCAGCAAAATCCCGGACAAAAAGACACGACTGGAGAGGGTCAGACCCTTTTTAGGACAAAGCCTAAGCGGTGAGGCAACGGGGTTTGCCACCCAATGCCGGAAACCGAGCAGCCGACCCGCGACAGGCTGGCTCGCTTGGCTACCCAATACTCGGAAGGTTGCCCATGCCCTCAACTCCTGCGCACGCTTCGTTGTTGCCAAGACAGCGGACATCCACCACTCGGGTGATATTCGTTTTGGCGTTCTGGGTGTGCCTGATGGCGGGAGCTCCCGTCGGCGTGCGGGGTGATATCCGGCTGCCAAAATTCTTCTGCGACTCGATGGTCCTGCAGCGTCAGGCGGATGTCCATCTGGTTGGAACCGCTGAACCAGACGAACCGTTATTGCTGGTGATTACCGGGACGGCAATTGAAAACCGCGAAATAAAAACCGTTTGCAATGCCGAAGGCAAATTTAGCTTAAAATTTGCGCCTCCACCTGTGGGCGGTCCGTACGAATTGACACTGACAGGGAAGACCTCAAAAGTCGTCATTCGTGATGTCTTGGTAGGTGATATTTGGCTGTGTGCCGGGCAGTCGAACATGGCTTGGCCAAACAGTAAAACTCCTCCTGAGGAAATTGGAGCCACGGAAACGGCTCGCCCGAACTTGCGACTATTCACCGTGCCCCAAACCGCCAGCCCACAACCGTTGGAAGACGTCAACGGTAGTGTGGCCTGGACTTCGTCTACCGCAGAATCCGCGGCCGAATATTCAGCGGTTGCTTGGCATTTCGGGAGCGTGCTGGAACAGGAACTACAAGTTCCCATTGGCCTGATCCACACCAGCTGGGGTGGGACGAAGGCAGAATCGTGGTTGTCGACAAATGCGTTGACGAGTGATGCGAACCTCCAATCGTTGCTCGAGACCGCCAAGCTCGTTGGTGAAAACGGCAAACCACAAGATCAACCCGGCAGTCTCTACAACGGCATGATTGCTCCGCTCCGCGAGTTCCCCATCAAAGGCGTTATCTGGTATCAAGGCGAAGCCAATGTCGGGCGCGGCGCACAATATGGGACCTTGCTCCCGACGTTGATTCGCGACTGGCGACAACATTGGAACACACCCCAGTTGCCGTTTCTCTTTGTTCAATTAGCTCCCTATCGCTACAAAAGCCATTCAACCCACGCCTTACCCGAACTATGGGACGCGCAGCTAACCACATGCAAGACCGTTCCTCGAACAGGAATGGCCGTGGTCCTAGATTTGGGGAATGCCGACGATGTACATCCCGTGCGCAAACAAGAAGTTGGACGACGCCTCAGCGCTTGGGCTTTGGCAGAAGTCTATCACGGGAACCGACTATTTCCTGTAGAAACCACTACCGAAAGTAGCGCAACCGTCGAAACGACCGCAACAGCGATTCAGGATGTGACGCAACCATTGCCGGATCGCGAGCCAGTTCTTGATCGCGAGTCAGCCACCGAAGAAAAACTATATAGCGGACCTTTATTCCGCACGGCCAGCTTGGAAGAGAATCGAATCGTCGTAGAGTTCTACGCGGACCAGGGCCTGCAGTCGGCCGATGGCCAACCACTGCGCGAGTTCTTATTGGCAGGCGACGACCATGTATTTCATCCGGCCACCGCGGTCGTGGAAGGCAATCGAATTGTCGTCACCAGCGAGCACGTCACACGGCCCATCGCCGTTCGCTATTGTTGGAACGATACCCCCAACGCCAACTTGGTGAACGCGGCCGGATTACCAGCCAGCCCATTTCGCTCTGACGCGTTACCCTTCCCATCAACCAAATAACACGAGTTTTGTATCTTAGATCAAAGTCGGGAATCTTTCGGCAACACGATTCCACTCGCTTAGCACGTCAAGATCATCGCAGCGCATCGTTTCAACGTAGCGGCACTCGAATTGCCTGCGGCCATTGTTCGGGGGTCAACCCCAAGACTTCCACCGTCGACTCGTTGCTCAAAACTTGATACGCAAAACCAGACACGGGATTCGTGGTGTATTCCGGCGGTGTGATCCGAAGTGCCCCGGCAAGCGCCAACGACCAAGCTTCACAACGGGCCCGATCGTCCGCGATTCGTTGCATCGCGAGCAGTGTGTCTGGGAGCAACATTTCAACCGACAACTGCGGATACTTCTCCAATTGCTCGGCCGTGGCAAGCTGATCTTCAATCGCGACCAAGACTTTGGCTCGTTCAAAATAAGGAAATCGTTGCAAGTCAATCAACCGCCGCATGATATCCAGATAAAAAACTTCATCTTCATCGATATAGCGTTGAACGGCCCGGGCTTTGATCAAATGCATCCCTTCGGCTGCCAAGGCGTCTGCTTCCTCTTTGCTCAACAAGGAAAGGTAATGACCCTGTCGCACGAGCTCGAAGGTCTGTAGCCCAAGTGCTCGGTCCGTGATCCAGGCCATTTGCTCGTCGGGCCACTGCGCCATTTGCCGCATCAACAACTCGTAGATCAGCTTGAGGTCGTCATGCCCAATCGATGGCTGACGAACAATCGAATCCATCAAGTGCAGCCACTTCACGCGCAGGTCCACGGCCGCCAGACGCGACACAAGGTGATCCTCCTCGGCCAACAATCGAATAATTCGTCCTGAATACGAGAGCGCCGCCACACTGGTGGCGATGTCGTCGCGACTGGCAGCATCCAAACCGGCAATCAATTCCAAACCACACAATGCGGTTGCACGATCCGTGAACCGGGTATCGGCAAACCAGCCTTCGACCGCCAACCACGCGAATCGACTTTGTGGACCATCCAGGGCTTTGCGAGCCGCCTGATGAGCCGTTTGATAGAACTGCAGGAAACCAGCGGAACTTTCCAACGTCACCGCGACACTGGATTGACGCCCGTTCGGAAAGAAGTCCGGCAGTCGCTTTAGAATGCGTTCGGTTTGTGCATCGTCCAGAATCTCGTGAATTTGAGCCGCAAAACTCTCGGCATTGAGAACGCCTGCGTTTCTCCGACTATCAATTTGCTCCGGCAACGCGCGATCCGCCGAAAGCCGACGCAGTTCATCCTGCAGTTGAATGTGCGAACTTTGTTTGGTCTTTTCCAACTTGGCCGCCAACGTCACCATGTCGGCCACACTAACTTCAGAACTTTGGCAACCTAGGAAACTCGCCAGGACAACCAACCCGGCCAGGAGGATTCCCGGCCAACAGGCGACGGGTACATCCAAACTTGCAATGCAATGCCGTCCGCAAACATAGGTCTCCCGACCGTGAAGCCGTTTCATACCAAACATCCTTGATCTTCGAAGAAGGGAACAGAAATGTTGTCCCTGAAGAACCGGCCCGACGTAAAGAGCAATTTCTACGTGACGATGACGTGCTAGTGCTTTGTCACCCTTCAAATTTGGGGTCGGTCCGGTAGAGGGGGCAGGAGTCCATTGCCGGAACGGCCCCGCGGGTGCTTCGCACAATTGACTCCTGCCCCCTTTACCGGACCGTAAGTGGTGGCTCTGTAAATGCACGAAGACTTAAAAGAGAATGCTAGCAAACCGGAGTGTCGTTGTTCTCGGGTCGGCCTTCGCAATAAAACCAATTATGAATCGGAGCCAGTCGTCTCCGCACCTCGGCGATCGCTTCCTGATCCGCCGGTTCATTCACCCAGTCACACCATTGGGCGACTCGAACGGGATCAGCGGAACCGGCAATACAGGAGGCGAAGTTCGGATTGGACACAGAAAACTGCAACGCCAGTTTCGCGAGTTCCCAGCCCTGTTGACGGCAATAGTCCAGCACTTGCTGCCGAACCTCACGTACGTTGGGCGGAGCTTTGTGCCATACCGGCAAAGGCGCGTCGGCCAACAACCGAGCACTAAACGGGGCCGCATTCAAGATTCCAACGCCATGTTCCTGCAATGTCGGAACCAGTTCCTCCAACATGGTGTTTTGTAGCGTGTAATGGTTGTAGGACAGCACAAAATCCAACTCGGATTGGGCCAAGACTTCCCGAAAGATCTTCATAGGATAGCCGGAAATCCCAATCCAACGAACCTTGCCACTCTGTTGGATCTTCCGCAACGTCGGCAGCGTCTCTTCGATGATCTGGCGAATATCGACGAACTCGATATCGTGACAGACGATCATGTCGAGATGGTCGACTCGCATTCGCTCGAGACTGATATCGATACTCTCGAACACACGTCGGGCCGAGAAATCGAAATGCTGTGGTGCGTATCGCCCCAGTTTGGTGCACAAGTAATAAGAATCCCGCGCGAGCTCGGGCAATACCTTTCCCAGCAGACATTCGCTGAGTCCTCGACCGTAGTACGGGGAGGTGTCGATGAAGTTAAGCCCATGGTCCATAGCAACATGGACGCATTGGATGGCTTGATTTAGATCAACGCTCCGAAATTCTTGGCCCAAAGATGAGGCCCCGAACGACAACTTCGAGACAGCAACTCCTGTCTTTCCCAGAACTCGTCGTTCCATTGGCCTACCAAGCGAAGTGAGCGAAGGCTTTATTGGCGTCCGCCATGCGGTGCGTGTTTTCTCGCTTCGTCATCGCAGCACCTTCGCGGCGATACGCGGCCATCAATTCTTCGGCCAATTTCTCAGCGGTCGGGCGACCTTTTTTGCCGCGAATTGCTTCGAGCACCCAGCGGATCGCCAAAGATTGCTGCCGGTTGCGGTTCACTTGCATCGGCACTTGATAAGATGCACCACCAACCCGCTTCGAGCGAACTTCGACGTGTGGCTTGACGTTTTCCAACGCCTGCGTGAACACTTCGATGCTTTCTTGATCGGGAAACTTCGTCGCAATAATATCAAGCGCATCATAGACCACGTTGAGAGCGACGGACTTCTTGCCATCGTACATCAAACAATTGACGAACTTGCTCAACAACAAGCTGTTGAACTTGGCGTCAGGACGAAGGCTGGTGCGACTGGCGGTGATCTTACCCATGGATGCGAACTCGTGCTACAGGAACCGGAAACAACTTTTTAAACCAACAAACGATCAAGCAGGACTATTTCTTCTTGGGAGCGCCCTTGGCAGCAGCACCACCCTTGCCCTTATTTTTCTTCGAACCATAACGGCTGCGAGATTGGTTACGCTTGTCAACGCCCAGGGTATCGCGGCAACCACGAATCACTTGGTATCGCACACCTGGAAGATCGCGAACACGACCACCACGAATCAACACGATCGAGTGTTCCTGGAGGTTGTGGCCTTCACCAGGAATATAAACCGTGACTTCCTTGCCGTTGGTCAAACGCACGCGAGTGATTTTTCGCAGTGCCGAGTTCGGCTTCTTCGGGGTCATGGTCTTGACTTGGAGGCAAACGCCCTGCTTTTGCGGACATCGTTCCAAAACCGGCGACTTGGAGAACTTTCGCTTGGCTTGGCGGCGTTTGCGGATCAATTGATTAATGGTTGGCATGCGACTTCACATCATCACAAAGTGAGCAGGTCCCGAGCTAACGGGTCTCGTTACGGATATCCCAATTTTGGGAACTCGGAAGTTTAACGAGCCCGGGCTAGATCGTCAAGCGAATCGGAAGGAAAAACCGCTCCGATGGACGCGCAGCAGTAGAAAACTGATGGCTAAGGTACATAAAAGCAGGATCAACCAGATTGGACCCCCTCCCAGCCAGACACCACAGGCCACGAACAACCAGCCAAAATCGCCCCAAACCAACGTGGCGGGCAATCGATTCGGCCAAATCACCCCCAACAACCAGGCAACCGCCATCCCAACTAAAATCAGCACCCAATCCCAGCGCACCCAGGGCTCGGACCCGGCCGCATCTTGCTGGGCAGTCGCCGTCAGGGTCAAATACCCCGCCAAACTCACGCGAGAGCCGGATTCGGGCCAGGGCTGTTGGGCGACTCCCAACAACGGATGGTCCATCGGCAATGGAGACGCCCCCGCTTCCGACGCCCATCCCGCAATTTTCCGCGCAAAAACCTCTTGGATGTTCACTTCGCCGCCAGTCGACGGCCACGGTTCAACGACTAATTCTTTAGGCCATTCAAGCCCGTCCATAACGTCCACAAGGACAGGCAGTGACTTGTCCGCGGACACTTTGATCAATTCCAGGTCTGCCGATCCGACCGCAACTTCCCACGAAAGCTGCAGCGTTATCAAGGAAAACTCTTCCAGCGGGTCGAGGGCCACTTCGACTTGCTGGACAATCGCCTCGTCGCGGATCGATGGTACTTCCGGACTCGATCGTTTTTCCAGACTCGACGGACTTCCCAGCTGCGGCTGTGTTTCGAGTTCGGCATCCGCCGGCAACAACGACCCCGATAATTCGGGCGACATTCTGGTAGAAGAAGCCGGAAGCCAAACGTCTGCCGGACGCTGTTCAACCCAGGCTCGCTGGACCTTCACTCCGACCGGCACCGATAAACTCACCCGACTTGCTCGTTGGTTGCGTAGCAAGAATTGCTGCACCGCTTCCAGCCTGCGATGGAGGCCTGCCCCGCTGCCGGGATCCTGGGGCGAGTCCAACTTGGTCACGACAAGTCGACTACCCAAAAGAGCAACTCTTGGCCCCGCAACCTGGCCGTGCTTGGCTGCATCCGGAATTCCGCTGGCCTCGTTCGGGGAGAATTCCGTGGATTCGTTTTGGGACAAATCCCGAACTGGTTCTGTTCCCACGACACGACGCGGGACTTGTTGGCGAATGATTTCGATTTGATCCATTGCCTCGACCGTCTCGGCCGAGACAACAAAATTCTGCGGTTCAACTAACGAATGTTCGATGTTCGGCGGTTCGCTTCCACCTAACGACCGCCAACTCCACCCCCCGATCATGTCGCGTAGCTGAAGGGTTTGCCCAACGTCCATTGGGGCCATCATTCGGACCCAAGGCAATGGAGTCTCGGTCGACGGTAACTTGACTGCCAAGTCCAAGTCGAAGCGAAATCGACCGACGATCGGAGTCCTCAGCAGAACGATCACCTGTTCGTATGTCGCGGTAGGTTGGGCCACCGTCCAGGCGACTTCGTTTTGCGCAGCGGTTGTGACGGAGAGTCGCTGGATCCGAGCACCTTTCGGCATACGGATAGGGAATTGACTAAGCTCCCCGTGAGTGACTTCGATTTCGCCGCTAAGAATTATCGTCGCGGATCGTTCATTCAACTGAATGTCTTGCCGCAAACTTCCAATAACTTGAGTCGGCTGAAGTGATACTTGACCGACAACCGCAGGAATTGTCTCCGCCAGATTCGTCAGTTCTTCGTAAACAAAGGTGTCCGTGGCCGCGGGCAACGAGTTCACGCCGGCATCCCGTCCGAATTCACCGTTCGTTGTGGGCGTGGTGAGATTGCGACTATCTCCGCTTGCCCGCAACCCCGATAACTCGAACGGACTCCCGCGCCGGAAATTGGTCATCGACAAGTCGACCGGGCGATAGACCAAGCCATTTCCCACTCGCACGACGAGCCATTTGCGAATTCGCAAATGGTCCAGATCCAAGAACACCACTTGCGGTGGAACCACCCCCCCAAAACTTCGGCCGGCGTACTCCCACGGTATTCGCAACATGTGATCCGGATCATGGTCATCGCTAAATCGGAGACGATAGACGGGTCCAGCTTTCGCCGCGAGCGGTCTTTGCTCATCGGGTAATCGCTCCAGTGTCCAGGTCGGAGCGTTCGCTTGAAAACTCGGTGGCAACGTCATTCGCGAGTCCACTTGAAACAACCACTCGGGCTGCGTTTTGGCCCACCGCCCTGCCGTTAGTCGCAATTCGCATTGGACGCGTTGCGGCTGAATATCTAACCATGTTTCTACGGAGGCCGTGGGCCAATCCGTCGCCTCTGGCTGAACTTCAATCATGAGTTGCTTGATGCGGTCGACGCGAAAGCGACGTTGAATCGACGAGCGAAAACGGACCATGGGATAGTCCTGATCCGCGACCATCGCTTGCCACCCATTGGGGACACCGTTCAAGACGACGTAGGAATCGTTGGCTCCCAATGTCGCCAGTTCCAACGCCGACCCGCTGGATTGCAAGTCATAAGAAACCGACAATAAGTTCGTCCCCGCGTTCAACGCGACCTCGATCAACTCTCCTCGCTTTTGAAACAATACGGGCACACCATTTACTCGTACCTGGCGAACGACATGATCCACCTGGGCGTTGATTGGCAAAAAGTGCAGCTTCTCGGCTTGTGTCTTGCACGTGTACTGAGCGGTCAAACGCGAAAATCGCTGCAATTGCGAATCATATTCGAGCGTATGTTGCGCGTTGCGAATTTCCAAGTCACGAACCGAACCACTGGCCGCCGCCAAATTGGACAAACGACGATACAGCTCCGGTGAAAGATAAACGACCTTGTCACTCGGTTTTTGTTCGCCATCCACGGGCACCACCACCGAATAGTAGGCGTCGGGGTTCAACTTCTGTGTTTCATCCTGCAGTTGATTTTGTTTCGCTGCAGAAACGACAGCGGAGTCAACCCGAGTTTCGACCGAGCTCACGACCGACGCCAGTGAATCCGAAGACATCCCGAGTTGGGCATTCAACCCTAGCGACACCCCCCAAAACCATAAACTGCTTGGTACGCTACGTAGACCACGAACGGATTGCGAGAACTTCGAAGATGATCGATCAACCGCGAGATCCGATTCTCGGTTCGCAGGCCGACTCAAGATTCGCCATAAATCACACCACGAACTTCCGATCAACAGTCCAAGCAGCGCCGTCGAAGCGACCATGTAGTAGGGCCACGGAGCCAACATCGCGAACGACAAACAACCACCTCCCAACCACCACAACGCTCCCGCTCGCGACTGGCGCCACCGATCGATTCCTATCGCGACCACACAACCCACGAGTAAGATCACCCATTGAGATGCCACAAAAAGTCGTTGATCCATAACCCAGACTCGTTCGCTGGTGGTGGGCGTCGCGGCGAGTGGCACTTCTTGTCGCCACCAGCGATAAGGCTCAGGCGGATTGCCCGCCGGAGCTAGGACACGGCTCCAACCCGGAACTTCCATCGTTTCCGCTTGTGCCAACGTCGACCACCCCAAGGCCCAAACCAAAGGGCTAATCAGTCGTCGACCGACCGACAATTGAACCAGCGTGGATTCATTAGGAACGGCAGTTAACGAAAAGTCTTGCGGCAGACACACCAAGCGTTGCGAGTACTTGGTTGCTTGCAGCAGTTCGTTTCGAGTCGGAAGGGCAATCAATCCTGATCCCATGGCAAGACGGGAATCATGCGGTTCTCGCCAACTGATCTGGATCGACTGCGCACCGGTTCCGCTCAACGGGATCTCGATTCGATTGGCGTCTTGATTCGGTACAACCACCCTTCTATCAACTTGGACCGAAGCCAATGGCGCTCCCACCGGCAGTTCAATCGATATCGAGTCGGCCGTTTCGGAAAAGACCTGGATCAGCAGCCGAGTTGCCCAAGCATCTTGCTGCCACGTATCGATTTGTGTCGCGCTGGTTACCATGGCCGAACTCCAAACAACACGAACCGGTCCCTGGTTGAATCGCACCTCACGCGGATGTTCGTAGACCGACACCGATTCGAAATTGCTCGACGCGGCAGACGCCGACCCCAAATCCTGAATTGACTGGTCCGCAAGGAGCCCAACCGTCGCATCGGACGATGAAGGAACGCTGCGATCCTCGTTGTGCCAACGCCGACTGGCAGTTCGAAAGTCGCTGAGTTGCGGCAAACGTTCATCCAATTGGTTGGGAGGTGTTTCGATAGAAAACACACGCGAGGCCGGAACCGACGAGTCCATCACGCCGACGAATGAACGAGCATTCGGGGCGAAATACAACAACATGACCCCGTCGGATTCAGGGACCCATTCTTGTTCGATCAAAATGGAAACAGAATCACTCAACGGCTTGGGGAAACGCACTCGGAAAGTAACACCGTCCTCGACCGGGCTGACTTCAAATGGAATCTCGCGACCTTGATCGTCGCGCACGCTCCAACGACCCGCCAGTTGTGTCGGCCGGGAACTGGCGACATCCACTTCGTAAACCGGACCGGAGGGTTGGATCAAAAGGCGGTGCCATTGTCGAATCGTTCCGGTCTCATACATTTGATTTCTCGTGTACGCCAAAACGTCGTAACTGCCTGTCAGCTCCGCGTTGTTTTGCAACGTCAACCGAGAAGGATTACCGCTGAACCGAAAACTTCCGGCGCCCACGACTCCGCGTAGCTCGGCCGCCATTCGCCTAGCTTCCTCATTTGTCAACACTTCCCAGTCCGTTGGGTCGGTTCCTCCGGCTTGGATCCCCGCCGTTCCACGCAAACTCACCAAACAGGGTCGCGCTGGTTGGTTGGACTCCGTCAGCCCCGGCACAATCTGACAATCGATGTCGATTGGCCATTGGTTCACCGGGCGAACCGCACGCACACGGACCGCCAACAATCCTTCTTTGGGATCGGTGGGCATCGCCACCAAGATCGATTGCATATCACCTTGGAGACTGGGCGTCCATTGCAACGGAGTGGTACTCGACTCAGGAATTCGATCGGCCGAAGTTTCCGGCAACTGTCGCAGATCAACCACGGCCACTTGTTCAACTTGCCACGAATCGGCAACCTTCAATTCCACAACATTCGAATCGCGGAAACGATTGTCGAGCAAGAAGTATTGATCCGCTTCGAGGTTCTCTTGTTCCGCAGTCAACAACACAACATCGAGCGAACTGGGCCGAATTGGCGCGCTTTGCGATGAGGCGGTATCCACCAAGAGTGTCACGTGACTCTCCGGAGCACCCCAATGAAAAGACAAGTTCTGAGCTTGCCCCAACTCCTGGCAGTGAACGACGCGAGCATTGATCAACTCGTAATCACGCAACAGCAACGGCGGCTCGACACTGACCTGCACGTTTCCCAGGATCCAAGTGTGCCCGGGCAAAACGGTCCGTGGCACCGCCACTCGTCCATTGGTTGACGGCGTCATGGTGCCGGTCAACCGAATTCGATTGCTCACACCCCAACTCTGCCACGGCAATTTCAATCGCCGAACGCCCTGACTTTCAGCCGATAACTGCGAAATCTGCGGTTGACCATTGACCTCGCAAGAGACAAGCTCCAAGCCTGGGGGAACTTCCAAGGTCATATCGCTGCGAACAGACTCCCGAAATTCCAAGGTTATCAACGTTTCGTATTGAACCACCGACGGCCGTATCGCTACCGTACTGTGCTCGACATATCGACCGCGGACCGGCGCCGGGTCCGCCATGCGATCGGTGTTGTTGAATTGGCCAATCAACTGCTGGGCATCGCTAATCGCTTGAAAGAACTCGAACGACTGATTGTCCTCAAATTCAAGGAGCGATGACGGACGACTGATCCGAAGCATGGATCCATTGACTTGGAAAGGTTGCACGGCATTGGCCGGGTTGCGGACGAAGGTGAGCGTGCTGGGCGAGTTTGGCAAACGCAATTGACGGTACAAGTTTGCTTCCGCTTGCGTCGCCAAACTCAGGTTGTATCGCACCAACATGTATGCCTCCGCTTGCAACAGCGGCAAGCCGAATAATCCCTGTTCATTGACCGACATTGCGACCGGGACTTCCGTGAAGTTGCCCGATAACGTCGCCCGACCAAGAGTGCTCACGTCCGCTATATCAAATGACGGCGACGGGTTTGGAACCAAGTTAAAATAGTCGGCAGGAATCTTCCAATCGTCAAACGACAGCCAAGCACCGGCCGGCGAGTCCGGAACAAGTCCGTCAGAATACGGTCGCCCACGCACCAGTGAATAACCTTGAACACTACCACCGGGCGAAGCCACGATCCAATGCCGAAGCGGCTCGGCCTTCAACGCCGTCGTGGGAACCGGTTGGAGACCAGACAGCATCTCCTGAAACTTTGCCGACGATAATGGCAAATAGGTGGGCCGTCCGCGCATGAATTCGATCAGATGATCTTCGGGTACAAAAAGCTTGCGAATCTTGATGTCTGCCGACTCGTCCATCAAATCTTGTTCGCTAGACACGCGACCAATCGAAGCTTCCTCCACTTGCGCATGCGTCACTGCGATCGGGAAGCACGCCGTAACGAGCAGCAACCATCCAACGATCCACGCTCGGACAGCAACCACAGGGGTGGCAAGCATCGCTGGTACGCCGTCAACCGATTCCCGCGTCATGGGGAATCTCCCGCGACCACGCTGCTGCGGTTGGATAAGGAGGGTGCGGAACGCGGCTCTTGTTCGTTAGACATCCCATTCCAGTACGTGCGAGTCGCGTCACTCGATAGTTCCGGAACAACCGGTCGTTCGCCAGCGCGAGTGGAATATTCGATCCACAGCACCAAGAGAGCGGATGACGAGGCGATTAGCACCCAAGGGGCAGCCTCCCAACCCAACTGAGGCCATTGCCACGGCAGCCACACGCAGAGCAGCGCCAAACTCAACCAATAGGCCGCTGACCGATACCATTGCAATCCCCATGTCAACAGAATGCCGCCACTGACCAGCAAGATAACTGCCAAGCGGAACCACCGTCGGTGGATCAAGATCAAACCATGTTCACTAGGTTCGTGTTGGCTCCGATAACGCCGCAGGGCCGGGGCCGTGGCTGTCGAATCGTCATCGTCGATCCGCCTGGATTCGTCATACGCCGCATTCGGCAGATGTGTCAACTCGTTCGAAGCCCACAAAATCTGCCACCAATCGCTCCCAGCGACTTCCCACGTGAAATCTCGACACCAGGGTTGATTGGGTAGTTGCGGCAATTGCATGGTCAAATGAGTCCAGACGCCCGAGGCCTGATTTCGCCCGTACCAAATTTCAATCTCGTGCCGCTTGTCACCTGTCTGCTCCTTGTCGGAAGATTCATCCGAGTTCAATCCGAATTCGATCATGCCCAGTTGCTCTTGGGCCTTGAAGTCAACCGCTTGACCGTTGACCAATACTCTTTGAACATTCAAGGAGTCCGGCACCGACACCCGGAGTTGACTTTCCTCACTCAACACCGTCGCTACCATCTGTTCCCGGCGTTGATCATCGGCCCACCAAGTCCGTACCCTCACGGCTTCCACGACGACTTCGGGACTGACGGTTGCCACCGACTGCCAACCGATGTGAACTTGCAACGGCCACGGTCCGTTCATGATCCAACGAGACCTCGAATCTCGGCTGCCTCCGGCCGCCAACGCCCCCCAATCCGGCGTCGAAACTTCAAAGCGTTGCCCTGCCAACTCGGGCGTCAAAATCTCACGTTCTTGGATCTGAAAACCCGCCACTTGGTGGGCCAAGAACTTGTGCAGCGAGTCCGCATCGGTTACCGGCACCAAACGTGACAAGGGCTCGACAACGACTTGCAAAACGGGAGCAATGATTGGATCGGTAGAACCGGCCGCAACCGAGGAATCGTCCAACATGTGGGTAACCACAAAATTCAAGTTGCCCCGCAACCGTTCGGGAGCCAAAGGGAATTCAATCGCATGAAAATCCTGCTCGGCCACACGAACGACGGTACTTCGGGTCGACAATATTTCGTTGCCAAATTGAACTTGCAGCTGTTGAAGTGGAGCGGTCGCCGGCAAGAGAAAGCTCAAGCCGGGCAACGGTTGATGTTGGACGTCCAGAGCAATCTCGTGGCGAACCGGTAACCCTGCATTAGGCATGCCATCTTGGGTGGCACGCGGTAGGAGAGCCGTCGATTGTCGTAACGTTACCGTCCGAGCGCGAGAGCCCAGCTGCCCCCGTAGTACGATTTCACTATTTGCATCACGCGCGCGAAACTGGAATGGCGACGCCGCGTCTCGCAGGACCGTGCTTCCCGCCGCATCAAAAACAAACTCGCGGCTGGCGTCACCCAATACCAACACGATTCGGCCAGGCTGTTGGACCAACGACGCATCCCCTTCACCCTCAAGCCGCGGTAACACAAGATCCAATTGATCCGGAGCTTCCATCTGCAAGGTGCAGTCAAATCGCAAGTCTCCATCAGGACCCACGACCTGAGCCGACGGATCGATGATCAAACGACCGTCTTGCGCCTGAATGCCACTGTCTCCCGAAAGAAATTGCCAACTTCCCAGATTCATCGACAGGGGCGCACTAAACTTGCCTTGGATCTGACAGTGGAACCGCGCGGTCATCACAATCTGCTGAGTCACGATCAGTTCGTATTGCGAAGAGACGCGAACTTGGACCGCTTGAGGACGATTCAACAAGGTCAGGCGAAAGTCCTGTCGTTCCAAATTAAACAAGGTCGCTTCGGACTTCTCTGGTGAGGTCGCTTGCAGCGATATCCCCGTCCCAAGCTGCCATTGAGTCGCGACCTCGCGGTCCTTACTTAACTCCAAGGAACTGGGCGTGAACAGACAATCCAAGACCTGCGGCCCTCCCAATTCGACTCGCGATTGCATTCGTTCGGGATCGGACTCGCCTTGGACGGTATAAGTCAACTGCAGTTGTTTTGCCTCGGTCAAGCCATTGTCGAACAACAAACGGGCATACTGCATCCCCGTTGGTACTTGCGACGCCATTTGTTGGGCCTCGACTTCACTGATCCGCTCCACACGAACGTTACTTTGCGGAGTCGAAAAATTTTGAGCGCCCGCCGGTATCGCCACGATCAATTCCGTCACCGGTGGGTTCAACGGAGTCACATTAAGCAATGTATTGATTTGCCAGGCTCCGACTCCAATCGATTGAACTCGCAATAAAGAATCCACTCGCGCTTGCAGAGGAAATGAAACCGCCGTCGCCGCAACATTTTGCCAGGCAATGACGGAGCGCTCTGTCAACTCGCGAACTTGCAAGACCGTGCGACCATCCTCTTCTCGCACCTGCAAGTCGGTCAGATCCCCGCCCTTCACTTCCAATCCTGTCGCGGGCAACTCCAATTGCAAGTTCATATCGGTGGGGTGCGGAAACCCGATGGCCAATTGGCGCACATGCCCCAGTCGCCGCACGCGACTAGAAAGCGGTAACTCGAATTGCAAAACTTCTCCCACCGGACCATTCACGTGCAAGACGAATCCACCGTTTTCCGCGCGAGTCAGATAATGCGAAGTTGCCTCCGTTCCTTGGACCTGGCCTTGCAACACCCAACCCGCCAGTCCCAACGGGATTTGCTGCCAACCACTTTGGCTCAGAATAACTTGCAGCTTCAATCGCATTCCGACGCGCGAGAACGAGTCGTCGGCGTTGCCCAGGAAATTCGCTTGAACCACGCGGAAGCCGCTGGCCGCAGGAGTATTGGTGGCCTCGCCGGTTTTTTGCCGCTGCAACAACCGCTCAAACTCTTCAAACGGAAATTGAAAAACCGGGATCAGCTTCCCGTCTTTGTCAGGAACGTAAAAAGTGTCCAAATCCGAGATCTGAACTTGAGCCGGGCCCGCGGGCGTCTCGTCTTGCAAGGTTTTGGGCGGCGTCCCGGACTGCGCCACAGCGAACCCCGTCCCCCAGAACAGCAACCACAGCGCGAAAACAATGGCATTGTGGCGGCGCAGCCCATGCCCGCGACCATCTCGGAATACCCCGATTCGGTCAAGAAGTTTGGTCCAAGATATAGGAACGAGCATACACACCGCCTGATTGGGTCGATCCACGGTGGATGCCGAAGCACGGGACAAAACAACCTCCAATTTGGAGGACGGTCGAGGATAAAGTTGAACGGCGAAACCAAGCGTCTCACGAAACCCTTGGCTCTCTCCATTCTAGTCATCACGACGGCGGCAACCAATTCGCCCAGCCTGGAATTCCATAATCTGCACCCCGATACAATCCCTACAATCCGCCGCCGTAACGCTTCGCCAACTCAATCAAAGTCGGCACGAAACAACCACTGGCTCCGCCATCGAGCCAATTCGAGGATCGGTCGGAAAATGAGGGCCCAGCAATGTCAACGTGCACCCACGGAGAGTCGCCGACAAATCGCTCCAAGAACTTCGCGGCTGTTATTGCCCCTCCCCAACGTCCATCACCCACGTTCTTGATGTCTGCCACCGGACTGGAAATCAACTCGTTGTACAACGAGAGCATAGGCATTTGCCAAGCCCAGTCTCCGGCCAAATTCGCTGCCTGCAGCACTTGATCACACCAAGCTTGTTGATTCGTGAAAACACCCGACACCTGTCGCCCCAAAGCGACCATACACGCCCCGGTCAACGTGGCCAAATCAATCAAATGACGCACGCCTTGCCCACGGGCCACATCCAACGTATCCGCCAATACTAGACGGCCTTCGGCATCGGTGTTGTGAACCTCGACGGTAACGCCTGCTCGAGTGCGAATCACATCACCCAATTTGTAACTATCGCCAGAAACCATGTTCTCGACCAAACCACAGTAGGCCGAGACATTAACGGGCAGCTGCAGCCGCGCAATGGCTTGCATGGCGCCGACCACGGTCGCTGCTCCCGCCATGTCGCATTTCATGTCCAACATGCCTTCCGACGGCTTGAGCGACAAGCCACCCGAATCAAACGTGACTCCCTTGCCCACCAAAGCCAACACCGGCGCCGTAGGTGAAGCGCCCCGATAATGCAACATCAACAATTGCGGTTCACGGACCGAGCCGCGACCCACGGCCAAAATCGCCTGACATTTTTCAGCTTCCAACCGCCGCGCATCCCAAACCTCCGATTGAATGGGCAAGCCCGCCAAGGTCGATTGGACAATTTCTACAAACGATCTTGGGTACATGTCCGCGGGTGGGGTGTTGACCAACTCCCGAGTCCAATTGACGGCTTCTCCCAAAGTTTGACCTTCCACCAATTGTGGTTCGATCAGCTCCGCAAACTGCAATTCGGCGATGGGAAACAATTTTCTCTCGGCCCGATACAAGTCCTGACCTGTGCAACCAACCATCGCGCCGCACACGCCGGCCGCCGGGCACGGAAACGGCACAAAGAAGGCCACTTGATTCCGCTGTTTTGTCGCCAAGCGCTTCGCCGCAGCTCCCGCCGCTTCCCGCGAAATTCGCGCCGCTTGGTCCGCGGTGCCTTCTTCCATCCCCACCACCAAGACGCACTTGGTCGCCACTCCCGCGGTCGGATACAAGACGAGGGTCGTCGCATGAGCCGCGACAAATTCACCCGAATCCAATAATCGTTGGATCACACCGCCCAAAGCCGCGTCAACTTCCTTCGCGGCCGGTGTCAATTGTTTGTCACTACGAACCGCAACCACAATCGCATCCGCCGAGCAGGTTACAGGCGAGGCTGACGTTGCCGCTACTTTCATTTCTTTGACCTTATTCGCAAATGGCAATTATTGGGTTAACCTCTAGCCAGTTTGGCAGGTAGGTTTCGGGAGATTGTAGCGGGGCCGTTCAGCGGCAGGCAGACCCCGACGGAATTGTGCGGATCGAGACGGGAGACGGATCGCAATAAACGACTATGGGATACCAAACACTCCGAGCCTGCGTGGAGGACCTGCGACGACAACGGTACTTGTTGGTCGTCGATGAACCTTTGTCGGCCAATCTCGAGCTGGCTGAGATTCAACGCCGCGTCTACGCCAACGGTGGTCCCGCTCTGTTGTTCACCCAAGTGAACCAATGTCGCTTCCCAATGGTTTCCAATCTATTCGGAACCTTGGAACGAGCTCGCTTCATCTTTCGTGACACCTACGATGATGTGCAAAAGGCGATCAACTGCAAAGCCGACCCAACGGCTCCCCTGCAACGCCCATGGGCTCATCGTCGTTTGCCACTGGTAGCTTGGCGAATGCTGCCTCGGTACTGCGGCGCCGGTGGGGTACTGGAACATCAAACGACCCTGGAGCAACTGCCAAAATTGATTTCCTGGCCTCGCGATGGCGGACCCTACGTCACCTTGCCACAGGTCTACTCCGAAGACCCCGAGAAGCCCGGGTTGGGGAAATCGAATCTTGGGATGTATCGCGTGCAATTGGGAGGCAATCAATTCCAACCCAACCAAGAGATCGGACTGCACTATCAGATTCATCGTGGGATCGGCGTTCAACATCAAAAGGCCATTGCGGCTGGCAAACCATTTCCCGTCAACATCTTCGTCGGCGGCAACCCAGCCATGACCTTGGCGGCCGTGATGCCGCTGCCCGAAGGAATGAGCGAACTCGGATTCGCGGGCGCCTTGGCCGGACGTCGGATCGCCATGATTCGCGGCTCCCATGTAAAAAACGGCTTGCCCGTTTATCGCGATGCCGATTTTTGTATCTCGGGCATTGTCGAAGGCAATGCCACCAAGCCCGAAGGGCCGTTTGGCGATCATTTGGGGTACTACTCGTTAACGCACCCGTTCCCGCTCATGAAGGTCACCGCCGTTTATCATCGCGCGGGCGCCATTTGGCCGTTTACCGTCGTCGGTCGTCCTCCCCAAGAAGATACCACGTTTGGTCAGTTGATTCACGATCTCACGGGACAGGTCATCCCCACCGTGATCCCTGGCATCGATAGTGTGCATGCCGTCGATGCCGCTGGCGTTCATCCGTTGCTGTTGGCCATAGGTCGAGAACGCTACACCGCCTATCAACCGCTGGATCGCCCTCAGGAACTCTTGACCCAAGCCAACGCAATTTTGGGGCAAGGACAGATGTCGTTGGCCAAATACTTGTTCATTCTGAATCGACCCGATGTGCCACAATTGGATATCCATCACATCAGCGATTTCTTGCTCGAGTTATTGCGCAGAATCGATTGGCAACGCGACGTGCATTTCCAAACTCGCACGACCATCGACACGCTGGATTATTCGGGAGAAGGGCTCAACCAAGGCTCCAAAGTTGTGTGGGCAGCTGTTGGGGCACCGCGGCGTGATCTGCCGACGGAACTGCCCAACAACTTGCGATTGCCAACCGGCTTTCACTTGCCCAAGCTGGCCATGCCCGGAGTGCTGTGCGTGCAAGCGCCGCCACATCCGTCCCTGAGTGATCCCACAGCAGCCAGCGTCAATCGCTCGGGCTGGACCACTTATGAAAACCCGGGAAGCTTGCACGCCTTCTGTCGCTCGCTGGTCGTGGACGACGCCTTGAACAAGTTTCCGTTGGTCGTGCTCTGCGACGATAGCCAGTTCGCCACCGCCAGCGAGAAAAACTTCCTGTGGGTCACCTTCACTCGAAGCAATCCGGCCGTCGATATCGATGGTATCGGCGCAACGACCCTCCACAAACACTGGGGCTGTCGCGGCAGCTTGGTGATCGACGCACGTCTCAAAGCCCACCACGCGCCGCCGTTGATTGAAGACCCCGAAATCACCAAACGAGTCGATGCCTTGGCCGCTGCCGGCGGACCACTGGCTCGTTGGCTCTAGTTAACCTACTCCAAGGAGATCATTGTGAGTGAATTCGTAGCGTTGGACGAAAGTCGACTCGCCAGTCGAGGGCAAGTGACGTTGACCCTTCTCCGCGCCGAGCGAAGAAACGCCCTCACGCGACAAATGCTGCATGACTTGATCGCGGCGCTTGCGATGATCGAACAACACCCGGAAGTTCGCGTCTTGGTGTTGAAGTCCTCAGGCCCCGTCTTCTGCGCGGGCATGGACTTGGGCGAGATGCAAGCGCACGCCCATGCTCCCGACAAAGAACAACAATGGCAATTGGATTCCGAACTATACGCCGAAGTCCTGTCGCGACTGTTTCGCTTGCCGTTTCCAACCGTGGCCCAAGTGCAAGGCCCGGTCCTCGCGGGAGGTGTCGGCTTGATTCTGGCCTGCGATTTTGTCCTTAGCTCGCACACCGCGTTCTTTGCGTTGCCCGAACCCGTCCGTGGAATTACCGCCGCCATCGTAACGCCGTTTTTGATCTATCGAATTGGCGCAGGCTCTGCCGGACAATGGCTGCTCGCGGGTCAACGAATGACCGCCGAACAAGCACAGCGAAGCGGACTAGGCTATTGGGTGGGTGAACCGGAACAACTAGAAGGGCAAGTGGAACATTTGACCACCAGCATCCTGACCGGTGCTCCGACGGCATTGGCCATCACCAAACGGCATTGGCACAACTGCACCCAAGCAGCAGCCGTCCTGCAACAGGCGCAAGAGTCGATCCGGGTTTCTGCAGAAGCCCGCCAATCCCCCGACGCCCGCGAAGGTCTCGCCGCTTTCTTAGAGAAACGTTCACCACTTTGGTCGGTTGAACAACAAACGACTAGCCATTAATCGCAACGAAGAGCAATGCTGGGCGTGGGCCCACTTTGCCGTTTGCTGAAACTTATTGCTCCGCTTTGCGTCGTCGCGCGAGTTGGAAGTCAACCATCTCTGCACCATCGAGGCACTTGTCGTCGCACATCCCGCGTGCGAGGATCTTTAGCACGACTCCCGGCATGTTGCATCTGGACGAGGTTGATATCATGAACTTGAGATACTTTCACTGGTCGCCACGGTCTACTAATCGTTGGTGGTTTGGTTTTGTCGTTGCAATGAGTTACTTCACGCTTGGCTCGTTCTTGAAAAACCTTGCTGCCGCCCAAGACCCGGAGTTGGTCGCGGGAATGCAAAAGTCACAAACGTTGCTGGCTCAACAAGATTTTGTCGCGGCGGAAGAAATCCTCCGTGATTTGGAAGCAAAATTTCCCGACCGGCCTGGACCAAAGTATCTGCTGGGAAATGCGTTGCACGGCCAACGACGGTACGACGAAGCGCTGGCCATGTTCGAACAGGCCAAGAACTTTCCGCTAGTCAAAGCGAATAGTCTTTACAACATTGCGTGCATCCAGGCATTGCAAAACAAACCCGATGAAGCAATGGCGGCCTTGAATGAAGCGATCAAAGCCGGCTTCAATAATTTTCCTCAAATGCAAGCCGACAGCGACTTGGATAGCCTCAAAGGGGACGAACGATTTCAAAAACTGATCCCGAAACCGCTGTCGGACGCTGAACTCTTTTTTGAGCCCGTTCGACTCATCGGCAAATGGACCGGCGAAGCTGGTGGGGATCAATTCGGTTGGACGGCTCGCCGAGTTGGCGATTTGGACGGAGACTCCGTTTCGGACTTTATTGCGACGGCACCCACCCACGACCAAGGGGCGGGAAAGATCTATGTCTACTCGAGCAAAACGGGGCAACTGCTTCACTCCGTGAAAGGACAACCGGGCGATGGACTGGGGAACAGCGCTGTTGGGATCGGCGATGTCGATGGCGATGGCGTTCCCGACTTTGCCGCCGGGGCACCAACTGCCAAGGGCTTCGGCGCGGCTTATGTTTATTCCGGGAAAGATGCCACTGTCATTCATTCGTTATCAGGGTCAACCGAGGGCGGCCGCTTCGGTCATGAAGTGAGCGAATGTGGTGATATCGACAACGACGGTGTGCCCGATTTTCTGGTAGGCGAGATGGCTGGGAAAGGGACGGTGGACCAATGTGGCCGAGTTGTTGTTTTTTCGGGCAAGTCCGCACAAGCGTTGTTCGAGCTAAGTGGCGAACGGGCCGGCGATGGTTTTGGAAATGCGGCTGCTGCACAGAAGATTGCCGATCAGGAATTTCTGTTGGCGATCGGAGCTCAGAATGCCGGGCCCGCGAACCGCGGACGAGTCTATGTCTACGAGATCATTCGATCGAAGCCCAATTTGCGATTCACCATCGAAGGCGATGCCAACAGCGTCAACTTGGGCCAAATGTTTCTCTCCTTCCCCGGAGACGTGGACCGCGATGGCGTGCCCGATGTCTTCGCCTCGGACTTTAGCGACAATACCCGAGCACCGGGTGGAGGGAAGGTGGTCATCCATAGTGGAGCCGACGGCAAGCCATTGTTGTCCCTGTTCGGATCGGTCCCTGGCGAAGGTTTGGGGACGTCCCCCAGTGACGCGGGTGATGTGGATGGTGACGGAGTTGGTGATCTGATCGTCGGAGCATGGCAAAATCCTGACCGTGCGCCTTTCGGTGGAAAACTCTATCTCTTCAGTCTCGGAAAAAGTGGCAAACTCTTGCGAACCATCACCTGCAAACAAGCGGGCGACACGTTAGGGTTCGACGCCTGTGGTATTGACGATGTAGACGGAGATGGCAAAGTGGACTTCTTGGCCACTTCCGCATGGAGTCACAGCCCAGCACCAAGAACCGGCCGCGTCTTTATCATTGCCGGTGAATGAATGGCTTACGGTAGTTCGATGACTTCTTGGCTCATCGGAGTTGATAAACCACGCCACACTTTGGCTTCGATCGAACTACTAATTGGGCGCACCCTCGCATCCAAGAACACCACATTAACCCAGGGACCATGCCAACTTCGGGCCGTCACCACCGCCCGGAATTGGCTAAAGTCGATCACATTCACATCGTGAGTCATGTCGCCGTCAATCAAAGGCACAACCGTATTAGGCGGAAACGTTGTCGTGAAGCCCGATTGCTCGATCGCCGAATCTTTCCAGCGAGTATGACTGCGTTCAATGCCCGCGTTGGAACTCAGGAAGCGCTCGCCGGCAGCATTCTGAAAAATTGTCGGGTCGTTAGGGATCAATCCACCTACGTTGGTAGTGCTTCGCAACAAACCCGTCCCTAATTTGACCTCCGATGCACACAACGTATTCGTGAGCCCATCTTTGATTTGATCCGCTCGATACGAGCCTGAGAACGGAGTCTCGGTCGGATAATCAAATTCCCAGCGGCCTCGATTGTAGGCGTAGTTGCTGCCCAACGAAAACCGAGTGTTCGCATGATGGCTCATCCGATTGAGATCGCGCCGATTTTCCATGGGGCACAGCAACACGCTAGGCGGCACCGCTCCGGAAGCCTGCTCCTGCTCGAGATACGGCAAGACCTCCCGATGACTCCCACGGGGATACTGCTTGTAGGTTGACTCGTAGTGCTGAACCGCCAATCCAATTTGCCGTAGATTATTCAGGCAAGCGGTGTTGTTGGCCGCAGCTCGCGCGGACTGAACCGCCGGAAACAAAAGAGCCAACAGAACTCCGATGATTGCAATGACGACCAACAGTTCCACCAACGTCATCCCAGCACGACGTGACTTCAAGCCACATGACGCGCAAGAAGGTTGCTGAAGCTTGTCGCCAACCAGCCATGTATTTGAACGCGCCGCGAGGACCGGCCAATTCGACGGCAAATCATTCCGTGTCATGAGCGACTCATTGTGAAAAGCGGGTAAGCCAGGGGAAAACTTGTCGGCCAAATCGGGAACCCGAACCCGTGATCATACCACTCGCCCATTCGGTGTGCTTCAAGGTCAACGGTCTAAAAATTTTTTTCTTAGCACAAGTCCTGTATCAACGAGGTGGAAACGGCACCCGGGCGACTAAAAGATGCCACAAAGGCTGGTCAACGCGAGGAGTCGGTAGGAATTGAACCATGCAGGTGTCGCGTAGTACACCTTTTCTTCTGTGCCACGAAAACGGGCTTTGTACTGAGCGTGCCCTTCCAAGTTGTAGAAATAGCGATTCAACCATCCGGCTCGGTAGTAGTACCGCAAGCTCCCATGCAGGATGCGATTGCAGCGAAAGTCGCGATCTTCGATGTTTGCCAATGGGGAAAGCCCCAGCAGCACGCACTCACGACCTTCCCGTTGAAAGACTTCAATCGCCCGCTTCATGATCGCTGGTTCGGCATATTGCGTGGTCTCAGGCAGACGCCTTTTGAAACAAGTCACGTAGCCAACAACCCGCTGCTGCGCGTAAACCGGATCGAAGAACACAAACGCCAGCATACGTCCCTGATCATCAGACAGGAAAAAACGCCGAGCATCCACTTCGTCCTCCATCACGATGGGGCGGCTGAGGAACCGGACTTCCTTGCGTTTGATCGTCCGTGTGGACCGCCAGGCTTCGGATACGGCGACGATTTCCGCTTCGTGTTGCCGAATGCTGGCCTCTTCGATTCGATAATGGCGTTTGCTCACCCAGTTATCAGCGTAACGCAACCACTCCTTGTCCTTCCCCGCAAAGGAATAGGTCGCCAGATCAAGCCGCGTGTCGATTCCCATTTCATTGATGAAGAATCCCAAGCCGCGGAGCTCCTCGGCGGTGTCACGACCGATTTGCACAAAACTCGGGCGACGATGCACCAACAGAAATTCACGGAGCAATGCGGCCAGTCGGTTGGGCGAACAAATCGGGTCACCCAACACAAACGTGATCCCGCCCCGCTGGCGGTACGCCAAGTAGCCACGATCATCGCCGAAGTATTTCAAGTGCGGTTGAAAGGCCACCGAGAAAGCTAACGAGAACGAACCAAATTGCCTCAGCAGTTCCAGTCGCACCGCGCGCGGCACCTGATCAAGTTCGGCAGACGGCGCGAACGACTGGGCCCAATACGTCGGCGGACGCTGGGTTCGCCTACCCGCCAGTTGCCGAGAAGTCGCCTCCGCGACCTTGGGCACGTCAACTGCCGTTCGAGAAACCATACGCACTTCGTCCGCGCTTGCCGATGTTGCTGCCAAAGACGGCCGGGATACAACACCCACGGAACGCCAAGGACATTGCTCCACCGTCCCTCGATAATACCGCAATAAGATCGAACAACCCACAACGTTTGAGCGAATGCTAGCTATTCGGAAAGAGCTTAGTAGAACAGGAACGGCATCCAGTTCTTCATCGGACGACCTTCGTCATCCTTCTGTTTGTTATCAAGCCCGGGCATGTTTTGCCGCCAATAGATCAACCAGGCGCCCATGCAGTCGGGCGCTATGTCGCGATAGTGCTGGATCTTGGCGCTGGTATAGGGCAATGCCACGTCGGTGCCACCAGGGCCGCTGCCGATTCGCCAGTCTTCAATTGTGGACATGACCGGTTTGTCGTTGTCTTGATCGTAATGGCGTGTGCCGTTGGGCGGAAAGTGAACGTTTCCTCCCGCCGCAACATAGTTCTCAACCGTGTACCGCTTCCCATCATGATCCACAATCATTTTGTTTCGCGTGGGATACTCGACAACGGTTCGCTGGTAGGTGTTGGGCCCTGCCGCGCCATATAAACTGTCGATTGGCAAATTGTATCGTTGCTTGAGGTCGAACCCGGCATATTGGGGGAAGTACTTCGAGTAATACGGGATCGCACCCGAGCGGCTGAGGCCTTCAAGTCCGTGCCCAAGATTCTCTAGTGCACAACCGATGCCACGGGTGCAGTTGAAGCCATTGATTCGGCAACTGCGGCCCACCCATGGCTGCTGCGAATCGCCGCCATTTCCCGCCTGAACCCATTCATCACCAATGCGACGAAAATTGGTGTCGTACCTTGGCTTTTCTTCCACAACTTCGTAGGCGCCAACGGGAATCTTGATCTTAGGACTGGCAGATCCATAGAACCAAACCTCATGCACGTAGCCGCCGTCCAGAAGTTCATCAAGTCTCAAGTTGCGGCTTGGGTCCCTGGGGTCAGGAACCGCGTAGTAGTCGGCAAACTCCTGCGAGAAGAGACTTCGGTACTTGAAGTTAAAGGGAGTGGCTCGCCCAGGTGTCTTGTTGGGAGTTTTTGCGCAATCGCCCTCGTTCGAGTCCGCATCACGCAAGTCGACAAACTTAAAAATCTGATAGTCGAGAAAGATCGGTGCGTCTTTGTTCTTGTAACCGTGGTATCGGCTGCTTTCCGCCAATGCGGCGATCATTTGCATGGTCAATTTCTTGATGTGTTCTCGACTATGCTCGTTGGAGAAGTTGATCAACAACAGACGGGGTCGCATTTGCCGGATCTGGTCATGATTTTCGGCAATCCATGGGTCGCTATTGGCTCGACTGACGGTATTTGGCCAAATGGTCAGATCATCCGTATCGTTCCACGGACCCGGTCGGTTCTGCAATCCTTGGGGAGCTGGAATTGGGTTGGGCCAAGGCAATCGCTCCGCAGTTTTGAACAGGTAAAAGTCTTCGACTGTTTCTTGACACAGAGGACTTAGCCCCTCCAAAGCCGCGGCCTTTTCATACCATTGACGGGCCTCCGTTTTGTCACTGGCAAGTTCTGCCAGCCAGATGAAACAACAAGCTTGCGTGCATTTCAGGTCGGGGTAGTTGACCGTAATTTTTAGGAGGCTTTCTGCAGCCTTTGCTCGGTCCGAGTCTTTGCCGCCGATAGCCATTTTGGTGTAGTCGTCGAGCGGCTGATGCCGAAAAATTGCTTCGACATGTTCCATCGATTTCTTGGCATCGACCGATGCATAGGCATGCCGTAAACCATTGTGAATGGACCAATTGAAACTATCTTTCGGCTGCTCCCTCAGGGATTTTTCCAGTTTCTCGATTTCCTTAATCGCCTCACTCCTCGCATCTTGACCGTAGCTTGGTGCCGCGAAATTGAAGAATGCCAGAAGAATAAACAGCTGCCAGAATTTCATCGTGTCTTGATTCCGCAAAAAGAGTTCAGCCCTTGCTCAGTGGCTCATCGCCATGCATGCGGGCGTCGGAATATGTACCAACGCCACATTCGGACGATTAGTTTATCGCCTTAGCGCCAACCGCGAAACAGGATCGCCCTCGGCTCACCCTCGGCGCCAATCACCGTGAACGATCATCCCCCCACGAGCCCCTAGCCGCTGGGGACGTTCGAGAAACAGGACGAGCCCCGGCCGAGTTTATTTCAGTTGAGCCAAGGATTCACCACTTACGCGGAGACGTTAGCCACCAGAGAAACGGTCGAGCAGCAAACGGAACGCTGGCCAACTCGGTTCTGCCTTTGGCACCAGTGCGAAGCAACTCCAACCCACACTTTTGTACGTCCTTATTTGCGGACCTGGCTAGGTCGCTTCTCGATCCGGTTGATTCTGAGTCAGCAAGGCAATACGCTAAACCGTGGTACTTGATACCTATGACTCTGTGTCTGTCGGGGTTAGGCATTTTTGTCCATCGCTCACGAGCACATGGTTATGCATTTTAATGTTGATCAAGTCGAAGGCACGAGGTTGATCCTTGAGTGGGACAACCGCCGGACACCGATGGATCACTCGGCAACGTGGTTCCTTGCTGTGATCACTTTGCTTTGGACAATCCTGGTTGTTTTCGTTTCATACCAATACGTAAAATCAGTCGTGGTTTCAGGTTTTGGACCTTTAATGCAAACCATAATCGGGACCGTTTTCGTTGGCTTGGCAAATTTTTGCCTGTATGGACTAGCCACTGTTTGGCTCTTTCGATTTTCGACCGAAAGAATTGTTCTGGACGGACAAACATACCTGCATTGTTTTCCACACTTGCCACCGTTTTTCTCCAAATCAGGAGAAGTGACGGAGATCTTCATCGTTTTTGAGAAACCTTTCCGAGAGGTTTCTCCGAGCCTAAGCGTCTATATCCAAGGTAGACGCGACATCATTGCGCAAGGTGCATCCGAGATCTTCCTTGCGAAGATCTTTGAAAAAGTTCAGCGGCATATTCAACAGGCAGAACTGCCAATAGCAACACTCGATTCGCGCTAAGCCAAGACACGGTAGAGACAAGTTGCTCCAACAGCGGAAGTAAAAACAGTGCTCCAAGACGAGAGCCGCAGTTGAATGGAGCGAGCTTGTTGGATGGGGCCACGGATACGCGGCCTAAACCAAGGCAATCGCCACAAGCACAGCCGTCTCGCGACAAACAGGGTCCCGGTCAGGCTTGTCTCGGTTGAGACAAGGATTCACCACTAATGCCGAAGCGGCAACCGCCAAATAAGTGGACGCCGAACATTTCCGTTTAGCCAAGGAACCCCACCGAGACCGCAACTTTCACGCCGGCAATTTCGGAAGTTTCGAACCCAAGCGCTATCCCGATCGGCCTACTTGCAGGCGTTACCGAAGCGGAGCCGATTCTACGGCCTTCAAGTCCGTGAGCCTGCCTTGGAGCTGACCAATCATCGCCCCATTGGCGTTAAGTTGGTGTAAAGCGAATAGTGCGATTTTGCAGTCGGGTGGGTTTCTGATAGAAGAGTGAGCGCCTCGATCGCTCCGTTTGCGAAAAACCAATTGGTTCTGCCGTTCGAACAACCAGCCGGATTTCGTTCGTTCCAAAGGCAATTGATGACATAAAGCGGCAGTCGGCAAACAACACTGCACCTACGAGCAACGGTACATGAGAACGCGAAATCCAACATAAAACGACCTGTGATCTGGCATTACGGCAAATCTCGAGTTCGGTTGACACAATTCTCTTGGAAAAGCAATGTTGCCGCCACGCGCAACCCGACGGGCATAAGGATTCAAAACCGGATCTTCGAACCGAGTATTTGCCGCAAGGTAGTAATTAGAGCACCATTCGGATATGCTACCTAACATATCATTCAGTCCCCAGGCGTTCGGTAGCTTCTCGCCAACGATCATATTGTTGACATCTAACCGACTGTTTTCTCGTGTCCAGGCCGTTTCTGAAGTGCATCGATATGATGTGTTTTGTGCACTCTCACCACAACAGCAACCATATTCCCACTTGTCCTCGGTTGGAAGCCGATACTTGTGTCCATTTTCTAATTCCTGCGGTAATTGGGTTAATCTTTCGCAAAACTTCTCGGCATCATCGAACGACACGTAAGAAACCGGTATGCGATCTTCGTTGACCCTGAACGGATAATTACGATAAACAGCAGGTGCTCTCCCCATAACGGACTCGAATTCCCTCCGAGTAACCAAATATGTCCCAAGGAATTGCTGGCAATCTTCCGGAAAAATCAACAACCTTGGCGCATTGTCGTCCATCTTCGTAGGGCTTGATTTTGGTATTGGGGTAAGACTCATTCCGATCGAGTTGACAAGCGTAACTTGGGTGCTTACCCGACGATTTTCGTCGATCACCCTATCTTCTACTTCGGACTCGTCGACCGTAAAAACCAACCGAAGACCAATAGTTGTTCTTTCTGTCATTGGATGCTGTTGATCGCGTAATGCGGAGCCTATCATGGATGCAGGAGTATTCCACGCGCCGCCACACAACCATCGAACGTTTCGTGGGTTAAGGTCGCCCAGTTCAAAGTTGTCGTCCGAAGGGGTGTCTTGACACCATTCCCATAAATTGCCGTACAAATCATAAATCCCGATTGGGCTTGGTGAGAATTGACCAGAAGGCACACATCTTGAATCCGACCCGACACGGCCGTACTGTCCGACTAGATCATCGGACTCACCCCAAAAGAACCGAGACGTACTTCCACCACGACAAACATGTTCCCATTCGTCCGCGAATGGCAATCGATAGCGTCGTCGCGCCTGCTTTTCGCTTGGAAGACTTGACAAACGCCGACAGAACTCGATGGAGTCGAACCAACTCAATTCGGTCACCGGGTAATTATCTTTCGAAAAATCGGGGCGCTGGCACCCGTCGACACGTTGGAACTCGACATTACCAAGTAGATATTGCGAAAAATAAATTTGTCGCTCTTGATGCTTATCTAAGTTTACAGGTACAAACTTCATCCCAATCGAGTTCTCAACGACCGTTCTCATGCGAAAAACTCCCACAGGTTCTTCCCGGTAGGGTAGAAACAATTGGATAGGGGAAGGTCCGGGTTCGCCAAGGAATAGCCAATGGTATCAACGTCCATTGTCCAAAGTGTACCATCAATTTCATTGTGCTGGTCACGATAGTACCCATATGGGTGGTCAAAATAGTCGATGAACGGCAAAAATCGACCCACGATTAGTGGAAAGGCAACAGCTAGTTCATGACACCTTTGCATTCGATTTGGGATCTCGTCTATCGGCGCAACTAACGGATGCACGTGCCCGCTTATGAAATGCAAGTTTAGTCCGTTTGTGAGTCTATACAAAATTAAGAAGTCGCTTGGAAGCTGATTGACGCCCCAATATTTCTGGATGAATATCAGGTCGCCATCAATTGCTGGCAACTTCAATCTCAACTTGGTGTCGTAGCCCGCAACTCGATTCTCGTCGTGCAGTTTGGAAAGATAAAAGTTTAAGTGCGACTCCCATCGCATTATTTCTTGATTCATATGAGTCGTAATCCTCTATCGATCAACTGCATCGCATTTCGCCGTCACGAGTTGCACACCTCGTTCGGGAAATGGCCCGACTTTCCCAAGAGCCCAATATATGTGCGGCGCTGAACGAAAACATCTGGCACATCGCGTGCACGGCTCGGGTTTTCCAAGACGGAGTCTCGGTTGAGCCAAGGATTTTCCTCGAAAGCAGAGTAGGTAGTCGCCAGAGCAGCGGCCGCGGGGCAGACAGTGCCCCGGCCAGGCTGTCTCGGTTGAGCTAAGGGTTCATCTCTAAAGCAGAGATGGTAGCCGCAAGCGACTTTTGCCCTTCTGCATGGCAATGCGTGAATGGCAGCAAGTGGCGGCGAACCGGGAAAGGAGTTATATTTAAGGAACGTTAGTTAAATGACTTGGCGACTTTGATTGCTTTTTGGTGTTGGTTGGGTTTGCAAAATACTTAGCTTAGGAGGATTGTCGGATGAATTTTCCAACCGTAGCGATGGTGTTTGTGACAATTGTCACGCTAGTCAGCCACGCGCATGCCCAGTCGGAATTGCTTGCGATAGCCCGTGCAGCCTCCGCCGTGAAAGACTGTGATGCGTCCCTTCACTTCGTGGACGTTCCTAAGTTACTGGAAACGCTGGAACAGGGCGGGTACTTCACTGCGACCGGGGAATCGGCCGATTTGTTGGAGCGTATTGCGGAAGGAGACGATGTCACACGCAAGTCGATCGAAGAGCTCCAACAGTTGGTCCAATTGGCTCCAAGCATCGAAACATTGCACATTTTCCTGCGTACCGAGAGGTCGGGCGGAAGTGGCACCGAGTTCTTGCTACTTGCAGATTCCAAAGAGATCAAAAAGAATCATTTGACAGTATTGCAGACTACCTTTCGTACGGCTGTAGAAGAGTCTGGCCAGCCCGGCATTGACGCAACGTTAAGCGTTCAAGAAGGTGACGGGTATGTTCTGTTGAGTAATTCCGTTTCGTGGCTTGAAGACGCCCGCGGTCCTTCAGGCACTTTGGCCCGGCTCGAGAAGTCCTATTTCTCGGATCGCGCTTTTCAACGGTCATTTGTGGCGGCTCAAGAATCAAGGAACTCGCTGGCTTATGTCTTCTTCCGTCCGGAGGCGTTCGAATCCTTTTTCCGCAAAAGTGTTCGGGAAGAATCGCCAGTCATGAACTTGCCCTCCGGGTGGCTGGCAATCAACCTGCAAAGCAACAAACCTCGAATCTCTATTGTCGGCAGCGTGCTCCACAAATTTCCCGTTGAAGGGCGGGCCGAACTGTGGGACGCGACTGCACCTGTTTCGGATTTTCCCGAGTTCTGTTTTGAGTTGGTTGAAGCATCTTTGTATGGCTGGGACCCGGAAAAGCTGTGGGCAGCAAAGTGCCGCGATTACGACCGAACACACGGGGAAGGAGCTTATGCAAAGTTGCTCGAGACTCGATATGCTGCATCTGGTTTACCAGCAAATAACAATGTTGCACATGCTGACTTGGTTGCAGCGTACCGTTATCGAAACAAGTTAGGAGTGGTTAAGTTTCTGGTTGCCGAAAGAATCTATGATCCTGAGGTGATGAATCAAATTCTCGAATATCATCTGGAAAAGGATAAAGAACGCGGCTTCTGCGTGTTAAAGGAAACGGTCCAATTTCGCCTGTTAGGATTTCCGGGATCCCAGATGGAGAAAGAACGCGCAGAGTTCATCACGTCCGTGAAACGAACCAAGCATCTTTGGCTGGAGTATGAGAGACGCTACCCACGAGGGGAGATGGACGACGAGGCGTGGCTTAAGCATGTAGCGTCTGTCGGAGTCGAGAACAAAGGGTATCTCGTTCTCGATGGTTGGGTGTATTATGGGGCGGTTGAGGATCTTCAAGTGATCGCTGACTATCATGCTGGGAAGGAGGCCCAGAAAGACTATTCCGCGAGTCTGGAGGAATTCCTGGAGAAGCGATCACTCTCGCAGACCGGACTTGGGGCGGAACCCTTTAGCATCAATTTCGACGATGAGGTTAATTTATTTACCGAAGGGGATACTCGTAGGCCACGTCGGCGTTTCACTTCGATTGGGGAATTGCGATTTCGATTGATGGCAAGAGAGCTTTCCCCTGAAGAACGGGCGATGCAAAGAGAAAGGCTCGTTTGCCTCTACGTTGAAGAGGTCCTCCGTTGCTTTGAATCCAAGTTTCAGAATCGCTTGATTCTTCACTCAAAAAGCCTCGGCAGTTCACTTCGTTTTTACGTCGAATTGTTTTCCAGTAATGACTCGCCGTTGGTTAAAAGATGAGCATGTCGTGGATACATAATTCTTTTGAATGTCACAGATAGCGGCAGCCTTGGACTGCGGCAGCCTGCTGCCGCTTTGCCCTCAGCAGCCTGCTGCTGAGTGGAGCGAATGTTGATCGTTTTTTTCAGCTACCGCCACAGCAGGCTGTGGTAATAAGGCGGCAGCAGGCTGCTGAGTGGGGCGAATGTTGATCGTTTTTTCAGCTACCGCCACAGCAGGCTGTGGTAATAAGGCGGCAGCAGGCTGCTGCAGTCCAAATCAAAAAAAAACGGTTGCAGATTGGTCACGTTTCGGACGGCTGGCTGTAGGGGAGCAGGAGCAGAACCGAACCTGACCCGATTTTTAAGGAACCAACCATGAAAACGCTCGCTTTTGTCCTCATTGCAACTTGGAGCAGCCTGCTATTGAATCCAATTCCACTGTCGAATGGGGACACTCCCTCTACGAGCTCTTCACACTCGCGCGTTGCGGACGTGAGCCATGAGCTGGCACCGAGCGACAACTCCTTGAACACGAAGCAGGAACGATCGGACACTTATCAGCAGGCTCTGGAACAATTGGCCGCGACCAAATCGATGCAGCAACTGCATGCCAATTATGCCCAGCTGGGAAGCCCCTTCCAAGAAATGACCGCGGTCCAATTTGCCGATTTGTTCCATCGCAGTCAGGGCTTTTCATTGCCGGGCACCCGCGAAGTCCGTCATAACATGTACCTGCACGGATGGAACTCGGAGATTCCGTCATTGGCCGATCCGGAACCGGACGACTGTACCCCAGAAGAAATCGAAGCCTGGTATCGCAAGTTTTACGATCCTTGGAATGCCAAACGCCCGGCCCCTTCCCCCTGGGCGCGCGAATTGCCCTTTGTCGAACCTCGGCCGCATCACCGTGTCCAGCCAGGATTCACGGTTATCAACGGACGAGGCTACCGTTGGGGAATCGTATGGGAACAGAATGCGCGCGGCGATTACGAAGCGGTCGGGCAACTCCAACCCGACTTCAAACCGGACTCCCACCGCAACGAAAAGTAGCGGCAAGTTTGGACTGCGGCAGCCTTGGACTGCGGCAGCCTGCTGCCGCTTTGCCCTCAGCAGCCCGCTGCGGAGCGGAGCGAAGGTTGATCGTTTTTTTCCGCTACCGCCACAGCAGGCTGTGGCAACAAGGCGGCAGCAGGCAGCCGCAGTCCAAGGCCGCCGGCCTTTTGTCCGACGATGGATTAGACTAGGCTTGGGATGACAATCGTGTTGGAGTGGAGGTAGGGAATGATCATTCGGTTGAAAGTGGTGCCATCCAGCTCGCGCGATCAAATCGTGGGCTGGTTGGGCGACGCGCTTAAAATCAAAGTGGCGGCTCCGCCCGAAAAAGGCAAAGCCAACCAAGCCGTGATCCAATTGTTGGCCCGCACGATGGGCATCGAACCCGCCGCGATTCGCGTTCTCTCGGGTGAAAGCTCGCCCAATAAGATTGTCGAAATCTATGGGGTCGAGAATTGGAAGTTTGGCGAGGGGAAATCCTAACGATTGTCACACTTCACCATCCGCGTTTTGGCAAACATAACTACCCCATTTCTTAGGCTTGGTTTCTTAATGATTTCGGTAAGGCTCGCCACGATCTTTTCACTGTCCACCACCGCATGAATCTTGTGCAATTTTCTTGAGCCAATAAACTTCTTCCTCACCAGTCGATTGAAGACGCCAGTTGAAGTTTCACGTTGGTTGTTGCGTTCGAAAATTCGCCTACAATTCGGACCGACGGCTAACGTGTGCCAGCCGAGCACCTCGAAATGCCAACCGAAATCGTCTGTCGACCTGATTGTCGCGGCGACTGGATTGGGAAAACGGGTCGCTTCGAGTTGCCCCAACGGCACCTCAACGCACTTCAACGCTTCACGCGAAATAATGTCGATGTCAATTCCTTCAACCGCAACAGAGCCTGCGTCAAAGTTGCTCCGCCGCGAGTTAGGAGTGTTTGGCGCGACGATGATGGGCCTCGGTGCGATCGTTGGCACGGGAATCTTTGTCAGCATCGGCAATGCAGCTGGTGTTGCTGGTTCTGGGGTCCTGGTGGCCATCGTGGTCGCAGCCATCGTGGCGGGACTGAACGGATTAAGTAGCGCTCAATTGGCGGCGGCTCACCCGGTAAGCGGGGGAACCTACGAATACGGTTATCGCTGGTTGCATCCAAGTCTGGGATTTACGGCAGGCTGGATGTTTCTCTGCGCTAAAAGCGCCTCCGCGGCAACTGCCGCCCTGGGATTCGCCGGTTATGGCTTGCAGTTGTTTGGCGTCACACACCCTTCGTTTCAGGTACCCTTGGCCTTGTCGGTGGTGGGACTGGTGGCCGGTGTGTCGTTGGTCGGGATCCGGTGGAGCGGTCTGTTCAACTCCATCGTGGTATCGATCACTCTGTCGACGCTCGGCATTTTTGTCGTCGTCGGCGGACTCTCCCTGCTACGATCGGCGCCAGAATCACCGGACGTCGGCAACGCGGTGCTGGACAGCAAGTTGCCCGACATTGACGCGAGCTATCTTGGACTGCTCGAAGCGTGTGCCTTGATGTTTGTGGCCTATACCGGCTACGGCCGCATTGCGACGCTGGGCGAGGAGATTCGTGAGCCCCGCCGCAACATTCCCATCGCGATCATCGCGACCTTGATCACCTCCATGATTTTGTATGTCTCCGTGGCCTGGGTTTCCATTGGCACCGTGGGAGCCGAACGTTTGAGCGCGGCCACCCAAGAAGCGGGAGCCCCTTTGGAAGTGGTGGCGCGACAGTTTGTTTATCCGGACACAAGCTATGTCATTGCCGTGGGAGCGGTCACGGCGATGATGGGCGTTCTGCTGAACCTGATACTGGGATTATCGCGCGTGGTCTTGGCGATGGGACGGCGGGGCGATCTTCCCAAGTGGTTTGCCCAAGTGGATCCAACGGGTCGAACCGCCCCGGCGGCAGTGATCGGTGTCGCTCTGTTGATTGGGGGATTGGTGGCCATCGGCAACATCAAAACAACATGGTCGTTCAGTGCGTTCACGGTGTTGATTTATTATGCCATCACCAATATGGCCGCGCTTCAGATGGCGGACCAGGAACGGCGATATCCACGGTGGATGGCTTGGTTCGGTTTGCTCAGCTGTCTGTTTCTAGCTTTTTGGGTGGAGCTGCAAGTCTGGGTCGTTGGCGTTGCGATGATTGGAATCGGGCTCGGTTGGTGGCGATGGCGAGCGAGCTTGAATCGGTGAAGACCTGGACTTGCGGACGCATGCGCTCAGCGGAGCAGTGTAGTGGTTCGCTCCGCGAACCAGAGTTGGATCGCGGAGCGATCCACTACATTGTCCGACCGCGAGTCGGCTCCGATCGAATCAGTCGGTGGGCTCGGTTGGTGGCGATGGCGAGCGAGCTTGAATCGGTGAAGACCTGGACTTGCGGACGAGTGCGCTCGGCGGAGCAGTGTAGTGGTTCGCTCCGCGAACCAGAGTTGGATCGCGGAGCGATCCACTACATTGTCCGACGGCGAGTCGGCTCCGAACGAATCAGTCGGTGGGCTCGGTTGGTGGCGGTGGCGAGCGAGCTTGAATTGGTGAAGACCTGGACTTGCGGACGCATGCGCTCGGCGGAGCAGTGTAGTGGTGCGCGGATGGCAAAGTCAGTAGCCGCAGTGTGTGACCCGTCGGAGCGGTGTCGAAGATCACATGGTCGAACTCGGCGGTCGCCGTTGGATCACCCAACAAACGCGAGAATTCGTCGAAGGCCGCGATCTCCAGCGTGCATGAACCGGAGAACTGCTCCTCCATGCTCCTAACAGCGGCTTCCGGTAACAGACCTCGATACGGTCCGACCATACGTTCGCGATACTCGGCTGCCGATTTCTCGGGATCGAGATTCATGGCCATCAGCATCGGGATCGCTGGGATGGCCGTGGGGTGATTTCCCAAAGCAACCCCCAGCACTTCATCGAGATTCGACGCGGGATCCGTGGAAACGAGCAGGACCTTCTTACCGACATCGGCCAACTGGACGGCGGTCGCACATGCTACCGACGTTTTTCCCACACCACCCTTGCCAGTGAAGAACAAGTTGCGAGTTGGCTGAGCAAAGAATTTCATGAGTCGTCTTCCTAGGAATGGTCATTGATCTCGGCGAAACGTTGGCGTTAGCAACAACCACTTGAGCCACAACAGCCGCCACTGGCCTGGGCAACCGGCAGCAATGGCTTCGCTGGTGAACCGGCCATCCAGTTCGCGAGATCGTCGCGCGACGGATAAACCGCTTGGCTGACGATGGCTCCGTCAACCACGATCACGGGCAAGCAGTCCGTGCCAACGGTGCTCAAGAGTTGATGAATCGCCTTGTTCTCGACGAAAGCTTGTGGTTGCTGAGCCAGGTTGTATCGCGCGACGTGGTGACCTTGGTGCTTCAGCCAATCGAGGTCCGCGGCAAACGTTGGCAACACCGGGTCTACTTCGGGACCACAGACACCGGTCGAGCAGCACATGGGCTTGTCGTAGACTTGGAAGGTTTTCATGGTTTTCTCCTGCGAGAGGGGTTGAAGATTCGAAACGGGAATCGTGGTGGCCACTCGCTCAGCGGCGCAACACTCTGCTGTTGGGGCGATTGGGGCGGCTGGGGCGGACGTTGGGGCGAAGCGGGGATCCGAACCGCATTGCTCTGCGTCGCGTTGAAGCGCGAGAGGAACGTTGTTGTGCTTGAGTCCATGGACGCGGACGCTGGCGGCATAGGCATTTGCGTCGAACGTTTGCATGACGGACGCCAGACCGTCGTGCAAGGACTTCTCTTCGGAGCAGCACGCGATACTACCGCAACATCCACCGCCGTTGCCCGCAATCGCGTACGCATTCAGATCCGCTCCCGTGTCCGTCACGACCACTGACGTAAAGCCTGCTCGTTCTAATTGGCTGCGGTATTCGTCGATGAGAATGGCACCGGCGATGCAACCCACATAAGCTTCGACACTGTGCTTGACCTCGCTCGGAAGTTCTTGCCGCAGGGCAATGTCGCTTAACGCCACACGTCCGCCCGGCTTGAGGACTCGTAAGATCTCTTGAAAGACCGCGAACTTGTCAGGCGCGAGATTGATCACGCAGTTACTGATCACGCAGTCGACCGAGTTGTCCGGCAACGGCAAGTGGTCGATGGTCGCTTGATGGAATTCGACGTTGGTCAGTCCCAGTGTTTGTTGACCGGCTCGAGCCCGATCGAGCATCTCCGTTGTCATGTCGATGCCAATGACTCGGCCGGTGGGTCCAACTTTTCGAGCAGCCAGAAAGACGTCCATGCCACCGCCGCACCCCAGATCGACCACGACTTCGCCGGCGCGGATTTCGGCCAGGGCCAGTGGGTTGCCACACGAAAGCCCCATGTTGGCTTCCACCGGTAACTGATTGAGTTCCTCGGCGGAATAGCCGAAGGCGGCAGCAATGGACCGCACGGCGTTGGAGTCGTTATTCAACTCGCCACGCGCGACGTCGGCATATTGTTCGCGGACATGTTGCATCAGGTCGCCGGGGCTGGTGTTGGTGTTAGTGTTCATTGTGGGGCTCCGAAGCTCGCCATCGTCCATCGCCGAATAGCGATAGAACTGGGCAAAAAAAGGTTTGGAAAAAAGGAACGTGTTTAAAGGTCCGCGACCAACTTTTTGAGTTTGGCCAGGGCCTGGTGGTTGATGCAGTAACAAACTCGAGGTCGATCGATTTCTCCCTGGACCAAGCCGGTTTCTTTCAGGATCTTGAGATGCTGGGAGACGGTGGATTGAGCCAGGGGCATTTCGTCGACGATTTCGCCGCACATGCAGGACGTTCGGTCCAGCAGCAAGCGCACGATCCGCACCCGAGCCGGATGGGCCAAGGCCCAAGTCAGCTTGGCCAAATCTTCCGCGAAGGCGACATCGGGCAGCGTCAATTCTTCTGCGGTGGCGTCGCACTTGGGCGAAACGTCTTTGGAGCGGGCCATGTCGAATTGCCTTGGGGGTTAGGAACGAACGATCGCAAGTAACATGTATCGTCGATGTACGATAGACTCTTGAAGAAATTTGTCAAGGCCGGAAAGACAAGAATGGGTTCTTGGGCCAATGCCGCATCCCGTGTTGTGACAACACTTGTTGAAACATCTAACACGAGTTACGATCTGTGGGAGCGGAGTGCGACGCCCGTGTGTGTCCTCGAACGGTGGGCAAACCGGGCCATTTACCCGACCACAACATCCCCTGAACGACCCGTTTCCCGCGATTGAACCCCACCCAGCCCTCCGGAAGTCACGCCCATGTTTCATAGCAGGATCTTTACTGCTTGGTTTCTGCTTGCGTTGAGTGTTTGGGGTTGGCTCTTTTGCACGTATTGCGGCTGGGACTTCCTTCAATCGCATTGGCACTACCCGCTGATCATGGTCTTGGGGGCGTTTGTGGCGGGCCTCACGCCCGAGGGCGGCGGCGCCGTCGCGTTTCCGGTCTTGAACGTGTTCTTCGATATCGATCGAGTCCTCGCGCGCGACTTTAGCTTGATGATTCAAAGTGTGGGCATGACCAGCGCCTCCATTTTTATTCTCACCCAACCCGACACAGACCGACGCACGTACCGGCCCCTCGTCTTGATGCTTCCCGTCGTCTGCGCCGGATTTGTTCTGGGCATGGCGACATTACAAGACCTGCCGGTGTACCTGATTCAATCGCTCTTTCTGAGCATGATTACCGCGTTTGCCTTCTCGTATGCTTGGGGCGATCATCGGGGCACGAGAGAGTACCTGCAACTTCACTGCCGCCGCGACTATGTACTTCTTGGGATCATTTTGGTGTTAGGCGGCATGTGCGCGAGCCTGTTTGGGACGGGCGCCGATATCCTGCTCTACTCGTTGGTCGTCACTCGATTTCGAATGACCGAAAAGACAGCCACGCGGATGAGCATTATTACCATGGCCGCCACCAGTCTGTTTGGGTTTGCGTATCGGCATTTTGTGGAATCCGATCTGCAGGTAGATCAATACAAGGTCTGGATCTGTGCTTACCCCGTGGTGCTATTCATGGCTCCATTTGGAGCGTACATCTTGAGCAAGATCCACGTCGAGTGGATGATCAAGGGAATTGTGGTCCTCAACTTTGCACAGTTGGCGTATTTCAATATCAATCGGCCCTCCGCGGAAAAATTCGTCGCTAGTTTGGTGTTCATGGGAATCTTGCTGTTCTTGTTCATGCGATCATTCGCCAAACTGGCGGCGAAAGTGCCGGACCCCCATGCCCCAATCAACGTACTGAACGAACAACAGGCCGCCAGCTAAGGAATTGTCTGGAAATAACTTCCCGATTTGGGCGAGTCGGACCTTGGTTAATCCGAGAATTCCTAGCGTCGAATCTGCCAAGACTCCAAATGTCCTGAGCCGCCGAATGGCCTGAGCCGCAAAGCGGCAAAATGCGAGCGTTTGGAAATTCCCACGGATGGCAAAGCCGAACTGCGGATGAAAAGTCCGCGGACACTTCCTTGACAGACAGCAACTTGCCCGACTGCCATGGTCTAACTTCCGAGCTGATACGTTGACGGTCTTCAATTTGATACCGCACGCCGCGAAAGTATTCATCCGCAGATCGGCATTGCCATCCGTGGGAAGTCCGCCTGCCAGGCAAAT
>JBGSJV010000062.1:0-152780 GCA_041741535.1 Pirellulaceae bacterium
GCCGCGCCGATGCTGAGGTGACTGTCCCCAAGCTGCTCACCTTCCGGCCCGCCCACTGCTGAGGCGTCTGTCCCCATGTCGCTACTGAGGTGACTGTCGCCACGTCTTGCTGCTGAGGTGACTGTCCCCACGTCTTGCTCCATTACGCGCCGCTGCTGAGGTGACTGTCCCCGTGCCGTGAAGCTCTGATTAGGTGACTGTCCCCATGCCGGTGCCTCCACGTGCCGGTACATTCGGTCGAGGTGACTGTCCCCATGCCACGCCTTTGATCAGGTGACTGTCCCCGTGCCGGTGCCTCCGCGTGCAGGTGCATCCGGTCGCGGTGACTGTCCCCATGCCGCTCCCCCCATACTGCGCCGCTGCGGACGTGACTGTCCCCATCCCGAGCTGGGTTGACTGTCCCCAGTTGGTGCCCCAGTTAGTGTAGTCCCCAGTTGGTGCCCCCGCCGATGCCTGTTTCCGACTGGCCCCTTGCTGGCGTGTTGCACAGTTGACTTTCCCCGAGTCGGTGTCTGGTTGACTGTCCCCAAGTCGGCGTCCCCGAGTCGGTGTCTGAGGTTTACGCGGCGGCCGAGTTAACTGTCACCGAGTCAGTGTCTGAGGTTTACGCGGCGGCCGAGGTGACTGTCCCCATGCGGGAGTTTCAATGCGGAAGTTTAATGCGGGAGCTTACGGGTAAAATGACTGTCCCCATGCTGGAGAGTTCATTCGGGAACGATGGTCGCGCATAGCATGTCGAATGAGCTGAAGGGATTAGGTTCGAACCCTCGTCAATCGAGCGTCACCCACCAAAGAATCGTTCAAATCCAATGGGTTTAGCTGGCGACTTTGCTGCAAGCAGTCTACTTCCCGGGAATCTTTACGAACCGTTGCCCCAGCTGCCAAGGCACGGAGCGAAAACCAGAATTTGAGTGGCCGCAGATCAGAATCAGGTCCGCCGGGTCGTTGGCGGTTCAAATAATTCGCCATCAGTCGCGAAATGGCCTTTGCTCAACCCCCAAACAAACCTTGCAAAGCGAGTATCTCTTAATAGCGGAAGTGGCGGATTTCTTCCCCGCTTTGGCCAATGGTCGCCATCGCCCGGATGCCGATATCCAAGTGGCGCTCGGCCCACATTTGTGTCACGCGCTGGTCACTGGCTTCCGTCTTCACCCCGTCCGGCGTGATAGGCACGTCCGACACCAACAACAAAGCCCCTCGTGCGATTTGATTATAATGCCCGACGATAAACAACGTGGCGGTCTCCATGTCCACCGCGATACAGGTCATATCCTGCATCTTGGTGCGAAACGAATCGTCGTGTTCCCACATCCGTCGATTGGTCGTGTAAACCACGCCTGTCCGATAATCCAATTGCGAATCCAACAAAATGTTCGACACGAACTTATGCAACTTGAAGCTGGGCAGTGCCGGAACTTCCGGAGGAAAATAATCCAGGCTCGTTCCTTCGCCTCGAATCGCCGCAATCGGCAAAATAAAGTGGCCAATTTCCGACGAATGTTTTAAACCGCCACACTTGCCCAAAAACAATACTCCCTTGGGACGACTGGCCGACAATAGGTCCATTACCGTCGCCGCGTTGGCACTCCCGATCCCAAAGTTGATCATTGTGAGACCGTCCGCTGAAGTCGCCGCTTGCATCGGGCGCCCCACACCGCGAATCTGGCATTTGAACCGAGCCGCAAACAACTCCAAGTAGTTGTGAAAATTTGTCAACAAGATGTAATCGCCGAATTCCTCCAGCGGCATTCCCGTGTACCGTGGCAACCAGTTCTTGGCCAAACTGTAGCGGTCGATTTGACCTGGAAGTTGTCCCGGTATCTGACCAGGACTGTGCGCGGGATCCATCGGAGAATGTGGGTCAGGTTCGGTCACTGGTGTCCTCGTGCAAATACAGGGGTCATCCCAATACCCTTCAACGAATTCAATAAGTAGACAGATTCCACCTGAGTTAACCGTCAAAAAGCAATTGTGATTCTAGGATCGGCGGAAGGCCCCTCGGAGTTGGCCTGCCGCTTCATCAACACGAAGTGTCCCTGCTCCTCTTGGAACGAAATTGGGTCAATCGAGCTTCGTGGTTCGCGACCGTTCGATCTTACCCGGTTCTTCATCGGCGTAATAGTATTCCACATAGCCAATCAACATCTCATCGTCCGTTTGGTCGCCCCAACGCACGGTCTTGGTCGGTTCCGGGTTACTCGGGTTTCCCGTTGAGTTGTCGAACCAACCCGTGACCACAATTTGCTCACCACGCGAGATCAATTGCGGGTTGAGCAACCGGTACTCCAGCTGCCAATTGAAGTCGTACTGAGGGACGTCCAGCAACGGTCGCTTACCCTCCTTCGTTTGGTGATCAAAGCGAAACGATTTGCCGCGCAAATGCATGTGGGGAAAAAACGCCGTGAGGTACGCGCTGCGAGGCACCTTCAAGGTCGCAATTTCCGGATGATTGTCGGCCCCCGCAGGGATTTGAATATCCGTGTTGGAAATTCCGTAGACCTTGACTTCGTGTCGGGGAGGAGACTCAGAAAGCTGAAATCCGATCTCGGTCTGGTCGAACGTCGCCCGACCGATCGGCGTGTAATGCAATTGCACCATGAGGTCGTGGTTCGCCGGCAATTTCTTCGCAAAGCCTGCTCCAAAAACTTGACGGTTATTCCCAGGTGCGTAAGCCGCGAGAAAATGGCTACGTTCGTTGATCTCGACCTCATCGGAACCACGAGGAATCGCATAAACCAAAACGTGATGCACGACTTCGGGCGCCGTTGGACGGATCTCGACGGCTTGAATCCATTGATCTTCGTTATGTGTCAACGCGATTCTTTGGTGCAGGTAATCCATGTAGCCGCTATTGCGGATGCGATTGCGTTGCGGCAAACGAACCTGCAATGTCGGTGTGCCGATCGTCCATTGCGATTCGAAGACTCGGGGTACCGGACCGACCGATGGCTCGCCCAACGCATGGGCGGACTCTAGCCACTTGATCAAGACCTGTTGTTCGTGCTCCGATAGACCCGCGTCGTTGATCCAACGATGCGGATGGTCCTGATCCGCCGCGGCAAACCAGGGCGGCATCGAACGATTGGCGACCACCTCCACAATCATTCCTGCGTGAGCAACCAATTGCTCGGCCGTCTCCAGTGGGAACGGGGCGACTCCTCCATCGCGATGACATTCGACACAATGATTCTGCACAATTCGCGCTACATCACGATGGTATTCCAGCGACCGCTCGACTGTGCTGACTGGCATGATTCGGCAACCAGGAGCCGTTGTTTGCTTGGGCGAAACAGGCTGCTCACTCAACAGTTGCTCGATCGCTGTCTTCAAGTACTCGGTCTGAGGCTGCGGTTTGTTGTAGCCCAGCCCATACTGATCATCCACCGCCCCGCGATAACAGAGTTTCAAGTCTTGATCCAGCAAAAAAACTTCCGTTGTGGATTCGGCGGATAAACCATTTACCAACTCTTGGTTCCGGTCCAAGAGCAACGGTCCCTGCCAACCGAGTTCTTGCGAGGCTTGTTTGGCTTGTTCCAGTGAGTCCGTCGCAATCGAGTTGATAAAAACAAACTTCACGCCGCGGGGAAGAAATGTCTTTTCAAGCTCGGCCAAGGTTGGGCCGTATTTTTGACAAAGGGGACAGGTCGTGCTCGTCAGAGCGATCACGACCGGTGACCCGGCCGCGTAGCGCCGCAAGTCGAAGCCGTGTCCGAAAATGTCGGTGGCCTTGAAGTTCACAACCGGCTTCCCAATTGACGCCGCGGGGGAATCCACGACCATCGGAGCAACCTTTCGACCAGGGCCAGACTCGGCAGACTCCTGAGATAGATTTTGCGCAGCGACCAGGCCTACCAACAGAAAATTCGCGAGCAAACTCGCGCTCGCGACCAGAAAAACACGCTGGATCATATGGCAACTCTTGGGGGCGATCCTCGGCGAATCAAACAAACACGGGACCATCCTGCGTTCTTGTTCGTTTCGCGAATTGTCGTACCTACATAATCGGGGGGGACGGTTCAAGCATGCGGTACTTGAGGCGTTTCACAAGCGATGGGCGATGAATTGATCGCGAGGCTCGCCCAGGCGTGATTGCCCTCCGTCGCCACACTCGGACGAGCGTCACCACATCGGTACCAGCTTACTCGTCGAGACTACGGGGTGGCTTCGAGTATTTTTCGTAAAACTGGGAGAGGTCGATCCCCTTTTGCTTTTGTTCCTCCTCCAGCAATCGGATGCGAACCTCCAAACGCTCGATGTCTCGAACCAACCTGGGCACCACGCGTGCCGATTCACTCGGCTTGGGCACCAGCGGCGTGGCCGGAATCCCCAAATGCCGCTGCAAGCTCGAGAAGAAGAATAGCGGCTCTTTATGTCGATTGGCTAGAGCAATCCGGCCCTCTTTTTCGGAAAACAAAAGTGGTTGGGGCGGTTCGATATCCGCCTCCATTCGCCGCGATTCGTTGTCGACGTAGTACTGGCTATGTACGTAAACCAGATCCGTCAAATCCACCCAACCGATCTTGTGGCGAACGGCCAAAATCCACGCCGACCAAATCGGATCGTAAAAGAAGTCACGTGACATCGCTTCAATGCCATGGTCGTAACTCAAACGGTTTCGGCAGAGCGTTTCGAATTGAAAAAAGAACATCGCATTCGCCGACGCGCCGCTCGCGCGGAGCTTGGCGTCTTGCTGCAAGATTCGAAACGCCTGCCAAATATCGAAGCGACCTCGCTCCGATTCGGCTTCATTGATCAAATAAGTTTGGAACGAGGAGAAATAGTGGGAAAGTTTTGAGAAAGCTGTCCCGATCGTACCCACATGTTTGATTTCGGCAATCATGTAGTCGATTGCCAGCGGCAGCTTGGTTGTGGCCAAGACCTCCTGCTTGAGCCACTGCAGCAGCACTTGCAAGGGCTGCTGCAGTTCTAATTCCAACAAGACTTGCTTGGCCAACGAATCGAACAAGTGAGCCTGTTCGATATACTCGTCGGAGGGTAACGGACGATTCATGCGATCTTCAATCGATGGGCTAACGAATGCTACAAGCGGCAACCGGTGGGGACGGGTCCCCAACCTGCGATTGTCGCCAAGCCACGTACCCGCCCGCATAGTCGATGACTTCACGGCCACTCGCCATGACGACGCTGGCGGCAATCGCCGAGCGAGTCCCGGCCTGACATTGTACCACAATCGGCCGAGTGTCCGTCAGTGCTTGCAGGTATTGAGGCAGCTTGCCCAAGAAGGCATGCGTCGCTTGCGGGATATGCCCCGCTTTCCATTCTTCATTCGAACGCACGTCCAGGAGCTGGACACCACCGGCTTCGATCAAAGGATGCAGATCTTTGGCGGTCAACTGCGCGTAAGAAGCTGTCAATAGCCCGGCCTGCTCCAATTCCGAACGAGTGAACACACCCAAGACTCGGTCGAAACCAATCTTCCCGAGCGTCTTGATCGCTTGCGCGGTTTCGGCACTCTCCGGGTCTTCCACAATCAGATAGGCAGGACGCGCGTAATCAAGAATCCATCCCGCCCAGGCTGCCAAGCCCGACGTCGGGATGTTCAAGGAACCAGGTGCATGCGCTCGGCGAAAGCTGTTCTTGTCGGCCAAGTCCAGTAACGTTGCAGCCGACTCCCGGCCCGCAAACTGCTTCGCGGACAGCGGAACCACTCGGGAGCCTGTCCCCAACAACTCCGGGCCAACTTTGTTGACTCGTTTCATGACCGCAAAGTACTTGGGCGCTTCCGGCTGGTCGGCCAAAATATAGTCGACAAAATCGCCTTCGTCGGTAAATTGCAGCGCTGGGTTGAACCGCTTCTCATAACCAACGGTCGAAGAGGGGATGGCCCCCAGCCCTTTGCCACAGGCACTACCAGCCCCATGTGCCGGCCAAATTTGCAGATAATCCGGCAGCGCACGGAACTTTTGCACAGAGGCAAACAACTCGTGCGCGCCGACCTTGGCACTGCCAAAAATCCCAGCGGCCTCTTCCAGCAAGTCCGGCCGACCGATCGACCCCACAAACACAAAGTCACCCGTGAATATCCCCATTGGCTCGGTGGCTCCGCCTCCTTGGTCCGTCAGCAAAAACGAAATGCTCTCGGGCGTGTGGCCAGGGGTGTGAACAACCGTAAACTTGATGTTGCCAACCTTGAATTCATCGCCGTCTTTCAAAAGCTGGTGATCGTACCGAGCGACATATTGGTACTTCCATTCGACTGGGCCTTCATCGGAAACGTAGAGCTTCGCTCCGACTCGCGCGGCCAATTCATGGGCGCCGGAGACGTAATCCGCATGAATGTGGGTTTCGGCAACTCCGACCACTTTCATGCCGTTTTCCGCCGCGACTTGGAGGTACGGCTGCACGTCACGCCCTGGGTCAACCACAATCGCCGTCCCCGATTTCTGACAACCAACCAAATAAGAGGCATGAGCCAAGGTCTGGTCGTAAAAATACTTGAGCAACATCGAAAATCTCCCAATCCCGCGGAAAAACACGCCCCAAAACCCACTCGCTACCAACCACCCCGCCTTGGCTACACTCAATTATATCGACATATTACGATATGTCAACCACGAATTTTGGGGGAAACCCCGGGGTGGGCTCCTGTCTGGCAAGGAAGCGTCCTCGGACCGTTCATCCGCAGTTCGGCTCTGCCAGCCGCAGTGATCTCCAAACGCTCGAATTTTATCGCACTGCCGTTCAGGCTATTCGGTGGCTCATGCCATTTTGTGTCTCGGCACACTCGACGATGGGGGTTCTCGGATCAACCAACGTCGGATTCTCCAAAATCGCGAAGTTATTTCGGGAGTAATCCGAAGGTGCCGATCACTGGGGGTCGTCTATCGACCGTTTGTTCTCGGGCCGACTTCCATAGAAGGTTCGTGGCCAGTCAGAGACCCACGTTGGGACGCCGTGAGGGACAAGGGCGAAGCGTCCTGCGGATGCCTCGACGGGACCACGGAACTACCTCGAGTAGGCATGTGCTCGATATCGCGCCTCGAATGCTGCCTACTCTGCCAAATCGCCAATAGTTGGAGCGATTTGGCCGAGTATCAAGTCGCGTTCGAGAGAGCGAATTCGGTTTGACGCCGGCCCGTTGTTTGCCGAGTCCACGGCGTCTACCCCCGCATTCGTCGGCCGATTTCCTCGACGATGCCGTCCATCGGGACGCGAACTTGCTCCAGAGAATCTCGGTCGCGGATTGTGACGGTGCGATCCTGCAGCGTCTGTCCATCGACCGTGATACAGTACGGCGTACCCGCTTCATCTTGGCGTCGATAGCGACGGCCCACCGCGCCTTTCTCGTCGTAGAACACCACCCAGCGTTTCTTCAATGCCAAGTAAATTTCTTTGGCCAGTTCGGGCATGCCGTCTTTTTTCACCAGCGGGAAGACGGCGGCTTTGATTGGAGCGAGACGCGGGTGGAATCGCATCACGACTCGCGTCTGCATCGCGCCATTTTCGTCGGGTGCTTGGTCTTCGTAATAGGCTTCACAAAGGAACGCCAAGGTCCCGCGATCGGCACCGGCCGATGGTTCAATCACATGCGGAATATATTTTTCGTTCGTGATCCCATCACGATACGACAAGTCTTTCCCGCTGCCACGATACTTCGGCTGCCCATTCTCGTTCAATTGAACCTTGAGTGGGCGTTCTTTTTCGTCCAACTTGCCTTCCATGTGGCTGCGTAGATCAAAATCGCCTCGATGCGCAATACCTTCCAATTCGCCGAATTCGCCCTTCGGCAAGAATGGAAACGCGTATTCGATATCCGCCGTGCCAACCGAATAATGAGCCAACTCCGATGATTCGTGTTCCCGCAAAATCAGCCGGTCTTTGCTGATCCCCAAGTCTTGGTACCACTGCATTCGACGATCGCGCCAGTACCGATACCAGTCACTGGACTGAGCCGGATGGCAGAAGAACTCGATCTCCATTTGTTCGAATTCGCGCGACCGGAACGTGAAGTTCCTCGGCGTGATTTCGTTACGAAAACTTTTACCGATCTGAGCAATCCCCAACGGCAAGCTATACCGCGACGAATCCATGACGTTCTTGAAGTTGACGAAAATTCCCTGCGCTGTTTCGGGGCGCAAGAACGCCATGTTCTCTTCGCTTTGGAGGGCTCCCGTATACGTCTGGAACATCAAATTAAATTCTCGTGGAGCATTGAGCAGACCACCACAGGCAGGGCAGGGCAGGGCGACCGCACTGCCCAGTGGCGAACCCAACAGCTTGAGTAAATCCCCCGCCGTTACCGGCCCGGCCGCGACCGTCGTTCGAACGCGGTCCATAAAGCCCGGCACATCGTGAATCGCCGCCATACCGGGAGCCACGTTCTTTGCTTTTTTCTCGAGCCAACGTTGCAGTTCGTTGACTTCAAAAGCCAACACCTCCTTCAACTCAGTAAATTCGACGACATGCTTCTTCAGCGATGCCACCCATTCCGACTCCGTCAGTAGGCCAGCAACATGATCCGCGCGAAACAGCTTCTTACAATGTTGGCATGACTGCATCATGTCGTGGAACAAATCGTAATGCCCCGAGCACTTCCATACTTGCGGATGCATGATGATCGTGGTGTCGATCCCGGTCATGCTGTAGGCTTCGGGCGCTCCAGGCAAAACATCCAAATCGTTGTGTGATTGGATCATGTCTTCCCACCACGCATTTTTCAGATTCCGCTTCAACTCCACGCCCATCGGGCCATAGTCCCAAAACCCGTTGATCCCACCATAGATTTCGCTCGATTGAAACAGGAATCCACGTCGCTTGCAGAGGGCAACGATCTTGTCCATCAAAGACCCAGACGGACTCGAGGCTTGTTTTTCGGATGGTTGATTCATCGGCTTGGTAATATCTGTGGAGTTTCGGGGACCGGAAGCAAATTGGTTTATTCGGGAGCCGACATTATTCCGCATTCGCACATGCTTGATAAGCCCGCTTTGTTGCCGCAAACGGCAAACTTTCCCAAAATGCCGCAAATCACTTCATGCAGCCAATCGAACTCCCGAGTGATTTTGGCAAGCAGCACTGGACCGCGAACCGATACCCTCGAACGGACTCTGGCTCCCAAAGTCGTCGGTTGCATTGCGCGCGGACGTCATCGTCGGAAGTCCAAGTTCCGGTGCTACGGTCGTTCCAAACGGAGAAGCAAAATGTCGGTCATCATTCGAGCCTTGGGCTTGTTGGTATTCATCATCTTCTTGAGCAGTCTGGTGGCGAACTCCGCCAATGCTCAGATCGCGCGTACTACCTTCCGCACGATCGGGGTCTTTCCTGGGAGCGGCTATCATGTGAAGGAGCCCTTGACGGACTCGAGTTACTACCATCCCTACTCGGCCGTCAACAGCGAACTAATGACCGCCCCAGCAAGCTCTATGGTCCATGGAATTGTTTCGCCTGGCTATTCCAACGCCTACAATTTGAATTTCGGCAGTTACCCCGGCAACATCCATGCCGTTAACCGCTCGAGCACACCACGCTGGTTCCGATGGAATTCACCGACACGTGGGTGGTAGCTCTTGGTTCTTCGCCGCGTGGAAATAAACACGACGGCTTCCGAGCATCATGACCGGGCAAAAAGTGGTGGACGGGCTTCCGTCACAGAGAAAGTTTGCGGACACCTTTTTTCAGTTTGTCCGCCGACGGAAGCCCAACACCACCCCGTAAAGCGACCCAAACCTGGGTGTCCATGTGTGCGACGACAAACCACAAAACGGTTGGCACATTTTGCGTTCCGCACTATCCAAGAATCACTCAACCTTGAGCCACCAACCTAGGCGACCAAGTCGACCAGCCCGTACTTCAACAGGGTCATTTGCAGGCGGCTGGTCTGAGCTTCGGTCAAAGGCGTCATGGGCAATCGCAAGTCACCGGTATCGCGGCCCAAGATTTTCATCGCCATCTTGATCGGGATCGGGTTTGTCGCCAACGACAACAAATCGCGACACAACGTAAACAGCTTGCGGTGCATTTGCTGAGCAAGTGCCCAATCGTCACGATTCACCGCGTTTACAAGTTTCAACAAATCGCCTGGCACAATATTGGCGACGACGCTAATCACGCCTTCACCTCCCACGCTCATTAGTGGCAACGTCATGCTGTCGTCACCCGAGAGCACCGTAAGATTTGTCTCCAGCAGAATCTGACTGGCTTGATCCATTTGTCCAGTGGCTTCTTTAACCATCACGATATTTTCGAGATCGGACAATCGAGCCATGGTTTCCGGTTCGATGTTCTTGGCTGCTCGGCCGGGAATGTTGTACACACACAAAGGAATGTCGCATTGCTCGGATACGGCTTTGTAGTGCTGATAGAAACCTTCCTGCGTTGGTTTGTTGTAATAAGGAGCGACCAACAGAGCCGCGTCTGCTCCCTCTTTCGCCGCCCAACGAGTCAAACGAATGGCTTCCGCGGTGCTGTTCGACCCGGTACCGGCCATGACCAGACAACGACCAGCGACATGCTGCATGGTTTCCGTAATGACTTGTTCGTGTTCGTCATGACTGAGCGTTGGGCTCTCGCCCGTGGTCCCCACCGGCACGATAACCTGGACACCCGCATCGATTTGAAAATCGATCTGTTGTCGCAGGGTTTCGACGTCCACTCGACCGTCACGAAACGGAGTCACGATGGCAACACCAACACCAGCAAACCGAGAACCCTTGCGATTCATGTTCCTTGACCTCTTCCAATCCTATCCGTGAGTTTCTCTTGACCTGTTTTTCTATCTGTCTAATCGTGCCAGCCGTGCTCGAGCGGCAATGTTCCATCGGCAGCTCCGAAGTTACGTCTGAATTCGTGCAAATTCCACGACCCCATTGTCTTCGCAGAGCGGTTAAGTTTTAGCCCATTCCCCCCGATCCGACAATCGCCCAAACCCGCGGGCGAAGTTGCCGACACGGGCGTACTGGAAATTTCCCGAACTTTTTCGCTAATAATGACAATGTTGCCTTCGCTTTGATTCTTGAACCACCCACTTCAGGCCAATGATGAGTATCACGGACCGAGAATCAACGGCGGAGACCAACACCGGCGAGCCGAGGCTTGAGGCGGTCGAGGCGGTTTCGCGCGCCGTTATTGAATTTGAGGCGAGGCTACTGCGTTATGCCCAGTCGTGGGTCGGGCATTTGGAGTCGGCTCGCGATGTGGTGCAGGAAACCTTCCTGCAACTGCATCGACAAGCGCAAAACCAAATGCCGCCGACTTTGGCGGCGTGGTTGTTTACGGTCTGCCGCCACCGAGCGATCGATTCGTGCCGCCGCGAACGACGTGCAAATGCGCAAACCATCCACGGGGCCCCCGAATTGGATGCCGCCCATGCGACCGTCGAATCGGAAGCCCCGGTCGAGAGCCTGATTCGTAACGAGAGTCACCAACAACTCCGCGACCAATTGGCGGGCCTGACCGCCCCCCAACGCGAGGTCATGCGATTGCGATTTCAAAGTGGCCTCAGCTACCAAGAAATTTCGCAAGTCACCGGCATGACCGTCAATCATGTTGGCGTCACGATCCACACCGCGATCCAAAACCTCCGCGAGCGAATGAACCTCGACCAACAAGATTAGTTCGCAAATCGCGGCATACACAAGCAACATTCACACCGAATTTGCAAGTACCGAAGTTAGAAACAGGTTTCAGGTTTCAGGTTTCAGGTGTGAAATTTGAAATTTGAAATCAAGAAAAAGTCGCCCCACGCCTCGGCCTTTCGCCTCAACCCCACTCCCTCGCCGCTTTGGGGGAGAGGGGGCGGGGGTGAGGGGGTAAAACACCATGTCCAAGAACATCCCCCAACCCCCAAGCATTCCCATGTTCGATAAAAACGACCCCCGTCTAACCGCGTTTCTTTTAGGCGAACTCGAGGCGGAAGAAGCGGAACTTATTAAAGATGCGTTGCAGTCCAACCCGGAACTGCAAGCCGAACTGGACCAAATTCAGAAGGTCATTTCTCAAGTGCAGCTCGCGTTCCAAACCGAGTTACAAGCCACGCTTGGCATGGAAGAAACGACCATCCTTCGTTCGGAAACCCCAAAAGCCATAGACCACCGCCACCATATTCAATGGCAACCCTGGGTCTTGGTCGCAACTGTATTGCTCTGCCTTGCCGGCATCGGCTATTGGATAAACACCCCGCCAACCGTTCAGTTGGGCGGCGCTAAGATACATTTGCCCGTGGACACATCAAAACTACGAGTAACTCCAAAAAGCGATTCCAATTCACTCGCACCAAGCGACAATTTGCCAACGTCAGATCCGGAGAACGTGAACCGAAACAACATCAACTCCCTTGAGTTCCGCCCTGACTTAGAATTGGGGAGCGTCGCACACGATCTCGAAAGGGATGCGCTCCACGAGATGATTCAACCGACGATTGAGCTTGATTCTTGGTCGGAAGAACCGGGAGAACTCCCAGAAAGTAAGCAAGGGGACTCTTCTCGTAGTCGCGGTGAATATGAACGAATGCAACTGTTTCGCGACGATCCTCCTCGAGACTTGGCAGACGACTCAAGTCAAGCGTTTGATGAACAGCCTGAGCAAACAGAAGTACCCCGAAAACCGATGCGAATTCTTCCTGACGTCGATCCAAAGCAAGCCGAAGAACTAATTCAGGAGCTATTCAAAGATCCACAAAACAAATCAAACAACGATCATCGGTCCCGTTCTCCAGGCGCACAAACGGATCGTCTCAAGGTCACCGTCGATCCGACAACTGGAGCGCTCGTTGCCTCTCCCACCGCAGAGGAACTCACGAGATTCCAAGACTTGATTAGATCTTTGAAACCCCACGACGCCATCGACGCGGCCTTGCCCGACCAACAACCAAACGACATCGAACTGCCGCGCACTTGGCGGCGAGTCAATGCCACTCCTAACACAACTCGTTTGATGGTGGGACAAGATGATGAATTGAAGCTCCATGGCACACAAGTCCAGATCCACGTCGACGGCTTTCGTGCTCGAGTGGTCATGGACACTTTCTATTACAACGATCGCAATCAAGCATTAGAGGGTACATTCAAACTACGTTTGCCCGATGACGCATCCCTGTTCTACTTGGCTTTCGGCGATAGTGTTCACGACTTTTCCAAGGATCCCAACAACGAAAAAGAACTGCTCAAGGCCATGCAATCCCAGTACGTATCGCTGGAACCCAACGCCATAGGGACTGCGCGAGACGGCACTTGGCAGAATGTCAAAGAAGCCCGAATGGTCACCCGAGAGAAGGCGGCGTACGCGTACAACGAAACCGTGCGGCGCCGAGTCGATCCGGCCTTGGCGGAGTGGGCAGGTGCGGGTGTCTTTCAAGCTCGTGTTTTTCCGCTGCAACCCAACCGCATGCATCGCATCGTCGTGGGCTACGACGTCAACTTACAACCCTCCGCCAACGGCTTGGGGCTACACTTCGATCTGCCATCGGACTCGGGCTTTACCCAAGTGGAAATGTCGGTCGACTCTTCAGCTGCCGATTCGGTTCAAGTTACTCCCAAGTGCGTGCCGGTGACTCGCAACGGAAGACTCGTTTACTTCTGGAGCAAGCCGGAAGGTGAAACGATTGAACTAAATCGAATGCATCGCGGACCAAGCTTATTGGTGTCGCCGTCTCCATCGCCTGCAACGCCCGCCAGTGAAGCGAAGCCGTACTTCGCCGCTCAGTTCTCGCCGGAGCTGCCGAAATCGGAAGCAAGCACCAGTCGCCGCGCCGTATTTCTCTTGGACACGTCGCTCAGCAGCAATCCGGATAAGTTCAATGTATGGTTGAAGCTGTTGGAGCAAACATTGACGCAAAACCGAGACTCGATCGACTCCTTCGCGGTGCTCTTGTTTAGCGTCGATCAGTATTATTGGCGCGAGCAGTTTTCGCCGAACACTGCCGAACAGGTTCAACAGCTCATGAACGATTGCCAACAAATTGTCTTGGAAGGAGCCACGGACCTGCACGCCGCCGCACGGAAGCTCAATCAAACGACTTGGCTGCAAGACGGAGGCGCTCGGCCGGATGTCTTTTTGCTCTCAGACGGAGCGGTCACCTGGGGCGAAGCATCCGCTCCGATGATCCGAGCAGAATTTGCGACCGCAAACATTGGTGGCCTCGTTGCGTATCAAACCGGCATGAGTGGGACCGAAGTCCAAACCTTGCGGTATCTGGCCAATTCGTTTGGAGGTGCCGTGTTTGGTGTCGCCAGTGAAAGTGAGATCACTCAGGCGTCCATCGCTCATCGTAGCCGCCCATGGCAGATTGTATCGCTGAACTTGCCGGGAGCCTCGGACATGTTAACCGCAGGTCGCATCGAGTGGTTGTATCCCGGGCAAGCATTGATCGTCGCCGGTCGAGGCGAACCGAAGGGTGCCCTGACGATGGAAGTCCAACAAGGTGAGACGCGGCAGACTTTGCACGTCCATTTTGAACCTGAACAAACGATTGTGTCGGACCTGTCTCGTCGAGTCTATGGTCAGATCGCCGTCACACAACTGGAGTCGCTCGGGTCTGTGGCCACGGATGTCTCGGCCGCTTATGCGCGACATTATCGAGTCGCAGGAGACACGTGTTCGTTGGTCATGTTGGAATCCGAAGCCGATTACCAACGTTTCGATATCCGGCCCGAGGATGATTGGCTCTTGATTCAAACGCAATCAGCCAGTTCGCTAATCGATCGAACGATCGCCACTGGTCGTGACTTGCTCTTGGACTCAAAGGCTCGGTTTGTCAAATGGGTAACTCAGCTGGAGTCGGCTTCTGGACTTGGTTTCAAGCTTCCACCGGCTCTCAAATTGGCGCTGGACCAGATCCAAGTCCCCGAAGTCGCCATGCCACTCCATTGCCAGACGCGCACGTTCACCAGCGTTCCCGAAGAATACATGGCCACATTGATGAAGGAAGAATTGGGCTACGATCAAATCGAAACGGAAGCAGAACGCCGTGCGAAACTGCATCGCGACGATGCGGTCAAAGTTTGGAGCAGTTTGGTCGAGCGACACTCGGGCGATGCCGAAGTTCTACGCGATGTCGCGTGGTCGTTGCTGGAATTGGACCGAGCGGACCACGCATACGGCTTGCTTCAACGGGTCGCTCGGCTTCGTCCGTTTGAAGGGGCGATCTATTCCGCCATCGCCGACGCCTTGCAACAAGCGCGACACGCGGACTTGTCGCTGGTGTACTACGAAATTGCATTGAATGCGCGGTTCGAACGAGCGGGAGATGATTTTCGTCGTATTGTTGCGATCGATTTTGAACGACTGTTGCAGTCAATCGTGGCGGGGGAACTCCCGAGTGCGTTGCAGGACTACGCGGCCGCTCGTTTGGAATCTCTTCGTCGCGACTTCCCGGACCGACCAGAGTTGGTGGTCACCATGTTTTGGAATACCGATCGTACTGATGTGGATTTGCACGTAGCCGAACCTACCGAGGAAGTTTGCAACTACCAGCGGCGTCAAACGAGGATCGGCGGGCAGATCACCAGCGACATCACGACCGGCTACGGTCCCGAAATGTATTGGCTACCAAAGGCTGCCGCAGGGAATTATCGTGTCGAAGCGCATTATTTTCGTAACGACGCAAATCGCACATCGCTGGCGTGCCGAGTCCTTGTCGCGGTGGTTCAACGCGACGACTCGGGAAAGCGAACCCGATCCGTGCACGTTGTTCGCTTGAATGCGAAAGACGACAAGCGGGCGATCACGACGGTCCATCGGTAAGGAAACGAGCAAGATCGCCAGCCAAAAACTGAGTTGCATTCGCTACTTGGTGTCCATCATGATTCGTGGGAATTCCCCCCTAACCCCTACGCCTTGAAGGATTTCCTAACGCGAAAACAGGCCCGAATGGGCCGAAACAACCCTAGCCGGTGTGCGCGAGCCACCGGTTAGCTCAGTCTCTCGACCAGAAAAGGCCTGAAAGGCCGACACAATGTCGATGGACTGGCAGGCAAAAATCCTTCACGGCGTAGCCCTAACCCCCAACCCCCAACGCTGTGAAGCATTTTTTCTGTTCAAAACAGGCCCGAATGGGCCGAAACAGCCTCTGCCGGTGTGCGCGAGCCACCGGTTAGCGTGACATCTCATCCAGAAAAGGCCTGAAAGGCCGACACAAGTGCTGAGCATACACATTCAAAAATGCTTCACAGCGTTGCGGAGAGGGCCAGCCCCCATTTTGGACGAAGCGAAGGAAAGATCTGTCGATGCGCAAGAAATTAGTGGTCCTGACCGGAGCAGGAATCAGTGCCGAGAGCGGCATCCCGACCTTTCGTGGTAGTGATGGCCTGTGGGAAGGACATCGGGTCGAAGATGTCGCGTCGCCCGCCGGTTGGCGAAAGAACCCAGGCCATGTCTTGGAGTTTTACAATCAAAGACGCCGAAAGGCCTTAGAGGTCCAGCCAAACGAAGGCCATCGACACTTGGTTGCGTTGGAACAAGACTTCGACGTCACGATCATCACGCAAAACATCGATACGCTGCACGAACAAGCCGGCTCAAGCCGCGTGATTCACTTGCATGGGCTGATCACGCAGTCACGGAGCACGATCGACCCGTCGTTGATTTACGAAATCGAAGGTTGGGAATTGAAGTTGGGCGATCGCTGTGAAAAAGGCTCGCAGCTCCGCCCCAATATTGTCTGGTTTGGCGAAGCCGTTCCGATGATCGATACAGCCGTCGAAATCACAGAAACCGCCGATCTGTTTGTCGTGGTCGGCACCTCGCTGCTGGTCTATCCCGCGGCCGGATTGATCCACGTTCCGGCAGCTTCCGTGCCGAAATATATCGTGGATCCTCAGGTCCCGGATACGTCGGGCATCCCCAATATCACGGCGATTCCAGAAATCGCCAGTCAAGGTCTGAAGCAATTACGAACTTTGCTCGGGTGTGTCATCTAAGGAATCGCCTTGAAATAAGTTCCCGATATGGGAGAGTCCGACCTTCGTTAATCCCAGGACCCATTTCGTCACATCTGCCGAGACATCCAATCGCCGGAGCCGCCGACTGGTCGGAGTGGCAGTGCGACAAACTGCGAGCGTTTGGTAATTCCCACGGATGACAAAGCCGAACTGCGGATGAACAGCCGGCTGACACTTCCTTGAGCGGCTGTCCTTGTCCCACCGAAATTGTCGAGCTTCCGAGATGAAATTTTGTCGGTCTTGATTTCGAAATCGCATGCCGCGAAGGTATTCATCCGCAGATCGACCTTGCCATCCGTGGGAAGTCCGTCAGTCTTTAAAGTGATCGCCTTGGGTTCCCACTCGGCTACAACAAATAGTCGAATGAAATATGGAAACTAAAAAAGCTTCCAGCGATTGCCTACGCGAGAAAGGAGTGCCGACAGTGGCTGAGTACGAGTAGGAAAATACTGTCCATTTGCGACCTTTGTCGCGCGGAAGTACCGGCGATCCGCGAGAGGTGTCCTCATTTATTTTAAGAAACGCGAGCCGCGGGATTGTGTGCTTCTGATCCAGAATTATCTACCAACGTCGATAGCGATTGGTCGCTGGCGTGGGTGGCGCAGTGCTGGCCGCAGCGGCTTCTGATTCGACAGTGCGTTCCTGCGGTTCCAAGGACAATCCCGGAATATGATCACGTTTGAGGAGCTGATTGATTTGCAGTTCGATGCTCGTCAAGTCCGCGCCTTGATCACGCGAAACAAACGTGTAGGCGACACCTTCTCGACCCATCCGACCGGTTCGACCCACGCGATGGACGTAATCTTCGGCCAACGATGGAACATCAAAGTTGATGATGTGCGAGACGCTGGAGACATCGATGCCACGACCAACGACGTCGGTGGCAATCAAAAGTCGCGTTTCACCCGCGCGAAACTTTTTCATGACTCGTTCGCGAGCATTCTGCGCCATGTCGCCATGCAACGTCGCTAAGCCCTGGTAGTTTTCCATCTTCTCCAAGCGACGAAACAATCGCTCGGTGCCCAATTTGGTGCGGCAAAAAACAATTGCTTGGGGCGGCAGTTCTCGTTCCAATAATGCCACCAACAGATCGTACTTCTTTTCACCATCCACCGAAAAATAGTATTGATCGATGGTCTGGTTGTCTTGTTCGGACTTGGGCAAACAAATCAGTTTGGGTTTGCGCATGTAACGCTGGGCGAGTTTCAAAATTTCGTCAGGCACCGTGGCGCTCAACAGCAACGTTTGCCGTTCCGTTGGACATTTCCCCAAGATGCGTTCGATCGCGGGGCGGAAGCCAATGTCCAACATGCGGTCGGCTTCGTCCAGCACGACGGTTTCCAAGCGACTCAAGTCAATCGAGCCGCGCGCGTACAGATCCAGCACTCGTCCGGGCGTGGCAACGACAACTTGGCAACCCTCGGTCAACTGTCGCTGTTGGGTGCGGATGTTGACCCCACCGTAAATTGCCAAACAGCGTGCTTGCTGGCCCTGCCCTAGTTTGTTGATTTCTCCCGACACTTGTGTGGCTAACTCACGTGTGGGAACCAGGATCAGAGCCTGCGGTAGTTTTTGCCGACGCGCGTTGTCACGGTCCAAATCAAACGACTCTTGCAATCGAGCCAAGATCGGCAGAGCGAACGCGGCCGTTTTGCCCGAACCCGTTTGCGCTTGGCCGACCAAATCGTATCCCTGCAATGCCAGGGGCACCAAGCTAGTTTGAATCGCGGTTGGGGTCTCGTACCCGGCCGCTTCCACGGCGGCCAAAATCGCTGGGGGCAATCCCATCGCGGCAAACGACTTCGCCAACTTCAGTTTTTTCCGATGAGCACCCGGCTCGTCCGATACGCGAGGTGCCGCTGTACCGGCCGTCGCTGCCGAAGGGGCCGTGGGACGAAAACTTGGGCGAGAGCCAGAACGCGAACGAGGGCCAGCACCGGAACGAGGGCCAGAGCCGGAACGGGGGCCAGAACGGGAGTTGGGGCGATTCATGCGAAACTTGGGGGAGATATCGACAATGGTCAGGGTTCACCGCCAATTGTACTCGACAACGTCTCCTGTGGGCAGTCCACCGCCTTCAGCGTCGCTTCGCTCGTTCGGATCGAACTACGGTTGATGCAGCTTTTCTCGCAACTTTTCCAATCGACTTGCGCGTTGGGCCTCGTCTTCCAAGGCGTCTTCCAAGACGCGTTGCAGTTGTTCAACCATCGCCGCTCGGTCCTGCTGGCCTTCCGGTGTAAGCAGATTCGCAAAAGAGGCGACAACGGGTTCTGCTGGAGCCACCGGAGGTGCCGCACCCGGCAACATCCCCGGCAAATTCCCGTTTTGAAATCCCTGGGCCATTCGGAGGATCATCTCAATCTGTTGCATCTGCTGGATCAACAATTGTTGGGCCATGAAGTCGGGATCAGCTGCATTCCTTCGACCGCGGTTCCCTTGCATCTGCTCTTGTTGGGCCCGCAGTTTTGTCAAATCGTTTGCCAACTCTTGTTGGATTTTCTGCAGTTCGTTCATGTTGTCCAAATTAAACAATTGACCATTGATGTTGATTTGCCCGGCAAATTGGCGGATTTGATCCATATCCAACGGGCCTTTCGGGAGCGGGATGCCGCGACCCAAGTCCGCTTGCAGTTCGGGAAACGCGGGCAACAAGTCGCCCGAATAAAGGACTTCGTGCCGCAGTCCAGGTCGGTTGCGTTTCTTGGCGTTCAACTGTTCGAGCTGCTTCACCACATGGCTCCAATCGGTTTCGAAATTAGCCGGAGCTTCTCGCAGGCGTTGAACGATGATTTGCAAAGTGGCCCCAAAAACTTCGGATGAAGAGATCAACAAGGGAGTCTGAAACGCCACGATCCGACCAAGGAACGAACCATCACGATGCGCCAACGCCGCCGCGCCCGGTTTTGTGCCGGCGCCCGCATCTGCAGGCAGGAAATGCCCACTAAAAAAACCGTCGCTGCCAAGGGATACCGGTTCCCCTAATCCAGGCCGAGGCGTCAACCGCCCCGCTCCCTCCAAGACCTCAACCCCTGTGCCGAAATCGGCGGAAGTTGTCACAAAAAAACGAGCCGGGGTGGCTGGTGTGACGTCAAAACAGTCCGTTTCGATCATCCAATCCAAAGGCGCATCCGCGGACGTTGGCTCGACCAAAAACATCCCATCGATCAACCGCAGTCGGGTCGGTGACACAAATTGAAAGGCCGCTGGCGCTTGCATGCCTACTTTCAAGCCATTGTCCAATACCAACTGAGCGGCACCTTGCGTGAGGCGAATCGAACGACCACTCGCGGCCGCGTTCCCGTTTTCCTCCGCCGGAGTCCCCCAAGCTTCTGGTTCGGCTTCCCAAACGGCATCTCGACCCGCAACCAGTTGGCCGACCGGAAGTTTGGCATGCAGCGGTCCAACCGGAATTTCTTCGCCACCATCCTTGATGAAGTTCGGTTCTTCTTCGGCAGCCCCGCGAATGACTTGCGGGAAACGCTCGCGGTTTGGATCCGCCGCCGCCAACATCGGTCCGCCATCGGCAGCGGCCTCGCCAATCCTTGGCTGGCGTGGTTGGGCCACCTCGTTCCCATCGGCCTCGGCTCCATCCCGATCAACCGGATTCAGGATTCTCGCTTGATCGAATGGTTCGACGCCCCTTGCTGCTGGATCATCGTTCTGACCTTGTGGTCTTGCCGGCAGCGCACCACGATCGTCCTCCGGCGAAGCGGTCGCGTCCGCCATGTAGGTTGGCCCCTGGAGCACCCACCAAGTGCCAGTCGCCGTCAGCAATGCCGTCGTCGCAATCGACAAGATCAAGACCCAGCGATTCGCAGTACTCCGAACAGGCACAGCAGTCGCCGGTTCCGTTTGACAGACCGGTGGGGGCTCGACCGCAATCGGTGGAATCGAGTTCGGCTCCTCAAACGTGATGCCATTGTTCAAGTCAAAGACAGGAGGGGTAGAATCGCTGAGCAGGACAGCCGGAGCATCCTTCACTTCTAATTGACGACTCTTTGTGTGGTTCGCCATCAAGGCGGGCGTCGCCGAACCGACCGCTTCCAAGCAGCGCGCCACAAATTGGGCATCGTTTAACTTCCCAAAAGAACGCTCCGGCAACGATGACAGGACGGCCATGAGCGCGGGTTTCGTCGCAAAGTGATCCAGCAATAGTTGATGCACATTGGCATCTGCCGCCAACGCCGCCGCCAAATCGGGCTCCGCGACCAGCCGACGCCCCAGAACTTCATGTTCCTCAACGGTCAATTGACCTTGCAGATATTGCGTCCAATGCTCGCGCACTTCGGAGGAAATTTTCATGGGTTTGGACCTGAAGATTCTTGTTCTTGACGTCGTGAGATGCACTTGGCCAGCGATCGCCGGATGCGCATCAAGATCATGCGAATCGCTCCCGCCGTGCGTGCGGTGTGAACCGCCAGCACTTCCGCCGATTGGCCGTGTGCGTAATAGCCGTCGACAATCTCCCGGTATTTTGGTTGGAGCAACTCGAGACACTCGGCCAAAGCGTCCAACTGCGTGGATTCATCGGGCTCGGTACCCTCCGTGAGCAATAACCGCTCGACCGACGCGTTCCCCAATCGTTCTTGGTAGTTGGCCAACAAATGATCGTAACGCTGGGTCGCGCGAAAAAAGTTCGCGGCTTTTCTCCGAGCCACTGCGACCAACCAAGCCGCCAAGGAGGTGATTGCCCGGGACGGGATTGGCTGCGAGCCGTCAGCGGCGGGCCAGTTTTCGCCGGTTGGCCAGTTTTCGCTGGTTGGCTGCGTTCCGGTCGGGAGAGACTTGGCGAGATCGACAAACACGTCTTGAGCCAGATCATCCACTTGCTCGGCCGGCACCAACCGCGCCAATCGCCATCGCACCAAACGTTGGTACCGTTGCACCAATTCGGCGAACGCTGCCCGATCTCCGTTGCCGGCGGCTCTGAGAAGTTCATGATCGGCAGCTTCCATCAACTCACCTCCCACGCCCCGAATCCTCTCCAATAGTCGCGTCGCGTTGCCTTATTGTCACAGAAATTCCGTCGAAGTACAGGAGAATTATCTTGCGTTTTCCTGAGCGGAACGTGGAGTTCCCATTCTGTCCCTCGGTCGGTTGACGACCGTAAGCGAGGCGCCACCGCCGGACTACGCCATGCAGGATTTCCCACGGCGAAAACAGGCCCGAATGGGCCGAAACATCCCTTGCCGATGTGCGCGAGCCACCAGTCGGGTTCTGGGTACTACATGTCCGTGGCGGGCGACATCACCAACGGCCGCAATGCGGACTTGCCGAACCAGTTTCTGCGGCCCAAAGGGCCATCCCTAAGTCAGCCTAGGGCATAGTTCGCGATAACAACACTTCTGGAAGATTCAACGCGACGAACGCAAACACGAATCCAATAACTCCTAGGACCTCCCGCCGCGAACGTCGCCCTAGGTAACCTCGACCCCAAAACCACATCGCCCCATCGGGGCAGCTCTAAGGAAGGACTCCTGGAACGAGTGACATGCCCCACCCACCGGCCGCCGGAGGACCGGCGACGGACAATGAGTCGGTTCAACCGCGGTTCGCCAGAGGTCTGACGCCGCACTTTGTCCTAAGTCGGATTCCAGTGGTTGATAAATTGTGTGCCCCTAGTTGGTTTCCCTAGTTGGTTTCCCACCGGCTAGGGAGATGTCCAAGAAATCCAATCCATTGACCAGGCCAACCAGATCTCCCAAGACCCGCATCGATGCTGGTGGTCGCACCATGGAATCCTACGATACCCTGAACAAAGAATCCTGCGTCGAATATGATCGTGCCGGAAACGTTAAAACTCGGAGTCTAAATTCTTACTAACGCGAACTCAGGTGACTTTTTCGCTCGACTGTGCTCAGGAGTCCACACCTGTTGACTTGAGCGTACTCCCTGGTAACATCGCACGAAATCGATGTCCACAACCTTTGGAAGGCAGGAAATTCACGGAGATGCCAAGGCGTGATTTGTCTTGCAGCGAGTGATTGGTCGTGTTGTCTCTACGAAAGATCTAGCGACGATGATTTGTATCAAAAGAAATGATTTAAGTAAGTTGCCTCGGTTGCAGACTTTTGCCCAAGGATTCATCTTGGTTTTGCTGGGTCTATTCGTGATGGTAGATGGTGCTTTTGCTCAAAGGGCCGCGCAGGATAAAGATCTGTCGCCGGCGCTAAGGCGGCAGGTGGATAACGGGCTGAAAACGGCGTGGGAAAATCAGGCGTGGGGGGGTGTGTTCGAACAGGCAGCTGGAATCCTGCAACGGGGTGGGCCGAGTGCTGTCAATTCTTATTTGAAGTCCGTTCAGATGCCTGCCGCAGAGGAACTGTTGGCAACGGCGTGGTTGAGGCTTGGCCAGAATGACATGCCCGTCCCGTTGCGGTTGCCGGCGCAAGGGGAGACCTGTGTGGCAATTCTAGAAGGTGTCCGGAAGACATTACGTCAGGCAGCGGAGGATAGCGAAACTTCATTAGCGGGGTTTCGAAATCGCCTACGCGAAACGGACTTGGATGCCTTGGAAGATGTTCAATGGGAACTACTGGGGGCAGTCCGATCGGGAGAACAACATGCGATCGCATGCGACGCAGCTCTCCATCTATTGGGCCAGGCTAATAAAGTGAATAAGCGGGTTCTCGCGGACGAGCAGCGAGTCGCTATTCGTGAAGACTTGCAAGAGACTCGCAAATTTCTGGAGGAAATAAACGGCCGGATTTCGGCGATCGGTGATGAGTTGCGTGTCGCGCGATTGGACCTGGTCGTAACCGAAATGGAGCGGACGAACCCGGCAAGTCGTGACGGACTGAAGATGCGGTTTCGCGCTGCTTTTGCCTTGGAACAGGATGGGCCAGACCTGAAGAGAATTTCTGAAAACGTTGACAAGAGCGGACAGGACGGCATGGACGTGCGCGGTCAGGCACAGTTGGCGGACCAAGTTCGACAACTTCTTACCCGAGCTGAATCGGGACTCGATCCAGAGTTCCGCTCGCTGGCCAAGAACGCTTATGAAGGACTCGCCTGGTGGAAGAGAGGCCGTTACGGCGAAGGCGGCGAGTTCCAAGGGCTGCTCAAACCCGAAGGAGCGCTGGGCAACTCGGCTCAATTGGTGATGCTGGAAATGCCGCGCGAGCGGATTCGTCCGGTCGACCCCGTTGCGAGTGGCACGTTTCCGAAACCCTCGGGTGAGGTCGTGGTCCCCCGATATGCCCGCCGGCACTTCTTTCTCTGGCAGATTACAGCGCGGGGTATGGTCAAGACTGCCAAGCCCGTTTTTGGAACGAAATATGTCGAGTCAACCGAGCCCCTGGGGTTTTGCTGACGTGGTGGTCCCATTTATGGAGCAGTTGTTCCAGCCTATGACCTAATCGTCCGAACCCACCTGAAGCCCGAAGATGAATCGCTATTCTTCCGATCAGTGGGTGCATATGAGTATCTGTTGGCGTTGAAGGGGTTCGATGCTTTTCTTTCAGTGGCTTCGAGTGAAGAGTTTGCCGCCCTCGACGAGCTCGTGGCGGAACGCGATGAGTTTGTCGTTTACCGCAACTTGTTCCGTGCGGTCGCGGAAACGCCCCCTCCGCTCGCAGCGCGAGTAGACACTTCGTCCGATTTGGCTCGTGAACATGAGGGGCGAGGGCTCCAATGGGTCGTCGCCCTCGCTCGTGTCGAGTTGGCCGCGATGATGGCCCTTTTTGGTTCAAATAAGGATCCATTCGCGCAATTCGGACCCGGACAGGTGGAAGCCAATGCCTGGTTTGACTTGATGGCAGACGGAGCGTCGGTTCACTTTGCCGCCCTCGAGGCTGACCCCTGGTTCCAGGACTTGAACCGGGCGCCCCTGGACAATAACTTTTTCACACAGCAAAAGCACTTATTGCTGACGGGTCAAATGCTGACCGCGGTGGCGCGGTCCATGCCTTCGGATGCACCAGTCAATACCCGAAAACGAATCGAAGATGCCCTGAAAAAGGTCGAGCAGACCGCGAAAGTGATGAATGCTCGATTAGGCCAGCGCTAAGGGCAAGTGTCGGCATGTTTCCGCATGGCATGGACGATTTGCTCCGAGTGATGTCGTTCGTACTTGGTGATCGATGGACGACGCATTTTTTGGAAGTGCTTTAGGGGGTCCCAATGGACAAGAATGTTCCGCGTCATTAACCGCCGCTTTGATATCGGATTCCGACGGAGCGGCCAATTGCTCTTCGATTCGGCGACCCGGAAACACTTTTGGCCATCGAGTCGCCGCCTCCTCGTCCGACCAAGTGGCCACGACATCGGGCCGATTCCGCAAAATCACGTGAATGTGATTGCTCATGATGGCATACGTAAGTACATCCACGCTCCAAGTCGATGCGAGGGCCTCGAGTCGCCTACGAATCCACTCTTTGCGGTACGAATAGTCCTTCCCTGTCTTTTCGTCTACGCCCGCCAACCATGCTCGGCGCACCCATCGTTGGACACCGTGGCAAATACAAATTTCCGACGCCGAGAAAACTCCCGACCGCAAGCTACGTCCCATAATGAGCCACCTCCTCAATGCCACACCCCACTCCAATTACTAGCAATTCCGCGAACAAAGTTAATAGATGGGTGGCACCTCATTTTCAGCACCTCATTTTCACACTCGGATTGCCTCGTTCATGTTCGCCAACGCCGGAAGCAATCGCAGTTATCGCGAGATCGGTGTTGGCGACGGACACCACGACTTATCGCATCACGGAAAAAATTCTGAGAAACAAGCCGGTGTCCACAAGATCAACTTGTTCCATGCTCGGCTATTTAATCAATTCCTCCAACGGGAATGTTCGGGAGGATGGTGGAACGCTGCTCGATCAATGACCCGAACGTTTATCGAGCACTTGCAACGCGAGCTTCAAGAACAAAAATTGTCAGCGGAAGTTGCCGATTATGGCGAGCCAAATCCGTTTCCCGTCGTGACACTGACGTGTTCGGAAGGGGTGGCCCGGCGTCATCGAGAAGATGCCTGAAGTCTTAGACATCGATCGCGATGACAAACCTTGGCTGGGCATCGTCAAATCGTGGTCGCTCGCCGCCAAATCACGAGCAGTCGCAAATTTTGCGGATCGTGTACGCTCCGTGGAACAATGCCATGTATAACTCCCATCAACCACGGCCCCCCTTTCTGGATATTCCGACAAACGTATACTCGGGCGGACAGAACATCTATGGAATAGCGAACATTGACCACGGAGAGACCATGAATCGAGTACTTTGGACTATAGGGTTGATTACCGCCATAGCGGCTGTGGCCTTGGGCATCTGGGCTGGCGAACGGACAATCGCAATGAATCAAACTTGGGCATGGATCGAGCAAACCAAACACGAGATGGAACAGGGCCTACCTCGGTACCCCGGATCGGATTTGGAAAGTGATCAAATGACGAGGGCTGAAACCTTGAATTCGAATCTCACGTTTTTCGCGTCAATCGAGTCCGCTCGCAACATGTTGGCAATGTCGGCATTGACCTTGGCATTCATTTCCGTCGGCAGTTTCCTCGTCGCAAAAAAACGCAACGCTGGCAAATCAACCGCAAGCGTGCAATAAGCTCATCACTTTCGTGGGTTCCGCGCGACGCACCGAACAGATCCCGACTTTTTGACCGGCGGTGCTCGTCAGATATTCTGTAGGCAGAGACCACGTCCCGCCACATGTCGCCTTCGATCCCTAGCTGCTGCAGGACCGTTTGGGCCACGTCGTGATCCGTGCCATCCGCGTCCTGTGTCGAATCCTGGGCTGTCCAACGGAGCAAGCGAAGATAGTCGTCCCAGTCGATTCGCAAGAACCCGCGATCACTGGCGCGCAAGCCATCGTGATGAGTTAATGGATCGTTCGACAAAACATCTTTGGCTAGACGATCGTGGCATCGTGATTCAACCAACGAATCACGGAACCGACTTCGTCAGAAGTCCAACTGGATTCGCATTCCCCAAGCATCCATTTCTGAGGAAATCATCTGACTCCCAATGATGGTTCCGTTGCGGATGGGTCGTGACTCATTCCAAGAATGGATGTAGTTCAACACACACTTGCAATTGGGGTTTACGTACCAGTTCAGACCGAGGGTCATGTTTTGCATGTCGCCCCCTTGAATCTGCTTGTCCGAAAGATCCAAGTAAGACCAGCGAGCAGCAACTTCCCAAGCCCCATAACCTTCGCCACATTTCGAAAAGTTTCTGAAGGGGATAACTCGGTCAATTGCCCCAGCCTTTCGATCGTAAGGCCGGTGCTCACCCGTCAGAAAGAAACCAACCTGCGAGTAGCCACCCCAAAGAAAACCATTGCCAACGGTCGACGTGTCGAGCACGGTGCCGATCACTTCGCTTTGCCACGACAGCGGTCCACGAACCCACAGCGATTCCGTTCCAAAACTTTGGGTCAAGCTAGTGCCAGTCAGTAATCCGGTATCCACAACAAAGGGCGTACCATTGGCAACGTCCGGAACGGCTTGGCCACTAGTGCCGATCGGCTCACCCGAGGGCACGACAAATTCACCCACATATATTTCGGGGATACTGCGGAATCGAATTCTTTCGTTCGGTGGTGCATTTAGAAAGTAGCCAGCTCCAACGTGAAGGTAATCTTCGCCCGTATCGCCATCATGCCAAAGTAGATGGGTCAACCTACCTGCCAATCCATTTCCACCATCCGTACTCAATGATCCGCCAAACTGATCTTGCCCTGTTCGCAAGTACGACATCGCCCACGTCCAGTTGAGGTCATCGGAGTTATCATAAAATCCAATCCCAAGATGGCGGAATGGAGTGAACGCCTGAAATGTTCCCGCTCGTTCCATGAAGGTGGTGTAGCGAAAACTACTTACGACCTCCAACGAGAAGGGCTGTTTCCATTGGCCGACGCGAACTGTCCCGAGTGGCCCCGCGTCTTTGAAATCCACCCACAGATCGGTAAACGTCGGCCTCCCAAAAAAGGCGAAGTCCATCTGCATGAAGTAGTCCATCTGATCGGTGACAGACCCTTTTGCCCCGAGCCGGGCGCGACGAAAATCGGCACCGCCTTCAACACGTCCGTAGGCGGCTCGGCTATCATTGTCTTGATCGAAGGCGACGCCATCCGCTTGGAAGACTCCGTTGATGGTGACACTAGGCAATTTCGGTTTGGCGGTTTCCTTAGCCTTGTTCGACTCTTCTACCTGCTTGATTTTTTCCTGCAAAACAATCGATTGCAACTCCATCGCCTGAATTCGCTCGACCAGTTCGTCCTGATTCAGGACGATCCCAACTTCCGCACCGGGAGGCTGAGGACCATCCGCAGAAGTTGGTGTGTACTGCGCAAGAAGAAGCGGTGCGGTTAGCGACGACAGAATTACCAAACCCGTGAAAACGATCCCTCGCACATAGAACATGGAAACTAACTACCTATCTCGATGGTTCTTTATGTTATCGGCGTTTGATCATCCGCACGAATTTGTGTAATCAACCTTTTATATCGGTCATCAGGCCTATTCCGGTTAGGTAATCTGGGCGATTTCAAGAAGAAGTACGGGAGGATCGGTCAATGTAGGGATGCAGGGGAGAACAAATTGATAGCATGGGCGGCTGAAGCTGGCCAAGTGGGTCGTGCACAAGTGGTTTGGTGGCCATGGCATCGCACTAAAATCCCAAACGCCACTCACCCGATTGTGTACCACCGATTCCCCCTTAACTCGTGGCCTAGTCCCCAATTCTCTGAGTACTCTGCCAAGTGCTCGCGACGAGCTTGGTGTTTCGCGTGGTGAGGAATGAAGCAACGGAGGTCACAGGAGACACTCAGAGCAAGCAAATAGGAGATGAATTGACAAAAAGAATTGGCGGTACGCCGTCGAAGTTTACTTGCCAATGGGTTCCGGATTATTGGACGCGATTTGACTCTCGCCACGATCTTAAGTGCAATGACTTACCCGTCACGAGCAAAATCCTATAGATGCTGGCTCAGCTAATTCGGGTGCTAACTCGAGCCTGTCGCAGCTGTCGTCGTTCCCGGTGAACGGTAAACTGCCCTTGGTCTCGGCACGAAAGCTACTAAATGGCATACGATCAGAGCGTGACTGGCCAACCATACGACTTGAGATCGTCTAGCTAATGATGCAAGAAGCCGAACAATTCGCCGTGCTGATCGTCGACGACGAGCCCAATATTCGAGCTGGTCTGGCAAAAGGACTGGCTACGGAGGCGGACGTTGTGGAAATGGCCGGCGATGCAGACGAGGCATTGGCCAAGTTTGCTGAAAAAGGACATCGGTTGGTAATCGTCGATGTACGACTGAATTGCAACATGACAGGAATTCAGCTTCTAACACGGCTGCTGTCAATCCGTCCACAGACGGCAGTGATTGTGATTACTGCGCACGGAACGGCGGAAACTGCTGTCGAAGCGATGCGTGCCGGTGCTTTCGACTTCATCCTCAAACCCGTGGACTTGAATCTTGTCCGTCAACAGGTTCGCAGGGCCCGGCAGCACTACGAATTGCGACAAGAAAATCAAATTCTGCGGAATCGGCTGGCCGCGTCGGGCGAGATTTCCAGTATCGTTGCTGGTGGTGCGGCCATGGAAGATGTCTTTCGTCAGGTAAGGCAGGTTGCCGCGACCGAAGCAACCGTCATGATCCATGGTGAAAGCGGCACAGGCAAAGAACTAATAGGCAAAGCACTGCACAACTTGAGCAATCGCAGTAGTGGGCCATTCATCGCCGTGAATCTAGGTGCTTTGCCTGAAACATTATTGGAAAGCGAGCTGTTTGGACACGAGAAAGGCTCGTTTAGCGGCGCGCTTCGGCGAAAGCCGGGCTGCTTCGAACTAGCTAATTCGGGTACCCTGTTTCTTGACGAAGTGACTGAGATGTCGCAGAAAAGCCAGGTTGATTTACTGCGCGTCCTGGAATCGAGGGAGTATCGGCGCGTCGGAGGCGAGGAAGCGTTGCACGCGGACGCTCGAATCATTTCAGCGACTAATCGGTCGGTACAAGATCTAATTGAAGATGGCTCGTTTCGCGAGGATCTGTTTTATCGGCTGAACGTCATTCCGATCGAAATTCCTCCCTTGCGAAATCGTCGCGAAGATATTCCTTTGTTAGTCGACCATTTCCTGGAACACTTCTGCTCGCGGCACAAATGCCAACCAAAAAGGATGTCAGCTGATGCGATGCAGCTACTTATCGCAGCGGCATGGCCAGGCAATGTTCGCCAATTGAGAAACGTCGTCGAACGAATGGTGATCACTTGTGACAGCGATAGCATTCCGCAAAGTGCGTTGCCACGGGAGCTGCGTTCTGTTCCACGCGGCAATCCGACATTGCCCGAATCGTTGGCCGATGCACTGGACGAATGCGAAAAAACGACGATCCAACTGGCGCTTGAGGCCTGCAATCATCATCGAGAAAACACTGCCAAGGCCTTGGGAATCAGCCTGCGCAGTTTGCATTACAAAATGAGTCGGCATGGTCTGCACTAGACGAAACACGCGACACGAAGTACACCATCGATTGGTCCAATAAGAGGATGAGACTGCTTCCTCGTCGCGCGGTGACGTTGCCACCGCGCAAACCAAAACTAGTCAGAGTTCGATTAGTTCACGGGATACAAAAAGTCTCGCGTCGGCGACAATCTGCTCCTGTTCGCTTTGCGTTTGGACCTGCACCTTCGTAGTCGCAAGGGTTACGGGTCGTGGTGGTTTGCTTCGAGACGAACTGGCGGCATCCGAAGCGAGCAAACCCGTCAAAATCGATAACAAAAACGAGGCTTTAACCATGGCGTTTCTCCGAAAAAAGGGGGGACCGAGTCCTTTCGAGCCATTGCGGCAAGAGTCTTCTCAAGCCGGCCGTTTACAGCTCATCTGTCCACGCGAGGATCAATTAGCACTTTCTGTGCCAATTCGTCGCACCCCGTTTGTACGAGTAAATCAAGGCAACTAGCGGAAAGAGAAGCCCAGCGCTCGGCAGTTCTTTGCAGCTGGTGCAAGTATTTGCACGACCTTTGATTTTCATTGGATCAACGACCATGTTTGAAACCAACGATGGCCCAAGTGTCAAACCTTACGTCTTTGCAATGGGGATTTTCAGTTTACTGGCGTTCGTCGTAACCGCCTGGGTGTTGGCGAACGTACGTCACGAGCAAGAGATCGTTACTCGTCTGGTAAGCCATTTGCAGGGTAGTGATTTGCAGATGGCTAGTGAGCTATCGAGCGAATTGGGACTTCAGCGCAGTTTGTCGGTTCTGCTTGTTCTGAACACAGTAGCCGTTGCGATTGCTTTCCTTTTCGTCGTCCGAGGATTCGTAAGCAGCGAGAGAAATCTGAAAGATGCGAAGGTGCTGGCGGCCGATATCTTGGCCAGCATGGATGCAGGTGTCATCACTACCGATATGATCGGCGGAATTATCAGTATCAATCCGCGCGGGCGGGAGCTGATCGGGAGCGAAGATGCGCAACCGGTTCGATCGCTGAAAGAAATTGGCTCGGAACATGCTCTCTTAGCGTCTATTTGCGACGAACTGAGGAGGAATCATCATCCAATTCGAGATCGAGACTACCACCTTCAAAGACGTGGATTGAGCATGACCTTGAGAGCGGGTTGTACCATGTTAAAAAATCGGAATGATGCAGAAATTGGAATCGTCATTCACGTCCGTGACGTCACGGAGAGAGTGCTAATGGAAGAGCGAATGCGCCGAATGGAGCGATACATGGGCCTAGGAACGCTGGCGGCTGGTTTGCAACATGAGATCAAGAACCCGCTTAGCGCGCTCTCGCTACATGTGCAGCTTTTGTCTGAACGTTTGAAGAACGAGGCTTCCGACGACGTTCACGAAATGTTGGATGTCTTGAATACCGAGGTCCAACGCATTGGGGATGTGTTGGATGGCTTTCGCAACTACGCTTCCATTCATGAACTTGGTCGCGAACCAGTTTTTGTATCGTTACTGATTGAAAAGTTGATCCGGTTGTTACGACCGGAAGCCGAGCAACGTAAGGTCCATCTTGAATTCGACAATCCCACAAATGAAAAAGGCACGATTCAAGCCGATAGTGCTCAGTTGGAACAAGTGCTGTTGAACTTGGCGCTCAATGCATTCGCGGCGATGCCTGACGGCGGTACGCTCCGTTTCAGTCTGTCGAAACATGATGGCAAATTAAGAATTGATATTAGTGATACAGGCCAGGGGATCTCGCGCGAAATTCAATCACAAGTCTTTGATCCCTACTTTACAACTCGCCGTGAAGGTACTGGCATGGGCTTGGCGCACTGCGACAAGATTGTCCGCCAGCACAATGGAAGCATCGATTTCCAGACTTCTGCGACAGGTACAACATTCACCATCCAGCTACCCATCGCGGAGGCAAACTGATTGCGGCATTCTTAACGAGTTTCGGATTTTGGGGGGAGGCTATATCTCGGTTTCGCTGGGAGAAATCTCGATAGCGTTAAAAAATTAGCGAACAGGTCTTGCATGTGAATCGCATTGCGTTAATATATTAACGCAGGATCGCTTGACGGACTTCGTACCTAGTTCGGTGCGGCACTAACTTGCTGGAGGAGCTGCTATGCCTGAATCGTCAGAACTCAGTCGACGCGAACGACAGATCATGGATGCGGTCTTCGCACTGGGAGAAGCGACTGTCAATGAAGTTGTGCAAGCCATTCCGTCGCCACCGACCGCGATGTCCGTGCGGAGGTTGATGCATATTCTCGAGGAGAAGGGATATCTTCGACGAAAGCCGGGCGGTCGAGAAGTCATCTATGCGCCTCGAGAATCGAAGAGCAAAGCTGGCCGCAGCGCTTTGGAGAACGTGCTCGAGACTTTCTTTGGCGGATCGCTGGAAGAGGCGGTCGCCGCACATCTTCACTCGCGAAAAGATCAAGTGACCGCTGAAGAACGCGAGCGACTCATTGCCCTGATCGAACAAACCAAGAAAGAGGGACGCTGAAATGAACCGCACTCTTACACTTTTGGTTTTTGCTTTCGGAACGTCTAGCTTACTGCTGGTAGATTCCGCTTTGAAGGGTAGCGTAATCTTGCTTGGTGCGGCCTGTTTAGCGGTCATGCTGAAACGTGATTCGGCAGCGATGCGTCACTTGGTTTGGCTGGTGGCCATCGTTGCGATGCTGGTCATCCCGGTCTTGTCCGTGCTGCTACCACGATGGCAAGTGCTTCCGGCATGGGCGGCAATTTCGCAAAGTTCACCCGCCATCGACATGCCGACTCGGGCCGTGGAGTTGCCAAGTTCATTCGAGGCACCGACGGCAAAGTCGCCTGAGTATTTCGTCCCACGTGAATTCGATGAGCAAGGTAAAGCCATTGGTTCCTCCTTCCATTCAGAAGCTCTGGAACAGTCGAAGCTTGAAGCACCACAAGATAACGTTGGTATGGATCAAGCGACCACTGCTCCCAGTTGGAGCTGGATGAATGTAATGCCTTTTCTCTGGTCGATCGGATTTGGTGTCTTGCTAATGCGTTTTATTGCCGCTCGGTGGATGTTATGGAGTAACGAACAGCGAGCCTCGGTGATTGCCGTATCGCGATGTCCACACGATGCTCGAAAGCCGTTGCAGCATGAATACGATGCAGCGATTGTGGCTGCGTTCGAAACGGCACACCGACAGCTTGGCATCCGTCAGCGAGTTCAATTGTTGATCGATTCGGAACGCACGATTCCAGTGGTCTGGGGCATTTTGTGGTTTCGTTTGATGTTGCCCGAGTCAGCAAGACAATGGAGTAGTGAGCAGCTTCGATCGGTGCTGTTGCACGAACTGGCACACATCAAACGCCGCGACACGCTTGTGCAACTATTGGCCCAGATCGCCTGCGCATTGCATTGGTTCAATCCGCTGGTGTGGTTCGCTGCTTGGCGTCTGCATGTAGAGCGCGAGCGAGCCTGCGATAATCTGGTGTTGGCACAGGGCGTTCGAGCTTCGGCGTATGCGGAACATCTTCTCAACGTAGCGACGAAGTTTACGGTCGCGCGTTGGGCATCGTCTTGTGGACTGGCCATGGCGAGCCATTCACCGCTCGAAAGCCGCCTGCGAGCGATACTCAGTGATCGACTCAACCGCCGCAAAGTCTCTACGGCCATTGGCACGATCGGGTTGTTGCTTGGAGCCGGGATTGCTATTCCGATTGCGATGCTTCATGCCGCCGCTGACGACTGGAAACCGCCGAGCGGAGCTCACGTCGGCTCGAACGAATTTTCGGCCTATTGCGTCCACGACGGGAAGAACGCGTCGTTCGTCATCGCATATCAGGGATTTTCCGGATCATCGTCGGCGCACGACTCCGATTCGAAGACGCGGACTTGGACGGACTCAGGGACGATCACCGCGAAGAAACCAAGCATTACGCTAAGCTTTCACCGCACACACACCGCTTCGGACAAACTAAGCATCACCACTGCTCCCTTCGAGGCCACCGATCTCAGCAAGCCCGCGCTGCGCCCGGGTGAGTTCGGGCAGAAGGAATACGACCTCGAGAAGGGCCGCGTCTTCGTGCTCAGCGACAATGGCAGCGTTCGCCAGCTCGACATTGCCACACCCATCGTCACTGACGAAGAATCCTTGCAACAACTCGCTGCATTGATCCCTGCGACAACGGAAAAGGCAGCATTCACCGCCTGGGGCAAGGAAGTCGGCGGCCTGCAAGCAGGCTTGGGCTTCAAGGCGGGCGAGCAACGAGTCTACCATCACGGTGAGACGGTCAATATCGTTCTGCGAATCCGGAACGTCGGCAAGGCAGACGTGGAGTTCAAGCACATCCGGGCTTTCTTCGTCGAGAATCCTCCTGCGATCACGGATGCCGACGGAAAGCCAGTGCAACTTCCCAAATACGAGGCACAGGGAGCGCACGGGCCTCGTAGCCTCACAATCGCTCCCGGCAAAGAAGTTGAGCTGTACGAATGGAAGCTCGACCTGAGGCCGTCAGCGCCTCGACTTGGTCGGAACATCAAGTTCTCGACCCTCTACGGAACGGGCAAGTTCAACCTTCAGTTCGAGCGGATCGTCGGCCGGACCAGCAGCAATCCGCAAGACCCCAATCCCGCGTTCAAAGACCTTGCCACCGGGAAACTGGAACTCGAAGTGAAGGAAGACCTCACCGCCTGGGGCAACGAAGTGGGCGGCCTGCAAGCCGGCTTGGGCTTCAAGGCGGGCGAGCAACGAGTCTACGATCACGGTGAGACGGTCAGCCTCGTCGTCCGCGTTCGCAACGTCGGCCAGAATGACATCAAGTTCAAGTACTACCCAACATTCCTCTCCGAGAACTCGCCAACGGTGCTAGACGAAACAGGCAAGCGTGTTTCCCTCCGCGGTAACATTCTACACATAGTGAAACGCGAAATTCCCAAGGAAGTGAACTTGGCGGTGGGGAAGGAAATTGAACTCTACGAGCGAGAGCTGCGTCTGGCTAAGGGTGACGAAGACGCAGACGAGCTTAAAACCCGAGACATTTTTCCTACAGGGAAGTTTCTGATTCAACACGAGCAGGTTATCGGCAACTCAACGCAAGCCTCCGACAAGCTTGACCCCACTCTGGAAAAACTCGCCACCGGGAAACTGGAACTCGAAATCAAACCCGTTGCCGCGCCATCACCGATGCACAAAGACGCAAAGGCGTTATTCGAAGTCTGGGAACGTTTCGCCCGAACGAATGGCGACATCCCCGGCGCGCTCGTAGGAGAGCTCGCGGCGTCAGTGAAGCAGTTCATCAAGTACAACCCGACTTGGGAAACGGTGCCGAAGCTCAACGAGGTGCTGCCACGGCTCGACGCAACGCACGATTGGAAGCCGGCGGATGCCATCGCGCTGCTGGATGAAGTGGCGGGCATTCAGGATTCGCCACTCAGTCCGGCACCGTGGAAGGGAACGAGGAACACGATTCGTCATGGCGACGCGCTGCCGAACAAGTACGCCGATGTGCCGTGGGGCGAAGAGCAACCGAATGGTCTGCGCGCGGCGTGGGTGCTGGAGCCGAGCGCCGCGGAGCATCGCATCGGCGCGGCGATCAAAGCGCGGCTGCTCGTGCAGAATCGGGGACAAGTACCTGTCATGCTTCAAGTGCCGACGTGGCACCAGGGCTGGGTGAAGGCCAGCGACGCGAACGGCAAGGAGGTCGAAGCCTCGGGCCTCGAGTGGACGACAATGGCAATGCTCAATACCATTCGCTTAGGGCCGGGGGCTTATATCGAAATCAACACACCAGGCGTTGGCATCGGGCCGCGTGCGGGCATGGGGCCGTGGGCCGGGCCACGTGTTGGTTCGAATGTGCTCGCGAATCCAGGCGACGAACTGACGCTGACACACAGCCTGGTACCGCTCGACGGAAGCGAAGTCGGAATCAGCGAAGAGGATCCCCATGTCGCCGGGCCGGGCTGGTGGTTGGCTCACATCAAAGCACGACTCAGCCGCGAACTTCCATTGCCTGCGGATGCCGCCGAACGCACTCGCATGCTCGATCGCGCGGTCCGTGAACTTTTCGCCAGCGCGCCCACCACCGAAGAAACCGCTGCGTTCATCGCCGACAAAACGCCCGAGGCAATCGATGCGTTGGCGAAGCGTCTTGCTGCACGTGTCGATGTTGTTTCGTTCAGCGGCAAACTGCCGACCGCCCCCGTGAAGTTCCGCGTGCTCGACGCCGCTGCGGACGTTGACAAGCAACCGCGCGTTGTGCTCGGCCCTGGTGAGTATCCACTGAGCACAGGGACGGCGGAGCGCGGTGCCGTAACATTGAAAATCGTCGGCAGGCCTGTGGATGACCGTCGGACAAATGACGCCCAGATTCTGTTCGAGGCGACTGAAGCGACTGGAAAACTTCCGCCTGACCCATACAAACTCGAAGTGCCTGATGGTTGGGGCACATGGGCCATCGTCTGCCGCCCGAGCGACGGATATTTCTATCTGCTGCACAAAGGAACCGTTCGAAAGATCGATTACAGCAAGCCACGGGACGTCACCGACACACCTGCGAACGATCTGCCTGCCGAGTTTCGTGACGAAGTGAAGCGGCAGCTCGACATCCACGAAATCTCCGCCGCACAGCAGGCGGAAATTTTCGAGAAGCCAAGATGAACCATATGAACCCGTGGGGCAACGCTGGGAGGCATTTTTTCTGGCCAAACCAGGCTCGGACGGGCCGAAACAACCTTAGCCGGTGTGCGCGAGCCACCGGTTGGAGTGACATCTCATCCAGAAAAGGTCTGAAAGGCCGACACAAGTGCTGAGCGGTTCGTACACGCTTTCAAACTTGCGCTCCCACGAGATGAACTCGTGGGGGCGGTGCTTCGTCGAGTGTTGTTCTTGGGTACCGAGTGACCGAACTTGTGGGTGCGAACCGTTGCGGTCTCGGTAAGGGTTGGCTTGCTAAACACCACTGTCCCTCGACCGCTTCGTGCGCGTGGGGGTTCGTTCTAGCTTTCAAACTTGCGCTCCCACGAGATGAACTCGTGGGGGGCGATCGGGGTTTTCCGGCAAACCTGAACCCGGGGACACTCAACTTTCTAGTCCTCAACTTTCTAGTCTCGAAACAAAACTCGGGGACACACAACTTAGGGGCGAACCTACACGTGGCACACACGCGGGGACACACAGGACACCGTTGTCGCGGGCTATTGGTTGCCCTCGCCAGTTGACAAAGCATGGCCAAAACAAGGCCAAAACAACGCCAAAACGGCTGTGATTTTTCCGATTGGGGTGACTTTGCGGCCGATTTCGATTGACCGGGGGGCTTGCGATGAAGTAAAATGCCGGTCCCGCCTTCATTCCGCTTGGCAAGTCGGGCCTTCCCAAACGACCGCTTCGACCGCTTGGTCCGTCCGGTCAACGGAGGGCTCGCTGGCTAGGTCCCGCCTTCCTTTATCCCTGCCTTCGACCGTGATCCAAGGTGGCTGATTCTGGCCTGTCCTAATTTCGGGGCATGCCAAGGCAATAGCCGTCTGCCTGTATATTCGTTGTCCTACCGGATCATCCCACCGTCCCGTGAGCCCCTTGATGATTGTTGGCAAACCAAAATCGACGCCCTTGCTGACGTCCGATCAACTGCGCGAGCTGCGTCGGTTGCTGGGGGCTGGGCAGTCCGATGTCGATTTGGTCGATGTAGCCTTGGAGTTTGGCTTTGCCGACGATGTGGAACTGTTTCAAAGTCTGGCGCTGACTTTGGATCTACCGTTCATCCCGCCCGGCAAATTGCAAGCGGATGGGCAAAGTTGGGAAGTTGTACCGGCCAAGCTGATTCACCGTCACGGTCTGTTCCCTCTGGCGATTGAAGACCAGACCCTGCGTTTGGCCGTCAGTGACCCGTTCAACATCGCAGCCTTGGATGCGGTCGCTGCTGAAACGGGGCTCGGGGTATCGGCCGTGATCTGCGTTCCGGCCGAGCTAAATCGCCTGATCAAATCCCACCTGGGCGTTGGTGCCGAAACGATCGAAGGCTTGATCGCGGCTCAGAACGATGATGGGATCGTTTTGGACGATGACTTGTCGTTTGACGGTAGCGAAGACGCCGAGGCAGCTCAACAAGCTTCGGTGGTTCGGTTGGTCAACGAAATTCTGTCCGAGGCGATCGAGGCCCGCGCCAGCGATATCCACATTGAAGCGCAAGAGCGTGGCCTAAAGATTCGCTACCGCATCGATGGCGTGCTCCAAAAACAACCCGCCCCGTCAGAAATGAATCGCTTTCGCAATGCGATCGTTAGCCGCTTGAAGATCATGTCCCGGTTGAACATTGCAGAAAAGCGAATCCCGCAAGACGGTCGCATCAAGCTGCGAGTGGCTGGCCGTGAAATCGATATCCGGTTGTCGATTATTCCCATGCTGCATGGCGAAAGCATCGTCATGCGTATCTTGGATAAGACCAACCTCAGTTTCTCGCTGCGGGACATCGGCATGCCCGAGCACATCTACGACACGTTTAGTCGTTTGATTCGCTTGCCGCACGGCATCGTTTTGGTGACCGGCCCCACGGGCTCCGGCAAGACAACCACGCTCTACAGCGCGCTCAACGAAATCAAAAGCGAAGACACAAAGATCATCACTACCGAAGATCCGATCGAATACCAGTTGGAAGGCATCAATCAGATTCAAGTTCACGCCAAAGTTGGCCTAACGTTTGCCGCCAGTTTACGCAGTATCTTGCGGCATGATCCGGATGTTTGCTTGGTGGGCGAAATACGTGACTTGGAAACGGCCATCAACGCCACTCAAGCTTCGTTGACGGGTCACTTGGTGTTTAGCACCTTGCACACGAACGATTCCGCGGGAGCGTTCATGCGACTTTGCGATATGGGCGTTGAACCATTTTTGGTCAGCTCCACGTTGGAAGGCATTATGGCCCAACGGCTCGTGCGACGTCTGTGCAAGGAATGTCGCGAGCCTTACGTTCCCGATCAAGAAGTTTTGCCTCCTGATTTTCCAAAACGAAAATTCGAGATGCTTGGGGGCCAGCTATGGCGACCCGTCGGTTGCCAGAAATGTCGTGGCAACGGCTACATCGGTCGAGTTGGTATTTACGAATTGTTGACGGCCAATGAAGACATTCGTCGGTTGGCCAACGAACGGGCTTCAAGCAACGAAATCAAGAAAGTTGCCCGACGTTGTGGGATGACGACTTTACGTGATGATGCGTGGACCAAAGCGTTAAACGGCATCACCTCCTTGGAAGAAGTCATGCGCGTGACGAAGGAGGATTAAAGCCGATGCCTGAATTTGCCTACACAGCGCGACAAGCCGACGGCCAAGTGGCCCGGGGAGTCATCACGGCCGATGACCGACGCCAAGCCTTGAGTAACCTGGCCAAACAATCGCTGACCCCTTTGCAAGTCAACGCCAAGTCGGGGTTCGATCTCAAATCATTCAAGTTGCCGTTCAAAAAGCGAGTGAGTGGTGACGTCATGGCGAGTACGCTCGCGCAGCTTTCCGAGTTGCTCGAGAATGGCGTGTCGCTGCTCGAATCATTGGATATTTTGGCGAAACAATCGACCAGCTCCGTCATGCAGGAAGTGCTCCTTCAGATTCGCAACGATGTGGCGCAAGGCGTCAACATCGATCAAGCAATGTCCAAACACTCGGTGTTCGACGAATTGACGCTGTCGATGGTCCGCGCTGGAGCGGAAGGGGCTTTCCTGGAAGACGCACTCAAGCGGATTTCGATTTTCCTGGAACGTCGTGAAGAACTCAAAGGGAAGGTGACCGGAGCGTTGGCCTATCCGGCTTTTCTATTGGTCGGCGGATTGATTGTCACTGTCATTTTGATCGTGGTGTTTGTGCCACGATTCGAATCGCTGTTTAGCCGATTGGAAAAATCGGGCCAAGGACTGCCCGGTCCCACCGTCGTGCTCTTGGGCGTCAGCGATTTCCTACGGAGTTATGGCCTGTTGGTCATCCTGGCTGTTCTGGGTTCGGTAGTCGCTTTTGGACGCTGGGCCCAGACCGTTCAAGGTCGTTGGATTTTGGACGGGGTTCGTTTGAAGTTGCCCATCTTTGGCAAAATCCTGCACCATTCGGCCGTCGCCCGTTTCTGTCGCGTCTTGGGAACGTTGTTAACCAATGGGGTTCCCATCGTCAAAGCCTTGCAAATCAGCAGTTCGTCCACAGGCAACAAGCGGCTCGAACAAGCGATCTTGCGTTCCTGCGAGAACATCAAATCGGGCGAGACATTGTCGGCACCGCTGACCGCCAGCGGTTTGGTGCCACCGTCGGTGATGGCCATGATTCATGTGGCGGAACGGTCCAATACCTTGGATTCGGTGTTGATCCGGATCGCGGAACGAACGGAACTAAAAATAGAACAACAACTGGGAACAATGGTTCGTTTGATCGAACCGCTGACTTTGGTTTTGATTGGGGGCTTGGTAACTTTTGTGTTGACAGGATTGCTGCTGCCGATTTTCGACATGAGCGCTGCAATTTAAGTCCACCCATTTTTTTGGAGAATGATCGATGAAGATCACGTACAAACAAGTTCGAATTCGGGCAAGACGGCGTCAAGGTTTTAGCTTGGTCGAGTTGATGATCGTGCTGGCGATTCTCGTGTTGTTGGCTGGGTTGGTGTTGCCACGACTCTTGGGACAACAGAACAAGGCCGACATCAAAGCCACTCAAACACAGATCAGCAGTTTCAAACAAGCCCTGCAAAACTACGCCATCGATGTTCGCTCGTTTCCCGATACGGAAGCAGGTCTCAACGCGTTGCTGACCAAACCGGAAAACGAGCAACACGCTCGCAAGTGGGACGGAAGCTATATCGAGGAGTTGCCGGCTGATCCGTGGGGCAACGCCTACAACTACGAATATCCCCCCAGCAAAGGCAGCAGCGACTTCCCAAATATTTGGTCCAATGGACCGGACGGTGAAAGTGGCAACGACGACGATATCAAGAATTGGACGGAGTCCGCCGAGGGTGATACAAGCGATGAGACATCCCCTAGCGACTCCAACCGTGACGCACGCGCCACCAACCGTCAAGACAATGACCTTTAGTCGGTTGTCGATAGCGACCATCGCGCGCGTCGCTACCGTCGCCAGACGGTGGATGGACGCGCGCCGACCACGGGCTGGCGCGCGTCGGTACGAAGTAGGTCATGCAGCGACCGTGGCCGATGTAGCTGCCTTTGCCAGACGGTGGACGGGGTCTCGATTCTCTCCGCGAAGCCATGGTTTTTCGCTGGTGGAGTTGATGATCGTGTTGGCGATTCTGGTCACGTTGGCTGCGATCGCCGTTCCCAACTTGCAACGCAGTTTTCAACGCAACGAAATCCGCGACGCGGGGCGATTGCTGCAGGAAACACTGGGCGAACTTCGACAAGAGGCCATGCAATCGGGCCGTCCCATCTACCTCCAGTTTGGCTGGGATTCCAAATCCCTGCGAGTCTTCCGCGATTCGGCGTGGCGACCAACAACTTCGGGGGCCTTCGGTGATACATCGGGCGGCAATTCGACGACCACCAATCGCAGCAACGAATCGTTTGGTTCGAACCTGCAAACATCGGTTCAGGAAGGCCAAAGCGATGCTCCCGTGCTTGGCGACCTCGCCACCTCGGATAACGTCGACCGTGCTTGGGATAGTCAAGAGATCGAACTGGACACGGACGTTCGATTTCAATCGCGACCGGTCGAGATAAACGCTGGTGAAGAACCTACGGCCCGACTAGAGTCGAATCAGAATGGCGCGGACAGAACCGCGCCCGCAAATACCAATCGCAGTGACGGTTCAGTGAGTGGAACGGACCGCGGTTCTGGAGCAGCAGATTCAACGATCGATCGCGTCACCACTTGGTCCGCTCCGTTGGCTATTCTGCCTGACGGCAGTGTCGAAGAAATTCAGTTTTGGTTGGAGTTGGATCGGCGCTGGCAATGTCCGGTTTTGTTTCGCGGGTCCACGGGTCAATTGGAGATTGGCTCGGTTCAGACAGTCAGGGATTTGACGGAACAACCCCAGTCCCGAGAGTCGCTGTGAATCGTGCGGGTTTATCGCTGATGGAGGTGATCCTGGCCACATCGTTGCTGCTGGCGGCGACGGTGACCGTAGGTCGCTTGGCTTATATCACGACACAAAATGCTCATCGTGCTGAAGACCGAGCCATTGCGATTCAGATTGCCGAGTATCAGATCCAGCAATTGCTTCTGGGGCAACAGCCCGTTCAGTCCAAACCGCGTGGGCCAGTCTTGGAACCCATTTCGGAGTTGGGCTCGACCGATACGGCAATTTCTCAGGAAATTCCGACTCACCCTTGGGACGAGTGGCACGTTGCGTTGCGAGTCGAAGCGACCTCCGTTCCTCGGCTATACCAAGTACAAGTGGATGTCTTCCGCCTGCGTGAGGATGCCGTGGCGAATACCGACATGGAATCGACGGCCGCCACATCCGAATCAAACTCCGCCGGAATTCTCTTTAGCTACTCGGTCGTCCGACTAGTACGAGTCAACCCATGAGTCGCGTTGACTCCCCTTCGTCGCAGGACTCTCCGTGTCGTCTCGAGTCGCACGACCATTCGCATCGCAGTCGTTTGGTGGATCGTCGCGTTCGGCACTCGTTGCTCGACTATCCTCGTCGATCCATCTCGGTTCGGTGTACTTTCAGACACGGGAACCAATCACGGACGGAGAAACATGGTTTCACGATCGCCGAAGTGGTCATTGTTTCCGTCGTCTTGACGGTGCTGTTGGCCGCTGTTTGGAGCTTGTTTTCTCTTCAACAACGCACCCTGGAGCGTGGCCAACGACTCAGTCGCCAATCTCGTGTGATGCTTGCGGTGCAACGCCTTTTCAAAGACGATCTAGCGCGCGCCGTCCTAACCCATTCCAGTGGCTCATCCCCAACGACGGCCAAGGCTCCACAACCCGTTGAAACTCCCGATGAGACGAGTTTCGCTCGGTCGTTCGAGATTTCTGAAGCGACTGAGGATGCTCCTCTCGAACCTCTGGTCACACCCGAGTTTTTATTTGCGGGTGGAACCGATTGGTTGATCGTTGACGTCCATCGACCGGCGTATCAACGGGGAGCATTTGATCAAGCGAACACAACGGGCGATGTTGACGCTGCGGTGTCGGTCTCCACACCGAATTCGAACGAAGCCTTTCTAAGCGAATCTGAAGCGTTGCCGACCGCGGCGTCGACACCTTTCGAGCGTGTCATCTACCTTTGGTTAACGGATGAAGAAATCGAATCGGTGACGGGGTTGGTTTTTGGTTATGAGGACCCGAGTCTCCGCGCAACTGAAAGATTTGCGGGCGAGAATGCTCGTGATTCCGACGACGTGGGATTGGTGGCCGACCCCAGTTTTGTTGATAGTTCCGAAGCGGTAATGCCAACGCCGCGCCGAACATTATTGCGGATCCGCACCGATTGGAGTTGGCCGCGAGAAAACGAAAACACCGGCACGACCTGGGACGAAGCCTTGGGCAACGACTCCGCGATCAATGACTTGAGCGGCCTGAGTGATGAACTTGGCGGGTTAACCCCCGCGCGACAAGCTTGGCTGCGTCGCTTGTTGTGGTCGACGCGAAGTGCTTACCGCGAGTTTCACATGCAGGCCGGGTCCGCGGTTCGAGTGGGACAAGAAGCGACGGAAACCAACGACTTGACTTCAACCACGATGGAAGAGGATTCTTTTGCCGATGATCCGAACAATGCCAGCGGCTCGTCACGGCTTCCTAACGATCCGTCCGCTCCGCAGCCAACGTTGCCAAATGCTCGCGAACCACAAGTCGATTGGTTTCCTGAAATCGCGGCCGGAAAATTTCAGTACTTCGATGGCACTCGGTGGCAAGATTCCTTTGCGACCCGCGACGATCAACCAGTGCCGTGGGCCGTGCGATTGGAATTCGAACTTGACGCCGATCACTATCCCGGGCCCGTCGACCTCGAGAGTCCAAATCAAGATCAACGAGCGGGCGACGATTTGTTGCTCTCGATGGAGCCTCTTAATGACGAGGTGTCCCTCGACGATCCGACGAGCTCTTCTGCAAGTTTGTTGACGGTCCCGCGTCCCGAGTTTCCGCAGATGGTCGTATGGACGTACCGACAACGGGCCTCGCGTGGCTCTGGGGCCGACGATGGGTTGGCCACATCTTGGCGAGACGCGGAGCCCGGCAGTGAAAACACCAGCGAAGAATCGCTCGAGGCGAATTCCGATGAGTTCGCCGAGGCGTTTCGAACGACGGCTACTCCAGAAACAGGAGATCGTTGATGTTGTTCCGTATCTCACTTCGGAGGACGTCTCCGCGTTCCATCCAGCGGCGACCAGGAATTGCCCTGATTGCGGTCGTGATCGTGATTGCTTTGATTACCACGTCGGCGCTGACGTTTGCGTTGCTGATGCAACAAAGCAATCAGACTGCGCGTCAATACGCGGATCAGCAACAAAGCCAATGGGCCATGGAATCCGCGTTTGCTCAATTGGAGAGTTTCGCCGCGTTACCACCCCAACGGCGCGACGCAAAGTCGTTGGGCGGTTCGATCTCGGGGTTCGTTCGCTCGATCGAGTTACAACCGGCATCGGAAGCAAGTGGCGAAGGGCCCGGTTTGCGAACTGAAGTTGAAGACTGGGTCAGCAGTGAAGCGGATGAAGCAGGAATGCCACCCGTCGAATGGGAGGATGCACTCGACGAGGAAATGGTGAACTTCGATCCGACTCAACCTGGGTTTGTGGTTTTTGATTGGACGACGGCGGAGGATGGCCAACAAAACGTGGCCAACGCATCCACCATCGCGCCATCAATTTCCGGAAGTGAGGATGTGACCGTCCGGTTTGGGTGGACAAACGAATCTCGTAAATTGCACTTGGCTCGGTTGTTGACATGGGAAGCTGCGGGGACTCCTGTGAACGAGTTACTGCAAGCAACCTGCGGTTTGAGCCCTGAGCAGGCGGATCGCTTGTTGGATTGGATGGATGCGGACGATCAACCACGAGCATTGGGTGCGGAGTCGAGTGTGTATGCCCAACGCGGTCTGCGTTATCAACCCGCGAATCGAGTTCCTCCGACGTTGGATTACCTGTTGTTGATACCCGGCTTTTCACCGCGTGTGCTGTACGGACAGCGACAAACCATGACCATCAAGATCGATGCGGAGGACCCACTGGGCGTCGAGGGGTCCGCGGATTTGGCCGATTTCACACGCAGCCAACAAGCCCAACTAGATCGAGATCTCCAGTCGCCGTCCAACTTGTCGTCGGATGAATCCGACCGCGACTTGCTGCGAGAACTAGGCTTGACCCACAAGTTGACCACGACCGCCAAAGAACGCCATCATAATCACTCGGGTCAATTGAAACTGCCCGTCAATCATCCAGACTTGCAACAGCTCTTTGCGGCGGTGAGTTCCCGAGTCGAACCGAGCTTGGCGACGTATTTGTGTTTGGCGCGGCAGTTTGGCGTGCATGACGACGCAACCAGTACCGCCGGATCAAGTCTGCGCGTATTGAACCTGGAGGAAGTGGAGTTGGATTTCACGCAACCTCCGACGAACTTGTTTGCGTCGCTGGTTCAGTTGATTGACTCGCATGTCCGAGTTCCCCAGCCGGATGGAAGTGTGGCCGTGGTTCGGTCACCATTGCGAGCGAGTGAATTGCAAGATGAATTTGCGGACCGCGTGTCGGACGTGTTTGCGAATTTGACAATCGCTCCTCAGCCTGTCACGGACAGTCGCCTGCATTGGCGATTGGCCGATCCACAGATCTTGCGTTGGATTCCGGGCTTAACTCCAGAGACACAAGCGTTGTTATTAGAACACGATTCTCGCGACCTGGAGCCGACCAACGCCAAACCAAACCAGGGATTGGCGTTTCAAGTGGCAACTTGGTACCGCAGCGGACGGATCAGCTCGAGTCAATGGCAGATCATTGAGCGAGAATTGACCGACGGCGGTGACGTCTTCTCCGCTTACATCGGTGCTCATGCGGGCGAATATCGCGCGTTTCGCTGGGGACAGGTGATCGTTGATGGTTCCGCGAAGCAACCGCAGCAAGTATACTATCGCGAACTCCTGCCCCCGCCTCCCACCCTCCAAGCCGTTATGGCAGCCATCAATGAAACTGCATTGGCCAACCCGTAAATCGACGCCCGAGTATCGCAGCCACGCTTGGAAATCAGCGCCCGTCGTCGTCGTCCAGCAATCCGACGACGGCTTCGAATACTTGTTGGCCAAACCCAATGGCCCGAACTGGGTGATCGAGGAGTTCGGCTTTTGGCAGCCCGCCACCAACGAGTCCACGAATTCCATTTCGTGGTCGAACTTTTTCACGCATGGCGTGCCTGAGTTGGCTGCCAACGGTGTGCAGGTGACGGGACGCAAGTTGCTGTTGTGCCTACGCCGACCTGTGATTGAGTTTTATCGTGTGGACATGGTCCGCGCGGACGGTGTTGATTTGACCGAACAAGTCCAAAATCAAGTTGCGGTACAAGAGCGGTTGGATCCAGATTCGGTGATCTTGGACTATTCCTGTAGCACGGCAGCCAACGGAGAACAGCTCCCGACGTTTGTGACTTGCTTGCCGCGCGATACTTGGAAACAGTGGGACGCTGCTTCTCGTTCCAGCAAACTGAAACCGGCGATGATGGTGCCGCGAGTTTGGGCGACGTGGCAACTGGTACGCAGTCAAGCAGCACTGCCGAACGAACCAACCATGGTCCTGGCCCTGTATCGCAAACAAGCCGATCTGATTGTACTGCATCGCAGCCGGCCGATTTATGTGCGGTCCATCAACTTGCAACAGCCCGATGAAGCGGATGGCGTGGCCCAACAAATGATGTCGGAGATTCGATTGACGGCGGGTACGGTTGATTTGCCAGGAGACGATCAAAACGTCTCTAGAATCCTGATCTTGGGTGACCGAGAGTTCTCCGAGTCCGTCGCCACGCAGCTTCAAGACTCGTTGGATATCGCGACCGAAGTCGTGGCCTTGGAGACCCTCGCGGCATTTACCTATGCCGGAAATCAAATCCCTGATGTGAATTCAGCTCCACTATTGGGGATGCTGCTTGGCTTCACGCAAACACCCGACTTGGAGAGTATGGACCTCATGAATCCCAAGACCATTTCACAACCCGTGAGTCGTTGGCGAATTTATGGTTGGCTCGCCGCGTTGGCGGTTGTAGGCTTGGGGTATGGTGCTTTTGATTTGTGGCAAACTTACGACACGAACCAACAAGCCATCGTCGAGCAATCGAAGAAAAACAAAGATGCCCAGTCGACCTTGGATCGCACGATTCCCAAAGCCCGTGTTGCTGAATACTTGCAACACTGGGAGGCCGAGCAAGTGAATTGGTTGCAGCAACTGGACGAGATTACCAAGAGCCTGCCATCAGGCGACGAAGTGGTCGTCCGACAATACGATGGCAAGCGGACTGCTAGTGGAGCTGAAATTGCGATGCAGATTCAGGCTCGCAGTCTCGAGACGGTCGCGGCGATTCAAAAAGCGGTTCAGACGAATGGCTGGCAAATCAAGCTGAAACGGCAAGTGGAAACCCAAGACCCGAATTATCCGTTTCGGCTGGAAACGACCATCTCCTACACACAAGAGCAATAAACATGGATCGCCAAAAGCTACTGTTGTTACTGTTGGTGGTCGTTGCCGTTGGGTATGGCGGCGACTGGGCTTACCGAACATGGGTCGAAGAACCGTTTCGTCGCCAAGAAACGGAACAAGGCAAGTTAGAAAAAGCCCAAACCAACATCCACGACCGCACGATCCGCGCGAAGACGTTGGTTCGTGACCTCCCGGAGTTCGAAGACCGTAGCCTGCCGGCCAACGCGATGCTGGCGCGACAAGCTTATCAGGCGTGGTGCTGGCAATGGGTCAAACGTCACGACATCACCAATCCCACAGTCGACGTTAGCGAACCGCGCCCACGTTCCTTGACCAAAACGACCAAGAAGGACGCGATGCCGGACATGTACGAAATCGGCGTCACGATTCGAGGCGTCGCGGCCCTGCAAGTTGTCGTCGATTTGTTGGCCGACTTTCATCAGACGGCGTTTCTGCATCGTATCGAAGCATTGAACTTGACGCCGGTGAATCAAGGTCGCCAACTGAGTTTTACAATCTCGGTGAGCGCGTTGTCCTTGAAAACAGCAACACAAACAGAGCGTTTGCCAGGGCAATCGACGAGTGACACGAATTTGGTTCAAGACGAGTCAACCAACGACGTGGCACCGGATGTCGCATTGGATAACAAGCCCCAGACGTTGGTCGCGGCCAGCACGCCGTCGCCCGAAAACACGGAGACCCCGCTGCCTGTCGACTCGGTCGCGACGTCGGCCCCAACTTCGGAAAACACATCGGAGGCAAATGCTAGTTCGGGAGGAGAAGAACCACCGATCATCGAGTCCACGTCGACCGCGGAGGAGTTCAACGAGCGACCTTGGCAAGAAGTCGTGCGCCGCAACATGTTTGCAGCCGGAGGCGGTATGACGATCGCCAAGTCGGTCAAGTTATCGGCAATCACCGAAGACATCAAAGGCGTGAAGCAAGCGTGGTTCCGCAATCTGCAACAAGGTCCGACTCAAATGGTCGACCTCGGTCAGTCCTTCAATCAAGGTCCGCTCGCCGCTAAAGTTGTCGAGTTGAATGACCAACACGCGATTCTATTGATCGACGGTGATCGAGTTCGCGTGCAAATCGGGCAAGTGCTTGCCGACGGAGTTGCACTGGTGCGTGCCGTGACGGAGCACTAGAAGAATGAAAAATTCAAAAGGTATCAAACGTCTAGTTTCAGGAATTCCGCGAGGAAACGATGGCTGTCAGCATTTTGCATTTTTTGATTTCCATTTTTCAGTACTCATTTCTTAGCCGCGTGTGAACCAAAGACGAACATTTGCGTGGCAGGCGGACTTCCCACGGATGGCAATGCCGATCTGCAGATGAATCCATTCGCTGCCTGCGGTTTCGAATTGAAGACCGTCAACGTATCAGCGCGGAAGTTAGACCATGGCAGTCGGACAAGTTGCTGTCGGTCAAGTTGCTGTCGGTCAAGGAAGTGTCCGCGGACGGTTCATCCGCAGTTCGGCATTGCCATCCGTGGGAACTACCAAACGCTCGCATTTTGCCGCTCAGGACATTCGGCGGCTCAGGACATTTGGAGTCTTGGCAGATTCGACGATAGAGGTTCTCGGATTAACCAAGGTCGGACTCACCCCAATCGGGAAGTTATTTCCAGACAGTTCCTTAGCTTAGAACATTCCTAATTGGTCGCGGGCGTCTTCGGTCATTCGATCCGGAGTCCACGGTGGATCCATCACGACCTTCACATCGACATCGACAACCCCCGGAACGGTTCCGGCGTGATGTTTGGCACCGCCAACCAGCTGCGGTCCGGCCGGGCACATCGGGCTGGTCATGGTCATTTCGATATAAACCTGTTGTCCGTCCGTTCGGTCAGGCAAATCTCGGATATCGACCAAATAAATCAAACCCAGATCCACGATGTTGACATGTAATTCCGGGTCAATCACTTGCTTTAGGGCTTCGCGAACGTGGTCTTCAGTGATGACCGGTTTGGATTCCATTTCATTCATCGTGCACCTGTTGTGGTTACGGTTCAAAAAAGCGTTGGACAGATCTTAACCTGTGCTAATGATTATTCGTATTGGCGGACCCGAGTCGCAATGGCGATTCCCAAGGCTTCCCGGACCGACTCCAATTCAATTCGGTCAAAGATTTGTTGGAAAAAGCCTGTGACGATCGCACGAATGGCTTCTTGTCGGGTGAAACCGCGATTCAAACAATAGAACACTTGTTCTTCGTCCACACGTCCCGAGGTGGAACCGTGGGTGCAGCGAACGTCATCCGCCTCAATTTCCAATCCCGGAATCGAATCGGCTCGCGAGGTGTTGGATAGCAACAGGTTGTCGTTCCGTTGGTAGCCATCGGTGCGCTGCGCAACCTTATCCACGCGAATCATACCGCGCCACACCGTGTGCGACTGATCCTGCAGTGCTGTTTTGTACAGGAAGTCGCTCGTGGTTTGCGGCGCCATATGGTGTTGTAAAGTGTGATACGAAAGATGTTGTTGATCTTGAGTGAACATGGTGCCGTTGACTTGGCAGTGAGCTCCACGGCCACGAAGTTCGACGTGTTGATTGACTTTCGCCAATCGGCCACCCAAGGCCCCCAACGTCCATTGCAGTTGAGCATCTTGACCAACGATGGCCTTCTGGTGCGCGAAATGCCAGGTCTTGTTGCCCCAATCCTGCAGGTTGACGAAGCTGAGTTTGGCTCGATCGCCGATCACCAACTCCATGGCCCCGTTGTGCCACCCATCGCCGTCGACGTGGGTGCCGCAGCTTTCGCACAGCACCGTCGCCGACGCCCCGTCTTCCAAGACAATCAGCAGATGCGACAGATCGCTGCCGCCATCGCTCAATACGGTTTGGATGTGGAAGGGCAGTGCCACCGACACATTGCGAGGAACGTACAACACCGTTCCACCCGTACACATCGCTTGATGCAGCGCCGCAAAACGGTCCACCGAGGCATCAAATGCTGACCGGAACAAATGGCGTTGAACCATGGCCGGGTGCGCAATCAACGCCTGTTGCAACGTGCCGAAAAACACACCGTGGCTTTGGACCGAATCGTCCAATTCGCTGAGGACAGTGATCCCGTCGATCGTGGCGATGCGGCCCGCCAATTCGACTCCCACATCCAGGCGAGCTAATGGCAATGAACTAGCCGCGACCGTGGTTTCCGGGGACCAATGGTACTTTTTGAGGTTGAACAAACGGATGTCGGTCCGCATCCATTCCTCATCCCGCCGATTCGGCCACGGCATTTGCTCGAAACGTTGCCATGCTTCCGACCGCAACTCGCGCAACCATGTTGGTTCGTGTGCACATCGTTCCATCAAGTTGGCAAAGCCTGATGAATCGAAGTCCAGGCGGGCCAAGGTCATTTCATTTGTCGACATATCACTCTTTCTGCCAGGTCTTTAAAAAGCCATCTATCAATTCAAGAATCAAAAATATTCCAATCGGAAAACCGAAAGCGTTCACGAGAAACGGTTTGGTGCGTTCCGCAAGTTGCCGGATTATGAATCGCGAGCCGTTGAGTCCCACGCTTGATCGTCCCGATCCAGCGGATCTTCTTAGGCGAATTGCTGCACGCGCCCTACATTCCGTAACCGATTTCGGAAAATCCGACATCGCTCGTCAACTCGGGACTATCCTACGGAGCCTTCCATCTGCAATTGAATCAGTCGGTTCAGTTCGACCGCATATTCCATGGGCAGTTCTTTGACCAACGGTTCAATGAAACCGTTGACGATCATGGTACTGGCTTCCGCCTCGCTCATCCCGCGACTCGTTAGATAGAACAGTTGCTCTTCGCCAATTCGTGAAACGCTGGCTTCATGCCCGATCGACACGTCTTGTTCGAGCACTTCAATGTAAGGGTAGGTGTCGCTGCGGCTGGCATCATCGAGAATGAGGGCGTCACAAACGACGCTACACTTCGATCCGACCGCTCCCTTTTCCACACGTGCCAATCCCCGATAACTGGCTCGACCACCGTTTTTGGAAATGCTCTTCGAGATGATTTGACCAGTGGTGTTTGGGGCTTGGTGCACCAACTTCGCGCCGGCATCCTGATGCTGTCCTTTGTTGGCAAAGGCGATCGACAAAATCTCGCCCCGAGCCCCCGGTTCCATCATGTGCACGGCCGGGTACTTCATCGTCAATTGACTACCCAGATTTCCGTCAACCCACTCCATGACGGCGTCACCGTAAGCATAGGCTCGCTTGGTCACCAAGTTGTAGATGTTGTTGGCCCAGTTCTGAATGGTCGTGTAGCGACAACGTCCGTTCCGCTTCACGATGACTTCAACCACCGCGGAATGCAGACTTTCCGATGTGTACATCGGAGCGGTACAACCTTCCACATAGTGGACTTGCGCTCCTTCATCCACAATGATCAGCGTCCGTTCGAACTGGCCCATGTTCTCTTCGTTGATCCGGAAGTAGGCTTGCAGCGGAAAATCGATCTTGACGCCCTTGGGCACATAGATGAACGATCCACCTGACCAAACCGCCGAATTCAAAGCGGCAAATTTGTTATCTTCCGTGGGGATGATCTTGCCGAAATGCTCGCGTAGTAATTCAGGATACTCGCGAACGGCCGTATCGGTGTCCGTGAAAATCACGCCCTTCTCGGCCAGGTCTTCCTTTAGCGAGCCGTAGATCACTTCGCTTTCAAATTGGGCTTTAACGCCCGACAGGTACTTGCGTTCGGCTTCAGGGATTCCAAGTTTCTCAAACGTATCCTTGATCTCGGCCGGCACGTCGTCCCACGTTCGCCCCTGCTGCTCGGTCGGCTTGATGTAATAATAGATGTCTTGAAAATCGAGATTGATTTCGCCGCCCCATTTCGGCATCGGTTTCGAGAAGAACACCTTCAGGGCATGCAGCCGGAAATCCAGCATCCACTTGGGCTCGTTCTTCAACGCAGAAATCTGACGAACGATGTCTTCGTCCAAGCCCTTGCGAGCTTTGAAAACCGAATGGGTTTCCGTGCGAAAATCATACTTGTTGATTTCGCCAACACCGGTTTCGTCATTCACAATTACATCGGTTGCAGCCATTACAGGACTTTCTATCTCAAGTGTTCGGGGCATTCAAAGCTAGGCGGTCACGGCCTCGGGCTTCGTGTTGGTGTCGTTCATCGCTGCCGCTTCGGGATGTTCATCGCGAACTCTCTGGTAACCATTGCGATGGAGCTCATCAGCCAACTCGCGACCGCCGGTCTCGACAATCCGACCACCCATGATCACGTGCGTGTATTGCGGTGGGTTGTGTTCCAACAACTTGTCGTGGTGCGTAATGATCAACAACCCCATCTTCGCTCCGCCAATCTCGGCAATGCTTTGACTGGCCAAACGAACGGCGTCGGCATCCAGACCACTGTCGGTCTCGTCCAGAATCGCGAACTTGGGTTGCAGCATCGCCAGTTGCAGGATCTCGGCGCGCTTCATTTCGCCGCCCGAAAATCCATCGTTTACGTAACGTCGCGCAAAATCGGGGTCCATTTTCAATTGAGCCATCTTCGCGCGTAGCTCTTGCCGAAATTCCTTCATCGGCATGAGGTCTTCCCCCTCTTTCCGCTCGGGGTTGCGTACGTTGGTTGCGGCATGTCGCAAGAAGTCGGCCATCTTCACGCCCGGAATGGCGACCGGTCGCTGAAACGCCAAGAACAAACCCGCTCGGGCCCGCTCATCGGGCGACGCTTCCAGAATACTTTGGCCATTGAGCAGAATATCCCCAGACGTCACCGTGTACTTCGGATGGCCCATCAACACCAAACCGAGGGTGCTTTTGCCAGATCCGTTTGGGCCCATCAAGGCATGCGTTTCACCGCGACGAATGGTAAGCGTGACGCCGCGCAAAATCGGCTTGCCTTCCACTTCCACAAACAAATCGATAATCTCTAAGGTCTCGCTCATCAGTTCGCTTTCAATTCTTCTCGGGTCATTCACGTAGCCGAAATTTCTCAATGACAATCGCACCGCGCTTTGCCACAATTACTTTTTGAATCCGTCATTGCTCCTTGCAGCGGCACAAACGAGCAACAACCCTGCCCCAGCCCCTCGGTCACATCGGCGATCGGTACGCCAATCAAACTTTGGAATAACATCTGCTCCATCCGACAAACCAAACGTTGCTCATCTCTTAGCCCCGGATAAGGACAGCCCAACACCACCAACCGCCCTAGGCTTCCGGCGTCAGGCTCCGCACCATCGCTCTTCGAAACCGTCCGTTCGAAGGCAAACGGAATCCCTCGGCGATTGAACAACTCGACGACCGATTTCAGCCGTTGGTCCGGGGTTATCCCGTAAACTTCGGGCAAGTACCGCACCACCAAACGAGCGACAACTCGCCGCAGCAATCGTTCCCTTACGTCGGCGTCCTCGATCGCGACCAATTCCTGCCACAACGCCACGGCCAGATCATCTAAATTCGCACCACTGGCCCGCTGCCCCGCTTCCGTCAACCGATAGACATGTTTCGGTCGGCCTCGCCCCTCCCGAACCGCAAATCGCTCGACCAATCGGCGATCCATCAACCGAGCCAATCTTTGCCGAATGGCGGTGTCGGTCACCGCCAATTTCTCGGACAGGTCCAAAATGGATGTCCCCGTGTGCGTTCGCATGTGCGATAAGATCGCTTCATCCGAGACCTGGACCGCATCCAACCCATCGTTTGTCGTTTCACCCCAAGCCAAACCGACCCGCTCCGAGTCACCAAACGGCGAACGGTCGGTCGGTTCTTCCATCGAGTTTGGGAGGGTATGTGTTTTTGACATGGGCCTTTTTTGCGATCCCGCGACTATGACGAGTCGGCATTTCGAACTAAAATCCGTGCCCCGTGACATCTCGACTACGTCCGCAGACAGATTTCACAATTAACGAACCTAATTATGTGAATATTCGTTTTTTATGCAAGTGGCCGGACGTTTTTTTCCAGTGGTTGTCTAGCCATTGGGCCCAAGAGCGGGCTAAGAAGACCTGACAGTTGGTCCAGAGCGGGTTCCAGCGTTGGCGGATGCTGTTATTAGCGGGGGCGCCAAAACGACCCGAGTTACTCGCCAAATGGCCTGGGAGTGACGCGGAGAATTTCTCATCGCGGAATTTCGACCATCGCGGTCGGACAAGGGCGGTCGGTCAAAATAGTGTCCGGCGACGGTTCATCCGCACTTCGGCTCTCTGCCATCCGTGAGAATCACCAAACGCTCGCAGTTTGTCGCAGTGCCGCTCGGGCCAGTCGATGGCTCAGGCCATTGGATGTCTCGGCAGATTTGACGATCGGGGGCTTGGATCAAGCAAGGTCGGACGCTCCCAAATCGGGAAGTTATTTCGCGACGATGTCTTAGCTGTTCGCCGTTTGAATTTGGTTGCGGCGGGCGATTGTGCTTTGATACAACTGAACGTATTTTGCGGCCGAGGCGTTCCATGACCAATCTTGACGCATGCCCGTTTCAACCAATTGGGCCCAGGTGTCGGGCGCTTGATAATAAACGTGTAACGCGCGTTGCAAGGCGCGATTCAGGTGACTGGGGTCCCAGTGATCAAACGAGAAGCCGTTGGCTGGCGCTTCCGCAGTCCCGCGTTCCAAGTCGATGATCGTATCGGCCAAGCCACCTGTCTCGCGAACGACAGGCACGCTGCCATATCGCAGACTATACAGTTGGTTCAAACCACATGGTTCGTATTGACTGGGCATCAAAAACATGTCGCTGGCAGCTTCGATCTGATGAGCCAACGCATCACTGAACGCAAATTGAACGGCAAGTCGATGCGGGAATTCGGCGGCCAAGGTGCGCAGGTGTCGTTCGAGCGTCGGATCTCCCGTTCCCAGGACAATCCATTGGGCTTCTTGCGAACGCAACCATTGTGGCAAGATCTTGAGGATGAGTTCCCAACCTTTTTGGCTGACCAAGCGGCCCACCGACCCAATGAGCGGTACATCGCGGCGTTGTTCCAAACCAAACTTTTGTTGCAGCGACTCTTTGTTGGCGGCTTTGCCCGCACGCCAACTATCGACGTTGTACGGCGCAACTAACGCCGTATCGGTGTTGGGGTTCCAGGCTTGATTGTCGATCCCATTGATGACACCTTTGAGCACATGTTGGCGATCACGCAACACGCCGGCCAATCCGCAGCCCATGGGTTCATGTTGAATCTCTAGCGCGTATTGTGGCGAGACGGTGCTGATGGTGTGCGCGAAGGCAATCCCGGTTTTCAGCAGATTCAGTTTGCCGTGGTACTCCATCTGTTGCCAATTGAAATGTTTCCAATCCAATCCAGTCAACAGCATGTCCCAGTGCCAAAACTGGCCTTGGTAGGCCATGTTGTGGATTGTGAATAACGAGGTGATCGACCGATAGCGATCCGCGCTGTGATATTCCGTCGCCAAGAGTGCGGGAATCAAACCGGTTTGCCAATCATTGGCATGCACGACGTCCACGGGTATGTTCAGCAACCGAATAGCTTCGACGACAGCCCGACAAAAGAACACGTACCGTTCGCAGTTATCGTTGTAGTCGCGGCCCTGTTCGTTGTACAATCCATCGCGGTCGAAGTACTGGGGCTGATCGACCAAGTAGACGGGAACATCAGACCCCGGTAACTTCGAACGAAGCAAGTGTCCGGACACCAACTTCGAACCAATCGGAATATCAAAGTAGATCCCGGTCCGTTCCAGCGGTTGGCCGGATTGGTACACACAGCGATACGCCGGCAGAAACAAGCAGGTCTCAACGCCCTGTTGGCGGAGTGCGACGGGCAATGTACCCGAGACGTCTGCCAAACCACCGGTCTTGGCGAAAGGCACGGCTTCGCTGCTGGCAAATAATACGTTCACTGTCAACTCGATGGGCGAAAGGGAGGGGGACGCCGTCCAACTTTGTAGCTTGGAATTTGCCGTCTGACAAATCAATTTGCCGTTGAGGTTGACTTTTCGCCACGTCCGACTTTCCCAATCGCCATAATCGGTCTGATGCAAACCTTTACTCCCTCTGCAGTTGCGGTTTTGGATTGGTACGACGGTGGCTTGGTTCACGCACATTCAGGGCAACGCCAGGCCTACCAGCCACTGTTCAGGACCTTTCCACGATTCGTTGGTAGGTCGCCCAAAAACTTGGTCCGGGAACTCCGCGAGCGATTGGGGGTAACCCATTTCTATTTGGCCGACTTGGATGCGTTGCAAGGTCGCCGCGAAACCGGTGCCACGGATTTGGCGCTGGAGATACTGAGCGACAGCCTGACGTTGTGGTGGGATCGGGGGCTAGGCTGGACCTTGGAATCGGTTCATGACCACCCGCAGCGATACGCTTTTTCGGGAGCCCAATGTCATCCCGTGGTGGGGACGGAATCGTGCCGTACTCCAGCGGATTTGTTCGCGCTGCTGGCGTCTGGGGCTGCTCGGCCGTGGACCCTGAGTTTGGATTTGATTCGGCGCGACGCGGCTTGGTACTGGTTTGGGCACGAGGATCGGACAGATCGGACAGATCAGTCAGATCAGTCAGATCGGTCAGATCGGACGGATCGGACGGATCGGACGGATCAGAGCGAGAGATCTTGGGGTACCATGCCGCTTGCGGAAGTCGTCGAGCGCAGCGTTCAACTGGGGGTGCGGCAACTGATTGTTTTGAACCTCGCCGATGTCGGCTCGACCGAAACATCGACTGGCCCGATCCTGCGCGAACTCCGCCGAGATTTTCCGACGCTTTCGCTCTTGGCGGGAGGAGGCGTTCGCGACAACGCCGCGTTTCGTCAAATCGTCGATCTTGGAGCCCATTACGTACTAACGGGAACTTGGCTGTGGACCCAGTTGTCTCAGGCCCTGCCACGGCACGCATCGCCCCGATCTTGATCGATTTGACTTCGATCGAATATCAATGAACTAGCGGAGCGTGGGCATCATCCGCCGCTGTTCCAGATTGTACAAAGCTGTTACAGTACCGGACCGGTAGCGGTTCGACGATGCCCGGAAAACGCGGCACGATTGACCGGCGGGCTCGACGATAACCAAGATTACGCAGTCGGAGTGATGCATGACCAATGCGGTGGACCAACCCCTGATCGAAAAGCTTATCTCCAATGTTGGCCAAGTCATCTTAGGAAAGCGGGATGTGGTCGAGCTCTGCATGATCGCGTTGGTGGCCGGCGAGCATGTGTTACTGGAAGATGTACCGGGAGTCGGCAAGACATCTTTGGGACGCGCTTTGGCTCGAAGTGTCGCGGCCACGTTTGCCCGCATTCAGTTCACTCCAGATCTTTTGCCGGCCGACATTGTGGGCAGCTCCATCTTCAATCAGGTTGAAGCCAAGTTCGAATTCCATCCGGGCCCGATTTTCCACAACTTCGTGTTGGGAGATGAAATCAATCGGGCTCCACCGCGGACCCAAGCCGCCTTGTTAGAAGCGATGAGCGATCGACAGGTCTCGATCGACGGTGTGACTCGCGATCTGCCCTCCCCGTTCATGGTGATCGCGACACAGAATCCGTTTGAGTTCGAAGGCACCTATTCGTTGCCGGAAAGTCAACTGGATCGCTTCTTGCTGCGAATTAGTGTCGGTTACCCCGATGCGGACGCCGAGTTGAAGATTCTGGATTCGCAGTTGCCGCATCTCGGATTGAATCACTTGCCAAGTGTTTTGACTCGGGAGCAGGTCATCGATCTCCAGCAACAGTCGCAAAAAATAACGTTTGATACTCGCTTGAAGCGTTATCTTCTGGAAATCGTCCATCGAACTCGCCAATCCCGTGCCCTGCGGGTTGGAGTTAGCACTCGCGGCGCGCTGCATCTGCAACGGGCAGCCCAGGCACGGGCCTTGGTTCAAGGTCGCCAATTCGTGATCCCGGACGATATCAAAGTTCTGGCGATCCCAACGTTGGCTCATCGCGTCTTGTTGTCGTCTGGCGGAAGCGCCGGCAACAATCGACGGTTGGCCGAAGAGATCATGGCGGGACTGTTGGATGAAGTGGCGGTCCCGTAGTGGAGCGACGCTAGGGATTGGAGAATTGTGTTGAAGAGCCGCCAGAGACTGGCGCCCCACATTCACGTGCCGCCAGGGACTGGCGACGTACATTCGCGAGCCGCCAGGGACTGGCGGCCTACAATGGTGCTTTCAAATGCAAACAGGGGACGAATGTCCCCTGTTCAAGTCGTTTGATCGATTCTGGAGCCACGTTCGATGCGGGATCCTGAATTTCGCAAAACTATTTCTTTTTGTAGCTGTCGCCGAAACGCTTGCGGAATTTCTCAACGCGACCCATCGTATCCACAAACTGTTGACGACCGGTGTAGAATGGATGAGATGCCGAAGAGATGTCCACGTAAATCACGGGGTATTCTTTGCCGTCTTCCCACTTGATCGTTTCCTTGGAGGACATCGTCGATTGAGTGAGAATAGCGAAATCTGCCGATTTGTCCTTGATGACGACGGGTTGGTAACGCGGGTGAGTGTCGGACTTCATCGGAGCACCTAATAATTGATCGGGATTATTGACCGGATGATGGGGCGCCAAGGATGGTCCTCGGCGGGTCGGGTAGTTTACCTAAGGAATGGGTCGTTGGACAAGTGGTTTTCTTGCGGTTTTTTCGGCTCGACAGGTTCACTCCGGTTGCGTCGCCCCGTGGGTCGAGTCCGCTCCTTTTTGATCAAGATGTCCGATTTTCTTGGGGAAATATGCCTGTGATACCGTCTGCCAGTCCGCCGGAGTTGCCTGTTTTTGCTAGCCCTCAAGCGACTCCGAACCTCACCGACGGTTTACGGATTTGCGGGTTGACCAAGTCGTTTCACTCCCACGATAGGGTCGTCCGGGCCGTCCAATCCGTGAGTTTCACGGTGGTACCGGGCGAAGTTTTTGGGTTGCTTGGGCCAAACGGGGCCGGAAAGACAACGACGCTGCGGATGATCCTGGGCTTGATCCCGCCGGATACCGGTTATGCGGAAGTCGATGGGTTTCGGTCCGATCGGCAACCGGACCGCATCAAGCAGCGGATTGGGTTTGTTTCCGCGAACACTGGCCTGTACCCATGGCTAACTGTTCGCGAAACGCTGCATTTCTTCTCCAGTATCTACGGAGTCACTCCGGAACGGACCGACCTGCGACTGGAAGAACTGGCAGATCAGTTAGCGATGCGAGATTTCTTGGACCGTCGATGCGGGGTATTAAGCACGGGACAAACTCAGCGAGTCAATCTGGCGAAGGCCCTGATCCATGACCCGCCCGTCATGTTATTGGACGAACCGACCTTGGGGCTGGACGTTTTAGGCAGCCAAGTTGTGTTTGATTACTTGGAACTGTTGAAACTCCGCGGCTGTGCGGTCATCCTGAGCACCCATCGCTTGGAGCAGGCCCAGCGGGTGTGTGATCGGTTGGGTCTGATGCACAAGGGGCAAATGCGGTTACACGGCACATGGGCGGAAATTGCCACGCAAACGGGTCTGCCCTCATTGGTGGACGTATTTTTGGCCTGGGGACGAGGAACGAGCGAAAACACCGCGACCGGGAAAACCATGGCCCGCGACGATGTTGCCGACTAACAAACCCGGTTTCGCAAGCGTCGTCGTACCGAGGAAAGAAAGTTTAGCGAGTGCTCGTGTACTGGCTTTAGCTCCTTTCCGATACGTTAAGGATTGACGATTCCTGTTCGAGTGGTTGTTCGGAGAACTAGCGATACATTGTCTCGGGGCTTGATGAGTCTGCGCCTTATGGTCTCCCTTCTACCCTTTCGTGGGGGAGAAGGGCCGGGGATGAGGGGGTTGGCGTTGGGTTTGCTTGTGAACCGCGATCGCTTAGCGGCGCTTGGTTGGTCGGATTCCCGCCCAACCAAGCTCTGCTAACCGGTTAACTCCTGACGCCGATCGAGCCCTTAGCTTCGTGGTATTCGGCTAAAGTGGGTGAACCAGCGATTGCTAATCGACCAAGTCCGGTCGCCGAGCCCTGGCTGAACAACAAATATAAAATCACATAACGAAGACGACGGAGTCCCATGCCTTTTTTGAAACGTTCAGAGACTTCTACCAAGTCCCCGTCACGGACACGGACCAACGGCTGGCAGCGGTGGAAGCCGTTGGTGCTGAAAGAGCTTCGCGAAACGCTGCGTGATACTCGGACGATTGGGACTCTGTTCTTGATGCCGCTGTTGGTCTATCCGTTGATCAGCTTGTTGATGCAAAACTTTATCCCACGTGAAGTGGATCCCGAGACCACTTCCAAATTCCAAATTGGGCTCGATTCCGACGCGACATTGGAGTACTTGCGCAACAAATTAGGATCCGCCGACGACTCGCTCCGCAAAGAACAGTTGTTGTGGACACAGTCGACGGGAGCGGAAACGGCCTCGCCAGAGGTGGCCACGGAGCCTGAACAATTGCCCCTGGGTGACCAGAGTTGGTCGATCTTGACAGGATCGCCCGAGTACAAAAACTATGTGAGTGACGGGGCCGTCGATCTTGTGTTGAAACTTCGCGCGCCTCCGGAAACGGAACGAAATGCGGAGCCCATTTTGGAAATGATTTACGATCCGTCTCGAGAATACTCGCGGGCGGCCGCCAACTACATTGCGCTTCGCATCGAGCGCTACAACCTGATGCAGGCCCATACGAAACTCGCCATCGCACGCGGGCCTTCCTTTCGAATGTTGAACCGCATCGAAATTGCCGTCCAACCGACGCCCGTTGCCGCAGTTAGTTTCGCAACCCTGATTCCACTGATCCTCATCATGATGACGATCACGGGCGCTGTTTATCCCGCGATCGACTTGACAGCCGGCGAACGAGAGCGAGGGACGCTGGAGTCACTGATGGCAGCTCCTGTCCCACGAGTCGGGATTTTGGCCGCGAAATACGTGGCCGTTTGGACCGTCGCGATGTTGACCGCGTCGCTTAACGTGATCTCGATGTTGGTTACGATCTGGGTTCTAAAATTGGACACGGTCTTCTTGGGAGCGGACGGAATCTCCTTGGCCATGGTGGGACAGGTGTTTGGTTTATTGGGGCTCTTTGCCTTCTTTTTTTCAGCGATCCTGTTGGTCGTGACCAGCGCCGCACGCTCGTTCAAAGAAGCTCAAGCCTATTTGATTCCTTTGATGATGCTCAGTTTGACTCCGGGCGCGCTGGCCTTGATGCCGAACTTGAAGGCCGAGCTCTGGATGTCGTTTGTCCCGATGGTCAATTTGGTGGTGTTGTCGCGCGACGTGATGTTAGGAGCCGTTAACGCGGATTTTGCTTGGCTGTCGGTCGTCAGCACTCTGCTGTATTCGGTCGCCGCGCTGAGTTTGGCGGCCCAAGTGTTTGGCTCGGACGCGGTGTTGTACGGCAGCCAAGGGAGTTGGCGTGAACTGCTCCAACGAAATCGAACGCAACTCATCCCCAGTCCCGCGTTTGGTATGTTGGTACTGGCTCTGTTGTTTCCGACGCAGTTTGTGATGTTGGGAGTCTTGGGTCGCCTGCAACCTCAAGCCACGGCTCTGTGGATGGTCGGAGCGATGACCTTGTTCACCATCATTTTGTTTTTGGTACTGCCCGTGGCCGCGGTTATTGGTCGCGGCTTTGCCTTGATACCGACCTTTGCCTTGCGGCGACCGAGTTGGTCGGCGGCTTGCGGTGGTGTTTTGTTGGGTGTTGGTTTGTGGCCACTAGTTGCACTCAGCTTGTGGCTCTTAAGCAATTGGCGCGCGTGGATGTTAGGCACCGAAGCAACGGCCTGGTCCAATCAAGTTGTGCAACTTGCTTTGCAACAAACCAGCGGTTGGGCGGAGTTGCCCAAGCCAGTGCTCGTGCTGTGTTTGGCAATTGTCCCGGCCGTCTGTGAAGAATGGTTCTTCCGTGGGCTACTGCTGCAAAGTTTGCGACAGAAGAATCGCGATTGGGTCGCGATCGTCCTCAGTGGCTTGGCGTTTGGCCTGTTTCATCTCGTCGTCGAGAGTTCCGTAGCTCCGTTGCGTTTTTTCGTGACGGCGGCCTTGGGGATGGTGCTGGCATGGGTCTGTCTGCGCAGCGGAAGTTTGTGGCCCGGAATTTTGTTGCATGCGATCAATAATGGCATCTTGACCAGCTTGGCACTGTCACGCGAAGCCCTGCAAGCGGCTCCTCCGACCACGACGGTCGTGGCCAGTGTTCTCGGCGGATGTTTGGTTTCGTTGGTCGTGGGAATTTGGCTCGTGTCGCGCAGTCGAACCGTGGCCACACATCCCCTAGTCGACACGGGGCTGGTTTTGCTTCTCGCGATTTTTCTCTCGCAGGGTACAACCGCGGCGCAAGCGCCCACAAACCGTGCAGAGGCGAGTTTGCACCCGTCCTCCTCGAATGATGAGACCACTGCAGTCCAAAAAGTTGACGTCGCCTTGCCCAAAACAATGACTGGATTCTCGCTGCGAAGCTTTGCGACCGATGCGTTGGCTCACGACATCCACTGCTTGGCCATTGGTCCCAATGACGAAGTCTTTGTTTCTGGACCCGGTTACTTGCGACAATTGTTGGATACCGATGCCGATGGGGTTGCTGACAAGTTCGAGCTGGCCAACTTTCAACCGCGACAAGGCGCGCAAGGTTTGTTGGTCGAACGCGATCATTTGTGGGTCGTGGCCGATCGAGCGATTTGGAAGGTGCCACGTGCCGCTGGTCAATCGGCCTCCAAGTGGCTGGAACTGCCAAAGACGGGCGGCGAGCATGACTTCCATTCCCTGCGACGCGGTAGTGATGGTTGGTTGTATTTCTTGGCGGGCAACGAAGCGCAAATCAAACGCGATTTTGTCACGTCCGAACTGCCAATCCCCGAGCCGCGCGCGGGAGTTGTTGGCCGCATCAGCCCCGACGGACAAGTTCGTCAAGTGTTGGTCCACGGCATGCGAAATGCCTACGATTTTGCTTTGGACTTGGACGGTTCGTTTTTGGTTTACGACAGCGACGACGAGCGTGATGCAGGATTGCCGTGGTACCGTCCAACGACTCTCTTTTCCGCAGCCGAAGGAACCGATATCGGTTGGGTAAGTCGGTGCTTCAAGAAGCCGGAAGGAACGTTGGGCAGCGCGTCGATTCGGGCGGAAACCGGACGCGGCTCGCCGACCGGGGTTGCTGTCCAACGAGGTGCGGCTTGGGGTGCCGCGTACTTCGGTGGCGTTGTATTTGCCGATTGGACGTTTGGCCGAGTTTATCTCCAGCCACGCACACCAGAAAACAAGACCCTAGGAAACAAGACCGTCCCGCCGACGGTCCTGGTCGAGAGCCATGCGGGTGCGGCTTTTGCACCGACCAGCCTTTCGTTCGACAGCCAAGGACGCTTGTGGATCGCCACCGGGGGCCGCAATACCGCGGGGGCCGTCTACGTTGTCGAACGGGACGCCGCAGCCATTGGCGAGCAAGAAGTTCACGCCGTCGAGGAAGTGGCTGCTTGGTTCGCCAGCCTCGAGTTGGTCCCAAGTGTGGCGACCGCCGGAACCGCACCCACCTACCAGTACTCTGCGCTGGCCACTTGGGAGAACGTTGCCCAACGGCAAACCAAACTGACCGAGTTGCTACAGACTTTGACGCCGTTTTGTTCGTCGCTGGTGCTAGAAGATTGGCGCGCGGCTGGCCAACGAGCGGTCGTTCGAACGTATGTGCTGCGCGAAGCGAAGGCGTGGGAGTCTGTCGCGCGGCGTGCCGAACTTCGTCGCCAGGTCATCGCGCTGCATCCACACTTGTGGCCCGAAGTGGTCACGTGGTTGGCCATGTCCGGAATTAAATTGTCCCCGGAAGAATTTAGTCTTGCCTCTTTGGGTCCCTCCGGGGATTCGCGGCAATTTGTGGCATTGGCCATACAAGGGGACGAACCACTGTTGCAGACCATTCGGATGTCGACGAACGACCTCTCGTCCGAACACCTTGCGCGAGCAACGCTGGCGCTTGCGGTCTTGGCCCATCGCGATTCGCCGCTTAACGAGTCTGCCGAGTTGCCGCCTATCGCGGGGCAATTGTTTGCGGCGGAGTTGCAGCGGGCGGCGAAGGAACGAGCAACCCATCTGAGCTGGGCGGATTGGTTTTTGATCTGGCGTTGGACGCTGCGATCACCCGCACTCGGGGACGGACAAACCGGTCCGTGGGACTTCATGAAGTACGAACAAGAATTTACGCCCGATCCGTTGACGCAACAAGCAATCGCACAAGGTTTGGACGCGGTTTGGCAAGACTTGCTCACGCGGGACTCGGCCACTGAATCCGCGGCCAATTCCCAGCCCACTCGTGAGACGACCGAGCGAGGAACATTAACGTCAGCGAGCGAACCCTGGCAGCGACTGTTGGAAATTCAACTCTTGTTGCGAAGTGATTTGCCGTCGTTGCCGCAGCGTTGGCAAGTCTGGTTCGAGTTGCAAGAACGAGCGAATGCGCGGGAAACCAATGATTCAAACGATTGGCATCCGGTTCGACGAACGTATGCGATGGTTCTGTTGGCAGCGATGCCGAAACCTTGGCCCGAAGCGGTTACCGAAAAGGTGTCCGACTACTTACTGAACGTTGATCAGCAGTTGATACGTTGGAATATCAGCACAGATCGGAACTGGCAGCAACGCTTTGAGGAACTGGGGACCTTGCTTTGTCTGGAGCATCCAAGCCTCATCGAATTGCTGACGAATGCTTCGCAGTGGCAACGTGCGACTCAGATCCCGCTGGTGTCCTTTTTACCGGTCGAGCAACAAATAACGGTGGTTCGGAAATTGTTATTGGCCGCACCACAATGGGAGACGCGTCGGATCGAATCTAGTTCGCTCGATACGCTGGTTGAAACGGTCGAACTGTGGAAGCTACACGGGAATCGTCTCGCCAACTCTGCGGACATTTCGCGACAAGTCCTGGAGTTGATTGCGAACGTGCGAGCCGAACAAAATCAATTTTTCACCCAACAGCAGCCGGCGCTATCCGACACGGAGTTGGCCCAGGCGTTGGAATTCCTGGAAAAGAATGTGGTTTGGGAACAAGGCGATTCGGCACGTGGAAAAATGGTGTACGAACGGCGCAATTGTCTGTTGTGTCATGGACAAAACGGACGCTTGGGGCCAGCGCTGGCGGGCGTCAGCCGACGTTTCCAGCGGCGTGACGTGTTGACGGTCATTTTGCATCCTGATTCGCGGATCACGGATCGTTACCAACCGCTGTGGATCGAAAAAACCGACGGGACGCTACTCATTGGTCGCCCTATCTACGAAAGCACCGATGGTGTGTTGCTGGAAGATCAGCAAGGAAAGTCGTGGCAGTTGAGGCGGGACGAAATCGAGAGCTCGCGCCCGTCACCTCGTTCTTTGATGCCAAGTGGTCTGATGGCGGATGCGTCCTCGCAAGACTGGGCCGACTTGTGGGCGTACCTGATAACTCAGTGAGCAGCGTGGAAGTTGGGTATGGTTCGATCATAGTGCGACAGATTCGATCGTTCTGGAAGCATGAGCGAGGCTCGAAAGCTGTCGTTCGGTCGAAACAGCCAACGTATTGCCAATCCACAAGAACCTAGTGGCCACTCCTTGCATTTATCCGTCGAGCGATTGTTTGTCTGGCAGGCGGACTTCCCGCGGATGGCAAAGCCGAACTGCGGATGGAATACGTTCGCGGGTTGCGGTTTCGTAATGAACACGGTCAGCGTATCAAGTCGGAAGTTCGGCAATTGCGGTCGAACAATAGCTGTCGGTCAAGGAAGTGTCCGTCGGCTGTTCATCCGCAGTTCGGCTTTGCCATCCGTGGGAAGGACCAAACGGTCGCATTTTGTGGCACTGCCGCACAGGCCATTTGCTGGCTCGGCCGATTCGACGAGTTGGGTTCCCGGATTAACCAAAATACCGTTCAATGTGTAGCAGACACACTCCATGTGCCACCCGCAGATCCTCGAACAACGATTGCTTTTTGACGGTCGCGGACACAGGGAACGTGCCTGCTACCTTTCTTTGTTGAACAGTATTGGGATTAACCAAGGTCTGGCTCTCCCAAATTGGAAGTAATTTCGGGACGATTCCTGTAACCGTTCACGAAATGTAGGGTGCCGTGGAGCAAGTCGCTGAAAAAACGGACTTCATCGGATTTGGAACCCGTGAGCACTCGAGCGCCTCAAAACGATAAACATCTGACTTGCGCAACGCACCAGCACCTAGCCTCGACCAACAACCGTGAACGGATACCGATTCCTTACCGAGCCATTTCCTGTAGTTCGACTGGCAAGTTGCGGTCGAACAACACAAAACTCCATTCGCGATTTGTCATCAAGTCGCGTTCGTGCAACTGGGCATCCAGTTTCCTGAGTTGCTTTTCGACATCGGCGATCTCGGGCGCCAACGAGTGACGTGCGATGGCCAACAATTGCTCGACCTTCTGTTGCCAAGCATGTCGCTGTTTCCGAGGTGGGATCTGTTGCAAGAGAGCCTGCTTGTCCGCAACCCATTGGGGAAATCGTTCAGCGAAAACCGGGATTCGCTCGGGAGCAAAGTGCAAGTCCCGCGAATAACGCTGCAAGTTTCGCCGCTGGTCGGTACTGACGTTGGCAGGAGAGTGCGCAAGATGCATCGTGGCGGTCGCGATGGCGTAGGTGGGCAACTTCAGGTCCCACACAACTTTTGCCAAACGATCGGTCATTTGATCGTACATGGCCCCGCCAATTCCGTGCAGAAAGGCCTGCGACAATACCCCGCGTGCGTAAAGCGTTGTCATCAAGGCTCGAGGCCGTAAGCGAACTTGCAAATCCGTGAATCCGACGATTTGTTCTTCGGCAAATTGATGATCCAAATCCAACCGCCACGTGTCGAGCAAGACTTCCGAGTCCCGCCCGACGCTCAGTTGCCAGCCGTCGCTGGTGCGTTGGACAAACAATCGCTGGCGGACCGGTTGTCGAGCGGTCCAGACCCAAAACGGCAATTCATGCCATGATTCATAAATGGCCAAGTCGGGCATCGGCCGCTGGTTGCCACGGATACCGTACCAGACGCGGTACTCGGCCAAGCAGCGATTGTAGCTGTCGACGAAACTCTCGAAACGCTCCAGGATCCTAACCACAAACTGCGCGAACGAGCGAGTCTGGCAGACCCAGCTCAGGGGGACTTCGAGGGTTCGGCAGCCTACTTGTTGTTCCAGTCGATGGCGGGCTGCCGCATAGCCATACCCCAAACCGCGCAGTTCTTGGCTTAACTCCACGACATCGGGCCACATCTCCTCCAGAAGCTCCGCCGATACCCAAGGCAGCGCCACCGCGCGAACTCGCTCGGGTACGGACGATAAAACATCGGGGTGCTCGACTTGTCGTTCTTCAAATGGCAGGCCGACACCGCCATAATCCAGCGGCACGCGTTGGCTGTGATAACTTCCGTTGTTAAATGAAGGTACGGCGAGGAAGTTGGTTTTGACCAGATCTTGATCAATCAGCAGATTGACCGGCTGGGCTGCGGAGGACTGGGCCAAGTTATGCAGGACAAAGTTCTTGTACCACACGCCTGCATGGAACAACTCCGGTTGATGCCCTGAAAGAAAGATCGGTGGGCACGACGATCGATTCGTGGGGCTTTGGCTTGGCAAATTTGTGGAGGGGTTCCAAGAAGAATATTGCCCAGTCCAACGCTCCGCCAATTGCAGGAGTTCGGCGGCGGCGTGTGTCGAGGAATCCACCAGCGGACACGGACTCTGTGTCCATGGAGTCGAAGCCAGATCGGGCCAGCCACTGCCATCGCTGGTCCGACAAAGCGCTTGGCGATGTTCGGCAGGGGCACGAAGAGAAAGCGGCGTTCCAACGGGCGATGCAGGAGTCACAACCAAGTTCCGCAAAAAAATTCTTACCGAGGAGTTGTGACCCGACGGACTAGGCTCTGTCCCCAAAGGGGGCTGACCCTTGGGAGGGCATGTAAAATTTCGTAAAAAAGGCATGACCGGAGAGGGTCAGACTCCTTTTGCGATAGAGCCTAAAATACAATCGGCGGGACCGGTCCCGATTCACACGGACATGGCAACGCTGCCAGACTGTTCGTGATCACTTGTTGATAGTAGTTCAACCTGCGTTGCATGTCATCCAAGGCTTCCCCAAACGAGCGGGTTTCCTGAGTGTAGACGCGTGGGACTGCAATTTCGCTGATCTTCATGTCATGGCATTTTGCTTGAACCCACAGTTCCAAAGGCATGCCGTAACCAAATTCCGTAATGTGCAGCTTTTTTAAGCTCGAGACGCGGTACGCTTTGAACCCACAAAACGAGTCGGTCAGTTGGAACCCCAACTGGCGATTCAATACTTCGGTCACGCGCTGGTTGACTTGGCGACGTTGGGCCGGCGCATCGGAGTCCCCGGCGAACTTTTTCAGATAACGGCTACCCGACACAATGTCCACGTCCGAATTTTCGGCGGTCTCGACAAATTGGCAGATCAATTGTGGCTGATGTTGGCCATCGCAGTCGATGGTCACGAGCCATTGAAATTTATGGGCGATGGCGTATTCGAATGCCGAAGCCAATGCTCCGCCGTAGCCTCGATTGACGGGGTGGGTCAGGACACGAATGCCGGGACTCAATGTTGGGCCGGAGGGTCGTACGTCGGGCCGTGCCGCAAGCTTTTCGCGAGTTCCATCGGACGACCCATCGTCAACGACTAAAATATAGGAACTGTACTGTTTGACCGCGTCCAAGACGTGGTCGACGTGGCTGACCTCGTTGTAAACCGGGATCGCGGTCAAAAACAGCGGTCCGGATGACTCATCCGTCCCGTTGGGCGACCCGCTAGGCTGCAAGTCCGCAAAATTCGCCTGCGTCGACGACGATGCCGGGTCCGTCGATTCATGAGGACGATTGAAGGACATGAAAACCTCGCGGTTGACGAATCGTTGGCCCCTTCTGGGAAGTATACGCGGTTCGAGTACGATGGTCAGCGCCACCTACATTCCCAACCCTCCTGCACCGAAAGACTCGAACATGTTTCACAGGACATTTGGCAAAGATGGACGTTCCGTTTCCGAAGTGGGTATCGGATGTTGGCAAATCGGCGGCACGGAATGGGGCGATGTGACCGACGACGAAGCCTTGCGGACATTGCACGCCGCTGCCGACGCGGGCATTACCTTTATCGACACGGCGGACATCTACGGTGGTGGACGAAGCGAGCGACTCATTGGCACCTTCCTTCGTGAACGAAGCGATCGCGACCGTTTTTTTATTGCGACCAAATTGGGCCGGCGCAGTGATCCGGGTTGGCCTGAAAACTTCAGCCCAACCACCGTTCGCCAACACACCGAAGACTCGTTGCAACGACTCGGGGTGGAAGCTCTCGATCTGACGCAGACCCACTGTTTGCCGCTCGGTGAATTGCGAGGGCACGCCGTGTTTGAGACCTTGGCAAATTTGCAACAAGCCGGAAAAATACGTGGATTTGGGGCCTCCGTTGAAACCGTCGACGAGGCCCGGCAATGCTTGGAAGTACCCGGGCTCCGGTCCTTGCAAATTATCTTCAACATTTTTCGCCAACAACCCATTCAAGAGTTGTTCCCATTGGCCGTCGAACGTGGCGTGGCCTTGATCATACGTTTGCCGTTGGCCAGTGGCATGTTGGCCGGGAAGTTCGCGAAAGAATCAACGTTTGCAGCGACGGACCATCGGCATTTCAATCGCGATGGCGAAAGTTTCAACGTCGGTGAGACCTTTGCGGGAGTGCCCTGGGAGTTGGGACTGGAAGTGGTCGAACAATTCCGACCACTGGTTCCGACTGGGGCGACCATGGCCCAGTGGGCGTTGAGGTGGTGCTTGGACCATCCGGCGGTTACCGTGGTGATCCCGGGTGCCAAACATCCCGAACAAGCCCGACAGAACGCAGCCAGTAGTGACCTTGCGGCGATTCCGGTCGAAACGCATCAGCACATTCAAGCGATCTTCGAGCAGCGAATTCGCCCGATGATCAAAGGCAAAATCTAGAATGGGGTTCGGAGGATGAACTCACAAACGAATGACGCGACGACTTGGCGATTTTGGATCGATGTCGGGGGGACGTTCACGGATTGTTTTGGGATCTCGCCGAGTGGTTCGTGGTCACGTTGCAAAGTATTGAGTTCTTCACGCTTGCGCTGTCAGTTGCAGCGGACTTCAATCCCCGGCGAATGGCAAGTCAAAACGTCCACGAAACTTGCCGCGGGCGTCCTGTTGGGTTTCACTTGCGATTTGCTGAGTCCCGATGGATCGACTTGCGCGAAAGGAAAAGTCGCTGCCCATGGTCCAGGCAAATCCACAGGCGCGACAGAAACCACGATTCGCCTCGTCTTTGATTCCGCGAACCCAACTTGGTCGGACACAACCCCGTGGACGAGTTTACCCAGCGAGATCACTGCCGAATTTTCGACAAATCAACTGGCTCCGTTATTGGCGATTCGGTTGGTCCTGGGAATTGCGAAGGACGAGCCATTGCCGCCAATCGAGTTGCGACTGGGCACCACGAGAGGGACCAATGCACTACTGACGCGAAGCGGAGCGAGAACGGCGTTTGTGACCACCCGGGGATTTCGCGATGCGTTGGAAATCGGTGATCAGCAGCGTCCGGATCTGTTTGCGCTCACCGTGAAGAAAGCGGCTCCTTTGTACGAGACTGCTGTGGAAGTTGACGAGCGTCTATCGGCGGATGGCTCGGTGTTGCAGGGACTAGATCACGAACAAGTGCGAGCCGTGCTGGCGCGGCTCAAGCAAGCAGGCATCGAGTCGTTGGCGGTCTGCTTGTTGCACGCTTATCAAAATCCATGTCATGAGCTGGAACTACGGGAACTTGCGCAACCGTTTGGTTTCCGCAACGTGAGCTTGTCGCATTGCTGTTCTCCATTGATTCGCTTGATCCCGCGGGCCAGTACGACGGTGTTGGACGCTTACTTGAACCCCGTGTTGCGGGATTACGTGGCAGAGATCGAATCCTCGTTGGGTTCGCAAGCGACTCTGTTGATGATGACCAGCAGCGGAGGCTTGGTTCCGGCCGCCCAGTTTTCCGGAAAAGACAGCGTTCTCAGTGGGCCAGCGGGCGGAGTGGTCGGATTCTCGGCGGTTGCTCGATCGGCCGGTCACCACCGCGCGATTGGGTTCGACATGGGAGGCACAAGCACCGATGTGGCGCGCCTGGATGGAACGGTGGCGCTACAGAATGAAACTCGCAAGGCCGGAGTCGTGCTCCAAACTCCAACGTTGGCGATTGAAACGGTCGCGGCGGGTGGCGGCAGTATTTGTTGGTTCGATGGGCAACGCTTGTTGGTGGGACCCCAAAGCGCCGGCGCCGATCCGGGACCAGCCTGTTATGGGCGTGGTGGGCCGCTAACGATTACCGACATGAATGTGTGGCTGCGGCGCATTCGCGCGGAGCTGTTTCCATTGCCGCTGCAAGTGTCGATGGTTGGGCAGGCCTTGGAAGCTTTAGCCGCTACGATACAACAAGCTACAGGTCGAACTTATTTGCCCGACGAATTGGCTGCGGCCTACCTGCAGATCGCCAACGCTCATATCGCGGGTGCCATTGCGGCGGTTTCCATTCGTCAAGGAATGGACCCGCGAGATTATCCGATCGTCGCATTTGGTGGAGCAGCGGCGCAACAGGTTTGTGGCGTCGCACAGCAGTTGGGAATCAAGGAAGTATTGGTTCATCCGGATTCTGCCTTGCTTAGTGCGTATGGGATTGGGCATGCCGAACTGCGGCGGATCGCGCAGAAGCATCTCGCTTGGCCCGTCGACGATGCACACTTGCAAGAGATGGCAAAAACCGTGACTCCGGAATTGCACAGACAAGCGATGGAGCAATTGCCGCCGACCGTTCGCCATCAACTCCAGTTTAGCAACCGTGTCTGGGTACATGTGGCCGGCACGGAGCAGTGCCTTGTGTTGGAGCTGCCCTCCTCGGGATCGGTGGCTGCCACCGAGATCCAGCAACAATTCTGGAACGAGTTCGCGCAGCGGTTTGGGGTTCGCTGGGAGCGGCCGCTGCAACTGGCAACATTGGAAGTGGAAGTCGTGGTACCCGCTGAACAAGGCGTTGGTGAGCAAGGCGGTGCCGATCGTCTGGTCTTCGACCAGAACTGTGAGATGCTGGGAAGTGGGCCCCAAGTGATCGACGTGCCCAATTCGACGATTTGGCTCGAACCGGGCTGGGTTGCGGAACGTAATAGTCGAAGCCTGATCCGATTGCGGCACGTGAGCGCCGCAGTGGCGCGGCAAACTTGTTCGTCCGATCTTGCTCCCCATGAAACGGGCCCTCGATCCGCTATGTCCCCAATCACTTCACAACAAGACGCCGATTGTAGTGGATCGCTCCGCGATCCATCGATGGTTCGCGGAGCGAACCACGACGATCAAGTGGCTCGCGACCCGGTGTTGTTGGAGTTGTTTTGCCAACGTCTCTCCGAGATTGCAACGCAAATGGGATTGATGCTGCAAGCGACGTGCAGCAGCGTCAATGTCAAAGAGCGATTGGATTTTAGTTGTGCGGTGTTTGATCGCTCGGGAAATTTATTGGTCAATGCACCTCATATCCCGGTCCACTTGGGTGCGATGAGTGAGACGGTGAAGCGGATCATCGGCCAATGTGGACCGTTTGTGGCGACCGACGTCTTCATCACGAATGATCCGTTTCAAGGTGGATCGCATCTGCCCGATGTGACCGTCGTGACACCGGTATTTGTGTCGGTAGACGCGAATGAAATTCCACGGTCTGCGACGGCAAACGTCGAGCCACCGGAACCAGGATTTTGGGTGGCCAGCCGAGCGCATCATGCCGAGATCGGCGGGATCACACCGGGCTCGATGCCACCCTTTGCCACGTGCTTGGAGCAAGAAGGCGTGGTTCTTCGCAATCTGAAATGGACGACGGCCACGGGAGACATTCATCCTGCGATCTTGCAGACATTGCGGAGTGCCAAATACCCAAGTCGGAGTCCAGACACCAACGTCCAGGATATTCAAGCGCAAGTTGCCGCGAACGCTGTGGGGCGAGAACGCTTGCTTCAGTTCGTTGCAGAATGGGGTTGGCCGCAAGTAGCCGCGTATGCCGGACATGTTCAAGATTCGGCGGCAGAACACACCTTGGCGTTGATCCAACGTTTGCCTCACGGCCGATTTGTTCACACGGATCAATTGGACTGTGGGCTCACGATTCGCTTGGTCGTGACCGTTTCCAAACGTGCGCTGGTGTTCGACTTTACCGGGACCGATGCTGCTCGGGACAATAACTTCAATTGCAATCCGGCCATCGTGCAGTCGACGATTCTCTATTGCCTGCGAGTCCTCATCGGAGCTCCGATTCCCTTGAACCAAGGCGTGTTGCGGCCGATCGATGTATGTCTGCCGAAATGTTTCTTGAATCCTTTGGGGGACATGTCGCCCGAATCGGTCAAGTCCTTGAGAGACCACGAGTTACCTGCCGTGGGAGGCGGCAATGTCGAAACATCGCAGCGTTTGGTGGATGTCGTGTTCGGGGCCTTGCAAGCGGCAGCGGCCAGTCAAGGAACCATGAACAACTTTCTGTTCGGCGACGAAACGTTTGGCTTCTACGAAACGATCGGTGGTGGCTGTGGGGCTACGGAACAAGGGAACGGGGCGTCGGCCGTGCACTCGCACATGACCAACACGCGATTGACGGACCCCGAAGTTTTGGAGACTCGCTACCCAGTCCGGTTGTTGGAGTCGCGGATCCGGTTCGAAAGTGGTGGCCGCGGTCTCCACACCGGCGGAGACGGGATCGTGCGCCGCTTCCAATTCCTGCGACCGATGAACGTCTCGCTCGTCACCAATCGTCGTTCGCTCGAGAGTCCCGCACCGTACGGCTTGAAAGGTGGCGAACCGGGGGAGCGCGGACGGAATTTGTGGGTGAAGCGGGGCGGCGAGACCGTCACCCTGTCCAGCAGTTGTCAGTTTGAAGCGAATGTCGGCGATATCGTCGAGATCCAAACACCCGGTGGAGGTGGCTGGGGCTCTGCCAACCCAGACCCGTCTCTCCCAGACTCGTCTCGCCCAGACCCTGCCGGTCAGGTCGACTAGGCGGTTTACGGAATCACTGCCACAAATTCGGAAGAAACGATGGTTCGATCCTGACAACCGGGAAATTGACAACTTTTGATCAACTCAAACGAATTCGGTTTGATAGACTATCTCAGACACTTGAACTCCCTTTGGAGCCGATCCGATTCGGTATTGTCCCATGTCGAAATCCATTGCTCATTCAATCATTCGCCACTTTGTTCGTCCGGGTGCCGCAGGTCTGGTGCTGACTGGTTTGGTTTGCGGTGGTCCGTGGGTTCCGTTCGAGGTTTTCAACGCGCGGTCGGCGTGGGCTGTGGAGAATCGACTCGATGCTGCCGCCGAACTTGCTGCCGCGCAGCGTTTGCAACAAGCGGGGCAAGACGCTGAAGCTCTTCGGGCTTTGCAGAGTCTGCGTGCCAGCGATCCAAAGTTTGCGGCCAACAACGATGTTGACTACCTGATCGTGGTGAGCGGTTTGCGGTCCGGAAATTATCAGGCGGCCTGGGATGCGGGGCAAGTTTGGCGGACCGCGCAACCAACATCGTTGTTCGAAAATTCAACCAGTGGTGCCGGCACCAATGAATCGACCTGGGAGTACCGGCGAGATTTGGCCGCTCAAGTTTTCTTGGCTCAGATTCAATCCGCCTATCAACTGGCGCTGTCCTCCGCCGATTTGAGCGGGCAGGCGCGATGGCTAACGCAAGCGGAGAATACGTGCCGTGAGTTCCAAACCTTCCAACCGTCCGCAGCGTACGTGGAACCGTTGGAGTATCACACGAACTTGATCGCCTTGCAGCAAGAGTTGCGTCGATCGGCCACCGAGCCGACCACGACCGACTCGGTCGAACGTACGACTCGGTTGCAAAAAATTGCGGCGCAATTCCGCGCGGCCGCTGATCGGGCAACCGAGGCCCAATGGAAGCACAAGAACCAGTATTACGCCGCCGTTTCGGATGAGATGGCTGGTGACGTCGCTGCGGCAATCTCGCTATGGGAGACACTGCAAAAAGACACTTCCGTAGCCACTGAAATTCGTCGTTCGAGTTTGTCGGCGCTTGCCGAGTCGTATTTGGGGCGTTGGTTTGCTGTCAACCCCGCGACCGTTATCCAGCAGTCGGAACAGGACATTCGCCAGCAATCTTTGTTGACGGCGAAAGATCGGTACGAACAACTCCAACGTGAATTTCCTGAGTTTGACGTCGCTCGCATTGCCTTCAACTTGGGGACTTGTTATCGCTTGTTGGAAGATCATCCGCGCGCGATCACCCAGTTCCAAATGATTGATTGGCCTACTCAGCCGGAGACGGATTTAGGTGCTGCCGCTCTGGCTTGGCAAGCGAAATTCAATCAAGCGCGCTCGCATTTTGCGTTGAAGCAATTGGACGAAGCGCGACAAGCGATGGACCTCGCCTTGCCGCGTTTGGAATATGCCACGAATCTCGCGGGTGGGCAGGCGATTTTGTTGCGCATGCGTATTGCCGAAAAGTCATCCGATTGGCCGACGGTTCTTACGTTGCGACAACAAGGCGACGCGTGGCTCAAGTTGATCCCGGAGCATCAAGCGGAAGTGGACTACTTGGCAGCGTTGTCCCAGTTTCAATCCACCGATGAATCCACCAAGTCGGCGGGTGCAAAACAGTTGGACGCGATTGCGGCTCAGGCCAGCCAACCATGGGCGGACTTGGCCAAGTTTCAACTGCTGCCTTGGCAAGTCGGGTCCACCACCACGCGACAAACCAGTTCGCGCATTAGCTTTGATCCCGCAACTCCGGAGACGACCGAACGTTTGCAAGCGGCTGTGAAACTGGCTGACCAATTGTTAGCTTCTTCGCTCTTTCAGTCCGAGGGTTTCCCGGTTAACCCAGCGCTGTTGTTGCCCGAGCAGGTCGAGATTTTAACCCGACGAAAACAGGTTCGCCAATGGCAGGCGGATGCAATCTATCGCATGGGCGACTACACAAAAGTGGCCGTCGCGTTCGGAGATCTGTTGAAAGATTATCCAAATGATGCGGCAGCCACGGAGTGGTCGATGAAGCGCGCGGTCGGCTTGGCCCAATCCAGTTCACCGGAAGTGGCGTTGGATCAACTGACGGAAGCACTGGTCCAGTCCTGGCCGAATGAGGAACAGGTGGATGGCTGGTGGTTGCGTGGCGAGTTGTTGCGTTTGAAGAAGGATGATGTTGCTGCAGCGGCGGCTTATGAAAAATCCCTGTCATTGGCGACGGAAGCGGCCGACAAATTGCCCGCTTTGGAATCGGCGTTGGGAGCGTTTCAACGCTTGTCGCGCCAAGCCGATATGGTTCGGCTAATCGACAAGTGGGAACCCGATTTTAGCGGTGTGACTCGGCTGAGCCTCTTGTTGCAACGTGGCATTGCGCAATTTGCATTGAAAGACTATCGCCAATCGGAAGCCGATTTTGCCCGACTGTTGTCTTTGGCTACAGCGACTACTCCGGTGGATGCTGCCGAGCGAGCTTTCGTTGAGGAACTTGTGGCGGATGCGCAAGTCAATCAAGGATTGGCATTGCACGAGTTGGGGAAAAAGACGGAAGCTAAACAGTTGTGGGAAGCTTTCTTGGCCAACTATCGCGAGCACGAACATCGCGATCAGGTTATCGGTTGGCTGAAATCGCTCGATCCACAATGGCAGGCTCCAGAAGGCAGTGCAGAAGTCGCAGAAACCTCCGGCAGCGACAAACTTTCTGTGGATGAACGGTTTGAAGCGGCCCATCAAGCGTTCCAAAAGCAGCAATGGCTACAAGCGGCTGCGGACTTTCAACGCTTGGCCGACGAAGCAAAAACGGATGCACGGCACGATCAGATTTTGTATTTCCTTGGCTGGTCGTTGCGCGAGCAAGACAAGTTGGCGGAAGCCAAGCTCGCCTGGGAACAGATGTTGACGTTGCACTTGAATAGTCCATGGGTCGCTCGTTGCCAATTCCATTTGGGCGAAGCGGAATATCACGCTGGGAACTACCCTCGTGCAGCCGAACGATTCCAGTTGGCGAAGACCGTGGCGACCGAAACTCCACTGCGTCGTAGTGCGATGTACATGGAAGCATGGTCGGAACTTCAGCTGAAAGAGTTTGATTCGGCCAAACAAAAGTTCCAATCCATCATTGATGATGCTCCGGCCGAAGACCGCGAATTGCCGCTCGTGTTGGAAGCGTATGGCTTGGTGGGCCAATGTGATTTTCAGGCCGGGAAGATGGCGGAAGCGCTTCAGACCTTCCAAACGAACTCCGGGCCAATCGAAAAGTTGCAGACGCAGAAGCCGGAGATGTATTTCCAAGTTTGCGTCAACGCCGGGCGCGCCGCAATTGAATTGGACAAAGCCGCTGACGCGTTGCCTTGGCTGGCCAAGTGCCTGACGGTCATTGAAAGTGGCAAGCTTCCCGCAACGATTGACGAGCCGATGCAAGCTGAAGCGAGATTCCTGCTCGGCGTCGCACGTCGCTTGACCAAAGATTTGGATGGAGCGGCGACGATTCTGACGCCGCTGAGTGGTCGGGCGGATACCGTGGGCATGCGCTCGTTATTGGAACTGGCGTTGATGGCTCGCACGCGAGGCGACGAACGGACCGCCCAGCGGCACTACACGGCCGTGGCCAATGGGGCGTACGGCGACCAACTTTCCGCCCAGGCCATCGAGTGGAAGTCGCAGGCGTTGTTGGACATGGGCCTGTCGTTGCTTCGTTCGGCCAATCAACAGCCTGACCCAACCGTTCGCGCCGAATATGTTCGCCAAGCGAAAACTTGGCTAACCCGCGCCCAATTGCAAAATGACTCGGCGACCGTTGCTCAGCAAGCAACCCAGCAGTTGGCTCAACTCAAGCAACTTGGCTTATAACCAACGTTGCTCGACACACGTGTGTGATTCGGCAAATTCGTCTTGACGGGGCAGGCGATTTTCGGGTACGAATCCGCTGGGGTGTGCGGAGGTTGTATGCGTATTTGTCGAACTTGGGAATCAACGACTTGGGCGGAGCTGTTTGCTTGCTTCCTCGTGGTTGTCGCGTCGGTGGGTTGTTTTTCGTCCGAGTCCCATGCTCAAGAGTTTCGAATCGAAACGGAAGTCTTTGCTGATTCGGATCGTGTCATTGCCAAGAGTCTCACACTCTTTGACGGCAAAATGACCTACGATTTCTTGATGACTGGCAACGAAGCGGATGCCGAACCGAGTCGATTTTCCGTCGAAGAGGTTGTGGTTTTCGATCAAACGAAACAGCGAATTGTGCTGCTCGATCAACACAAGCAACAAAGACTGGAACTTGGTCATTCGGAAGTGCTGTCGTTGGTGGCCGGGATGCAATCCAACGAAGCCTTGCGAGCTCGCGACGAATTTCTCTTGGACCCGAAACTAACGGAAAGCTTCGACACCCAGTCGCTTCAACTGGAATTGGCCAGCCCGCGGCTCACCTATCGAGTCTCGGGTCAGCAGGTTGCCGACGCACAAGTATTGGCGCACTACTATCAGTTTGCCGATTGGGCGGCAAGGCTCAATGCCACGGACAGCCGAAAGTTGCCACCGTTTGCTCGTTTGCAGCTGAATCTGGCGATCAAACGACGGGCATGGATTCCCACGGAAGTGAACTTCGAATTATCCTCGCTGGATGGTCATCAGATCAAAGCCACCGCGAAGCATCACACGTTGTTTCAACTATCCAGCAACGACCAACAGCGAATCGCCAGTGTACGAAAGCAGTTGGCCGAATTCCCCAGCGTCTCCCTGAGCCGGTATCGCAATCTGACGACCGCTTCGCAATAACGTCCCGGTAGCCTTAGGGGACTCCGAAGTTCAGCGTGGAGTCCGCCTTCTTCAACCATGTGCCTCCTCGCGTTGCGATTCGCGTAGTTGCTGACTTCGTGACGTTTGTTCATTTTCTGACTATAATGCCATGGTCGGCGCCGAGCCTTCTTCGGTTTTTCGGCGCGTGGTTGGCCATTGGTTGGGAGCTGTCCCTCGGCTAGTACTTTGTCACCACTTAATCTTGGGGGCGGTCTGGTAAATGGGTCAGGAGTCAATTGCCGGAACGGCCCTGCGGGTGCTTCGCACAATTGACTCCTGACCCCTTTACCAGACCCTAAGTTTTGGCTGTGACAATGGATTTGAGCTGTCGGATGGGCGGTGAGTGAAATTGGATCCGTATGATGAATGAGCAAACGCGTTCCAGAAACGACAGACCAGCGCCATCCACAATGGCAAGGCGTTGGTTTTTTCGGCACTGTGGAATGGGGCTCGCTCCGTTGGCCGCGACCGCGCTGTTGCAGGAGTCGGGGCAAGCGGCACTTACGAGGAAACCCTCACATCCCAGCTTCTCGGAGCCAGGCTCGTTGGACGTTCGGCAACCCCATTTTCCGGGGAAGGCGAAACGCGTTATCTACTTGTTTCAAGCGGGTGCGCCGAGCCATTTGGAGCTGTTCGATCCGAAACCGGAGTTGCAACGACTCAATGGCAGTTTACCACCGGCAGAACTGCTGGCCGGCTACCGAGCGGCATTTATCAAACCAAATTCAGCACTGTTGGGCGGCAAGTTCTCGTTTGCGAAACATGGCCAATCGGGTATCGAGCTAAGTGAAGTCTTGCCGCATACCGCCAAGATCGTCGACGACCTGTGCCTGATTCGTTCGGTACAGACCAATGCGGTGAATCATGCTCCGGCTCAAATCATGATGAATTCCGGATCGGAGCAATTTGGGCGCCCCAGTCTCGGAGCTTGGACGGTTTATGGGCTGGGAAGTGAGGCAGCAGACTTCCCGGGCTTTGTCGTGTTGACCAGTGCGAAGGGCACGAGTGGTGGGGCCAGTAACTACGGTTCAGGGTTCTTGCCCACGACTTATGGTGGCGTGCCATTTCGCAGCGCGGGCGATCCCGTACTGTATCTGTCGAATCCACCGGGCATCGATCAACAAGCCCAACGTGATTCGATCACCGCGCTGAATCAGCTCAATCGATTGGCTGCGGACGCGTATGGCGATCCTCAGATTGAGGCTCGGATCCAAAGTTACGAAATGGCCTATCGTTTGCAGATGAGTGCTCCGCAATTGATGGACCTTAGCGATGAAACCGCGGAGACCTTGGCATTGTACGGGGTCAAAGACGGCAAAGAAGCCACCTTTGCAAAGAACTGTTTGCTGGCTCGACGAATGATCGAACGCGGCGTGCGGTTCGTCCAATTGTTCCACGAAGCATGGGACCAGCATGGCGATTTGACCAATGGAGTCAGGACCAACGCGCGGGACACGGATCAAGCCAGTGCGGCATTGATCATGGATTTGAAACAACGCGGATTACTGGAGGATACACTGGTGATCTGGGGTGGCGAGTTTGGGCGGACTCCGATGGCTCAGGGCGGCACGGATGGCCGAGACCATCACAATCGCTGCTTTTCTGTGTGGTTGGCTGGAGGAGGCGTCAAATCCGGACTGGTCCATGGCCAAACGGATGAATTGGGCTTCAACGTGGTTTCTGCACCGGTGCATGTTCACGATCTGAACGCGACGTTGTTGCATTTGCTCGGATTCGACCACACGCGGTTGACCTTTCGTTTTCAAGGTCGGGATTATCGCTTGACCGACGTGCACGGCGAAGTTGTCCACGGGATTTTAGCCTGATCAAATCGCTGTTTGGCATCGCACGACGGTTGGTGCGTTTGGCCCCGAAGAATGAAGTCTTGTCCGCTGGGACAAATTGACCTCTGGCACAATCTGGTACGGCCCGGAAGTCTGGGGTAAGTTATTCGATCCTATCCACGACCATTCGGAACCGGCGATTGTCAACTTGGCAGTCGCTTGATGGTTTCGGGGTCATCCCGCCGTCTTGGGGGCGCCCAATTAACTTGCTGGGTCGCCCCGTTTGCTTTGGAGGTCTGCGAAAATGACTTGTTCCGCTCAGAAAATTGAGAGATTCGTTCTGTCGGTTGGCCTGTTTGTCGGTTCCGTGCTATTGGGAAGCCAGGCCGTTGCCGCTCATTCTGAGGAGAGCGAGCATGAACGTGATCGAACGTCGGCCACCGAGGAAGCGATCGTGCTTGGAGTGGATCAGCTCACGACGGGCATCCCGGGAACTGGCCCGTTGACCTTGGAAGAGATTCGTGTTTGGTTGAAGAATGCCGACAACCACCGTCCGTTGACCATTCAACTCCCATTAGGATTGGACAAAGCGACTGGGAATATTCAAGGTATAGACAAAAATCCGTTGACCAAAGCCAAAATTGAATTGGGACGACAACTGTACTTTGACACTCGACTGTCGATCGACAACACGGTCTCGTGCGCGTCGTGTCATGATCCGAATTTCGGCTACGCAAAGGACACTCCGTTTGGTGTGGGCATCAAAGGTCTGGAAGGCAATCGCAATTCGCCGGTGGCCTACAATCGCATTGTGACGGGGGCTCAATTTTGGGACGGCCGCGCCGCCACCTTGGAGGAACAAGCCGTTGGGCCCATCGCCAACCCGATCGAAATGGGCAACACTCACGAGAGCTGTGTTCAAACGTTGAAGAAGATTCCGGGCTACGTCGCTCAGTTCGAGGCCATTTTTGGCAACGGCGTCACGATCGAAAACGTCGGCCAAGCCCTCGCTTCGTTCGAACGAGTCATTGTGACCGGGCCGTCACCGTTTGATTACCAGGAGCGACTGGAGAATTTTGAAACGTCGTTCGCTGCGGAACTGGAAGACTTAGCGGCGTTAGCCGAAGACGATCCAGAACTGTTCTTCCAGTATGCCCAACTCAAGAAGAATGTCGTGGACGCGCCGATGAGCGACAGTGCCAAGCGAGGCCGAGTCTTGTTTTTTGACCCCAAGATCAACTGTGCGACCTGTCATAGTGGTGCGAACTTCGCTGACGAACTGTATCATAACTTGGGTGTTGGCATGGACGCAAAAGAGCCTGACCTTGGCCGCTACTCGGTGACGAAGGAAGAAAAAGACAAGGGCGCCTTCAAAACCCCGACGTTGCGAAACGTGGAGTTGACCGCCCCGTACATGCACGATGGTAGCCAAAAGACACTGCTTGAAGTCGTCGATTGGTATGCGAAAGGTGGGCATCCCAACGCCACCTTGAGCGACAAGGTCAAGAAGTTTGACGCGACTCCGCAAGACAAAGAAGACTTGGTCGAGTTCATGCGAGCTTTGACGGGAACCTTCCCTCAAGTTTGCACCGAACGATTGCCCGAATAGCCAAAAGGAAATCGAATGCCCGAAAATCGCGGCGTGAAGCGTGACTTGGTCCGAATTGCCAACGGGCAAGGGTTCTGGGGCGACAGCTTGTTGGGCCCGGTACGCTTGGTCAACGAGGGCCCCCTGGATTATCTGACGCTAGATTATCTAGCGGAAGTAACCATGAGCATCATGCAGAAGCTCAAGAGTCGCGATCCCGCTGCTGGGTATGCCACCGATTTTGTGCAGATGGTTCGGCGAGTTCTGCCGCAATGTCAGGCTCGTGGGATCAAGATCATCGCCAACGCGGGGGGCGTGAATCCGCACGCCTGCTTGGAAGCCGTGGCCAGTGTCGTGCGCCAATTGGGTTTGCACGGTGTCCGCATCGCGATGATCGAAGGCGACGATATCTTGCAGCGTCTTCCCGAGATCATTGCCGCCGGACATCCGCTGAAGAATATGGATTCGGGCGAAGCGTTGGCGGCATACGTTTCTCGGGCAACCAGTGCCAATGTCTACATCGGAGCTGCTTCGATCGTCGAAGCGTTGGCAGGTGGTGCCGATATCGTCATCGCTGGTCGGGCGACGGATCCCTCGTTGGTCGTGGCTCCGATGATGTACGAGTTTGGATGGTCGTGGGATGACTTCGATCATTTGGCGGCCGCTACCGTTGCCGGACACATAATCGAATGTGGCGCCCAATGTACCGGCGGAAATTTCACCAATTGGCGTGACGTTCCCGACATGGCGCGAATTGGCTATCCAATTGTCGAGGCCGATCCCAGTGGTCGCTTCGTTGTTACCAAACACGATGGCACCGGTGGTTTGGTCAACCGTCAAACCGTCACCAGTCAATTGGTGTACGAGATGGGCGACCCGGCTCGCTATCTGACTCCCGACTGTATCGCGGACTTTTCGTCGATCCAATTACGCGATATCGGGCCCAACCGAGTCGAAGTTTCGGGGGTTCGTGGATTGCCGCCGACAGATACCTACAAAGTTTCCATTTCTTTCCAGGACGGCTACAAGTTGGTCGGGCAGTTGACCGTGGCTGGGCCTGACGCGATCGCCAAGGCACAAGCATGTGCCGATATTGTCTTTGCTCGTGCCGAGATGGACGGCGTGGTCATTCCGCCGGAAGATCGGATGGTCGAGCTGGTGGGGACCGGCGTTTGTCACCAAGGAATTTGGCCCCCCGTTGCGGATCCACCGGAGGTTGTCTTGCGGATCGGAGCTCGAGGTAAAGATCGGGCTGCATTGGATCGTTTGGGTATGGAAATCATCCCGTTGGTCACCAGCGGCCCGCCCGGCGTGACTGGATTTGCGGGTGGTCGTCCCAAAGCCTCGGAAATCATCAGTTATTGGCCGGCCCTCATGGCCAAGCACTTGATTCAAACCAAAGTCACGATCGAAGAAGTTCGCTAAACCTTCTTGGACCTTGAGAACGGCCATCGTAGCGACGCTCGCCAGAGCGTAGCTACGATTCTCTTTGTCCCGCGCTCTGGCGAGTGCAGCTAGCCGGACATTCGACAATCACAAAGCTCTAACCGCGACGAAAGGCTTGTTGGTCGCGATGTGCGTGAACACGCGACACGACTTCGTTGAGGGCTTGCTGCATGGCCGTGGGTTGAATCTCATGCACGTCGATGGGACAACCAATATCGTTCAACATGGTCACGGTCAATCGCCCGCCCAAATGTTGTCGGAATTCTTCCAGGCCGCGAAATAGTTCGTCTGTTCGTTCGAGTGCGGGGTGATCCAACAACAAGCCCAGAGCCTGCAGGCACGCAAGTATTTGCTCCATCGCAGTTGGGGGCAGTCCGTGCACGAGGTGCGAGTACACCGAGTCGATGGCGACACCGATCGCGACCGCTTCACCGTGCCGCAATTGGAACTCGCTCATCGATTCCAGTTTGTGCGCGGACCAATGGCCAAAATCCAATGGACGGGCTTCAAGCATTTCGAACGCATCACCGCCTTCGGTAATGTGCCGCAGGTGCCACTGGGCCGACTTGGCAATCACCGGCCAGGCTTCAGGCCCACGATTGACGATTTGTGGAGCGGCCTGGCAGATCTGGGCAAAAAAATCAGGGTCCTTGAGTAAAGAAACTTTGACGGCCTCCGAGAAACCGCAACGAAAATCGCGATCGCTTAAGGTCTCCAACAGTCGTTGATCATTAACAACTGCCCACGGCACTGCAAACGTGCCCAACCAATTCTTTTTCTGGAATAGATTGATGCTGTTTTTGACGCCCAACCCGGAGTCCGCTTGCGCCAGCGTGGTTGTTGGAATTCGCACCAGTCGCAATCCGCGATGGGCAATGGCCACGGCAAATCCCACCGCATCCAGGACCGCGCCACCGCCAATTACAACCACGTAGCTACGTCGATCCAAATCGTAGTAGTTGAATACCTTCAACATTCGTTCGATGATATGCACATCGTTTTTGACGGCTTCACCACCCGGCACGATTTGCGGATTGCTGACGACGGTCAATCGATCCGCGTATTTGCGCCCAAACCGCGACAATTGTTGCTTCAATTCCGGATTGGCATGCAACACGGCTTCGTCCAGCCAAAATTGCACACGCGGGACCTGCGTTTCTGAGGCTTCCAAGACATCGGCCAGAACTTCTTGTTCATCGCCCAAAACGTCCAGCGTGTGTCGAAGTCGATGTCGAAACCGAACCGAAAAGTCCACATCGAGTCGCGGAGCCGTTCCCCAAGAATTCTCGATGTTCGACATAAGCACATTTCCTCAGATTGAGTTGACGTTATGCGTCAGAACGGCTAGCCACACTAGGGATCAGTTCAGGCTCAGGAGCCGGAGCCGAACGCAGACGGAAAGTATTGGCGACCCACAGCTTCAAGTCAATCACCAAACTGAACAGCGATGGAATCATGACTAACGTAAACAGCGTCGATACGATCAAACCGCCCAGCAAGACACTGCCGATACCACGATACAGTTCGCTGCCGGCCCCCGGGAAAAACACCAGCGGAGCCAAGCCAAAAACAGTGGTTAGTGTCGTCATAAAAATTGGCCGAATACGTGTGCGGATGGATTGCAAGATAGCCGGAACGGGCTCCAACTTGTCTTCTCGCATCAAATTGAGAGATTGGTGAACCAACAGAATGGCGTTATTCACAACGGTCCCAATGAGAATCACAAAGCCCAACATCGTCAGCACATCCAGGGCTTGCGGCCGTCCACCAATCATGTGGAGATACACGCCCAGGGCTCGTAGTCCCAAGATACCACCAACAGCGCCCAACGGGACGCTGACAATAATCACCAACGGATAAAGCCAAGATTCGAATAACGCCGCTATCAACAGATAGGTAATAAGCAGCGCGAGCGCAAAGTTTAACGACAGCGAGTTCCAGGTTTGCACCAACTTATCGGCCGTACCACTGAGTTGGACTTGATATTCGGTCGTGATGGTCCCATCCAGCTCGAGCGGCAGAATCACGTCATTTTGCAAACGCTTGATGGCGGCTTCCAACGAGATCTCGGGGGACGGTGTCACTTCAATCGTCACAGCTCTTTGCCGTTCACGGCGTAAAATTTGATCAGGACCCGCCGCCATTTTCACATCGGCCAAGGCGTCCAAACGAACCGGAGTCCGAGCGTTTCGCGTCGCGATGTATTGTGACTCCAAATCTTGCGAATGTCCCGAATACGAGTCGTTGCCTCGCAAGACCATATCGAGCTTTTCGCCACCGTGAAAATAGTCGGCGATGTAAGCGCCATCCACCAAAGTGCTGACGACAAACCCCAGCTCCACATTATTGATACCCAATTCGGCGCCTTGCTCTGGTTTGCGCACGACATGCAATTCGGGATTCGCAAGATCGAGACTCGGGCGAGGTCGAATTTGCGTGGTTTCGGGAAACTGCCGTTTTGCTTCGTTCAGGATCTTGCCACCGATTTGGACGAGTTTTTCCAGGTCGGGGCCAACGATCTCCAGATCAATGCTGCGCCCGCCGGACATGCCCCGTCCGAACAAACTGGTTTGCGACACATTAAAAAACGTTCCCGGAAATTCGTCTTTGAATTTTCCGCGAATCATCGGGACCATCGCGTGAGCCTTCACGGGGTCATGCGCCCGGAGTCCCATAAAGACGTTGTTGTCATTGGCGACATAAAAGAAATCATCAATGCCGACAAAATCTTCAGGTAGTTCCGCCAGGTCAGCATCATCAAAATCCCAATTGGGTCGTAGCTTTTCTTCAATTCGCTTCTCCATCTCGGACATGCGTTCGACATTGTAACCCGGCGGCGGGCTGAGGAAGCCACGAATCAGATTTCGGTTGCCCTCCGGCAGGTACTCCATTTCGGGAAGGAACAGGTAGCTAAGCCCCAGAGAAACCACCAACAAACTTGTAACCGTCGCAATGCGGCGGGACGTGGAGTGTTGGATCCAAGAATTCAATCCGCAGACGCTTTCCGTGAACCACGTTCCCAACCACTGCATCCAACGCATCAACGGAGTGGTGTGTTCCGATTCATGATTGACTTTTTCTGTCAGAATTCGAGCGGCTGCGGTCGGAATCACCAAGATACTGACCAACAGGCTCAAACCGACCGCGGCACTAATTGCCAGGGCAATATCGGCAAACAACTGTCCGATCTCATCTTGCAAGAACAGAACCGGCAAGAACACGAACAAGGTCGTTAGAGTCGACGCGAGTACGGCACCCCAAACCTCGATTGCCGCCAAGCGGGCCGCTCGAAAGGGTGGTTCTCCGTTTTGATGGTAACGATACACGTTTTCCAATACGACGATCGCGTTATCGACCAACATTCCGACCGCAAACGCCAGCCCCGCCAAGCTAATGACATTAAGCGAGCGCCCCAAGAAATTTAAGATCAAAAACGTGCCGACGATGCTCACGGGAATCGCAATCCCGACCACCAAGGCCCCGTGCGCAAACCATAATCCGGCCACCAAGATAATAAGCAAGGTGGCAGCGAAAAACCAAGGTGAGACCCAAGCCGCAAGTGCCGAAGTGATTGTCAACAGAATCACAACCACAAACGAGCGCGTCGACGAGTGCAAAAACAGCATCATCACGATGATGGTCAGTGCACTGCCCAACATGATATTTTCGTTGACGAGCCCAATCGCCGAAGTAATGTACTCGGTTTCGTCGTAGACTTGAGTCAACATCAAGCCTTCTCGTTTCAAGCGTCCTTCGTTCAAGCGTTGGGCAGCTGCTTGCAATTGTTCCATGACGTCCATGACATTCGCACCGGTTTGCCGTTGGCAGCCAATCGATAAATTTGGAATACCAAACCGACGCACAAACCCGGTTGGCCGTCCGTAGTCCAGACGAATCTCGGCGACATCTCGCAGGTAAACACTGGGCCCTGTGCCGCTGCGAATAATCTGGGATCCGATCTGCTCTTCGCTGCGGTATTCACCCAACGTACGGACCGTCCAGCCGCGTTTGCCTTCGTAAAATCTTCCACCGGATATATCGGTGTTGTCAGAATTCAAAGCATCGCGAACGTCCGCCATGGTCAAACCGCGGGCCGAGAGTTTTTCCGGGTCAACGATGACTTGCATTTGCGGTGGTCGTCCACCAAAGACGTCGACGCCCGAGACACCGGAAACTCGCTCGAATTCGGACTTGATGTAGTCTTCGGCAAACTTGCGATACGAAGGAACATCGATGTCCGGTGGCAACAACGCTTGAGCGGCTGGGTACTTTTCGACAAATTCACGAATGCGATAGTTTTTCAGGCCCTGGCTGCGCGATTGAAAGATCCGTTCGACATCGGGAGCGGCCGCTGGATTTTGCGCGGCAAAGTCGCGGAACAACTGATCATCCGGCGGGACGGCCATCAGCACAAACCAAGCAATTTGCCCGCGTGAATTGTCGGAAGTGCGAATGACGGGACGTTCCGCATCTAACGGATAACGGCGAACCTGTTGCAGTTGCGAATTGACTTTGAGCACCGCCTCCTGCAAGTTGGTCCCAACCGCAAATTCCAAACTGATGGTTCCCTGAGATTCGCGACATTCGCTACTGATTTTTACGACACCTTCAACGCTCTTGAGTTGCTCCTCTTGAGCTTGAACGATTTCCTTTTCAATCTCCATCGGGCTGGCGCCGGGCCACATCGTGGTTACCGACACGACCGGCAGTTCCACGTCCGGTGACAATTGGATCGGCATCACCCACATCGCGATGAGGCCAAACAACACGACCAAGATGACAGCGACCGAGACTTTGACGGGATTCTCGATAAAAGCAGCGATGGGGTGCATGGTTATTTGGTTGCCCCAACAATCACGGTCTTGGTTGTGGAATCGCTCGGTGAAGGCTCCATCGCTTCAGGATTGATTACCTTTACAGGATTGCCACCACGCAACCGTTCATTGCCTTCAATGACGACCCAATCATCCGCCTGCAGATCGCCAGTCACGGCAACAAAATCAGCGACCGCCGTTCCAACCTCGACGGGAACCGACTTGACAATATTCGGTTCGACAGACCGATCGATCACCATCAAGAACTTGCCCGTGTTGTTCAACACCAAGGCGTCTTTGTGAACCATGAGGCTCGGTTGTACTTCCCCGACCGTGACTTGCACCTTGACCAACATGCCGGGATTCAAACGATAACCCAAAGCCGTGCGAGGATTATCCAATCGAATTTTGACGGGAAACGAACGCGACATCAGATCAGCCGTTGGAACCAAAGCCTGGATTTGTCCCGTCATGGTTTGAGGTTGATTGTCGACGCGGATCTGGGCGGACAAGGAACGCGGTTGGTCCTGCTTGGTCGTCGATTCGGCAGGGATGATCGATTCGGTATCCGGCTCACGCATCGAATATTGAAAATCGGCCACCATGCCTTGTGGAACCATGATCACGACATCGATCGGATTCATTTGCACGACTTCCGCAACGTCCGCACCAACGGTCAGCCATTGGCCAATCTCGGCGGTTCGTCGCGAGACGACACCTTCAAACGGAGCACGAACGGTGTACTTTGACCGACGATCTTCCAACAACCGCAACGCTTCACGTTGGTTGTTGACTTGAGCGGCAACTTGAGCCAACCGAGCTTGTTGGACTCGCTCCAGTTTTCGAACGCCCGCTTCAGCGGCTATTTGATCTTGCTCGGCGGTGTCGTAGGCCGATTTCAGTTGGTCCAGTTCACTGAGCGACAATGCGGTGCCATTACGAGCCAATTCTCGGCCCCGATCTAGTTGTGCCCGCGCGAACTGAAACCGGGCTTGCGCCGCGCCCAACGCCGCTTGCGCCAGTTCTAAATCGGCGGGCAGCGACTCTTGGAGTTCCTGCTGCATGGCTAGGCGTAAATCCAATTCGGAGCGAGCCGCATCTAGTTCGATATCGATGGTCGCCGTGCGCAGTTGGATCAACGGCACACCGGAGTCGATTGCCTCTCCATTGGCAGTTTCACCGACGGCAGTCGGATGAATAGCGTCGCCTTGGTCGACAAAAACTTCCTGCACGCGACCCTCGACGGCGTTCCCAATGATCGCTTGTCGAATCGGGGTGACGGTGCCGACAAAGGTTCGCTCGGCGTGTATGACTTGTGGGCGAACGCCCCCGACACGAACCGGCAGCGGTTCGGCGGCTGCTTGGCCCCAAACCAACGCCCCGGACGTCCCAAGGAAACCGGCCACAATCAGATTTTTGATCCAACCACACGCTCGTGATCGGAACATTGGCGTCCGAGACACCGGCCCAAACGAATCGGTAGAACGATTTTGAAATGCCATGGAGCAACTATATAAAGGAGGCAGGAAATTGGCGGGAGCCGGGCCAAAGGCCAATACCATTGAGTGAAGTCAGGTTGATTTGCTGGCGCTGGTACCCAATTTCGTCGGGCGAGTAGCGAAAAAGAGCGTTTGTCACGCTCCCCGCCCAGCGAAGGGACACCTGCGCTCGCGAAATCAGCTTCACTTGGAGGTATTAGGCCGTAGGTGGGCAATTACCCAACCCATCCGGCCCGGTTCGGAATCGCCGATGGTCGGGCGTTTCCGAGTGAATCCGACGGTTGCCCGTCTCGAAGAATTCTTGCCCAGTGGAAGTCCGAGGCATGTTCCCCAAACGAGTCTGACCCTCTCTGGTCATGACTTTTTGTCCGCGATCTTGCATGCCCGCCAAAGGGTTAGCCCCCTTTTAGGACAATGCCTAGTGAATTCTCGAAACAGGCCCGTTAAGCTCCATGCTGCTCGGTGGCCCCACAAAAGTCAATTGCCGGGAACCCACCGTTAGGTTGTCAGTGGTGGCGTAAAGGGTAAGATTGTCCAACGGCGGCGTCGCGGAGACTCCGTGTTTTGGTAAAAGCTATTGGTGCAAATCCCGAGAAACTCCATGAACCTATTTGCTGGGCTAGAGCATGTTGTGCAACAGGATGTCCTGCTGAGCCCGTACAACTCGCTTCGAATTGGCGGAAACGCGGCCTATTTTGCCGTCCCGACCTCCCAAACTGAGTTACAAGCGGTCGTCCAACAAGCTCGAGCGGCCAACCTACCGGTTCGTGTCCTGGGTTATGGTGCCAATGTCCTGATCCCTTCGACGGGTTGGCCGGGCTTGATCATCCAATTGGCGGCCCCCGAATTTACGGGAATTGTCGTCCAGGGAAATCGAATGACGGCCGGTGGCGGTGCTAATTTGGCTCATTTTGTCTCGCTCGCCGTCCGCGAAGGTTTCAAAGGCCCGGAACAATTGGTCGGCATCCCTGGAACGATTGGCGGTGCCTTGCACGTGAATACATCGACCAACGGGGGCAGCATCGGTGCTTGGGTGAAACAGGCCACAGTACTGACAGCAGCCGGGGACGTCTTGATCCGCCAGCACGACCAAATGAACTTTAGCTACCGCCAAAGTAGCCTTAACGAACTGGCCATTATCGCGGCCGAGTTCGAATTCGAACGAGAAGCCAGCGAACAGGTTCTCCGTCGCATGCAGAAACTCTGGATCGTCCGCAAAGCCAAACAACCCATGTTGGACGAGCCCTGTGCCTACGTGTTCAAGGATCACGGCGGTTCGACCGCCACTCAAGTGTTGACCAAGGCCGGTGTCCAAGGCCTCAAATCAGGAGCTGTCGAAGTTTCGGACCGCGACCCGAACTTCTTTGTTGCCCGCCAAGGTGCGACCAGTACCGACTTTCTTGAGCTGGTTCAAAAGACCAAACAACAAGTCCAAGATCGGTCGGGAATCGATTTAGAGTTGGCCGTGGACGTTTGGTAATGGAGCTCGAACCAAGGACTTGAGTCTGAGGCGGTTCCATTTCACGGCTTCGTCACGCAATACGAGCGATCTGGACGATGAACGCAAGTGCCGTGTTCAATGCTACAGAAGCGAGCATTGTCGCCACGAGAATTCCGTGACGAGGCACGTCGGGGAACAGGATTCGAACGCCGCAGACCACTGCAATAGCGAACGGGAATTCTACGACACTAACCACAAATCCGACGAGCATTTCGCCAAATAGGCTACGTTCCGACAAGAACGACGCAATCGCCACGATGACCAACATCGGGGCGCAAAACAACAACCAAACCAATACGTAGGAGCTGCTATCTTTCGCAATCGGCTCCAAGCTTAAGAAATTTCGGAAGCGCGGTATGGCAGCTTTCTCAATCATAAACAACTTGGACTTTCTTTCAAATCGAGGCTGACCTTCCGGTCATGTCGTTTTGACTGGGATCTTGCATGACGTCCCGAGAGTCCGACCTGGTTCAGACTCCTTCGACGACAATGCCCCGCGTTCCTAAATCGAGCGAAATTAAACCGGCACAAAATCGCGATTGCCGCCAGAGATAATCACGCCAATCTGCGGCTCGGTGGAACCATCGGCAAAAATTTTTCGCTGGTTGGCCAACAGTTGCCTGAGCCCCGCTAAGGAAACCGCACCGCTGGGTTCGACGATCCACTTGAGTCGCTCCCAGAAAATTCGCATGGCTGCGTTGATCTCCTGGTCGTCTACCGTAACGATCCCAGTCAATTGTTGTTGGATAATCGGCCAAGTCCATTGGCCTAAGGTCGTGAGCAAGCCATCCGCGATGGTTTGTGGCTTCTGTTCGGTTACGAGTGATTGTTGCTGCAAACTGCGAAACGCATCGTCCGCGCCGGTTGGTTCCGCCGCAAAAACCGCCACGCGCCGATCCGAGTGGAACCACGCGGCTGAAAGGCAGGTTCCCGCCAATAACCCACCGCCGCCGACCGGTGCGACGATGACATCCAGTTGTGGAACGTCCGTCAAAAGTTCCCAAGCAGCAGTCGCTTGCCCCAGAACAATGGTCGCTTGGTCAAACGGGTGAACCAACGTTGCCCCGGTTCGCTCGATGATCTCTTGCGTTGCGGCAATCCGCGCGGCTTGGGTTGGTTGACAGGTTACCACCAGCGCACCTCGATCGCGCGTCGCCTGCATCTTGACCGCCGGGGAGTTCTCGGGCATCACGACGGTGCATTGGATCTCCCGCCTTTGTGCGGCGATCGCCAACGCTTGGGCGTGATTTCCTGAACTGTGAGTGACGACTCCGCGACTAGCCTGTTCCTCACTTAATTGCAGCACCGAGTTCATGGCGCCACGAATTTTGAACGCGCCCCCACGCTGGAAATGTTCGCACTTGAAATGCACGCGACAACCCAACTGTTGGTTCAGCCAGGCATTCTCCAAAACCGGCGTGTGATGCACGAAGCCCTTTATTCGGGCAACGGCTGACAAAATTCCTGCCCGTGAAAACTCGGAGCGAGGCGGAGTGTATTCGGGTACAAGTTCGAGATATGGCATCGTGGGTGGTTCCTGGAAGTCGAGCGTGAGGGATCTCGGGCAGAATTGAATTGTAGTCTGGTTTTCTATAGTAGCACGAGCGCCCCGATCGTGCCTGGAGCGGAGCAGAGATGTGTTCGGCGATTGAATGAAAAACTCGAATCAGGGAATGGATCGTATCTCAAATCCGGGAGCGATCGGGGCGCTCGCTCTACTATGTGAACCCACCCGATTTGGCCGAGTTGGCGTTGAGAAATAGAAGAGGACGCACCGCAAGAGATTAAGATAACGCAGAGAAGACAAAGTCGGATCGTAATAGAATCCGTTCGCACGTCTCATTCCGAATTACTTATTGGAGCTTCGATCATATCTCAAATCCCAGAGCAATCGGGGCACTCACAGCATAGTAGCACGAGCGCCCCGATCGTGCCTGGAGCAGAGATGCGTTCGGCGATTGAATGAAAAACTCGAATCAGGGAATGGATCGTATCTCAAATTCCGGAGCGATCGGGGCGCTCGCTCTACTATGTGAACCCACCCGACTTGGTGTTAGGCCCAAAACCGCCGCGGGACTGATGGCGCACGTTGGATGGTGCGCTCTTGCAACACGTCTGTCTATTTCGTTCCGGTTGGAGTACCCTAATCGGGCGGTTCGGAAATCGTGATTGCCCGAGAACCACGGGTCCAGTGCGGTTTGGGCCGGTTCGGTTCGGTCGCCAAGCCCAGGCTTGCGGCGGATCACCGAGAGTGGTGAGTTTTTGTCGGTTGGAGTGGCGTGGAATGTCCGGTGGCACAGTCATTTTGGCGGTGGATTTAGGGGCCAGTAGTGGTCGGGTCTTGGCCTGTGAATTTACAGGCCCGGCGTTTCAGCTGCACGAGGTGCATCGCTTCGCCAACTTTGGAGTTCGGATCGGCGAGCACTTGATGTGGAACCTGCCCGGTCTATGGCAAGAGATCCTCAACGGTCTAACTCTCGCGGCGCGAAAGTTTTCAGCGGCCCGGATCGCCAGTGTGGGCGTGGACACCTGGGGAGTCGACTTCGCCTTGCTGGGTGAATCCCAAGAACTGTTGTCGTTGCCGTTTCATTATCGCGATCAACAGACCGAAGGCGGACTAGAACGCGCCTTCGACGTTGTGCCCCAAAGTGAAATCTATCGCCAAACGGGCTTGCAGTTCATGACGATCAACTCGTTGTACCAACTGTTAGCGATCAAGGCTCGGCAACCGCAACTGATCGGGCTGGCGCGGCAGTTCTTGATGATGCCGGACTTGTTCCATTGGCTACTCAGTGGGCAGCGCAGCAACGAAATCACGGACGTTTCGACTTCGCAGTTGTACAATCCGACAACGAACGAGTGGGCGGTGGACTTGATCACTCGGTTCGGTTTGCCGCGCGAGATGTTTGGGCCTTTGACCCCGGCCGGCACGTCGCTCGGGTCGCTGCGTTGCATCGTGCAACAAGAGACGGGGTTGGTGGCGAGCACTCAAGTGATTTTGCCGGGAACGCACGACACGGCCAGTGCTGTGGTTGCGGTTCCCGTGAATCAAGTACCATCCACGGCTCCCGATTGGTGCTACATCAGCAGCGGGACCTGGAGCTTGATGGGCGTCGAAGTTAGTCGGCCCATCATCAACGACCTGACGGCCGCCCACAACTTTACGAATGAAGCGGGAGTTGGCGGCACGACCCGTTTGCTCAAGAACATTGCCGGGCTATGGCTGATCCAAGAATGCCGCAGAATTTGGGAACGAGCCGGTCGAGTTTACACTTGGGAACAGATGGCCGAAATGGCGCGCGGGGTGCCGCCCTGCCAATTCTTCGTCAATCCGGATGATCCGGCTTTGAATGCTCCGGCGGACATGCCGCAGACGATTCGTGAACTGGCTCAACGGTCGGGAGCCGCACCTGAGACCGATGCCCAGATCCTCCGTTGTGCTTTTGACAGTCTGGCGCGGCGGTATTCGGAAGTTTTGCGAAGTTTGGAGCAAATAATTGGGCGCCGCATCGAATCCATCTACGTGGTGGGCGGTGGCGTGCAAAACCAATTGCTGTGTCAATTGACGGCCGATGCGTGCGACCGACCAGTGATTGCGGGACCCAGCGAAGCGACCGCCATTGGCAATGCTCTGATCCAAGCCACGCGAATTGGACTAGTGAGCGATGTCCAACAGGCTCGGCAGTGGATCGCCGCCCAGCAGCCTCGACTCATTTACGAACCCCAACATTCGGCGATTTGGAAAGATCGGTGAACCCGTTGATTCCTACTCGCTTTCTGCCGAATCAAGCTTGGACGGGGTTCGTGTTGGTATTGGCCGCAGCTCTCTTTGGCTTGGTGTTGATCTACGTGCCGAGCTTTATCGTGGATCAAGCGGATAAAGTCCAGCAATTTGGAACGTTCTGGACCGTGGTCTATTTTTCTGTCGTCGCGATCGGCAGTCTGTTGTTTTTGGGCGCGACAGGTTACGTCGGCTACACCTTGTATGGCCGCCAGAAGTCCAAAGAAAAGCGATTGGAGCGGCGTGACAAGAGCCCTAGCGAACTAAGTGCCTCGGAGCGAACGGCGCAAATTCGCGAAAACATTGCCGAGATCCAACGCGTTCAAGCAAATCTGGAGGCGGACGTCCGCCAACAACTTCAGCCGATGTTGACCACCTTCGGCGAAAAACAATCGGCCCAACGATTGGAGATCGTCGCGTTTGGTTCGATCAGTTGTGGCAAGTCGAGTCTGCTCAACGCATTGGCCGGACGCCAAGTTTTTGCCACCGACGTCCGCGGAGGTACCACGTTACGGCGAAGCGATATCCAATGGCCGGGTGATCAACACGTGTTGTTGGTCGACACGCCGGGGTTGGGTGAAGTGGACGGAGCCGAGCACGTGCAAGAGGCCGCTAGCGCCGCTCAGAATGCCGACGTGGTGTTGGTCGTGGTTGATGGACCGCTGCGCGATAGCGAGTATCGACTGATTCAAGTTTTGCAGAGAATGGAGAAACGCTTGCTCATCTGCTTGAACAAAGCGGATTGGTACAGTGCAGAAGATCAACAACGACTCCGCGAGCAATTGACCAAACAAACCGAGGGAGCCGTCAAGTTGGAGGATGTGCTCACCGTACAGGCATCGTCTGGTTATCGCTTGCGATATCGAGTGGCCTTGGATGGGACCACGACAGAAGAGGTAGTGCCGCTGCCGGCCTCGATCGAGAACTTGGCCAAACGACTGCGGGAAACCGTGCGCAGCGACGGCAAAGAATTGTTGTTGGACAATCTCCTGTTGCAAAGTCGCAGCTTGCTGGACCAAGCCAAACAGAAGGCCGTCGCGGCCTTGGATCAGAAAGCTTGGGCGATCATCGATAGTTGGGCGTTGGGTGCGGGAACCGTTGCCGCGTTGCCATTTCCCATTGTGGACATTGCCGCCGGAGTCGCCATCAACACCAAGATGGTGGTCGATTTGGCCAAGGTCTACGATCAGCAGCTCGATCTTAGTTCGGCGTCCTTGTTGTTAGGCAAGTTGGCCACCAACTTGATCGGCATCTTGGGTACCACAGCAGTTGTCAGCGGCGTTTCTTCGTTGTTGAAGACGGTGCCTGGCATCAACGTGGCCGGAAGCTTGGTGCAAGCTTGTGTGCAACTGCTGATCACTCGGTGGATCGGTGTGGTGTTCATGGAGTACTTCAAAAACGAAATGCAAGAGCCGGAAGGTGGCTTGGCGGGATTGGCCCAACGCGAATGGAAGCGAATGACCACCATTGCCGAGCTGAAGAAATTGGTGGATGTGGCTCGCAAGAATCTGACTTCGGCGTCGTCCCATTAAGAGGTACATGATGAGTGACACGGACACGCCCAAAGCAACCGACAATTCCGAGCCCTCGAGCACGGAGTCGTTAAACGACAATCGCCAATTTGCAAATTACCGCGAGGCGTTGCGATCCGTTCAGGTGACCTTGGAGAAATTGCGCGCCTGTCCTGAAGATGAACGCCAGGAAATGTTGGCCGACATCACACGTCTGTCCGACATGCAAGAGAAGTTGACGAAAGGTCGAATTGAGATTGTCGTCTTCGGCGAGATCAGTACGGGGAAGTCGGCATTGATCAACGCACTGATCGGGAGTGAAGTGACCAGCGTCAACGTGCAAGGCGGTTGGACTCGCGAAGTGTGGGGCACGACCTGGGACGGCTGTGGCTATCGGGTGCCCGGCCTGGAAGAATCGGAAGTGGTCTTGGTCGATACGCCGGGGATTAACGAAGTCCAAGGCGTCGATCGGCGACAAATGGCTGATGATGCGGCTCGTCGCGCGGACTTGCTGTTGTTTGTGACGGACTCGGATTTAAACGACGTGGAATACTCCGCGCTGTTGGAGTTGGCGGCAGTTCAGAAGCCGATGCTGGTGGTGCTGAACAAAAAGGATCTGTATTCCGCCGGTGATCGAGAGCGCATCTTACAAGTTCTGCAAAACGAGCGATTGTTTGGCACCGTGCGGCCTGAAGACTTCGTGATGGCGGCCGCCCAACCGCGACTGGTCGAGTACGTTTATGAGGAACGCAACGGCAGCGAACGCTCCGAGTGGCAACAGCCGGCCCCGGACGTTTCTGACTTGAAGGCTCGAATTATCGAGATCTTGGATCGCGAGGGCAAAGGCCTCTTGGCGTTGAATGCGGCCATGTTTGCGGCCGACAAGTCCGATCGCGTAAAGTCGGTCCGGATTCACTTAAGGAGGCGTTATGCTCAACAAGTGATTTGGAGTTTCGCCAGTTTCAAAGCAATCGTTGTGGGCGTGACCTTTGTCCCACTGTTGGATATTCTTTCGGGCTTCACCATTGATGTGATGATGATTGTGGCCTTGTCGCAAGTCTACGGTATTCGCTTTTCGATGAACAACGCGCGCGAATTGGTGTGGAGCATCTTGAAGTCCGCCGGTTGGGTGGCAGGGATGAGTTACGCGATGGACGTCATGGCCATGGGCTTGAAGGCAATTTCGTTTGGCTTGGCCACGCCCTTAACCGCGGTTCCGCAAGGCGCGGCCGCTGGTTGGACCAGTTACTTGGTTGGTCGGGCGGCCGAATACTACTTCCAGCACGGTGGCAGTTGGGGGGGCGAATCGCCCAAAGCCGTGATTCGACAAATCTTGGTCGACGTCGATAAGACTTCGGTACTAAATGGATTGAAGGACGAAATTCGGAAGAAGTTGTCCATAAACCGACATGCGAAAACAGAAGGACCATCGACACCATGACCGAACAAGAAATGAGCTTGGCCGAACTGGCCAAATACCTGCATTTGGATGTCACCAAGATCGAACGCTTGCTGAAGCAGGAAAAGATTCCGGCTCGGCGAGTGGGCGGCGAGTGGTCCTTCAACCTGCACGAAATCAATCGCTGGATGGAGCATCAAATCGGCGTCGCGGATGCGGAGGAACTGGAAAAGATGGAGATCTCGCTGCATCGACATGCCGGTAGCAGTCCCAATCCCGAGGCCATTATCCAAACACTTCTACCTGAGCATCACATCATCAAGCCTTTGCCGGCCCGAACGAAAGGTTCGGTGATTCGCGAAATCTGCGACCAAGCCATGCAATTGGGGCTGGTGTGGGACGCCAGTAAAATGGCCGAACTGATCGGTCAACGTGAAGAGATGCACTCGACGGCTTTGGATAATGGTATGGCCTTGTTGCATCCCAGGCGACCGCAACCGGGCTTGATTGGGGACCCATTTTTGATCTTAGGCGTCACGTCGCAGGGAATTCCGTTTGGTGGTCCACGTGGGATGATGACCGACGTCTTTGTGCTGATTGGTTCGCGCGAAGACAGTGGGCACTTGCAAACGCTGGCACGATTGTCACGCATCATCCAGGTCCCAGAAGCGCTCATCGCCATTCGCGAACTACCGACGCCTGGAGCGATTTGGGACGAGCTGCTAAAGATCGAATCTCAGCTATAAAAGTGGCTGCGAAAGCGAGTTGAGAATTTCAGCCCGACAGCGATTTGTTCTCGGCAATCCGCGCGCGAACCAGTTTGCGAACCAGCGCGATTGGCAATGGTTGATCCGGCGTAAAGCGAATCGTCCCGGTGCTCGTTTCGAATGATTTTAATTCTTCAGCGAATTGGGCGACCGTTTGATTGCTCATCAAGTAAAAACCGCAATGGGATTTTGTGGCACCTAACGCGACAAGCATGCGACCGTTGTGTCGAAAGGCGGCCAAGCCGTAACTGACACACTCGTCGGCACCGGGGGCCGTTGCGTGAATGACTTTTCGCAATCGCTCCAGAGCCAAGCGGAAATCGTCCGGCAACGCTTGTAGGTAACCGTCGAACGTAAGCTTTTTTTTTGATTTAGCCATGTTGGATCAACAAGTGTGGGAGGATTAGGCCGTGGTCCTTGCCAAGATCGTTTCCAGGGCCTTCGCTTCGTCTTCGCCGGGCATGATATTGAAGGCCGTCAGGCGAAGTCGACCATCTTCTAGCAACTCGTAACGAGTCTTCCAGCCCCATGTTGGATGTCCGCTGCCAACTTCGTATTGGCCGGTTACTTCAAAGCCTTGTGCGATCGCTGGACCTTGCGAAAACAGGATGGCATCGCTCATGTGAAAATCATCGATCCAAGAAACTTCGAACTGTTGGTTGATCGAGTTGAACGCGATCAATTCCTCTCCTTGTCGGGGGCGTCCTTGGATCGTGCTGCGATAAACAAATCGTGCAAACTTACCGTCCATGACCGGTTCGATCGTTCCGAAAACTTCCGCCGTGTCTGCCAACATTTCCGGTTCGAACCAAGTCTGACAAGTGCCACGCCATGAACCGCAGAGGGCACGAAGGATTTCTTTGCTCATTACGGAATCCCAACAACAGAGAAACGACAAATCAACGAAGCCTACAACAAGTCGCCCGCAAAAATTTGGCAGTAGCTGTCGTAGCGACGGAGGCTGATCCGACCATCCGCGACCGCTGATTTTACGGCGCAGTCTTGTTCGTGGGTATGGCTACAGTTGGGAAAACGGCAACGATCGGCCCAGGCTCGAAATTCGCGAAACCATTGCGAGGCTTCCGCCGGGACCAAATCCCATAATTGGAATTGCCGTATTCCTGGAGTGTCGAGCACGTATCCACCCAGTTGGAGCGGAATCAATTGGGCGGTGGTCGTGGTGTGTCGACCTTTTTGGTTTTCCTGACTGACGTGGCTGACTCGCAGCGCTAATCCCGGCTCGATGGCGTTGAGCAAAGAAGATTTCCCAACACCGCTTTGACCAACGACGACGGTCCGCCGGTTCTGCAGCGATCGACGCAGTAAATCGATGCCCCACCCTTTGGTGGCCGAGATCGCCAGGACTTCGTAGCCAAGTTGCGCGAAATTACCGATCGTCGGTTGCAAGTCGGCCGGGTCCACCAAGTCGATCTTATTCAACACGATGAGCGGCCGCACGCCGGACTTCTCCGCCGTGACCAAGAACCGGTCGATTAGATTCGGCTTGATGCCGGGCTCGGCGCAGGAAGTAACAATCAAACACTGATGAATATTGGCGGCGATCAAGTGCTGTCGATTTCGACTGGTTCGACTAATGCAGCCGCGTCTTGGCTCAACACGCTGAATGACCCCACGATCGGGAGCCGAGAGTTTGACCATCACCAAGTCGCCAGCCACGACAACGTGACGCAAGTCCGTGCCTAATGTTTTTAAAAGACCTCGAGTCGAACAGACGATATCCACTCCGCCGTCGATGCGAACGATACTGTTCAAACCGTGAACTCGCAGCACTTGGCCGGACAAACATTGGTCCCCGGAGACATCCAGGACAATCGACTGGCCGGATTCGTCAGCAGTTGCCGCAACTCCACGGACGACTCGCGATTTGACCAAGTCGCCGCGACCAGATAACCGCTCGTGACTCCGTTGATCGTCGGACGACTCGTCGGCACGAAATTGCCGCGTGACGTCGGAGTGTCGGGTCCGGGCTCCGTAGTGCTTGCGGAATTCGGTACGAACTTTCTTCTGCTTGTCTTTCGCCATAGGCGCTATGATAACTCCCGGTCGCGAACCGCGGCAGGTCCAGACGGCTGACGACTGGTCGCGTACAGCAACCAACCGATTCCTACCAAAACCAAAGTCAAGCCACGGTAGCCAGCGGCAACCAAGATGCCAAAATTCATATTTTGCTGTTGGGTGGAAAAGGCCATGTACATCCAGCTCATGACCAATTCTTGGGACCCCAGCCCGCCGGGCAAAGGCGCAGCGCCCGCGATCAGGCTAAGCGGCGCGATCAGCAAGTGGTCTGCGATCCCAGGAGTTTCGTTGGTCAGACTTTGCGCGACGCAATAGACGCCCGTACTGAGACAACCCACATTGGCCGCACTCAGGAAGACCGCCAGGACCAACACGCCCGGTTGCCGACGATAGACGGGCAACAGTCGTAGCAAGTTCGCGCTTACTTCTCGCAGGCGTGGAGTGGGTAACCACGCAGCAAGACGGCCCGGCCATGACGTATTTGCCATGGCCAACACTCCAAGTCCGCCCAAGCCAGTCGCGAGAATCAAGCCCACGGCCAAACGCCAAACTTGGATCAGCCCATTTGTCCGCACCGGGTCCGCTGCGGCCAAAATCGACCACGGGATCAAACAGCCAATCACGGCGACCGCCGCAAACATCGTCAATAAACCGATGCCCCGATCCAAGAGTACGGTTGCGGCACCATGCGTTTTTTGCTGCGGGTGTTCCCGGCAAAGCCAATAGACTCGCAATAAATCGCCGCCCGCAACTCCAAAACTAATCAGTTGAAAGGGCTGCGACATCAGACTCCAGCGAATGGCTTCGCCTAGTCGCAGCGGCAACCCCGCTCCGATCACCAAGCTCCACCAACGGACGAACGACAGGGTGTATCCAGCACTGACACAAATAAACCCCAGTGCCAACCACTCCCATCGTTTGGGTTGTTGCAACAGTTCGCCCACGATCTTGTTGCCGGCAGCCTGGTAACCGACTATCCCCAACAAAGTCAGGGAAACGACGATCTTTACGATCACGCTCCATCGAGCTAGAGGTTGCTTACGAATAGAACTTTCTCTTAACGACACCAATCATTCGCAGTTTGAAAAAAGGAACTATCCCGCCCTACACTGTGCCGCGCCTTGCTGACCTCATATTAAGCTGTGACCAGGCGTTCGTCCACGGAACCCAGGCAGGGAATGGCTGGCCTGTATCTTGGGCAATTTGCCTGGCGTACAATTGCCCCATCTCGGGAGCCGAGCGACGGGTTCGCGAATCACCCAATATTTTTCAGATCCTTGCCGAATCAACGAGGTAGATCCTATGGAATGGACGGAAGGAGTGGTCCGCAGCAAGCGAGTTTGGTCGCCCGGTTTGTTTACATTGGCGATCGAAGCACCTGAAGTTCAGACCTTTGAACCGGGTCAGTTTCTGCAATTAGGAATCGAACGACCGGCGGGGCAACTGCATCGCCCCTATAGTGTGGCCTCGCCGCCAGGGGAGCTCTTGGAGTTCTTTATTGTGCTGGTGGAAACCGGACAATTGACACCCCTCTTGTGGCAAATGGAACCGGGAGCTCGGATTGGCGTGAGCAAGAAGGCTGCCGGCGGATTTACGTTGAAGAGATGTCCCGATGCGTCAACCCTGTGGATGATTGGTACGGGAACTGGCTTGGCTCCGTACATCGCCATGCTGCGCTGCCCGGAAGTTTGGCAGCGGTACGAGAAACTTGTCTTGGTGCACGGGATACGACATGTGGCGGATCTCGCCTATCAGGATGAAATTGCCGGGTATTCCGAACAGTGGGGCTCGCGGTTTGTCTTCGCTCCTGTGATCTCGCGCGAACAAGCTCCCGGAGCTTTGTTCGGTCGCATTACTCGTTGCCTTATGGATGGTTCTTTGGAGACGATGTCGCAATCCCAAATCACAACCGAATCCTGCGTGATGATGTGCGGCAACCCGGACATGTTGGACGAAATGGAAAAATTGCTTGGCGAACGCGGCCTGCATCGAAATCGACATTCGCATCCCGGTCAAATCGTCGTCGAGCGTTATTGGTAGCCAGGATTGGCGAGGCGTTTCCAGCGTTTCATTGCGCACACTCTGCATATTCGGTCGTGCTCCGCTGATTCTCCGACGCGGCGGGCACATTCTGTTGTGGGGGCCGAGAAACGGCGTCGATACCACCGTTGTGCTATTCGGCACGGCGGTGATGAACCACCATTTATTAACGCCTCGGGAGTCTGGTCGGTAACGGCCACCGGTCAATCTAGCCACGGACGGAGCCCGGGCTGGAAGTTGTACCGGTCGTGCGGATTTTTATCCCACGAGGCACCGACCAAACCATGTCAAGAACAAGATTGAATAAGGGAGTGTTCCGATGCTAGTGTTGTCAAGGCACCGAGACGAAAGCATCATGATCGGTGACAACGTAATGATCACGATTGTCGATATTCGGGGTGACAAAGTAAGGTTGGGGATCGAAGCCCCCCAAGACATCCCCGTTCACCGCCAAGAAGTCTACGAAGCCATCAAGCGTGAGAATCAAAAAGCCGCACGCGTGAACCCTTCCGAAATCTCCGACATCGGCAAGTAATTCAGCCGAACTCTATCGCATTGAAACACGCCACTTTACGTGGCGTTTTTTTGTTGTTGAATCAAGCGATCTTGCGAACGGATGCTGGCAATTCGGCCAACGGGTACTGAAGCGGTTGTTCGTCGGCGGTGACCACTTGGCAACCAACTCGCCGATCCAAGTTGACCACGATGGGCGCCCGAAGATTACAGGTCAACGTCTGGCCGTTGCGGCTCACGACGGCCAACACGGCCGCCTGCTCTTCCTTGGCGAGCGACAACAAGGCAATTTGTCGTTCGTCCAATTGCACTTGGTACTGATTGACGAAGCGCCTTGGCGAGACGACCGGGAGAGCAACCTCCGGATTCGTCATGCTTTGCAACCAGGCGACCGCCGAGTTATTCAGATCGGACAGAAGAACCCACTGCTGTTGGGTCTCAAACCCAAACAGCCCGTATCGAAAGAATAAGATATCGTTCGATTGGATTTCGACTACTCCAAATCGTGTTGTCTCCAGCTTCATAGCAACTCACCGCAACTGTGGGAAAGTGAAACACGGATGGAAAATCGGAACCGTCCGCCCAGCATTGACAAGATCGGCGGACCAGCCAGAATGCATGAGTAAAAACGGCAAAATCGTCACAAACGTTAGGATACACCATGATCCTGCTGATCGATAATTACGATAGCTTTACGTACAATTTGGTCCATCGCATCGGGGAATTGGATTCAAACACCGACGTCCAGGTCTATCGCAATGACGAAATCACGGTCGGTAAGATACGTAGTTTGCGACCTTCGCACATTGTCATTTCCCCGGGACCGTGTTCGCCATCCGAGGCCGGGATCAGTGTGGCCGTGGTCGAGGAATTGTTGACCGAATTCCCGATTTTGGGGGTTTGTCTGGGGCACCAATCGATTGGCCAAGCAACCGGCGGCAAGATCGTGCGGGCCGTTGATTTGAAACACGGCAAAGTCGACCAAATTCATCACCGAGGCGAAGGATTGTTCGCAGGTTTGTCATCGCCCCTAATCGCAACGCGGTACCACAGTTTGGTGATTTCACCTGAGACGCTGAATCCCGACTTTGAAGTGCACGCCTGGGCAAACGCTTCGAACGGATCACGTGAAATCATGGCCATCAAACATCGGCGTCTGCCGGTCTATGGCCTGCAGTTTCATCCGGAAAGCTTCCTCTCCGAAACCGGCCCCCAATTGCTGCGCGCGTTTTTGAGCTAGCCGCGCTGCCCTGGAGCGACGACGGAGTTCAGCAAGCGTGAATAACAAATGAATCGCGGTTTTGAACCCAAAAGGAATTAATTCGACGGTTTCGGTCAATTCCGTTCTGTGTCCGCGAAATCGCCTTGACGCTTTGGTACCGCCATGTACACTCGCGTGCTGCAATCGGGGCCCCAGCAGACCGCCACCGGTCTGGCTATTGGTCTTGTTCACGCGTAATGACTCATGAGTTTTGAAAATTTGGGGCTAGACCCCAAAATTCTGTCTACCTTGCAAAAGTTGAAGTACACGGTTGCCACCCCCATCCAAGTAGCATCGATTCCGGCGATTCTTGCGGGCGATGATTTGTTGGGTTGTGCGCAAACCGGGACGGGAAAGACGGCTGCGTTTTCGTTGCCCATTTTGCAAAACCTGTTCCTCGCGCTCCCCGCAGATCGCGCAAGCGAAAGAAACGCCAGTGAACATGGCGCGCGAAATTCCAATCCGCGTAGCCGCGAGCGTGCACCGTCACGACCGGTTTCCGTTCTCGTCCTAACGCCGACGCGCGAATTGGCCAATCAAGTGAGCAAGAGCTTCGCCACTTACGGACGCGGGCTTGGAATGCGACAAGTGGTCATATTTGGCGGAGTCTCGCAGAACCCGCAAATCACCGCCTTGCGCGCGGGAGTTGATATCGTCGTGGCCACACCTGGTCGTTTGCTCGACTTGATGGGGCAAAACGTCGTGGACCTTAGTCACGTCAAGGTCTTGGTGTTGGATGAAGCCGATCAAATGTTGGACATGGGATTTATTCAACCGCTGAGAAAAATCGTCAGCCGGATCCCGCGCGACCGACAAACATTGATGTTCTCCGCGACCATGCCGCCCGAAATACAAGGGCTGGCGGAACAATGGCTGAATAACCCGCTGACCGTCCAAGCGAACGTGGTGGCTCGTCCTCCCGACAAGATCAAACAGTCGGTGGCGTTTGTCGAGCAATCACGCAAAGCGGATGCCTTGATCGAATACCTTCGGACCACACGTGGCGTTCGACATATCGTTTTTTGTCGCACCAAACATGGCTCGGATCGACTGGCCAAGTTACTGGATCGCGCCAAGATCTCGGCTGTGGCAATTCATGGCAACAAGAGTCAGAACGCTCGCGAACGAGCCTTGGCTAGTTTCTGTTCGGAGGAGCCGCCTATCTTGGTCGCGACCGATGTCGCGGCTCGCGGCTTGCACATGCCCGGCGTATCGCACGTCATCAATTACGAATTGCCGAACACGCCCGAAACCTACGTCCATCGTATCGGGCGAACGGCTCGGGCCGGTGCAGCCGGTGAATCCATCTCATTCTGTAGCCCCGACGAACGCGAGTATTTGCGCGATATCGAACGCCTGATTGGCTACTCGATTCCCACACAATCACTGGCCGGATTCTCATCTGCCGAACCAGCCAGGTCCGACTCACGATCCCAAGACCCCAAACCATCGCAACGCACCAATCCGTCCCGCGGCAGTAACCCGCGCGGCAATACTTCGCGCGCGAAAACGGGTGGCAAAAAATCGTCGGTCCCCAGTTTCGCTCAACGAAATGTTGCCCAACGAAACGCCGCCATTCAAAAAGCAGCCGCAGTGCAAGCGATCCGAACGACCACCGAACGTCCGATTGGCAGTCCAAGCAAAAAGCCAACTACCGGCCGAGCCGCAAACTCACAAGAACGGCCATCAGCACAAGCCCGGCCATCAGCACAAGCCCGGCCATCCGCGCAAGATCGACCAAGGGCACAGGAACGACAAACGTCCCACGAACGACCGAGTGCACTAGAACGATCGGGTGCACAAGAACGATCAAGGGCAAAGGATCGACCGAGGGCCCAGGATCGACCAACAGGCCAGGATCGTCCGTCTCGGCCAGCGAAGCTTGGTTCCACCGGCCCAGGAAAGCGGTTTGAAAATCCCACCCGCGGAAATTCACCCAGCGACGATGACAATCGCCCGCGACGTTCTCGGCCAGACAACATGCAACCTTCGGGTGGCTCGCGATCGAACCGCGAAAGCATGCCGCCCCGCAGTCGTCCTGCATCAAGTCCTGGGCCAAGACGAGCAGAAAGCAATCCTGGCGGTACGCAGGCCAGTCGTCCTCAGGCCAGTCGTTCTTCGGCTAGCGATTCTCCGCCCCGTCGCTCGTCGCAAGACAATCGGGCTCAACCGCGTGGTCCCCAACGCGGTGGCGGTATCCAGCGGCGTCCTTAATCAAACGTTCGTAACGAAGCCATCGTGGTTTCCGTACCGCCACGGCTAACCGCAGATCGCCGGATGGATACTTGCAATGGAATGCATTAGTCATTTCTTAGGCTATCATCTCGGAAGTTAGACAATGGCGGCCGGTCAAGTGCTGGCGGTGAAGATCGAGTTTGCCCTCGGTTCATCTGCAGTTCGGCTTTGCCATCCGTTGGAATTACCAAAGGCTCGCATTTTGTCGCACGGTGGCTCGGGCCATTTGCGGCTCGGGCCATTTGCGGCTCGGCAGATTCGACGATCTGGGTACTTGGATTAACCAAAGTCGGAATCGCCCAAATCGGGAAGTTATTTCGGGACTATTTGTTATTGGCGATTGCGATGGGTGCATTACTTCTTACGTTTGGGTTTCGCTTGGCTGGCTAATTCATGGACGGTGACACGTACCAGATCACAAACCCAGGGGCCATTATCGATTTGATCGTCGATCAAAAAATGGACGCGCGCGTTGGGATAGGGAACTCCTTCACTGGGCGAGCCGATAAACTGTCGGCCGGCGGCCGTTGGTTTGACAAACACTCGATCGTCACAAATCATTCCGAAGAACACGCCGTTGCAGTAGAGCCCGTACTCGCCGAACATTTTTTTGGCCAGAATCTCGCCGGCGGGAGCCAATTGGTCCACGACGAAGTCAGCGGTTTGTTGCTTTGAACTCATGATATTACTTTCGTTGCCACTGGTCGGCTTTGTCGAGCACGGACTTCACTTCCTCACTTTGCAACCAAGCCTTGGCCGCGTCGTCTTCGCGCAAGTACGCGTCCCAAAAGGCGGTGCTGATCGCTTCGATTGCCCGATGATGACTGGGATTTCGCGCTTTGGTTTCGCCAGACAATTTGTGATCGGTAAAGACCGAGTGTTCGGCCTGATCCAAGACAAGTTCGTATTTGTCGCCGGCTGGGAGTGCTGGAAACACTTCGCGCCGGGACTCGGGCGACTGTTCCCCAATTGGCGAATCATCATGGGTACCGGTCAACAGGAGCCAGGGTATCTTTACGCCGCGAAACGCTCGGTCCGGATTGCCGATGGCCGGCACGCCCGGACTCATGACGACGGCAGCTCGGATGCGCGGTTCGACGCTCGAACGACCAAGAACATTCGACTGGCCACTGACGTTCTGGGTGGTCACCGCACCAAACGAATGTCCCGACATCCCCACTCGCTTGAGATCGACGCGTTGATGTAATTGGTGTCCCGGTTCGGCATTCCAACGTTCCAATTGATCCAAAACGTCGGAGACGTCGCCGATTCGCAGAGCCAACTGTTCGCCATTGGCCGCTTGGACGAGAGCGCGTCGGCGGCCTCCCAAGGACTCGTTCTTCCAGACACTTTCATCACTACCCGGATGTTGTAAGAACACGGCCACATAGCCGCGTTTGGACCAATGCTGACCAAGAAACGTGGACCCTTCACGACTTCCGCCCAGTCCATGGCTAAATAATACGACCGGTTCCGGCCTAGCAGATTTGGCAGGCAGGTAGATCCGCACGGGCACTTCGCGATTTCTCGCCCGATCCTTGACGGAGTCGTCGTGCACCGTCCCCTTTTCGCTGGCCACGGCCCGACGTGGATCGTAGTCACTGGCGGAAACGCGATCGTTCGAGTCCTGATTTGCCCCCGCAGCCGGAACCGAGTTCAATCGCTCCGAATCTTGCTCCAGACCCCGGGGACGGAATCGTCCCATGCCAACGGCAAAGAAAGCCAAGAATACAATCAACCAAGTCCAACGCTGCATCGAAATTTTCCCTCGGTAAGGCCGCCAAAAGTATAACACGATGCATTCGCAACCAACGGACAGTTTTTGCGGTTCACTTTCACGAGTTGGCTGATGGAACTTTCGTCGTCCAATTCCTTGGGCCTGTGAAATCGATTGTGCCGGTTATCCGAACCGATATTTGTGACTTTGTTCGCTCGTGGCGAGGGTACGTACGATGCGGCGCCGGCTCAACCGATATTCAAGACGGGAGCCTTCCAGGAACCTGTCAACATGAACACCCGAACATTGCCCACGACCGGCGCGGACGCCGCAACCAATCTGTTGCAATTGATCATCGATTTGGACCCCCAATTGTCCATCGAGGATATTTTCCGTGTCGGAAGTTTGCTGACGATGCATGCCGACCCCGCGCGTCTGAACCAAGCCAATTATGTCAAAGACGTATGGCTAGAGCTTTCATTGCGGCTACAGGCAGCGGCCGACCAGCAGGCCGCGGTTAGCGAAGAGCTTGAGAATCTCGCTAGTACGGATCCCCAAAAGTTCAAGCCCGATCAGGTCTGGCTGCTGATCAAAGCCATCAAAGTCTTGAGTCAAACGCTGGAGTTCTATTCCAAGTAGGCGCTGCGAGTCTGGTTCGCCCGTCCGCGGAAACGCGGGGATTAGCCGCTAAGGAGTTGTCTGGAAATAACTTCCCGATGTGGGAGAGTCCGACCTTGGATAATCCGAGAACCCCGATCGTCGAAACTGACGAGACGCTAGGTCTGAGCCACCGAATAGCTTGAGCCACAACGCGGCAAAATGCGAGCGTTTGGTAATTCCCACGGATGGCAATGCCGAACTGCGGATGAACTGTCCGCGGACACTTCCTTGACCGACAGCAACTTGTCCGACTGCCATGGTCGAACTTCCTAGCTGGTACTTTGACGGTCTACAATTCAATACCGCTGGCCGCGAATGCACTCATCCGCAGATCGGCTTTGCCATCCGTGGGAAGTCCGCCCGCCAGGCAAATGATCGTTTAGGGTTCACACGCGGCTAAGAAATGAGTATTAAAAAATGGAAATTGAAAAATGCAAAATGCTGAGAGCCATCGTTTGCTCGCGGAATGCCTGAAACTAGCGTTTGGTACCTTTTGAATTTTTCACTCTTCAATATTCATTAATCATTCAAACGCCGGAGCCAGCGAGGTAAATTTCGGAGCTTTCGACGTTCGAAATCCGGAACTTATTTCCCGACAAATCCTAACCGCCAAGGTGGGCATCTTCCAGGCCCAGCCCTTCCCACTTGAACGCCCGGCGTTCCCCATGTCCAATTGTCAAAACGGTTTCACCATTCTGGAAAATGCGAACGGTCCCGCTCGACTCACTCACGACAATCGCGATGCTGTGTGTATTCTTGCTGATCGCGGCACCCGCCAAATGTCGAGCTCCCAAACCGTGTGACAATGCCACCTCAACCGGCAACGTATCGATCAAACGAGCCGTCCCTTCCACGACGCCGTCCGACGAGATGACAAAACAGCCGTCCATCTGAGCCAGTTCTTTCAGCGACTCACGGACTTTGGGGTCAAACATGCTCCGTTCGGTTCGTTTGTAGCCTTTGACAATGTCAAAACCCGTCGCGTGACTATGCTTCAGGACCTTCTTGTGGTCACCCACGACAAACATCGTGCCAACCGGCTTCCCCTCGCGGCCTTCTCGGCCAATTTCCACGGCTAAATCCACTACCGCCTTAAGAACATTCAGGGGCACCTGCGATTCGATCAACTGCAAATCGCGGCTCGTCAGTCGCCCCAAATGTTCATCCATTTGGACCAGCGAAATCGAATCGACGCGATCATGCGTGTAGGCACTGTACATCACGACCACCTCCGAGCCCTGGCGGAAGATATCGTCCGCCACACCACTCAACAGAGCAATCGAAATCAGCTCGTGAATGGCGACGTCGGCCACCGGTAATTCGATGGTGGGAATCCCCTGTTCCATCGCCGAGGTACATTGCTCGGGATTCCCACTGGCCAAGACAATCTGGATCGGCTCCACGGCTTTCTTGGCAGATTCCCAATCGTTGCAGGTGGGCAGCATCAACAGAATGGACGACAACTCCGACTCCACGGCCAACGCCTTGGCGGACTGCAGCAACCGATAAAAATGCTTGGAAAAGCGGAGTATCTTCATGGGCACCACTATCTGGACGATGTTCGGCAGGACAGTTACCGTTGCCGCACAATCTAAAGTCCCCCATCAAAAATAGCAAGATTTATCTCGGCACTTTCCGACCGAGGCTGGAGTGGAACGTGCCCCGTCTTGCTGGCACTTTTTGTTCAGACCAATAGTCCAGCAAGACGATCCCTCAATTCCCTTTTTGCTGAAGATCGTGGGCAACCTTTTCGGCAGCCTCCATCACACGCAGGATATTGCCACCCAAAATCTTGTGGATTTGCTCTTCGTTGTAACCGCGATCCAGAAGGATTTGCGTGATCGCGGGATACTTCGAGACATCCTCCAACCCGTGCGGCAGACTGGTCACGCCGTCGTAATCTCCGCCGATCCCCACATGATCGATCCCCGCCACCTTGATCACATGTTCGATATGGTCGCACACGTCAAAGATTGTTCCACGGGCTTTGGGTTCGCGCTGGAGCTGCTCTGTGGGAGCGATAAACCCCGAAACAAACGTCACCATAACAACACCGCCGTTTTTCGGGATTCGGCGCAGCACATCGTCAGGGACATTTCGAGGATGATCGCAAATCGCTCGCGCCGACGAATGCGAGAAGATCACTGGAGCCGCCGTCGTGTCCAACGTCGCGTGCATGGTCGCCGGACTCACGTGGGAGATGTCCACCAACATTCCGACCCGATTCATTTCTCGCACTACTTCGCGGCCAAACTCTGCCAGTCCTTGATGCCGGGGCTCGTCAGTTGCACTATCGGCCCAGTCCACGTTCTTCGAGTGAGTCAATGTCATGTACCGCACACCGCGATCATAAAAACGTTGGATAAGCCCCAGTTGATTTTCGATCGAATGTCCGCCTTCAATCCCCATGAGCGACGCGATCTTGCCGTCGGCAATCGCTTGTCGCACGTCGGCCGCCGTGCCTGTACGTTGGAAATGCTCCGGATATCGGCGCAACATCTCGTCAACGATGTCGATTTGTTCCATCGTCATGACCGTCGCGTTTCCGGTGACGGCGGAGCTAGATGGTACATAGACCGACCAAAACTGAGCTTTCAAGCCTCCGGCCTTCAGTCTTGGGATGTCTGTGTGAAACTTTGTAGGTTGTGCAATATCCACTTTATCGAAGCTGGAGTTCGCCTCGGCTCGCATGGTCCAAGGCAAATCGTTGTGGCCGTCAAACAATGATCCGCTGAAGTGAATCCGCTGGGCCTCGGCTGAAATTTCAATCTTGGGGAACGCTGGTTCGTCCGCTGGTGCAGTCTCCTTGGCCGGCGCCGGAGCTGTCAGGGCTGCGGCCCCATTTTCGCTGGCCTGACCAGCGGCCCACGCCGCCAAGCTTGTAACCAAGCAACCCGTACCAACACGCAACAAAAGGGAAACGAATAGACCACGCATTGCACAATTCTCCCAAACAATCCGACGGAAACGACCGCCTTCAAGGTACAGCGAACAAGACGCACCGGCAACGGTCCGGATACATAACCCTGATTGGCCAATAATCAATCATCACTTAACCGAGAGTTTCACTCAGGCGATCGGCGGTACAGGACTCGAACGGCTAAATTGTCGTGGTTCGTTCCGCGAACCAATGTTGGATCGCGGAGCGATCCACTACATTGCCAATCGGTTCGAGCTCTGCACGCGACTGCCTATTTTTCCAGCAGCAAATGCGGTGTCCTGCGCAAACAAGCAGCATGCGGAGAATAGGGCGCACGCGGCAATTGTTCTAATGTCGGCATCCTGTCCTTTAAGGCGTATTTATTGACGTTGAAGGCGTTTTATTTCACTTTGTTTCGAGTGGCACGCAGACTGCTTAACGGAAACGGGTTCGGTCGAATTTGTCGATCGACAAGTTTGCAACGGTTGCTGCGTTTATTTCGGAAGGGCTTCGCGTCGGACCAAGTGTAGGCACTTGATTCCGCTGCGAAGTCTTGGTTTGGCCAAGGAACGGCCCCACGTTCCTCGAAGCCTTTTGTGAAAGAATGGGAAACTCCATGGTGCCGCGTCTGTTCAGGTATTGCCAGTATTTCGTAACCATTTTGACAGTGATGGGAGTCCTGTCGTTCGCGAGCGAGACCTTGGTCCTTGCTCAAGAGACTCCGACGAATCAGGTCGAAGCTCAGGAAGAGAAAAAGCCGCCTACGGTGGAGGATTTGCAAAAGGCGATCGAAGATCTGAAGACCGAAGCCGCAGCCGCGACGGCGTCTGTCGTTGAACAAACGGGTTGGCTATGGACCTGCATCGCCGCGTTCTTGGTGTTCTTTATGCAAGCCGGATTCGCCCTGGTCGAAGCGGGCTTCACGCGAGCCAAGAACTGCGTCAATATCATCATGAAGAACTTGTTGGATTTTGCCGTCGGTTCGATCACGTATTGGATGGTCGGATTTGGCTTGATGTTTGGGATCTCGACGAACGGCTGGTACGGCACGACCGATTTCTTTGTGGACGGTCTGGTCGATGGCAAAAACAGCAACTGGGAATTCACATTCTTAATTTTCCAAACCGTCTTTGCCGCGACCGCCGCGACCATTGTGTCGGGGGCTATGGCCGAGCGCACCAAATTCACTTCGTACCTAATTTACAGCGTTCTCATCACGGCTGTTGTTTACCCAATTTCCGGTAGTTGGATATGGGGTAATTTCTACCATTTGACCGCCCATAGTGGTGGTTGGTTGCAAAATATGAAGTTCGTTGACTTTGCTGGTTCCACAGCCGTCCACTCCGTTGGCGGATGGGCAGCATTGGCCGGCGCATTGGTCATTGGTCCGCGCATTGGCAAGTTTCACAAGGATGGAACCGTCACGCCGATCATGGGGCACTCGATGCCGTTGGCCGCTTTGGGTGTTTTTATTCTTTGGTTGGGTTGGTTTGGGTTTAATCCTGGCTCGACGACCTCGATGGCAGGTGGAAACTTTGCTCGAATTGCCGTGATCACGAATTTGTCGGCGGTCGCTGGGGTGATTACCGCGATGGCCACATCGTGGATCTTGTTCAAGAAGCCCGATTGTAGCTTTGCGCTTAATGGGGCACTGGCGGGACTGGTTTCCATCACGGCAGGATGTAACGATGTCGGGCCGGTATCTGCTCTGCTGATTGGCTCGATTGGCGGCGTGGTCTGCGTGCTCTCGGTGCTGATGTTTGATCGAATGCGGATTGATGATCCGGTTGGTGCGATTTCGGTTCACGGTGTTTGTGGAGCTTGGGGTACGTTGGCGGTTGGCTTGTTCGCCGACGCCATCTACGCTGGAAGTTCGGGACTGTTTTCGGGAGGTGGAATGTCGCTACTCCTGATTCAGGCGACTGGCGTTGTCGCGATCATGATCTGGGCATTTGGAACTTCCTTGTTGATTTTCTTGGGACTCAAGTACACGATCGGTCTCCGCGTTCCCGAGGAAGAAGAGATCGCTGGTCTGGACTCCACCGAACATGGTATGGTGGCCTATCCGTATAGTCCCGTTCAGGACTAACGTGTAGAAACACGCCCGCTGCGTCAGCCCCGGTTATTATCCTGTAACCGTGGCTGACGCGGGTTGGCTTACCCGTCTTTGCAGCCGTGTCCAAGCGCTATTGCTGGGCCACACCCTTGAATCAACCATCCGGGAGTATCTCTGTGAAAAAAATCGAAGCAATCATCCGGCATTCACATTTGGAAACGGTTAAAGCCGCCTTGATCGAAGCTGGTATCGAAGGCATGACGGTCACCGAAGTACGTGGATTCGGACGTCAAAAAGGTCAAAAGGAAGTTTATCGCGGAGCGGAATACGCCGTCGATTTGGTCCCCAAAATTCGACTCGACATCGTCGTGCCCGATGGCAAAGTCGATCCCTGCATCGCAGTTCTGACCAAGGCTGCCCGAACCGGCAAGATCGGCGACGGGAAGATCTTTGTCATTGGTGTCGAGCAAACCATTCGGATTCGCACCGGCGAGACCGGAACTGAGGCGATTTAGGTTTCCAATCGGCCGAATCCCTACAATCGGATTGTCTTTCGGCTTCGTTGCAGTTTCTCAACGTTTGTGCCCAAATTTCCTCAAATTGCAAGGTAAAGTTCCCGCGAACGGCAAGCTTTGCCAGTTCCTTGGAACCGCATCGAACATGAGAGGGAAGCTCCGCATGGCTAAGAAGAAACCGGAATTGGCTCAAATGGACGAACTGGGGCGACGATCGCAGAAAGATCGACGAACCACACTCGCTGCCAAGGCGGCCGAAGAACGACGCGATGGCACGGGTCGCCGCCGACACATCGACCCCACCACTTGCGAACGCGACTATTCCGAAGACGAATTGGAATTCATGCGAGCCGTGGATGAATACAAACGCAAGAATCGCCGCATGTTCCCCACATGCAGTGAACTGCTAGAAGTGCTTCGCGGTCTCGGCTATCAAAAGTTGGACGTCAACGCGAGTCAACCTGGCTCGACGGCCGCTCCGATCGGCATTTTGAACTCAAACGCAGACTCGCCGGTATTGGTCTAAGCCTCGGACCAATCTGAAACTCAATGGCACTTGTGGTACGATGGCGACTGGAGCTTTCCAGTCGCCCTATCATAAGAGCCGGGTTATGAGTTTTACTGCGCGCGCTTATTTGCCTGTCTTTGCGTTCCTCTTCGTTTGGCTAGGGCTCGGGTCGTCTACCGCCCGCTCGCAGGAACTTCCCCAGACGGGAAAGTACTTCCTGGGAGCAGCCAAGCTGGATATCTCGCCGCGACATCCGGTACTACTTTCAGGATATGCAGGTCGCACGCACGAACTGACACAGAACATCGTTCAGCCTTTGTTTGCTCGAGCGTTGGTCATCGGTCAATCCAAAGCACAAACATCTGCTCCCGATTCGCGGCATCTGCTGATTGCGGTCGATAATTGCTCGGTCCATGCGGCGGTTCGTCGGGTGGTCGTCCAAGAAATTCACGCGAAGTTCGGCATCGTTCCCGAACAGGTAACCATCGCGTCCACGCATACTCACAGCGGCCCAATGCTCAGCGGCGCGCTGGAGAATCTTCTTATTCGCGATCAAACCGCCCCGGAGCAACTGGCGTGTGAGCGATACACGCAACAACTCATTCAAGCTTTGGTCGATGTAACCGAACAAGCGCTGGCCGCTCAACAATGGGTGACCTTGCAACGACAGCAAGGGGAATTGGACTTCGCGCTTAATCGCCGGGGTGGACAAGTCGTCGACCATTCGTTGCCAATCTTGGTCGCTTACAACGAACAACAACAGCCCACGATGATTCTGACCAACTACGCCTGTCACTGTGTGGCCGGCGGCAGTGGACTTGAGATTTGCGGTGATTGGGCGGGGTTTGCCAGTGCCTCGATGGAAGAAGATTTCCCCAGCGCCACCGCAGTGGTTGTCATTGGCTGCGGAGCGGACCAGAATCCCAAAGCAATGGGCGGAATCACTGCGGCCCAGCAACAGGGCGAGCAGTTGGCCGCCAAGATTCAAGAGTTGATGAGCCAACCGCAGCAACCCGTCCGCGGAGACCTTCAAAGTCAATTCAACGAGATCGCCTTGCCTTTGGCTGAATTGCCCTCGACCGAAGAATGGGAACGTCGCGCTCAAGAACCCGGCATCATCGGATATCACGCACAGAAAAATCTTCGTCGGCTCCGTGACGGCACCCCATTGCCGCAGAAAATTCCGTATCCGATTCAAACCTGGTCGTTTGGTAGCGACTTGGCCATGGTGTTTTTGGGCGGTGAAGTCGTGGTCGACTACGCCCATCTGTTGCGGCGGCATCTGGATCCGGATCGACTCTGGGTCACCGCCTATGCGAACGATGTCGCCTGTTACATCCCATCCCAACGAATCTTGCAAGAAGGCGGCTACGAAGGTGGCGATGCGATGGTCTGGTACGACTTGCCCGCGCGCTTGACTCCGCAAACGCAGGACCTGATTGTGGATGAAGTGAAACGGCAACTCGGAGTAAATTTTGCCGCCTCACACGACTCGTCACGCACCGGTGGGACCTGGCCGCGTTCCCCGCAATCCTCTCGCGATTTGATGGTGACTCACCCGGAATTGAAGGTCGAGTTAGTCGCCAGCGAGCCCTTGATTCGTGATCCGGTCGCGATTGATTTTGGACCCGATGGACGATTGTGGGTCGCTCAAATGCACGATTATCCGGAAGGACTCGATGGTCAGTACCAAGCCGGCGGCTCGATCCAAGTCTTGCGCGATTCTGATGGCGATGGACAATACGACACGAGCCAAACGTTTCTCGATTCCTTGCCATTTCCTACCGACGTGAAAGTGTGGCGCGACGGCGTGCTCATTTGTACCGCGCCCAACGTACTATTTGCTCGCGACACGGATGGCGACGGAAAGGCGGACGATATCCGCACCGTCCTGACGGGCTTCGAGACGCACAACTATCAAGCGCGGGTCAATAGTTTGGCGTGGGGACTGGATCACTGGGTTTATGGCGCGGCCGGGATTTTTGGCGGTCACGTGGAAAACGTTCATGGCCAAAAAATCGATTTGAGCAATCGGGACTTTCGGCTCCGACCCGATACCGGTGAAGTGTCCTCCGCCAGCGGGCGAACCCAACAAGGTCGCGTTCGCGACGATTGGGGAAACTGGTTTGGTTGCGACAATAGCACGTTGTTGGTTCATTACCCTGCCACCGAACATTACAGTGCGCGACAACCAACGGCAGCCTCGCCACGACCCAGTGTCTTGGTCGCGCAAGCGAATCGACTGTTTCCCCCGCCACAAATCGTGCAATGGGCCTTGAGTGGTCCGCCCGGTTTGCCCACATCCGCCTGCGGCTTAGGTATTTTGCGCAGCCCGTTGTTAGGCGACGATTACTACGGCAACACATTCACTTGCGAACCGGTGAACCAATTGGTCCATCGGCTTCAATTGAAATCCAGTAGTGTCACGTTCCAAGGCCAGCGCGCGGCGAACGAGACAGATCGAGAATTTCTTTGGTCAACCGATCCGTGGTTCCGGCCCGTCCAAGTCAAGACGGGACTGGATGGCGCCTTGTACGTGGTCGACATGTACCGCTTCTTGATCGAACATCCGCGATTTTTGAGTGACGAAGTCCGCTCGCAGATTGACGTGCGAGCCGGTCATGATCGCGGGCGTATCTATCGTGTGGTGCCTCGACAAAGAACAACGCCCCTCCCAGCCAGCTCCGACGATCTCACTCGGTTGAGTGTGGTTGCATTGGCCCAACGATTGGATACGCCGAACGGCACCTTGCGCGACTTGATCCATCAAATGTTGTGGTGGTCTTATGACTCGCAACAAGAATCGCCCGAGTGGAGTAAGGCCATTCAACATCTCCAGCAATTGGCCGCCGGGTCCGCCCATGGTGCGGTGCGCGGACAAGCTCTATCGCTAATTGCCGAGTGGCAGCGATTGCCCGACGAATTGCTGATGAAGGCGTTGCGCGACGACCACACGCAGGTTCGGCGACAAGCGATCCGCGTTTCCGAAGCTTGGCTGCGCGATTCGGAACGTGCTCGCCTCATTGGCCCCATCGTCGCGGATTTGGCGGCGGACCCGGATCCTCAGGTTCGTTTGCAAGTTGCCTATAGTTTGGGTGAATGGCGCGAAACACCCGCGGCAGGCGCCTTGAATCGATTGTTGGACTCGGACCCGCACGATCCCTGGATCGTTGCAGCGGTGCAAAGTAGCCTACACGGCGAGAACGTGGGCGAAGTCCTCCAACATCGTTTGCAGCTGCTGGGCCCCGCAGATATCCTGTCGGCCGAAAATCGTCAACTCGTGCGGCAGACCCTGCGCATGGCCGACATTCCTTTGTGGCACTTGTTTGACGACTATTTGGTCTTGGATCCAACTCAGGAAGAACCGGCCCAGTGGCAATTGGAACTTTGGTCCGAAGTCTCTGAGTTCGCGCTTCGCGAACCGGATCGCTTGAACGATCCCGAATTCCGAACCGTGCAAGCGGGTGTGTTGGAGCGAGTGATCCGTGGCCTCGAGGCAGCCGACGTGGAGCGGGATTGGCAAGTCCATGGACTGGAATTACTTGGACATGCCCCGGATCCCGCTCGAGTGTTGCCAAGTGTACAAAACGCGTTGCGTCCCCAAGTTGCTTTGCATGTGCAACAGGCCGCGCTGCGCGCGTGGGCGCGCTTGGCGCGGCCCGGTGTTCTTTCCGTTAGCGAAGCCTATTGCCAGACCTTTCCACAATGGACGCCCATCATCCAAGATCAAGCGGTCAAGTTGGCTCAGACCAATCCGCAGTTGACAACCGCTTTGCTCCATGCGATCGCCGCGCGACAAGTTCCGGAAAACGTGCTGGACGCCAGCTCTCGTCAGTTCTTTCTTGAACATCCTACAGAGGCCGTCCGCCAATTGGCAGCTCAAGTCTTTACAGCTGCCGGTCCGGGTCAATGGCCAGAGCGGTTTCCGCAATACTTGAATTTGAATGTCGGTGACGGTAATGCAGAACAGGGTCAAGCGGTGTTTCGGCAACACTGTGCGGTCTGCCATCGAATTGGGGACCATGGGTATGTTGTCGGCCCCGACCTGCGCGCGCTAACCGATCTTTCGGTCACCGGCTTGTTGGCATCCATCTTGGATCCTCACGCGGCCTTGGACACACGTTATGCGGCCTACCTGGCGCTGACCAGCGATGGTCAAGTGATCACCGGCATGATGCAAGAGGAATCCACCAATAGCGTGACGTTGGTTGGGCAAGAAGGAAAGAAGTACCAGCTCTTGCGCAACGAGATCGACGAACTGAGCCGCACAGGCAAATCGTTGATGCCGGAAGGCCTGGAAAAAGAGATCCCGCCGCTGGCCATGCGAGACCTGTTGAAATATTTGGGCGCCGGTTCGGCCCAGGTGCGTTATCATTATGTCGATTCGCCGGGGGCTCATTCGAATTATCCGGATTCGGACCCGCCGCATAAAATGGTCGATCGTCAACTGGGGACCGAACACTTCAACGATGGACAATGGCTGAACTTTTATCATATCGGTCAACCCGTCCATCGCGCGGTATTTGAGTTTGGCGAAACCATCACGCTGTCGCGGATTCGCTTCACCTATGGTGTCAATCATCGACCTGGAGTGATCCACGCCCCGCGCGTCATGCGTTTGAAGTTGATCGGCACCGAAGAGCCTAACCATCCTCTGCTCGAAGTAGCGGACTGGGATGATTCGCCGGACGGGTTGGGAGTTTATCAAATCCAGCGACGACAAAAATCCATCGAGATGACGCCGGTCGTTGTTCGAGCAGTCGAGATAGAATGGGAAAGTGATTTTGAATGGACTTCTTTTGCGGAAATCGAATTCAATCCCGTGCAGCTGGGCGAACGCGAAACGATCCCCGCTGACGCAGCCGTCGCTTCGGACGTTGGTCAAACTCCCATGTCCAAACAACCGGTTCCGTCCGTGGGTTTTGCTTCCGTCGATCAAATGCTGGCGTTGGTCGCTACGGCTCAAGTCGGGACGGCGGATGAGTATCGAGTGATCCCTGAGATCTGGCAACACGCGATTGCGGCCGGCAAACGAAACGATCCTGACGAATTGCGGGCGATGTTGCAAGCATCACTTCCGGTTTCGCAGGAAGCCCTGGAGGATTGGCAAGCGGTGGTGATTGGCGGTGGCGTGATCAATGGCATTAGCCAAACGGGGATTTATCCGGGGCCACGAATCGCAGAAATCATTGCCTCGGATGGGAACTTGACCGAGCGTTGGACGCGTAGCTTGGAATTGGCCGCCGAGATGGCGGATCAGGAAACCACACCACAAGGGACTCGATACGATGCACTGCGAATGTTGGCGCTGCTTCCCTGGAGTTCGTCACGTGAGCCGCTGCGGAGATACTTGCAACCGGGAGTACCGCATGAGCTACAGATGGGGGCCGTTAGCGGTTTGGTGGACGTGCCAAATGAAGAGGCCGCGCTGGAATTGCACCAGGCTCTAGGTCATTTAGCGGAAGACCTCCACGGGCTAGCCGTGGATGGCTTGACTCGTCCGGCAGCCACCGCAGGTCTGCGAGCCGCGCTCGACTCGGGCAGACTCAAGCGGGAGGACTTGCACCCGACCATCCGCGAACGCTTGTGAACGATCCATACGCCTCACTCGGTTAACGCAGCAGCGAAAGTTCAAAAAAGAGTCCTGACACCTTTTTTGGTTATAGATAGTTGGGCCAGAGGGTGTCGGAGATGTAGAGGCCTTGGGGAGTTAGCTTGAGCCGATCGTTGTCCCAACAAAAATGGTCGGCCTCCACGTCGCGTCGAATTTGCTCGCCAAACAATTCATCCCAGTCCAGGCCTGTCTCGCTGCGAAACGTCTTGGGGTCCAAGCCGTCCAACATCCGCATGCCAAAAACAAAATACTCACGAGCACGCATGACATCGCCGTCTTGATCCCATTCCGCCACCGGATTCCTCTGCGTTTGCATTCGCTTGATGTAAGTCGTCGTGCTGCTGTGATTCACGTATCTTTGTCCGTCCACATAACCCGCAGCTCCCGGCCCAAACGCCCAATACGGTCGACCGGTCCAATACACACAGTTGTGGCGACTGCGAAACCCCGGCCGAGCGAAGTTGGAAACTTCATAATGCTCAAAGCCACGGTCCAATAAGAACCAACGAGTCTGTTGATAAAGTTGCAAGGCGTGATCCTGTTCCGCCTCGTGCAAAACGCCACGTTGCAGTCGACTCCAAAACGGAGTCCCTTTCTCGTAAGTCAATTGATAAGTCGACAAGTGCGACGCTTGACAAGACAACGCCGCCTGCAGATCGGCTTCCCACTGAGCGGCCGTCTCGTCACCAACGGCAAAGATCAAGTCCAAGCTCAATTGCCGACCGCGCTCCAGCACAAACTCGCATGCTTGTTGGATATCGATCGCGCGATGCGTGCGTTCCAACAGCGCCAACTTCTCGGCGCGGAACGATTGGACACCCAGACTGAATCGCGTCACACCATGGGCCGACCAATGCGCGACGACGGACTTGGTCAGATCATTCGGATTCGCCTCCACCGACCATTCGCTCGTGGAATCACGTTCCTCCCAAACAAAATACTGCCGCAGCAAGTTCACCAAACGATCGACTTGTGGCAACGAGAGAAAGGTCGGCGTTCCGCCCCCCAAGAATAGCGTCTTGATGGCCCGCGGCGATGACTCGTTCCCTAATCGCCACTCCAATTCTCGCTGCAAGGCCTCTAAATACGCCTCGACCAAATCGGCTCGGTCGGCGATGAGTGCAAAGTTGCAATAGCCACAGCGCTGCGTGCAAAACGGGATATGAACATAAACCGATTTGGGAACCCGCTTCCAAACCGGTTGGGCCAAGTCGGCGTTTGACTCGGCGATACTATCCATGCGCGGCCACCATCGTACCCGCCGCAATCCCTGCCGCGATCAATGCGGGAGCAGCGGCCAACATTGCCAAGCCCCACTTTCGTCCGGTGGGAGCGTTCGCCGCTGGCCACAGCCAAGGAACCCACCAAAGACTAACGGCATACAGTCCCGCCAAACCCAGTTCGACCTCCGCGAACAAATGACCCAGGACGACAAGCAACCCCGCCGAACCAGTCAACCACCCCGCCAACGAACGAGCCGCGAGCATGGACAACGGTCGGCTCTGCCCACGATGCGGCAACCAAGCTTCGATCAGCCAAGCAATGGGCAGCGCGCTAAAGATGAGTAGCTGCAGCGCCACCGACAGCGTCCCAGAGGTGGCCAGCAGTAGTGTGCCACTGAGCGTCAGCGCCAACACCGACAACAAATGCACGTTGCTATCGCCCTCCAGCCCCGGCCGCGCGCTTACGTGGCCATCTTTTTCCAGGCTCCAGCGACGAAACCACTGCCATTGTCCCAACCAAGGCAAACACAGCGCCAAAGAGGGAATCAGGACGTAGGCTGCCTTGCTTAGCGCGCTTTCCGTGGGCATGAAATACAAACTACCCATCAGCATCTTCTGAAACATCAGGCATCCAAGCCCAAAGAGAATGGCGACCACGACGACTCCACCCACGACAGTCCGAAAGTAACGGGCGAAAATGCCTAACAACAGACTGGTTGCAAACAAAACCAACATCACGCCCATCATCCATTGATCACCAACTTGCGGCGACAACCAGGACTCCCATGTTTCGCGAATCAACGCAAAACCTTCACCAAACGTTTGCTTTTCCTCAGGCAACACGAACCAACGGGGCAAGACTTTTTGAATCAACAATCCTAACGCACTACTCAAGACCACGGCGATTCCGTAAGCCGCCCACAGCGGTAGCCCACAACCGATGCGACCCAGTCGAACCACAGCGATCGCCACCACCATCGCCAACACCACGGAAAGAGGAATCTCGATCATTGTTCAACTATCTTTCCAAACCAGGGTAGATGTCCAGATCCAATGACTCGAAACGCCCCGCGCGATATTTTTCAATCGCAATTGCCCCCATGACCGCATTATCGGTACATAATTCGGGAGGAGCAATCCAAAGGGTCGCTCCCAGTTCCTGCATAGCCTGCTGGAGCTGCGCGCGGAATAAACGATTGGCCGCTACCCCGCCGCCCACACACAACGTCTGTAGTCCCGTTTGCTCGATTGCTTGACGGCACTTGCTCACCAAACAGTCGACGGCCGCTTGCTGAAAACTGGCTGCCACGTCGGCGACTTGTTGCGGGCTTAGTTGTGTTGGATCCACCACCGGGCGGCCTTGACCGTACAAGCTGTAACGCACGGCTGTCTTTAATCCGGAAAAACTGAACTTCAGCGGATCATCGCGATGTGTGAACGGCCGAGGATAATGGTACGCTTGAGGATCGCCGTTGACGGCCGCTTGACTGATTGCGGGTCCACCAGGGAAATCCAAGCCCAACATGGCGGCCACTTTATCAAACGCCTCGCCCGCCGCGTCATCGATCGTGCCACCCAAGTATTGAAACGTGAGAGGATCATCGCAGCGATAAAAGTTCGAGTGCCCCCCGCTCACAATAAAACCCACGCAGGGAAAGACTTCGACACCCGCCGCGACACGACAAGCATATACATGGGCGTGCAGATGGTTGATGGCAATCAGCGGCAAGTTCCAAGCCCAGGCCAACGACTTGGCGGCACACAAGCCAATCAACAAGGAGCCCGCAAGTCCCGGAGTATTGGCGACCGCAACCGCCGCCAACTCGTCGGGAGTGCATTTCGACTTGCGCAATGCCAGATCAATCACCGGCAAAATGGTTTGCACATGTTGGCGGGCCGCAACTTCAGGGACCACGCCACGGAATCGTCGATGCAGCGTTTCTTGAGACGCCACCACTTCGCCCAAAACTTGCAAATCTTCGCCAATGACGGCAGCCGCCGTTTCATCGCACGTTGATTCAATTGTCAGAAACTTGAGCATCTTCTCCCGATCATCAGCATTCCGCCCGGTTCAGCGACCGCGGGCCGGCTGCCAATTCCCGGTCACGCCACCCGCAGGATCATATCCGAACTGCGGTTGATTGTAGCTGACCGGAGCGATTTCTCGGAAGTCGGTGGACGCGGCCGTCGACCGAAACCAAGCGTCGGTCCGAATATCGGTGAGTCGGCCATCCACGATCGGCTGCCGGAGCAACATCGCCAACTGCTGCGGCACAGGAACATTTGGGCCAGCGACCCGGAATGCGTACTGGGCAATGGCCTCGTTGTAACGAGTCACCCCACTCAACCACAACAGATAAGCCGATTGCCGCAACTGCAGCATCGCCGCCATCTTTTGCAAGTCACCACTGGAGCGAGCTCGTTCCCATTCTTGATCGGCCCAGTCGATCAACTGTTCGTCGTCCAAGGCGCCTTGTTTGCGTTGATCCACTTGTTGAGCCAGCACCGCCAAATCCGTCGACACCGACACTTGTTGCTGCAACACGCTCAGCTTCGTATCGTAAGAACCAAGGAAGGGTGCATCCACGGGCCGCGGCTGTTGCGTCATTCCGTGTCGTTGAAGCCAAAGCCCCAAGTGCTCTTGTTCGGCCTCGACGGTTGAGTTCGCTTGTTCGATCTGCAGATTCAGCATTTCGACCATTGTTCGTGCCAAGGGCTGCTGCGATTGTTGCGAAGTTGCCCGTTGCCAAGTTTCCAAAGATTCGCGATGAATGTGCACCGCGACAATTGCCTCGCTCAATCGCCAATACTCCCGAATCATCGGGATGCGATCCTCGCCACTTGTGTTCTGCAAAAGCGATTTAACTTCGACGGCCTCGCCGGATACGTTGGCGGTTGCCAAGACTTCACGCCACCAAGCCGAGTACCGTTGCTCCATCGGACTCAATCCACCGTCGGCAGCTTGTGATTCGAAGTTGATGCGCTGAATATCGTTGCTCGGGTCGTTGCTTGCGGTATTGCCCAAGTTCCGATTCGCCGAGAAAGTCGCGGAATCGTCCAATTGTACAACGCCACGATCGATCGCCCCGTTCCCACCCACTAACGGGCTGGTGTTTGCTGAGTTTGGTTGCAGTCCACCGACCGGTTGCATCAGCGGATTTGAAGACACAGGTCCATTGGGCAAGGGACCATTTGGCAAGGAATTGCGCAAGCCATTGTTCCCCGCCGCTACCGGGCCAAGTGGAGAGCCTAGCGGTGTCGGCGCCAGCGAACTCGGAGTTGGCTGCGGCTGCAGTTGCGCGGGAGGTAGTTGCGATGGTCCCAACTGCGTTGGTGACACTTGCGTTGGTGACAATTGTGTCGGTGACAAATGTGTCGGTGACAAATGTGTCGGTGCCAGTGTCGACGATTGACCGGACGGGCGGAGGGGAGAGTCGGGCAATTGGGCCCCAACCGGGGCGGTCGCCGCAGCCAAGAGAACCATACAAATCCGACTAAACCACTGAGTTGGCTGCACCATCGACTCGCTCCATCAAGTTTGTTTGGTCCACTTCGTCCGTTCGGAACCACTATCCAATGTGTTCCATACCGGTCGATTTGGTCAACCTGAATCCCGGGCGAGCTCGCTAATGCTAGCGAGCGTCAACCACGGCGAGCCACATAATCTTTGATCGAATGGAGTCGGAGGGGTGCGTTTGGCAAGCCGCTGCGGTCCGTTGAGGATTGCCATTTTTATTCTTGGCAATGGTCCGCCATCGAGGGCGGGTCTGCGGGAGCGACTTGCTTCACGACCACTTTCATCTTGGGACGGTGGGCACTACTCGTCATTGCCTTCCGACAAGCTCTTGAACTTGTCGCGTTCGCGGCGGGTTGCTTCCAAATCAAATACCAAGTACTTCATGTCCAACCGCAATTGGCTCAAGGCTTCTTGAACCAACGTGAGGATGCGACGGCGACGTTGCGTGCTTTCGACAACACGGCCCAAGACCGGTTGAATGCGATCGCGATATTGTGGAGGCAGTTCCGCGACCAATCCAATCAGTTGGGTCAGATCGGCGGAGAAGTCGGTTGCCGAATCGTTGACGTTTTGTGTGGCGCTCATGGTTGCTATTCCTGTCTGGGTTTTGGGAGGAGCTGTTTCCGATGACGATCATTAGAGCAGCCCGAATGCCAATTGCAAATTTTCCGCTCACGATCCATCGTAAACGCCCTGATGCCAGTGACTTACGTCTAAATTCCGTCTTGGTTGCTTTTTGACAACATGTTGCTAAAGCACCTCATGAATGCTCTGGTCGTTGCCAAAAAATACTGGTAAAAGGCCTGTTTGAGGCACTTTCGCCGCATAAACGCAGGTTGTTGCTCAAACGCAACTTCTACGTTGGACTTGAGGCATTTGATCAACAATTTCCCAGAAATATTCACTCCCACGTCGCTGAATTCCGCATGATCGATGCAAATTAAGAGGTTGGGCCATGTCGACGGCTAATTTCCGAACCCAGCAAACCGTCCGAACCCGTCAAAGCCTCCGAACCCAACGACGTGGCGTGGCGTGGGTCGTGTGGATCTTGGGATGGTTGATGGTCGGCAGTAACACATGGAGCCAGGAAGATAGCGTCCGCCCCAGTCGAACTCGTACCGATGGTACCGTTGTCATGGTCGATGGGCGACCCTTCGTCATTCGCGCGATCGAGTACAACGGCGAACCGATGAACATGCTCCGCGACTTGGGATTCAACACCTTGTGGCTAAGCAGCGTGCCGTCGCTCGATCAACTGCGAATGTCCCGAGAAAGTGAAATGTGGCTGATCGCTCCGCCGCCGACGGACAATGGTCCGGTGTCGATTGATTGGCAGTACGATTCAGTCTTGGCTTGGTTGGTAGGTCAAGACGTTCATTGGTTGGATCAAGATGCGATCCGACAACGTGTGGATCAGATTCGCCAAGTCGATCCGCGCCAAGATCGGCCGGTCTTGGTTCAAGCCCGCAGTGGTTTGGCCGACTACGCCCGCTTTGCTCAAATCGTTTGTGTCGGTCGTGCTTCGGTTGGTACGTCGTTTCCATTGACCCAATACGGTCCATGGTTGCGAGTTCAACACGACCTGACGCAAGCTTATGTGCCTTTGTTGGCCGAAATTCAAACGGAGCTTCCAACGACCGTCGCCGAGCAAGCCGCTTTCTTCTCCGGAGTCAACGCACCGGTGGCGATACAATACGCGCAGTTGCGCGGGCAAGTCCTGCAAGCGACCGCCGGTGGGGCGCGCGGTTTTTTGTTTCGCAGTCGAACTCGTTTGGACGATGGCACGGAAGTTAGTTCGCAGCGACGATTGAATCTAACGTTGGTCAATCGACAATTGTTGCAAATAGCGCCGTGGATTGCTGGCGCGGTTGTGGGGACACCCTTGGAACAAACCGAGCCCAATCTGGAGGTGTCGATTCTGAAAACCAGCTTGTCGCGTTTGCTCTTGGTGCAACAGACAACCGGGCGTGAATCCTATTCGGCGGGGGCCGCAGAACGTTCGCTGCTCACGGTTCGGGACCCAGCGGCCGGCATCTCGGAACAGCCTTATCGCATGACACCAACGGGATTGATTCCGGCAACCCACCAACGGTTGGGTGGGCAAATGGCGATCCAAATTGAAAATGCGGCGGATTGGGAGTTGTTGGTTCTGACTCAAGACCCTGCAGTGGTTCGTTATGTCGAACAAACCTCCGTGGCCGCTCAAGTTTGGACCACCCAGCAGTTGCTCATCGAGCAAGCCCAAACATCGGCCGAATGGGCCAACCGCGTGTTTTCCGCGATGTTGCAGGCCGGGCGCGAACCCACTGGCTTGCGCGACCAAGTGATGCGCATCAACGAATTGGCGAATTACACGCAAGCCCAAGTCACGAACAGTGATGCCTTGGCGGTCTGGGCTTCCAGTGTTCAATTGCAGCGAGAATTGGGCGCGATTCACGATTCTTTGATTCGCGAAGCCCACGCCATGTTGCCTTGGCCGGCGGGAAGTCCCGTCGTTTTGCATCCGATCTTAGTACCGTTGCACTGGCAATCGTTAGCACGCTTGGGTGGTGTGTCCTGGTCGCCAAACGCGTTGCCAGGCGGCGACTTCGAAGACCTAGGGCATTTGACCAAGAATGGTTGGCAGCACCAGAGCGCGGGAGGCCAATCGATTCGCACGACCGTGCAATTGCATCAAGACGCCGTCGTGGACGGCCGCCGCGGGCTGCTGTTGGCGGCCCAGCCCGATGGAGGCTTGGCTCCAAAACAAATCGAGTCCGCGCCGGTCTGGATCGTCTCGGGTCCAGTCGAGGTTCCCGCCAACCAATTGGTTCGCATCAATGGCTTTGTCAAAGTCGACACGCCCATCACGGCTTCCAGCGATGGCTTGGTCATTCAAGAAAGTTTGGGTGGCGAAGAAATGGCCCAACGGTTTCGCTCAACCACGGGCTGGCAACCGTTCACGATTTATCGCGCCACCAACGAGCCCCATACCTTACGTCTGAACATTGCCTTAAGCGGGTATGGGACCGCGTATGTCGATGAAGTCACTGTGCAGTTTGCTCCACTGCCAACGCCGGGGAACGTCGCACCAAACGCCCCGACCGAAAACTTGCAAAGTGCCCAACAGCCGGAACCCGCTCGATTGCCGAACTAATGCCAACTCGAACTTCCCAAGTTGTCGACGTGGAGCCGTCGTCCCCACTCAAACAAGAACTGACGAATTGGTCCGACAACGGGCCGCGGCCAGGTCGTGTTGGATTATGGATCTTGATTGGCGCCGTGTGCTTGGGCGTCGGGATACTGGCGAATTGGCCGAACGATCCTAAAGCAGAAGTCGTCCCCGTACCTCGTCCAATCATATCCTGGCCTCCACTGGAAAAACCCCTACCCAGTTTGTGGCTCGAAGAATTGACTTGGACGGAAATCGCACAGGCCCAAGCGGCAGGTTACGACAGCGTGTTGATCGCCACCGGCGGCACCGAACAAAATGGTCCACACTTGCCGACGGGCAAACACAATGCCATCGTACGATTTGCCGCCCAGGAAATTGCAACTCGTCGTGGGCGAACTTTGCTCGCTCCTGTGTTGGCCTACGTGCCTGAGCAACCGCATCAAAATTTCCCAGGCACGATCAGCTTGCCACCCGAAGTCTTTCAAGCTGTTGTTGAAGCCGCTATCCAGAGTTTCCTCACGCAAGGATTTAAAAACGTGATCTTGTTAGGGGATAGCGGAGGCAATCAAGAGCCATTGCGCGCGGCCGCTCGGTCTTTGCAGATCCGCTGCCAATCCGGACAGCAAGTCTTGTTTCTCGATCAGTATTACGCGGGGCATGGACAAACGACTTGGCTCCAGGAGCAAGGATTCGACGTCGCGAAATTGGGAACCCATGCGGGGTTGGCGGACACCTCCGAATGGTTGGCAGTCCAACCGAACCCTTTTCGCAACTCGGAATGGCTGGAGCGGAAAGACTTGGGCAACGACGGCAGCCCCGAATTGGCGACGGCGGAACTGGGGCACAAACTCTTGGAACTGAAAATCGCCACGGCCTTGCGTCAGCTTCAACAAGCCATTCCTCGTTAAGCTTCTTTCACGCGGCCGCAACCATGGTTGGGGTGTTGATTCTAACGTGTCGGACGATTGGTCCGATCGCAACGGCATCCGCTGTGACAATTTGTGGGGACCGTGGGCTCGGCTCGACTGCTGCGTTTGCTACCAACGGAAGCCGCCAGGATTCTTTCGTGCACGACGGGTCCAAACGTCGAAACTTTCAAGTGCGGTCCTGACTCTTGGCTCTTTAGGGTGAACCAAGAGCCGAGGTCTTGCCCAAGTCGCTGATTTTGTATCGGAGGATTGTCATGATGGAGATTCTGTCAGCACTGTTGACCACAGCCGCTTGGTTTGGGATGTGCATGATTGTCTTTAGCGTGTTGGCCGTGTTGATCCCCTTGCATCCACGGCAGCCTCTATGGCGACGAGAGTCCTTCCTGGATACGATTTACTGGTTCTTGCCTTCCGTGCTCTACGCGCCGCTGAGTTTGGCTATGGTCGGCGCGGGGCTCTACTTGATGCACGGCGGCGATGAACAACGAATCGCGGCCTTTGTCAAGCAAGGTTACGCCCCGATCGCGACACTTCCGCTTTGGTTGCAGTTTGTGTTGCTTTTGGTCATCTCCGACTTTATTCAGTACTGGATTCATCGCTCCTTCCACGGAGCGACCTTCTGGAAGTTTCATGCGATTCATCATTCACCCAAAGAAGTGGATTGGATGGTGGCGGCTCGCTTTCATCCCGTGAACTTCATCGTGTCCTCGATCTTCGTGGGAACCTTGATGATCTTGTTGGGCTTTTCTCCGGTGTTGTTTGCGATGATGGTCCCGTTCAATTACTTGTATTCCGGGTTGGTTCACGCCAACGTCAAATGGAATTTTGGACCATTTCAGTACCTGTTCGCCAGCCCGATTTTCCATCATTGGCACCACACGATGTCGGACCAAGGTGGGAACATGAATTTTGCCCCCACGTTGGCGATTTACGACTGGCTCTTTGGCACGTTCTACATGCCAAAGGATAAGCTTCCTGAGCAGTATGGTGTCGACAGCGACGATGTGCCCGAAGACTTTGTGGGGCAATTGTTCTATCCATTCCTGAACCCTCAAGTGCAGGAAGAACTTCATGCGGCTCGGACGCCCAAGGTGTCTGCCGAGTCAGTCCCATCGCCGGAAAACGCGGTCATCGCCGCTCAAACCGAGCCGGCTCCTGCTGTGTCCGAAACAAAAGCCACGCCGATCCCAGCCGGTGCCTGGAGCGACACCAATACTGGCAATACGACATCGACCCCTTACGTTGATGCTCCGTAAATTGGAACACGCCTTCATTTGATGTTGGCGGTTGAATGGAGCAGCGTCTCCGATTAGTAGTCCGACTATAGCGGTGCGGGTAAATCGCGACGCTCAAAGACACGACTGGCGTGCCAAATCAATCCTGTACCAATTCCAAGTAGCACCAAATTGTATGTCCAATGGCTCATTGTCAGAACATCTCCCTTGCCAAAGAAATAAAAGCTCCAAGTGGCCGCCGGGTTGGTGCTGGTTTGACTAATAAATAGAGCCGGTTCGAAGGCCGAAAAAATCGAGAGCCATCCTAGCCAACCCACCGGGGCGTAGGACATCGCGACGACCTTGACGATCGACATCAGTATCAACGTGATGGCCACCCCGCCGATGGCTCGCCAACGATAACGATCATAGGCTGAGAAGGCCGTAGCCAATCCCAACATGGTGACCCCCAGCGCAAACAGATTAACGGCTCCTGGCCAAAACGCGCGCCAATTAACCAACTCATACATAGGCACACGCATTTCTATGGGTTTCGCAAACGGGATTGGCACGGAAGTTCCAATCAATGGAATGGTGATCGCAGGATAATAGGCTTCATTCGCTTGAATCGTGGCTACACCCAACCAAGTCCCGATCAGCGACGCCATGGCCAACATCGTCACGCCCGCCAGTGCGTAAAACAACGGTACGAAGAACGCACGGCGCCGCGAGATCGGCTGGGCCAATAACATCTCCATCGTCCCGCGCGACAATTCACCACTTACCAAGTCGGACCCGCGCGAGATACACCAAATGGCCATGATCAACATGACCATCGGCTCTTCGAACCCAATCGACACTCGCCCGGTATGCGTCACGATAAATGAGAAATCCACGCGCACCAACGAGCGAATCTGATTGGGCAACAACTCCAAGATTTGTTGGAAACGCCCCGAATCGAGTCGTGAAACCAACCACACCCGCAACCAGAAAAAAAAACACATCAACACCAGGCAGCCGCCAAGTAACCAACGGGTCTCCAGCCAGGTCTTGCGTAACAATGGTCCAATCATGTTCCGTTATCCTTGCCGTGCGGCGAACGTTCGCTGGCCTCGCCACCCGCATGATAAGCCAGATGCCGATGGTAGACGTCCAGCAATCCCAACGTCTCGATCTTGAGGTCACGCACACCAAGACTCAGCAGTCCGGGCAAGACGTCCTCCAAGGGTCGATAACTTTGCCACTTGAATCGGTCGGGGGCTGTCCATTCCACGCTTTCGCCAATAGGCCCCCAAATCGTACCTGCCGGCAACCGTCCCGTGATAACGCTGCCTTGCTGCAATTGCCGCATCTCGGAGATGCCCACTAATTTGCCTTTGGCCAACACGGCGACGCGATCACACACCTGTTCGATTTCCGATAAGACGTGAGAGGAGAAGACCACCGTTGTCCCGTTGGCACGCAAGGTCTCCAACTCTTGCAGCAACTGCGAGCGAACATCGGGGTCCAGATTCGCCGTTGGCTCGTCCAAAAATACCAACGGTGTTTCAGCACACAGCGTGGCCGCGATCGCCAACTTCTGACGCATCCCCGTCGACATAAGAGCGACCCACCGATTCAGATCCAGCTGCAAGCGGTCCGCCAACTGACAGGCTCGTTCGAACCGCACGGACGCGGCGGAAGGACCAACTTTCGCAGCGGGCGCCAAACGCGGCGGTTGTTTTTTTTGCGAGGGAACACCCTGCGGTCGCGGAGGACGCACTTCGGCAAAGAAACGCAAAACATCACGAGCCCGCAACAGACGCGGCAATTGTGGTTGAGCCGGCATGTACGACAACAGAGCGTGTGCTTCGGTCCGTTGGGCCCAACTATCAAAGCCCCCAATCGTGGCCCGGCCCGATGTAGGACGCACGAAACCCAACAAACAACGCATCAACGTGGTCTTGCCGGCTCCATTGGGTCCAAGCAACCCAAAGATCTCACCCGGATGAATCTGTAATGAACAATGATCGAGGGCTCTAAAATCGCCATACGATTTCCCCAAGCCCTCGACTCGGATCAATGGCTCGACGTCAATGACAACCTCGCTTTGGCCGACCACTCGGCTCCCTTCCCATTTCGACTTGGCATTCGCGGCATAACTTCAACGGCGTTATGCTACCACGAACCGGAACCAAGTCCAAGGAAGGCGTTTCGACGATGGCCGCCTAATTCTTGACTTCGGGCTCCGTCGTAACAGCAGGCGGCGGGGTGGGCCGCAGATTCTGGGGGATGGTCACGGGGACTTCGACCAACCGATTCTTTTCACCGGGTGATGACTTGTGTAGCTCAAACGCATCGTAGAGTTCGCCGATTGCCGTCTTGGCTTCAAATCTTAATTTGTTGCCATCGATCGAAATGACCTGATACAGCTGCGTGTCCTCGGCGATCCGCTTCATGAACTCCATCCGCGAATGGTCGTACATCTTTGGACCACTCACGGAAACCACGTACACGGTCCCCGCGGAATCCAACGCTTGAACTCCGGTCGGCAAGTTGACTTCCAGTTGATCGGCGACTGCCACGTCTTGCCCGGCAACCTCCACGGTCAATAGTCCAGGGACTTCAAATCCCGTTCGCCCGTAGGTGTGGTCATGCCCAGTCAGCACCAAGTCCACTTTGTACTTATCGAAGATCGGCTTCCACAGGTTTCGCAATTCAGGGTTATCACGTGATTTACCCGTCGAGTAAACCGGATGATGGAACGAGCAAACGACCCACGGCTCCTGATTCGCTGCCAAGACTTGTTCCAACCAAATGGCCTGTTCCGACAATTGCGTGTTGCTGTTCAGGGCAATCAATCGCATGTTGTGATAGACCATCGTGAAACAGGTCTCTTCCAATCCCGGTGGCCCGTTGGTCGGTTGATGAAACGATGGACGCCAAAGATGCGACAACCGGCGAGTGTCGTCAGGGTCCTTGGTATATTCATGATTCCCCGGCAGAGCCACCGTGGGTGTCATGGCGTTTAGCCAAGCGCCCGCCGCAAACCACTCGGCCCATTCCGAATCGCTATCCGCTTTGTTGATCAGATCACCTGCATGCAAAATGAACGCCGCCTGCGGAGCATCGCGATACGCTTCGCGAATCACTCGCGACCATAGCGACCGGATTTGATTCTGAGCGTCGCCAAAATAGACAAACGAAAAAGGTCTGTTCTCACTGGGTGTGGTGCGAAACTGGAACCACTCGCTCCAATTTGTGCCGTCCCCCACTCGATAAACGTACGGCGTGTTGGCTTTCAGGTCGATCAAATTTGCATGATGAAAATGCGCCGTAACGGAATCCACCTGAACGGCTTCGGTGGTCGCGGTCACTCGTTGCGTGCTATTCACAAACAGCGGCCCGGCCTGAGCTTCCGCAAATTCCGCATAAGCAATTGCTACATCGGGGGAAGTCCGCCAATTGATCCCTCGAGCCGTACTGGGATCACCGACCAACGACAGGACAATTCGATCCGGCATGGCCGTGGGCGCATAATACTCGGCCAAGGATACGGCAGGCACGATCACTTCTTGGACCGCCGTGGCTGCTGTTTCTTGACTATATCCCGACTCTGCCGCGGAAAACCATAATCCGACAACAACAGCGCGTGCAAACAATCGATACATGGTGATGGACCTTTCCGATGTGCCGTGGCTGTCCCCAAGACCAGAGCGAAGGTTGCTTGATTTCAATCGGCCAGCGACCGATCCGAGGCTTCAATCGCGCATCCGATCATAATCACTCATCGTACGGAATGCTGTTAAGAAGTAGTTAAAGGAGTAAGAAATCTATCGCTTCGCAGGCGTTTCCCAGGACCAGCGTTTCAATAGTTCGTCAACCTTGTCTCCGGATTTCTGTTGGCTATCAAATCCAATTAGCAGTTGGTTGGCAAAGTGCAAGACAGGTACGGTTTGCGTATTCGTGTTACGTCGTTTCAACAGTCCCTGCAGTTCGGCTTTCGCATCTTTGTCATTGACGATGTTTCGTTTGACAAAGGTAATAGCCGGATATTGCGGCAACGTCTTTTTCAAGTGTTGTTCCGCCTGATCACAGTGTGGGCAATTGGGTTGGCAGTACATCTCCAGTTGCCGCAAGCGATCCATTTGAGCCGCAAAGTCGGCGTCGTCTTTCACCTGGTGAATCGCGCGGTTGAAGCCATAGACCAAGGGCACCGTAGTCTTCGGCAGTTGGAGCGCGGATTGAATGCTTTGCATGGTCTTTTCTAAACCAGCGTCGCTGGCGACATCACGCGGTACCACCTTTAACCCAGGTTGTTTGGCCGCGTAATCACGAGCCCGCTTGAGCCAAGCTTCATCATCTGGATTTCCGGCGCGATAGTAGACATCAATCAACAAGTCACGCTGGCCGGCGACGCGCGCAACCGCTGCCGCACGTGTCGTGTCGGTGGACGTTTGTCCCTGGACTTCGCTTACCAAGTTGACACAACAGCAAACCAAACAAGTGACCAACAGAAAACGCATATCATACTCCCGGAGAGGTGGCGATTAGGAGGAAGCCTTGGGCACCAAGAAGCTCAAGTGATGCTGCAAATGGATTACTTGCAACTCGCGATGTTCTTCATAGGTCATTTTGCCAAACAAAGGCGATGGGTGTAGCGAGCCACGATGGCTCTTGAATCTCTCGACCGTACGTTCCAACTGCTCCAGTGCTGCTAAATCTTGTGCGTGATGGGGTGACTTGACCGTTTGTGGCATCGTCGCGGAACCGGCTTGAAACGCTCGTTCCCGGAGTATCTTCTTTCGCAACCCGCTGCCGAGCGTTACCTTCGCCATCCATAGCAAGGCGTTGATCGGAAAGTTGGCGCGTGGATAGCCGTCCAAGGGAAATCGCAGCCAATCGTTGCAATGACCAAGGACCTGCGACAAATTCCATTGGCCCGTTTGATCATAACCCGACTGCAGCAACTGCCGAGCGTCTCGTACGGCGTCATCCAACGTTCGGATATCCAAGTGCCGTCGTTCCATTATTCGGTCGCATCCAAGATGCCAGCGCTCATGTACAGCGGCATCTGTGTGTACCGCACTTGGGATTGTTGAATCACGCTCAATTCATCGAGCCACTTCGAGATATCTTCAATCGGATGTTTCTTGAAAATTGCGACGCCCAAATATTCCGATTCAGCCGTATGGTCAAAACGCATTGCCAAACGCATTTTGTCGGGTTGGTGCAATTGTTGCATTTGCTCCCAACTGGCGCGAGCCATTGCCGGATCAATGGTTGCACCCGCCACCGGGCGAAATACCACGCAAACGAACTCTTCCATTTCTGCGACACTAAATCCCGAATTGAACCGGCCAATTTGAGCCGCAATGGGCGACGCATCGAGCTTCAAAAGTTGATGCTCAATAAAGGGGTCGGGCTGATAAGCTTGTTCCATCTCAGCCAAGTCTTTCGCCCGCAGATAACAAATGCCACGCAGCTGACGATCGGGATCACCCAACGGTCCCGCAGCAACCAGACGATCCATCGAGTGCAGCCGTCGGAAATTCTTTAAGTGCTCGCCTTGCATGGTCTCGATTTGTGAGCGTTCGAAGTTGCCTGTTGGCGTACCAGTCTTCAAGAAGATCCAATAGTCTTTGCGGGCCACGCCCACTTCCATTTCCGCAAGCAGATGTTGGGCTTGATAAACTGTACCGGTGATCCATAACACGTAACGAATGTCGACGCCAATCGAACGACTGTAGTCCGCATTCCAAGCAAAGTCGTTGATCGTCGCTTCAAACGCTCGATCGAAGTTGACACCGACCAACCGACCGCTCGCGTCCATGATCGGACTGCCCGAATTGCCACCAGTCGTGTCGGTATCGTAGAGCATGTTGACCGGGACTTGTCCCAGCGACTCCGACGCAAAGCCTCCGTCTTCACCGGCCGCGATCTTCTCCAAAACAACTGCCGGAGTCTCAAAAGGATCGCTGTGGGTCGTCTTCTGAACCAAGCCACGCAACGTCGTGAACGGTGCTTTATACACCGCATCTTGGGGCGAAAATCCTTTGACATGTCCGGTCGTCAATCGCAACGTGGCATTGGCATCTGGCACAAATTGAGTCGACAATTGCTGCTTCTTGAGGGCGATCAAATCGCCGTACAGCTGATTCAATTTACCTTGTCGTTGCTTCTCGAGCCCTCGCAACTCGGTCAGCCGTGGATACATGGCAATGACCCACTTCAACGCCGGGTCAGGCAATGCCGCGAGTTCCGCTGGGGTCTTGCCCAATACCTGATCCAAGTATTCGGCGTTTGACCAAGGACTGGCGGCGAACCACTGCTCGACTGGTTGCCCCAACAGATCCGCAGGTTGCAAACGACGGCGCTCTGGATCAGAACTTGTTTGGATGAGTTGTTCCAACAAGCCGGTAAGTATTTGGGTGTCCGTCGCCTCGTCCAGGTCTTTTTGCACCAAACGCCATTGCTGCACCGTTTGCGAAAAGTTGCGATCCATGTAAGCGGATTCACGTTCCAAATCGGACTTCTGCCGTTCGACTGCCGAATCGTAAACTTGATAAGCCAGATGCAAAGTGCGACACGCGTCGACAAAGCTGCGGTCCAACATTTCGGTTGCGGCGGTCTTTGACATCTCCGCGTAAACCGAAGCGATTTGATCCAATAATTGGCCGTGCTTGGATTGTCGTTCCGGGTCAGCACTGATGAATTGACGTAACTCCGCTTCTTGCTGTTGCCGACGTTCGATCAACCCAGCTTGATTCAAGCCTTTGAGTTGGCCGCGGGCGCGTTTTTCCACATTCGCCAAACTCTTGCTGCGGTTGGCGTGTTTGATCGCAACCGCTCGATCGTTTCGACCCGCCTCATCCATAACCGCAATTTGCCACTGATAAGACTTGACCGTCGAAGGCAACGTGACGTCGCGGAGCATTTGCAAATACGCGGAAGTGTGGTGTCGGACCGTTCGGCCCGGGTATCCCAACAGCATGATGGCATCGCCTTCGGCCACACCTTCCGATTTGACTTGCAGAAAACGCTTGGGCTGGTAGGGCACGTTGTTGGGCGAGTAATCTGCGGCCGATCCGTCAGGTGCCGTGTAGACACGCATGAAGGAGAAGTCGCCCGTGTGGCGTGGCCATTCCCAATTGTCAACATCGCCACCGAAGTTCCCCACCGAAGCCGGCGGAGCGAAGACCAACCGCACATCGCGCAAATACACGTACAAGAACAATCCGTAGGTCTGGCCGATGAACATTTCAGCAACTTCGGCGCGCAGGCCGGGGTTGGCTTGTTCCGCCTGTTGCTCCAACACCTTCGATTGACGCTCGATCGCTTTCGTTCGTTCCGCGAAGTCCATGTCCGGGCGGACGACGCTCAACACTTCTTGCGACACGTCTTGGTAGGACTGCGTGATTCGGACAGTGAAACCGGCCGCTGGAAGCTCGTCCTTCATCGCTTTGGCGATAAAACCATTCGCCAACAGATCGCGATCCGGGGAACTATTGGCCTGAATCGCTTGGTACGCACAATGATGGTTCGTCAGAATCAGGCCGTTTTGCGAAACGAAGGAACCGGTACACCCGTTGACGCGGACGATGCCGTCGACCAACGACGTTCGTGTCGGATCAAAAATATCATCGGCTTGCAACCGAATCCCTCGCGCCGCCAAATCCACTTCACCAATTTCGCTGATCGGCAACATGCCTTCGTCAGCTCGGCCAGTGCCGGGGACCAACGCCGCGCACAAATATGCGATCAAACACGCGATCAAGCAAGCTCGTCCGAATGGCAAGAAATGATGCAGACCAATCCGTTGCATCAACACAGAAACCGTCGCAAGAATTCGCATGTTCGTGACCTCAGCGGTAATCGCAGTCTGCAGCTTTGTCCCCAAATGACCTGACCCTTTTCAAAGTGTCAGGCCCATTTTACGACAAAGCCGATTGGACTTTTACCAGTCAAAGTCACCCTCACGTGGACCGACCAAGTGCGGCTACCCAGACTGGCTGTTCCCAAGATTTTCGATTTTCGTAACTAGTGCTTTGTCTCAACCAAAACTTGGGGTCTGGTAAAGGGGTCAGGAGTCAATTGTGCGAAGCACCCAAAGGGCCGTTCCGGCAATTGACTCCTGACCCCTTTACCAGACCGACCCCAAAATTAAATGGTGACAAAGCACTAGCCCGGCGTTATTCGAGCCGCTTGATGATGTGCCAACCAAACGGACTGTTGAGAACGTTGTAATCGGCCATCCCAATCTCGCCAACGTTCAATTGGAAGGCCACGTCGCCAAACGATTTGGCCATATCACTGCGTTTGAAAACTTCACCATCGGGGTACAGCAGCGCGTCGACTCCGTTATCGGACATCACATAGATGCCGGGCGCCGAATCGTCCGTGTGGGCACTGACCATCGCACCGAAGTCCGCGCCTTCTTTGGCTTTGGCTAAGAGCTCTTTCGCCAGCGTCTCGGATTCGGCCATCGTTCGCTTGATGTCTTTTCGTGGTACGGAACCTTGAAAGCCAATCAAAATATGCTGGACCTTCACAACGCCCGCCTGCGACTTGGACAGTGGCTTGACCGGCCCAGCTGCACCGTTTTCGCAGAACTTGCCGTGTTCGTTTGACAAGCCGTTGTCAAACAGCAAAGAATCGCACCCAACAAAACCGCATACCGAATATTCATTCCAATCAACTCGCGTAGAAAAAAGGACCAGCCACCCAAGGCCAACCGAGCCAATCTCGTGACCCGAGGCGACCCTTATGGTAACGGCTCTCAAGGCCTTTCGGAACTGGCCAAGAATTTGTGATTGGCCATGCAGGGGAGATTGGAGGTCCTGGCCCAGAACAATATGCGGCCAAGTTCACTTAATATTCAGGAACCCGTTTCGGAAATTCACGCGATCACGGTTTCGCTGCCGCTCGCAAAAGCCGGTACCACCGCGTTCGCTATCTTGCTAGGCTCTGTCCCAAAAGGGGTCTGACCCTTTGGAGGGCAAGTAAAAATCTCGGGAAAAAAGGCATGACCGGAGAGGGTCAGACCCCTATTGGGACAAAGCCTAGTATTGGGAATTCGCGGTCCACTCAGCGTTTAGGAAATTGCCTATTTTTTTTGAGACGGCCCCAATAATTTCGGCGCGCCGGCGGGACCTAAAACGGAACATTGGAGTCGCTGTCGGAGTCTTCTTCGTCGTCGTCATCGTCATGCAGATCATCGGCCGCAAGAAAATCCGCCAATTGATCGCGGTCGGGATGCAGGGGATCGTGGACGTCAAAGAAGAAATCTCCCAATCCCATGGGTAACGAATCGCCGCCCAGCGATCGCTTGCGCCGCTCGGCCATTTGCTCCAAGTCCAACGCGTCTTGTCCCAAACATGCCTCCAATGCCTCGCGCCAAGCCGTATCGCGGCTAATGGGATGGTCCGGGTCTTGCTGAAGTCGCTTCAACGCATATCGCAACAAGTTGATCCCGTCACGTGGTGAGAAATCGAGCTTGAGTTGATGGCTGCGTTGCAGAAACTCGGTGGTCATCTCCAACAATTCGGACTCACAAAACGGCAGATGGTACTTCAAGATGGCCATCTCATCTTCTCGATTCGGATAACCCAAGTGCAACGTTGGCTGCAAACGACTCAGGATGTAATCCGGAATTTCGAACGTCGAATCGTCTTGATTCATCGTCACCGCGCAGCGAAAGTCGGCGCTCGCTTGAATCGTCACACCCGCTACGATCGATTCGACATATCGCCGATGGTCCAGCAATGGGGCCAACGAGGCCCAGGACTTTTCGTTCATGCGGTTGCCTTCGTCCAAAACGCACACGCCACCACTGATCATGGCACTGACGAGCGGCGATGCGTGGTATGCAATTTTGCCGTTCTGACTGAGGACTGGAGTGATCAGCAGATCTTCAGGCCGCGTGTCGCTAGTGCACTGAAACACGTAGATCGGTTTTTGAATCACTTCTGCGGCCGCCATCGCGAGAGCGGTCTTGCCAATTCCCGGCGCGCCCACCAGACGCGGCGATAACGGCACGTCGCGTGGATCGACCACCAACCAACAGGCCAAGACCTGTTTCAAAATCTCTTGCTGGCCGATCCAGTGGCCAACCATTTGGTGGGGAGCAGACAATTGGACTTCGACGCCCTGGATTTCGACCTTTTTCAACATGAGCGACCAAATCAACTTTCCAAAGGCGAATAGCCAAGCGACACAAAACGGCCACGATCTGGTGAACGTAGCGACATTTCTCCAACCACGTTCTGGACAGCGGAATGACCGTCGCCAGACGGGGAAGACCGCCCCAGTCGGCTCGATTCTAAACCACGCTGCGAAAGCTACCAATTCCGGGCAAGCCCTCCCACAACCGGAAACTTTAGCACAATTGCTAAAGTAACGCCTCGTGCTGCCCTCAAATCAGTAAATCTCGCCGTGTTCTGCTCAAGCGTGCTTTAGACTTCCGCGTTCCCACTGTTCCTGCTCCGACAAACGGAGGAAAGTGCCATGCCAGTAGTCATCACGTCCACGTTGAATTGCAACGACCACCCGCCGACGTCCGCCGCAGGTGTCAATCGACTCGTGTGGACGCAAATGTTGACGTGTGGCGTTCTTGGCTGGGCCATTTTTGCCTTGGCCGTCGATCGATGGATGCCAACTGAAAACATTCCAGAACCATCGCATACGGAAACGGTCGCGCATCAAGTCTCGGGCCCCACCTCTGGCTCGATGTCCGTCAAATCGGCTCAATTCCTAGGCAGCGATCGATACAAGACTCGGTAAGCTGCGGCCGACCTCGAACTCCACTCCTCGGAAAGTCTGATATGACCACCGCTACCGAATCGACCAAAGCCGCATTGGCTACGAAATCAAGCCCGCTCTCAAACTCGGTCGACATCATCACGCGGGTGGAAGAGCAGCTGGCCCATTTGGAGCGGTTGCTAGAACAGCCCAAAGCACCGTTTTTGCCGCAACACTTTGTATCGGTGGTCATTCCTGTATTTAACGAACAATCGACAATCCTGCAGGTCGTGGAAGCCGTCCTGCGCCAACCTCTGAACTTAGAAGTCATCATTGTCGATGACGGCAGCACTGATGGAACCCGCGACCGTTTGGCGTTGATTGCGGGCTTGGAACGCGTGCGCGTGATTTATCACGAGCGAAATCAAGGTAAAGGCGCGGCTCTGCGGACCGGACTGGCCGTGGCCGATGGCGACTTTATTGTTGTTCAAGACGCGGACCTGGAATACGATCCAAGCGAGATCGTCGCGTTGCTCTTGCCCCTAGCCAACGGCGCGGCGGATGTGGTGTACGGCTCCCGATTTGTTGCCGGACGACCGCGTGGTTGCAGTCGCGTGCAGTATTGGGGCAATCGCTTCTTGACCGGTTTGTCGAATCAAACACTCGGCTTGCAACTTACCGATATGGAGACCTGCCACAAAGCCTTCGCCCGCTGGACAGTCGATTCACTGCAACTGAAAGAGAATCGGTTCGGCTTTGAGCCGGAAGTCACTGCGCGATTGGCCAACATGGGCGCACGGATCAAAGAAATGCCCGTAACCTACCAGCCGCGATCATGGCGCGAAGGAAAGAAAATTGGCTTCGGCGATCTCGCCAGTGCGATTCGTTGTATCTTCCGGTACTGCCGCGCGAGTTAGCACCGATTACTGACCGTCGCGCTCCGCATTGCCCTTTGCCAAATCACTGTGCTTCAAATCGATATTGATGGGCTGGCCGGCCGCGACCGTCACTCGAGTTCCACCCGCAGCGGTCGTCCATATAGAATCGATCCGTGGCGGCTTGGTTAGTTCTTCGCCCTGAGCGGGTCGTTCTTCATCCATGTCAACAAACGTGACCACGTGATTTCCGGCAACCGCACCATCACGTTGATCGTCGCACTTGAGCGTGAATTCACCTTTTTCGTTGGTGATCGCCGAGGATGATGGCCCGGTATTTTTCTCGATGATGTCCGGCATGAACCGAACCAAGATATTGGGAGCCAAGACCCCATCGATCTTCACGGTCCCCGACACGGGAATCAACTCAGCTTCTTGTTTTCCGCAGCCGGTAACCAACACCAAGCCAAGCAGAGCGAACAACGAAAAAGTAAATGGCTTCATTTTCATCTTCCCGGAAAAATCACAACAAAAAAACGGCAGTTCGGATCAATGATCAAAACTGCCGTTCGATTCTCTCATGTACGCCAATTCACCACAAGTATTCATGGTTCGATTGGCTCGACGCCATCCGCAATGAACTAGTACGCATCGGCATTGATAACTTGGCCGTCAGCGCGTTGGCAATGCAAGGCCAACACGGTTTGCGGCATTTCATCCGAAATGTACTTTGTCGAACCGTCGCCCATCGCGAAATTCGCTCCGCCTGGATGAGCACTGCCGAAAGCACTCAGCCGTTGATCTTTGAAAATAAACCAAGCGCTTTGGCTGGTCGGGGCCCCTGATTGACCGTGAGCCCAGGGGGTCTTGTAGTTGATCGGAGCAAAGGCACCGCCAAACAAATTCCCCAAACCAGTATCACCACCAGCGGGATACCAACGAGCCCAAGTCCGAATCGTGCTGCCACTGTTCCAACCGGCGGTCGTGAACGTATCGAAGTTATCGTCCATGTGTTCGCGTTCCCCGAACAGAATGGTATTGCTCATCCCGTCGAGAACTTCAGGAATACGAATTTCTTTGCCGAGAGGGGCCGACGCAGCCTTGCGTGCAAACGCGATGTTGTGGCCACGAGGAAGCGTCACCGCCATGAACATTCCGTCATTGGTCGACGACGTGGCAAAAATCGGGCGAGTGCCGCCATTCATTTTATAGGTGGTCATTCCATAGTATTCGGTCGTCGAACCGGATACATAAGGTTCCGTCTGGCCCGAAAGCTGATCGGAAGGACACAGCAACATCTTGATCACCGTCGACGCACGGAACAAAGTCGGATCGTTCACCCGATTGTTCAACGGAATCTTCGAATCCATATTGTCATAGACATTGCTCATTTCGATATATGGAAGCAAGTAATAAAACGCAGAGTGTCCTTGGAAGTTATAGCCGGAGCTTGAACCACCTGTGTAAACCACCCCGGCAGCGTTGATTCGCGATTGCGTATAACCGGGTGGAAGCTTCTGTCGAGCGCTTTCGTAGTTGACAGTGGCCAAACCCAGTTGACGAAGGTTGTTTTGGCACGAAGCGCGTCGGGCGGCTTCGCGAGCCATTTGGACGGCGGGGAGTAGCAGCCCCATAAGAACGGCAATTATCGCAATCACCACCAACAACTCGACCAGTGTAAAACCGGATCGAGTGGCGTTTCGGCCTTGGGACATGGATACAACCTTGATTGAATAGGGATTCGGGTGCAGGAACTTCTTCCACCGTCTCGCCTCATAGCCTAAAAAAGGTCGGCTTGAAGGGCAAGGACCAAAGTCGGAATTTTCCCAGCCCTCACAGGATCTTCATCAATTCGGTCAGCAATTTCCCCGCGTTTATTTTGACAGGCGACAACAGGCCCGAATGGGCCGAAACAACCCTAGCCGGTGTGCGCGAGCCACCGGTTGGAAGGGCCTCTCGTTCAGAAAAAGGCCTGAAAGTCCGACACAACGTCACAGGCTACGATAAAGAATCCGCCACAGCGTTGCCCACATCGCCGGTTCGTCTACCAGATAAAGACAACCCTGTGTAGTATTTTATCCGGCGACAACCGGCCCGAATGGATCGAAACAACCCTAGCCGATGTTCGCGAGCCACCCGCTTTTTGTTTCAACGAAAAACGTCCATTAGCCGAATTTTTCAAAAACGTGATTGGCGTGGCAGTCCTGGCACGACTTGGGACAATTTGTCTGCCGAACTCGCTGAAACGCCAACCGCCATTCGCGTTTTTCAAATCCCTGGCTTCCATCCAGCTTGGTGGGATACTGGCCCGATGTAAAACTGCATGGGCTCAGATGCCCACGTTCGTCGACAAACAAGAAGTCCTCACCCGGGCCGCAGTCAAGAATGGGCAGGGCCTGACCAACAGCCGTCGCCACCATTCGGCGAAGATAACCGTCCGACCCACAAATCCGCAGCCCCAGCGACAAGCAGTTTGCCCGCCATTCCGAAAGCCGGGCACAGAACCAGGCCAATTGCTCGGGCAACAACCGGTTGCTCGGAAAAAAGTCCGGACGATCGTTACCGCCCAACGGATTAAACGTCAGTTCATCCACACCCCATTGGGCCACCGTCTGGCAGAATAATCCAAACGTACCGATGTTCTCCCGAGTCAACACGGTGTTCACCCGCAGCAGCGTTTGCTCCCGAGAGCGATCCTGATTTAACGAGCGAACAACCTCGCGCAAAGAGTCAAACATCCCCGGAGCCTGTCGAAGCGCGTCGTGGTGGGCCGCCAAGCCGTCAATACTGATCGTGATCTGCCGAAACAAATTCAATGCAGCCGATCGGATGCTTGAGCGTCTCAAGGCCAGTCCATTGGTGGTCACACTCAGTTGTAGTTCCAGATCGTGGCGAAAGTGCTCGGAAGCTGCCCGCCAGTGCGACCACTGAAATGGCTCGCCACCCAACCATGAAACCAATGCCGGTCGCGGATCGTGGGTTTGATATTGTTGCAAGAGGCGACCCAGGTTTTGCACCAACTCCCAAGACATCTCCGAGCGGGGACGTTGCACGTCACGACTATATCCGCAGAATAAGCAACGCAGCGAACAGACAGTGTTGACTCGGACAACAGTCACAAAGAAGTTGCGTGGATCGACGGCCAAACTTGGACTGATGATGGTTTGCGGCGCGAGGTTGTGGGCGACTTCCGGAACCTCGGACGATTCTTTGATTGGCGAAGTAATAGAGACATGATGTTTTACTTGGAATTGGTCGCCGCCGCCTTCGGGGCTTTCTCGGTTTATTTGTATATCAGGCGGAATCATTGGTCGTGGCCCGTGGGACTGGTGCAGGTACTGTTGTTTATCGGTGTCTTTTGGGACGCCAAATTGTATGCGGACATGTTACTGCATGTGATCTATGCTGTCCTGCAAGTCTATGGCTGGTGAGTATGGTTGGCCGTCACTCCGGCGAAGTCGAGTCCGGCCACGATCGATTCACCGCCTCGGGCACCAAAGAGCAACGACGGAACCGTTCGGATCCAAACGTTGAGTTTCGGCGGGCATATATTGGGCCTTGCCACGGCGATCCTCATGACCCTCTTGTACGCGTGGCTTCTGCTTCAATACACGGACGCGTCGTTGCCGATTCCTGATTCGATGATCGCTTCCTTGAGTTTGGTCGCCCAATACTTGTTGGCCAAACGCTACTTGGATAACTGGCTCTATTGGATTGTGGTCGATGTTTTGGCCATTGGGTTGTTTGCCTACAAAGAGCTTTATTTGACGGCGGGGCTCTATGGTTTGTTCTTGATCATGGCCTGCATCGGCTACGTAGTGTGGCGTCGTGCCCTTCTGGACGCCAATGCCCAACGAGAGGAGTTGGCAATCCAATGACCACCGGACTCGTCTTGGGCAAGTTCGCTCCGTTGCATCGCGGTCATCAGTTGTTGATCGAAACCTCGCTGGTGGAAACCCAACAAACGGTCGTGTTGATCTACGACTGCCCCGACTTGGCCGTGCCACCACTTCCAGTACGCGCGCAGTGGATTCGCGACTTGTATCCGCAAGTCCACGTTTTAGAGGCCTGGGACGGTCCCACCGAAACGGGTCTGGATCCCGCCATCACGCAACAACACGATCACTACTTGCAACATCGGTTGGCCAACTGGTCGATTACCCATTTCTATAGCAGCGAGCCCTACGGGGAGCATGTTAGTCGAGCGCTACAAGCGGTCGACCGTCGGGTTGATGTCGCTCGAAGCCGTGTCCCAATCTCGGCAACCGCGATCCGCACGAATCCGTTTGCTGAGCGCCAGTTTCTACATCCGCGCGTCTACCGCGACTTGCTGACCCAGGTCGTTTTTTTGGGTGCACCTTCCACCGGCAAGACGACATTGGCTTGTGAAATGGCCAAACGCCTGCAGACGGTTTGGATGCCGGAATACGGCCGAGAGTACTGGGAGGCGCACCAATGCGAGCGACGCTTGAGTCGCGAACAGCTCGTAGAAATTGCCCTCGAGCATCGTCGCCGCGAGGACATGTTGCTCGTGGACGCCAACCAGTATTTTTTTGTCGATACCGATGCCACCACGACTTTGCAGTTTTCACTCTATTACCACGGCGAGGCGGTCGCGGAACTTTGGAACTTGGCCCAGCAGTGTCGGCACCGCTACGACGTGTTCTTTTTGTGCCTGCCTGATATTCCCTACGACGATACTTGGGATCGCTCGGGCGATGCCAATCGAATCGAAATGCATCGTCGGATCACAAGTGACTTGCTGACGCGAAAAATTCACTTTTACCCATTAAGGGGGGATTTGGAAGAACGTTGCACTCAGGTCTGGAACGTTTTGGATGCACACCGCCGACACCGAGAATCAAGTCTGGCTGTATTGCGTTGAGGTAACGTCATCGCTCCCCTTTATTGTCTCTCGCGATCCTGCGTTGGGCAATGATCTGTTCCATGATCTCGTCCAAATCCTCCTTGTTGGCGTCGTGCATCGCCCAAAATTGAAAGTTGGCTTTGATTTTCTTTTTCCAAGGTGGAATCAAGGAACGATCGACCAAGATCTCGATCGACCTAGCTGTTTTTGGCTCACGGCGAATCAACGCTTTCTTCTCAAGGGACTTGAGCATGCCGTTGACTGACGGCACCGAGACCTTCAGTGCCTCAGCGATTTCACTCATCGAGGGCGGTTGTCCGAAACCGTCCGTGTAGGCTTGGATAAACGAAAGATACTTGGATTGAACGGGAGTCATTTGATTGCTCGACCGAGGAATTGGTTTGTTGACATATCCATTTTCTCGAACGTTCCCAAGGTCATAGCATCCGGCAACGTTTGTCCCCAGGATTGATTCGCAAACTGGAGAGGTTTGCCGTTGGGCAGCGGATTCACCACCCGCATCGTCAACGTGTACTTTCCGTCAGGAAGTTGATCCAAACCCAATTTGGCGTGAATGGTCTGGCCTGCGGGACCGGGAAGGATTTTGGTGAGATTGGACTCTTGTCGCCACCGTTGAACTTGCTGTCCTTGGCTATCCACAGCCGAGAACTCCAATGGCCAAGCGTGGTACATGGGGGCCAGTCCTTGATTGATCACTTGCACGGTCACAGGTACCTGGTCGGCGGTTGCGAGTTCGGCAAATTCACACTGGGGCACATAAAATTCGTAGCCCAGTTTCGCCACTTCCCGTCGTGCGTTTTTCAGACGAGCAGCGGGAGCGACTTCGCGAAACATGCCCGTGTCCATAGTCCAAGTCAAATGCAACGCTGCGGCACACTCGGCAAATGACTGAGCTTCCGGAATGCCCACTTCATTATCAAAAATTTTTCCCCACACTTCCGGACGAATCTCCCCACCGATTGGCTGCGTTTGCCATTTGTTTTCGGCAGCTTTCCCGGCCGCTTTTAAGGCAGGAACGAAAAACCAATCGTCTTCCGAGCGCCCCGTCGGCAGCGTCGCCCAGCACAGCGAGTCGTCATGATAGCCAAACGGGCGCGAGGCATTTTCGACTTGAGCGTAGTGGCCCTTGCCAGCCGGATAACGAAGCAGAACGGGTGTGCGGTGAAAGTGGTTTTCGTAGGCGTCAAGGACCTCTCGTTGCGTGCGCTGACTGGCCCACAGTTCGGTCCTCGGATAAGTGTGCCACTCGCCCCACGTTCCTAACAAACCAGCGGTCAGATACCCCAACCGAGGGTCGCCGTCGTAACGCTCGCCAAACGCTTTGATAAAATCCCGCAACATCTTGCGCAAGTTTGGATCTTCGTAATCGGGGGTCCAGACTTTTTGCGCTGGAAATGGAGCCGTGTTTTCATTCAGGTATTCGTGGATTTTTAATCCACGGTCCGACAAGTAACTAGGAATGCCGTCCTGCTTGCCAGGGTACTCCATATAAACTCGCAGAACGGCTTGATTGCCTCGGCTGGCGATTCCGTCGAGCATCTTCTCAATGGGTGCCCAATGGTACTCGCCTTCGGCAACGACAACCCGAGCCAGACCGATGTAGTCGAATTCCAGACTATGCGGAAACCGATTTGGCGTGGGATCCGCGTAGGGGACCAACCCTTGGAGTGGATTGCCAACAGGAGATTCGCCGCGCTCGAGTTGACGTACTTGGGAATGCACCCGTTCCATACCCAACGAGCCCATACCGAAATACAACAATCCGATCGATGCAATCGTCAGAACTCGCAAAATCAGGGGGCGAAATCTCGGAGTGCGACGTGGCCACGGCTTACAAACGGACCACGACGGCAACGGGGTCATGCTCATTAGGCAAGTCTTCCGAAAGAAAGGAGGACGGACGTTCACGTTCGTTGGCCCCGAAGCGGCACGGATTCAAGTCGCGAGTTTCACTTGGGCTTCCCGACGCTGATCCGAATTTACTCGAAGGATTTTCGATATGCTATTGGCTGTACGCAATGAATTTGATGCATTGACGATTTTCCCCCTGCAAGTACCCCATTTCTTGAATGCTGCGGAAATCGCACAATATGTAGACTGCTTGGATAGGCACGAAGACAAATTCGGACAGCTGCAGGGAAACAACGATTATTGGAAGGGCCGCACTTTAACGCCCAGCGACGTTCCCGATCAAGCCACGGTTGAGTTGTTTCGCGATACCCGAGATCGTGTGCTCGAGTTGGTTACCGGGCAATTGACCGAACATCTCGGTCCGCAACAACCACTTTACGCCGACGTGGTCAACTTCGCTCGTTGGCCTGTTGGCTACGAACTGCATCCTCATGCCGATGCTGAAAATCCGGGCGGAGTACCTCACCCATTTCCGTGGCGTCAATTTGCATCCGTAATCTATCTGAATGACGACTACGGTGGAGGCGAGATCTACTTTCCAAATTTCAAGTTGGAATTGAAGCCGAAACCCGGCACACTTGTCGTGTTTCCCGGTACCCTAAAGTACCTGCATGGCGTACGAGCGGTCACAAAGGGCATGCGTCACACCATTGCTTCGTTCCTGACATTTGATCCAACAAAAGAATATCGGTTTTAGAAAACCATGTGCTTTGTCACCGCTTGAGAGATGGGGTTAGCAACGTTCGTCAGAGTGTGGAGCGAGGCGGAAAGCAACCACGCTAAGGCGAACAAAGCTATGGAGGCAACGCCAAATTGCAGCTAGAAAGGAGCACACGATGTTGACGGTGCCACAGGATACGATTGCCGTTGTCCCCTATGACGACTACTACAAGGGGCAACACGAGCGAATATTCATTAATCTGCGCGGTCACAACAAGCGGGAATGGTTTTCTCGGCACGCGTACTTTTGTTTGCCGCTTATCATGGGCAATCAACACGGCTTTGCGATGAAGTCCATGTTCCACGCAACACTGCTTTGGAACGGTGGTCCGGACATGACGGACACGACGGTAACGATCCACAACACGGCCGATCAAGAGCGATTCGGTTGCCTGCAATCCATTTCATCGCATTTCGGGCTTGGAATTGTCACGGTTCAGACCGCGTTTTCCTTGCGAACTCCGCCCAACATTAGCCTGATGACCATACAACCGCCGAATTCGTTCATTGATGGGCTGCAAAACATGACCGGCGTGGTCGAAGCAGACAATTTAAGACGAGACTTTACCTTCAATCTGAAGTTGACACGACCGAATCATCCGGTCGAAATCCGTCCCGGAGACCTGTTGTCGGCCTTTCTTCCGTACCCTCGCACCTTTATCGACAACTTCGATTTGGCTGACGCCTACCGTATCTTTTCGGAAGACGACATCCAGGAAGAACAGCAAGCCGGTCGAGACATGGGGCGCGAACGCGAGACTCGGGATAAGGCGAACCGAGATGGGGTCGGTCGCCGATATTTTAACGGAGAGGACGTGTACGGGACGCCGTTTCCAAATATTCACCAAAAGCTACTACGCAAAAATTCGGAATCACAGACGACCGAAAGCAATCGACCAACGGAACCCAGTTGCCCGTTCGCAGCAACCGTCTTCGGTTCTTTACCACTTCAATTGGACGACCCGCATGGGGGCATAAAAAACCCCAGCGAATGCTAACACTCGCTGGGACTCCAGTTGAACCCAAGGGTGCACTTGCGGAAGTCGACTAATCTTTAGGAGCTTCGATCTTCACCGAGTTGCTCTGTTCATTCATTTTTGTTGTGTCCGTTTCCATTTTCTTGCCGTCAGTAGGAACAACGACCTCGCCGGGACCGCCGCAACCAACAACCGTCAATGTGCAAACCACAAGCAATAATCCGACCAATTTCTTCATCATTCGTTCACCCTTCATATTAGAACCCCATAACGGGTTCAGTAAAAAATACGGAGACGGGGCCAGCACCCCGTTTCCGCATTATATCAGGTAAAAATCGCAAGGCAACTCAGTTCAAACAACTATTGGTTGCCCAAGTCGAAGTTAGCACGATCGTTCATACCGCTGAAGTTCCGGTAATCCAAGGTGCGGACGCCCTTTTGGATCGCGGCAACCGAACCGTCCAGACGCGAGAAGTTCACGACTTGTGGATGTTCGCTACCGTAACGGTACCAACGGTGACCTGGATCGATCACGTCGTACGATTCAATGTAAACGGGATTGGCGACACCCCAAGCCGTTGGCAAACCACCAGCACCGACCCATGCCAATGCCCAGTTCATCTTGATGACACCGCTGACCAGCAAGTCTTCATCCAAACCACCGACGTGTTCGCCGAAGGCCATCGTGTAGGAGTTACCGTCAGAAACAGGTTGACGAATGCGCGATCGGTTGGTGAATGGACCTTCCCACTTTTCCCATTGCGGTTGGTCGGTTGGCATTGGCAAGCGGCCAATGAAACCAGCATTCGAGCTGTAATTGCTCTTGCCCAATTGCGCTCCGTCTGGAGAACCGAAGAAAGC
>JBGSJV010000063.1:0-22766 GCA_041741535.1 Pirellulaceae bacterium
ACGGCTGCCGGGTCATTCAAGATCATGTTTAGATCTTCGCGTGTTGGTTCCTGTGGCTGTTTGTTGCGGTCGCGTCGTTTCGGGCACAGCATCAACCACCGCCGAGCGACCTCCGCATCATCCCAAGTGGCCACGACGTCCGGCCGCGATCTCAGAATCAAGTGAAAGTGGTTCGAAAGCACGGCGTAACAGAGCAAATCGCAGCCAAAGAAAAGTGCGAGACGTTGGAGTTCCTCTTCCATCCAAGTTTTGCGGTGGTCGTAGTTCTTGGCCGTCAGTGGATCCACTCCCAGAAGGTAGCATCTGCGAACCGTGCGACCAATTGCGTGTACAACAGCAACCTCATCGGCCGCAAACACTTCCGCTCGTGCTAACCTCGCCATACGGCACCTCCAATTTCCAGGTCGTGATCCAAAAAAGGAATGCGTTCCGAAACCCGTGCTGACAAAATCAACAATTTCAACACCCCTGTGACACATCAGGTCACAGCGCTGTAGAAAAACTCAAATTCTTTGGGCGTAGAGATCGCAAAACGTCCATTCGGCCCGCTGGGAAGCCGACCAGCGACGCACGTGGAGTCTGCAAAGTTGTGTGTCCCCGGATTCCACCGCTGGAAAGAGTGCACCGCGCGAGATGGGGAGGACGCAGAGAAGAGGGGCGGGCTACGAGGCGACCTTAACCCGTAGGTTGGGGTCGTTTGGTACGGGGATGGACTTTGGGTCTCGGGGGTAAACGCTTAGCGGCGCGTGGTTGGTCGGATGCCCGCCCAACCACGCTCTGCTAACCGGTTAACTCGTTACCACGTTTGTTCAACCCGCCACGCTCTGCTAATCGGTTAACGCGCAAACGCGAATGCTCAATCAACGACGGTCTGCTAACTGGTTAACTCTCTAGCGGGAGCTGAAAATCGTCGTGGAAGATAGTGCACCGCGAGAGATGGGGAGGACGCAGAGAAGAGGGGGAATCGTCGCGGAGCGGTGGCAAGGGAAGGCTGGGGACACAAAGGGAAAGCCGGACACAAAGGGAAAGCCGGGGACACACATTTGTCCGTCTGGTTGGCTAATCGTTGCGGAGCGGTGGCAAGGGAAGGCTGGAGACACAAAGGGAAAGCCGGACACAAAGGGAAAGTCGGGGACAAAGGGAAAGCCGGGGGCACACATGTGTCCGTCTGTGCCCCAAATTGTGCACTCCGTCAGTGAACCCCACGGTTGAAGGTCTGCGTCGGCCGACGAATTTGGAAAATGTGCAATTATTCACAGATAGCACGAATCAAACGGCTTTGCCCGGGTTTTTAGAGAAATCTGCATTTGAAGCTTGCCCGGCAGAAAAAAATCGCGGATAATAGAAAATGCTGGCTTGGCTGCGGTAACCGTTGGCTATGGCTGGGGAACGTCCTTGGATTGAAGGAAGATTGCAATGCGAATGGGTCGTGTTTGGGTAACTGGGTGCAAAATGGCCATGGTTGGTTCCCTAACGCTGGGTAGCTGGGGTTTCACCAGCGAAAGCCTGGCCGGAACCGTTCGATCTTCGGACTCATTTACTTCAGCCGTCAATCAAAGCACGCTGGAGGCGGGATTAAAAGCGAAGGTCGTGGCCCGTTATGAGGAGCTGACTTCGCAAGGTGTCGCGCCCAAAGAGGCGATCACCGAATGTCTGCAGATGGCCCATCCCGAATACCAACGCGCGATGGCCGCGATGGAATCGGATGATTTGGCGACTGCGCTCAAGGGACTTGGGGAATTGGTCGGGCATAGCGACGGCTACTTGGCCGCCGATGCCTCCTTCTTTTTGGGGCGCAGTTATTTGTTGGCCGGACAACACGAAAACGCGGTTCCACACCTGCAAAAATTGATCGATCAATATCAAGAGTCGTCGCTCCGCAGCGGTGAGGCGTTGTACTATTTGGGGACCGCCCAAGCTGGTCTGTTGCAAATCGAGCCCGCGATGGAAAACCTCATCCGGTTTCTGCAAACCGACGCGACCGCTCCCGAGCGTTTGAAAGAAGGCGCTTACAACCAACTCGTGCGATTGGAACAAGCCAAAAAGAATCAGTTGGCGGACGCAGAATTGCGGATGGGTTATTCCGAGCGTCGCTTGGGTCAAGCATTGCCGGATGGCGATACGCAAACCGAACAAGCCAAGGTGGTCGATATTCTCAGCCAATTGATCGAAGAGGCTGAAAAGAAAGAATGCAGTGGCAACTGCAAGGGCGGCAAAGGCGAAAAGAAAGAGAACGGCGACAAGCCGGGCCAAAAGCCTGGTCAAGAACAACAACAACCCAAGCCGGGCCAAGGTCAATCGCCGGGTCAAAGTAGCAATGCCAACGGTTCGGCGTCGCGACAAGCCTTTGATAACGGCCCCATCAGCATCTGGAGTCAATTGCGGGATCGCGATCGAGACCCGGCTAACTCGGCTGTCAAAGAGCAGCTTCCTCCCGAATACCGCAAGTTGATCGAACGGTACTTCCGTGAAATGAGCGAAGGCTCGCAAAATCCATAGAGTTTAAGAGTGGCGTTTTGATTTATTGAACGGTATTGCGTTTAACCGCAATACCGTTCATTTTTTTGACCGCGACGCAAAGCTGGTCTGGGACCTACTTTTCCCAATGGTTTCTGAATATTGCCCATGCATTGTGTCGGCGAGCGAGACCGTCGAACGGTCTTGTGTTCGGGCAGCGCCGAATTATCACTCCGATTTATCCGTTGGAGTCGTGTGTTTGCAGGTCGTTGTTCGGTTCCTTGGCAGAACGCGCTGACTTGCGAAACGGGTACCAGAACTGTTGCCAGTAGCCGCTGGGGACTGGATGACCGTTGATGCCATAGCCTTGCGGCCATCGATTGCTCGGCAAATGAAACGTGCCGAAGATTATGTCGAGAATTGGGAAATGGATCGCAAAGTTCTTATCAATCGCCTCGGATTCGATCGCGTGGTGCCAATGATGATAGCGGGGTGTTGCGATGATGTAACCGAGGAATCCAAACGAGAAGTGGACGTTGGAATGGATGAAGACCGACATCAAATACACAAAGAAAATATAGGCGTGCAAGGAGGTTTCTGAAAATCCTAACACGTACATGGGTAGCGTCGTGAAGGCTCGCATGGAAATGATTTCGAACAAGTGCATTCGCGATCCTGCCATCCAATCCATGGCTTGGGCGGAGTGATGGACGGCGTGAAACTTCCACAGTGCCGGAACTTGATGAAACGTGCGGTGAAACCAATACTGGGCCACGTCGGTAAGAAACATGATCTCCAAGAACTGGAGAAATTGTGGTTGGGAGGCAATCGCGGACCGCAGGCTATTGAGCCACGGTGTGGCGGCCAAGGTCGCCAAAGCCGGAGCCAACGATAAAAACGTCAGGGTCTGAACGAACAGAGTGCTAACCAAGAAATAGAACAAGTCTTCACGCCATTCGTAGCGCAGGATCGGTTGTTCTACCTGTTTGAATAGTCGTTCGATGGGTACAAAGATCGCGCCCAAGAACAAAACGTTTAACAGAAAAAAATCGAGGCCCAGATACAAATCGCTATTCACGTTGAGCTTGCTACTGGCGGCCGAACCTCCCATCAGCGTCGCCAACAACGTGATCCCCATCGACGTGAACCCCAAGATCTTTCTCTGGCGCAGGACCGTGCTGATCAGCGCCAAGACAAACGCGGACACAAGGACCACAAACAAGGTCAATCGGATCAGCGTCAAATTCTGCGCATAAAATTCACGCGTCTGAGCTACCGTGAGCCATTGGGGAAACCAGAAGCACAAGACCGTTGCCAAGCCCAAGAGCGACAGAAAGAGAGCGGCAACACCGCTGATCCAACCCTGACCCAAGGTCCGATCCGAGGCGTCAATGTCCTCGACCAGCCGTTTTATCGATTGCATAAAGTTGTTGCTCTGCTATTGAAATCGACGCGAGAACTCGGCGGCCACCTCTGCCCGCGAAACGTTCTTGCCCCTACGACAAAACGGTGTCGAGCAAGGGCTCGACACCGTTCTTTTTTTCCATCCCGCAGTCAGGACCACGAAGTGCTGTGGACGCACTTAGAATGTGATGATTGCGTCAACGCCGAAGATGGGGGTTTCCATGTCCGCACCGACCAAGTCAGCACCCCAGTTGTAACGAACTTCAGGGCGAATGATCAGGTTATCGCCGGGCGTGATGTTGAAGCCACCGGTAACCGAGTAGGTCGACAGGCTGTTGCCGGTTCGATCGCTCTTCCACCATTCGACTCGAGTACCTGCTCGCAAGCGTTCGCTCAACGTGTACAAGAGGTACTGGTTGACGCCAACTTCGTTGTTGTTGCCACCGGCGGTGTCGGTCGACAGCAAGTCCGATTGAAGGACGTAGGTCAAGTTCTCGGTCAATGACTTATCAAACACGGCCGAATGCGAATAGCCATTTCCACGCCAGCCGAAGTCGCCAGCGGTGGCGATGTACGTGAACTTCAAATCTTCTTGCATTTGTCGGCTGAAGCCGCCCAAGAAGTTGCTGCCACCGTTCAACTGATTAAAACCGGTGTCCCAACCCAGTGTCCAACCACCATGCAATGTCGTCGTGTCGTTGACGTCATAGCTGGCAATGGCACCCGTGTGGGTAAATGGCTCGCTATTGAACATGGTGTACGCGTGGCTGTAGAAGAAGTTATCTGGTGCGGTGACAACTTCATAACCGACGAGGGTAAAGAAGTGACCGACTTTGATGCTCACGTCTTCTTTGGCCAATTCGGCATAAGCCTGAGGAATCGCCCAACCGTAGGCGCCGAAATCCATGCCATTTTGGAAGTCCCAAGAACCGGCGGGATTTCCAAAAGCTTGAGTTTTGACGGCGTCGGTACCGTAGATCAAGTCAGCCCGGAAGCCCCAGTCCCAAGTTGGATTTCGAGCGGCTTCCTTTTGCAGATAGAACCACAATTGTTGGAGGTTGACTTTGTCGGGTCGGTTGTTGAACAAAGCCGTGTTTTGAGAGTGGTAGCCCGTTTGTGCCCATCCACCAAACTTGAGATTCTCGCCCAATGCTGGTGCCACGATGGGATTCAAGAATGGCTCGCTAGGGGCCTGAACCATCTCGTCCTGCCGAATGATCGGCTGGGGAATGGGTTTGCTTACAATTGGCGTTGCAGTCACCGAACGACCGCTTGGGGTGGTGGCGGACTTCACAATCGGAACGCTCATTCCGTGCGTATCGGACAGGCTTTGAATGGCCGCCCCAGACGAGACGATCGGCGGAGACTTGATCTCTTGAGACCACAAAGTACCGCTCGCGCCACCAGCAATGGCCAAGCAGAAAGGAAGCGTCTTGCGCAACATGTTATCACCTCAGGACAGACGTTAAAGGTTCGGTTGACATCCTCAGGTTCGATAGGCTTCTGACGCGGAAGCAGCCGGATACTTGACAGAATCAACAACATCCGACCGAGCGTAACGAACGGAACAACTCATCGACATGTGTTATTCAGATTGATCATTTCGAAGATAGCAGTTGCTATATTTTGCCTATTGCCCCTGTTTCGTCATTGGTCTTGGTGATCTGGGTAATTCGCGGAAATTGGTCGTGCGCGCCAGCGTTCCCGCGAAGTTCGTGACGCGACATCGGAACATCAGGTTTGATTGGACATCCGCGACCATGCGTGGAAGACGACCATGCCAATGTAGATCAAACAGATCACGGACAGGTAACCGAAGGCGATGAGCCGGCAGCCGGGATTGTTGGCGACGTCCAACTGATTTCCGACCTGATCGCTGAAAATTGCGGCTCCAAAATACATCGGTAGGAACGCCACAAAAAACAGAATTACCGCCCATCCAAACGTCAGCCCAAGACAATAGAGCAAAAACGGGAAAGCAAAATGTAACGAAATGACAGACATCAACAGGAGTAATCCGGCGATGGAAAACGTACGGCGTCTCCTCGGACGTTGTTGCATCATCGAATCGGCTTCCACCCGTTTCAGCGCCGAACGGCGGATCGAAGCAGCTTTTCAATCGCGGGCCCTTGGCGAGAATAATCGTCGATTTGATCCAGGGCCGTTTCGCCGGAACGATCTTTGATCTTTGGGTCCGCCCCTTGCGACAGCAGAAACTCGACGGACTTTAGTTTCCCGATACTTGCGGCACGGATCAACGCGGTCGCCGCTACATGATTGTTGCAAACTCGGTTCACATTAGCCCCCGATTTCAAGAGCAAATCCAGACACTTGGGTTCACAAGCCGCTTGAATCAATAAGGAACACCCTTTGCGATCGGTCGTCTCGGGTGGCAACCCAGCCGCTAACAAGAGGCGTAATAGCTTGGGGTCGGAGAAATTGCCGTATGGATATTCTCCATCAGCGACCTGGCTCAAATCATTTCCAATCGCATCCAATTCCGCCTTAATCTGGTCGAAGAATTGATTGCGTTCTGGTTTGTCCAGAAGTCGGAACAGTGCCTTGTAGTTCGGCTTCCCCTTTGGGGGAACTGCGGAAACTGCTGGGGCACGGCTTTTCGTCGATTTCAGAGGTACCACCGGTGACACGGGCGCGGCATCCGACTTCTTGACTATTTTTGCAGCCGCTAACACCCTTTGATCGTTACTCTTATCGCTCGATGACTTGGGATGCCACGCGGTGCCTTCCACCTGAACAAGCTTCAGCTTGAGCGGCGCGAGTCTGAACATGAAGTCCCGTCGCGACCGTGAGAAAATCAAAACAACCAGCGCCGATTCCGTCGTTCAATTGCCCCGCCAAGTCCTCGCTCAATATGCCGATCTCCTTTCGCGTCAGCTTGCGAACGCTGTCGATCTCAACGGACATGGTTAGCTGACCATTGTCGGCTTGCCCCAAGCGGACAAAACCGCCGCGCAGCGCACATTCGGTCGCAAAGGGCAACTCGGCATAGTTCAATACCGAGTCCGAATGGCAAGACAATCCAACGAGCTTGCGCGTTACAGGACTTGACTTGTCGATCTCGGATCCGTCATGGTCCATCAACTCGGCTCGCGCTGAGCATGAAATTTTGTATCGCATCATCCGCCTCCAGGGTTCAATGCCTCGCGATCCAGCCTGCCCAATCACCGTCGCACTTCGGCCGCCAACATAACAGGTACAACGAACGGGAAAAAACAATGCGTGCCCTGGCTTGGCAGAGGTGCCACAGCCCCGAGTTTCCAACGCATGGATCGGTCTAGGGAGACTCCTGCTTTCGTTGCGAGTACCCCCAACGCAGTCGTTCATCGCCGCTCCGTTCGCGACTGCGGTTGAGTTCCTGGAGTCTCGCAACGGCCTCAGGAGTAACATCAACGTTACCGAGACACACCGACTTGAGTTTCTTGAGTTCGAGAATAGTGCCGATCGCATCATCCGTGATTTGAGTGCCGGTCAAATTAAGATGTTCGAGACTCTGGAATCCTTCTAATTGCGCCACCTCACGATCCGAGACGTTCGTCCGAAAAAGCCCGAGGCGACGCAAGTGCGGCAAACGACCCAATTGTCCAACATCGTCCGGGGTTATTTCCATACCGTCGAGCCTGAGGCTGACGACATTTCCACGACTATCGCGTTCCACCCTCGGGACCACTTTTCCATCCGAACGCCGCAATTCGGTGGATTCGGCGCGAGCGATGATGTCCGACGCACAAGCCGAGCTTGCGGTCAGTATGAGGATACTGGCAAATACAAGCTTCTCGATCATGGTTAATTCCCGTCGTCGGAGGTGACAAAACGTATGGATATCGAACAGACGGTCGTCGCGGGGTTCGCGCAAAATCGGAGTTGCGAGTTGGAAGTGGACGTTTTCCCGCCGGCCTCGATTCTAGAAGTGGCCCGCCCGAATTGCAACAAGTTTTCTCCAGAGCGATGTTGCGATTTGATGCGAGGATGCTAAATCCCGGATCATTTTGTCGATCCAATCGGTCCGCAACCCAGACCGTCGTTCGCCCACGATCCTCTGTGAGTAAAAGGCCAACAGACGGCGCGGCATCGGTACAACGCAACCACGGCCGACCTGGCCATCTTCTCTTTGTGTAAATTGCCTGTTCTTCCCGTCTTTACCATTCGTAAAAGTAGATGGTTTCGCTTAAAGCGATTGTGCCGATTGTGACGAAGAAAGGATGAGCAGGGTCGCGGTGCGTCCCTGGCGTTTGTGTATTCGCTTCCGCAACAAAACTGCCGGCCAACAGAAATCATGGAAGACGACACCCCCTCTCCGCTGCCTTACTACCGACGTCAAGCTACCGAACGAGTTCGACAGCGGATTTACGTGGCATTAATCGTTTCTCTGGCCGTATTTGTGGGCGGATTGTTGTTCTGGCCGTTAAACGCCGAGCTTTTCCGGACCTATGCCGAGATCACCTTGCAGCTGCAGCCGGAGCGACCGACCGGCGCCGTCTTGAACGCGGCGCAGCAGGACCGAGATACCCGTTTGCAGACGATCATTCGAGACTGTCTCAGCGATGAAATTCTGGCAAACACCATTCGTCAAGCGACCTTCGTGAATAATCACGGTGTAGCCCAATTCCAAGTATCCGACATTCGCCGTCACTTGAGTGTCGGTGTGACGCGGGATAAGACGGCCGAGTCATCGGTGCGTTGGGTTCAAGTTATTTGGACGGGTCAATCGAGTCCTGGCGTTCAGCGGTTCGTCAATGCGTTGTCAGAAGAGATTGCCAATCGTGCGGCCCGAGACATTCGGACGGATTCGATACAATTGCAGTTGGAAGAACGATTTGATCAAATCGCGAGCGAACGCTCGGACCAATCCGCCCGGCTCGCGAGCATTGTGGAGCAAGCGAAGCAGCAAATCGAGCGACAGCGGTTGACTCTGTTGGCACTCCAACAACAAGTCAGCAACCTTGGTTCGTCCGATGCGACCGGGGGCGACGACCCAGTCGTTTTGCAAGATCAAGTTGACGCCATCAAGCAACAGGTTTTGAATTCTGACGCTCATTTGCTGACGTTGTTGCGGCAGCAGGTGATTCATCATTTTGAGGTCGATGAAAACGACGGCTTGGTGCAACACATCGGCCGTTTGATCGAAGATCGACAGAACGTCTTGACTCAATTGTCGGACGCGATCACCGTTGACTCAGCCAACACGAGTATTGCGGCGACCGAAAGCAACCGCAGTCAGGTCCGCACGAATCCCTTTGTGATGGCTTCTGCGGAAATTCGCCGCACGGCCGCCAGTCCAGCGCACCTGACGGAAATCCAAGCCACAGCAAATGAATTGCAATTGGAGCCGCTCGTTTCGCAGATGCAAGAGTTGCAGGAGATCTTGACGGCGGCCCTTGATCAGAAACTGCCCGTCATCAATTTGTCGAGTCAATTGGAACGTGAGACCTCTTCGTATCGTGTCGTTCAAGTCCAACCCGCACGAGTCAGCTTGCCGTTGGATGCGGCTCCGAAACAGCAATGGGCGTTTGGGCTGAGTGTCCTGGCGCTGATGATTGGCACGGCATTTTCTTTGCAGACTTCACCGCAGTCGTTGGCCCGGACATTGTTTCGTCCTTCGCAATTGGCGCGGTATCTCGGGATCGACCACTTGGGAACGATCCGCACCGGCAAGCCTCAACCCAACGTGATCGACAACATGGCATTGCTTTTTGGTCGTCGCGTTTTCCAAGCGGCGGAGGTCGTTGTGTTGCTGGCGGTAGGCAGCATCTTCGTGGCTATGATCTGGGAACCCTCGCTCCCCAGCATCATCGCACAACACCCGTTGGAAGGTTTGTGCCAGGCATTTTGGATCTTGATGGGGCGTTAACTCCGACCGAGTTGGTCCAAACGAAGGATTCGGAGAATGGATAACATGAGCCTTAGCTATTTTGATTTGAATGGTCGACCGTTTCCGTCGATTCCGGTCGCCGATCAATGTTGTTACTTTCCGACCTTTCAGGAGAACCTGAATGCCGTCGAGGCCGCCCTTCGTCAGCAAGCGGGACCGGCTCTGATCTTAGGTGGAGCGGGAACGGGCAAAACCATGTTGCTGCGGGCCTTAGCCCAACGGTTGCACATGGCCGATGGCATGTGTGTGTCTTTGGATGCCGCGTTTAGCAACCGGCAGGAGTTTTTTCAGGCACTCTTGTTTGAGTTAGGCTTGGAGCAGCTCGCGTCGTCGACTGCCGATCTACGTCTTGCTTTAACCACAGCGGTTCGATCGCGGCCAGAGTTCGTCGCTGGCATTTGGCTTCTGATCGATGAGGCTCATTCTCTGAACGACGACTTGTTTGAGCAATTGCGTTTGTTATCAAACTTGGTTCGAGATGGTCGCAGCTTATTTCAAATGGCTTTTGCCGGTTCCCGTCAACTGGAAGAACGGTTGTTGAATCCGTCGCTGGAGTCGCTGCAGCAACGGATCGCGTGTCGGGCTTATTTGACCGGCATGAGTCTGGAAGAGCTGCGCGGATATATCGAGTTTCATTGGCGCCGAGTTGGAGGCCATGTCTCGCCGCTGACGATGGCCGCCATTCAGGCGGTGCATACAGCCACGATGGGGATTCCGCGCTTGGTCAACCAGTTGTGCGATCAAGCCGTCAGTTACGCGGCCATTCAGAAATTGCGCGTCATCGATGAGCAGGTGATTCAAGTTGCCTGGGCTTTGTGGCAACGCTTGCCAATCCCGCAAATTCCGGAGCGAACTTCGACTTCCTCGTCGAGCAAGGTGAGTGCTTCCACTTCGATGGTCGAGTTCGGCAGTTTGGATGACGAGCCCATGTCCGACTTTTCGGTTGCGTCGGAGCCCATTCGCACCGCGGAACTTACCGAGCAGCGCACGCCAGCGCGATCGGAGTCGATGGATAGCCCACCGCATGCGGGCCCTCCGGATTCCGCCACGCTTGCAAAGCCTGTGGCGATGGAATTCAACTCGGCTCGCGAAATGCCAGGTCCAGCCGCCAGTAGCGATCGTCCTTTATCGACGACGAAACTTGCGTCGGAGACGTTGATCCGCTTTGCGTTCGAAACGGACATCCAAAAGCCGCCTCCCCAAATAGACTTCGCTGCCGAGCGGGAAGTGCCCGAAGTTCCGGCGAAGCCCCCCGTGGCCGCTACTCGGGAGATGAACGTCGCACGAGAATTGGATGGGAAGCTGGATACGATTCAGCAAGCCTTGGCCAGCCTGCAGGAACCGTGGGACCCCATCGAAGAAATGCTGATCGAAGCGGATCTACAAGCCATGGTTTCGCCCTTGGAGATTGTCGATCAATCCGCCCAGACAACTCGGCAGATGGTCTCGAACGAGCCGTCGATCGTGTTTCAAGATCATTTGTACCTGGAGTCTTTGTGGATGGAAGACACCGTTTGGACTCAATACATACGTACCCCAGAAACTGAAGACGAGGTTTCGCCTGTGTCCCTGCCGTTACCCGGTATTGAAAACGTACAGCCTGCCGTGAACCACATTTCCAATTCCTCAGAGGCAACGGATCCTCTCGCAGGGGTGTCCGCGGAAATTCGGATTGACGAAAACCCGCACCGCAAGGTAAATCCTCCGCAAAGCTTGTCGCGTTGGGAATCGGTCCGGGCGATCGATTCGCCGGCCGTCGATTGGAGCGAAGCTGAACCAGCCCTGAGCTCGGAGCTCCGGAGCTCCGAAGGGTCGTTCCGCGATGATGCCAGCATCATTCATCGGCAACCCGTCGCGACAGCCGCTGAGACACCGCGTGAGCATGCCGCGCAGCCGCTGCCTCCTCCCGTGTTGGCTCGTCGCAAAGATCTGCGCGCTTTGTTGCATGCGTTACGCGGTTATTAGGCTGAAGGAACGGAGTCACCGACATGCACAAAATCGAAGAAGTTTTGCGGCAGCTAAATGTAGTGTCCGCAAAAATTCAGCCGGAGTTGGCCAGCCACTTGCAGCAGATCCAACAACGATTGGATCGAGCACATCAAGTCATGGAGCATCGCCCGTTTCTCGCGAATGCAACACAGCCCGTGTTGGCCCAGGTTTCGTTGGCGGCGAGCGCAATGACCCCAACCGCCGAACGAGCGACGTCGCGATTGTCGACGGCGACCATTCAGCAGACCGTGATCGCTGACCAGCCGTTGATTGTCCAAGCTCCGGCGGATCACGATGTGGCCGTCTCGTTGTGGATCGATCCCCAGCATCACAACTTTGATGTGCCTGAGAAATCCGCTCCAGAAAAATCTCCGCGTTCGGCGGCCGCTCTTCATCCTTCGGAGTCTTCCGTGGGCATTGAAGATTCGGTGACGCAGCCTCATGAACCATCCACACCACACTTTGTGTTGCGTCAGAACCAGCAGGCCGCCTCCAAGCCAAACGTGATCCAACCCGCTGCTTTGCCGGCGGATGTGCCGACGGTGGCCTCTCGCCCTGGAATCGCCGCCGACTCAAACGCTGACTCAAACGCCGAGCCAGAAGCTTCGCCCAAGTTGGTTCCGTTGACGAATGCAACAAGCGAGCCGGTCGTGGAAGTCGGTTTGCCTTTGTTCGAGAGTTTATGGTTCCGGCAAGCGGCGCCCAACACCTATACAGCGCGGTTGGTTGACCGGATTTTCCAGAAAGTTCCCGACTGCGTCCCTGCCGTGTTGCATTTTTGTCAAGATCTTCAAAGCCAGGCGTCCAGTTCGCTGGTTTGCACACAAATCGCGTGGGAGATGTCTCGGCGGCGGTTGGGCGAAGTGCTGTTGGTCGATGCGGATTATGGCCATCGGGACATCAGCCGTCAGTTAGGCCACGTCTATTTGCCGGGCCTAAGCGAATCTATCAACTTGGGCCAATCGCTGGAGGATCTCATTCGACCCACGGGCGTCGAAAATCTGTCGTGGCTGCCCAGTGGAGCGGGCGATATCAGCTTCCGTCGGATCGCCGGTGGACGTTGGGCTGAAATTTCGCTACAGTTGCGCCGACGATTCCAGTGGATTTGTGTGCACGCCGGTGCCGCCCAGGATCGCGTGACCGCCACTTGGGGTCGTTTTTGTGATTACAGTTACCTGATCACAAGCATGTCCGACGACCTCGGCCCAGCTACCAAACAGGTCGTTGATTTGTTGCGAACGACCGAGTGCCGCGTGTCTGGTTTGATCACGATCGATTGAGCATGTCCGCATCGACACCCGAACAACTCGTCCAGTCGTTTTTCTACGGGCGTCTTAACTACGAAAAGCAACTTCCGCTTGCTTACGGCCAACATCATTATCGGCTGAAGCCATTGACGACCTTGTTGGAACTCCTTGGGAACCCCCATCGCTCGATGGCGGTGGTCCATGTGGCTGGGACCAAAGGCAAGGGTTCGGTCAGTACGATGTTGCACCATGTCCTTCGCAGTGGTGGCTATCGTTGCGGACTGTATACGTCGCCGCACATCCATCAGTTGGGCGAACGTTTTCTCGTCGATGGGCGAGCCGCTGATGCGGCGCAGTTGGCGGAGCTCCTGCCAGTCCTTGACCCCGCAGTGGCGGAAATCGACGACCGTTCCTTGCATGACCCAGAATTCGGAAGTTTGACGTTCTTCGACTTATGTACCGCAGCCGCGTTTTTGTATTTCTATCGCCAAACGGTTCAGATTGCCGTCATCGAAGTCGGCATGGGCGGTCGGTTGGACTCGACCAATGTCGTTGATCCGTTGTTGTCGATCATTACGAATGTGAGCCTTGATCACACGCAGCAACTGGGCAACACGGTCGTCGAAATTGTTCGTGAAAAGGCGGGGATTATCAAACTACAGCGGCCGGTTGTTAGCGGCGTTCGCCAACCCGAAGCGCGGGAGGTGGTCGAAGAACAAGCTCGCAGGCATCGGGCCCCCTTAGCGCAGTTCGACAAACACTTGAGTTGGACGTCTGAGGATCCATTGGCTGGCCCTTGTGTGGTGTGCTTTGAAGATCCCGAGACGCATCAAGTTATTGTCTCGCCAACGTTGCAAACGCCACTATTGGGCGCTCATCAGCGCGACAATGTGTCGTTGGTTTTTGCGGCTACGGTTTACTTGCGATGTGCTGGTTGGGAGCTGAGTGATTCCGCGATCCAGTCGGGCCTCGCGGTTGCCCAGCTTCCGGGCCGTTTGCAGGTGGTCAGCGCCGCGCCGCGCGTCGTGCTTGACGTCGCTCACAACCCAGCGAGCATTTCGGCGTTGGTCGAAACCTTGCGAATGATGGAGGTCGCTGCGGTGCCGGAAGCGTCAACGGTGGCTGCCTCGGAGACTCCGTTGGAATCAACCATTTCGCCGATTTGCCGGACATTGGTCTTTGCGGTCTCACGCGACAAGGACGTTGTCGAAATGTTGCGAATCGCCGCCGCTTACTTTGATCGCTTCGTGCTGACACGTTTTCACAACAATCCTCGCGCGCTGGAGATCTCGCAACTCCGCGAGATCTTGAGCCAGGTTACTGATCCGTTACGGCCTCCCGTCGTCGAGGTGTTTGATTGGCCAAGTGAGGCTTTTCGCCACGCTTTGAAAGATGCAACGCCAACGGACGTTATTGTGGTCGCTGGTTCTTTGTTTCTCTTGGCTGAGATTGGAAGTTGGAGCAATGGTCCGTCTGATGTAGAATAAGGTCCGAGGCCGGACGATCGATTTCCATGGTGGCCAAAGAGCTTTCAACGTGTCGAGGAATTTCATGCTGCATCAGAGACCTACAGCGCTGTTTTGGGGTTGGTTGTGTTTGTCCGCGCTGGTAGCCGGACCTTCGATTGCTTGTGGCCAAGCCGTTGATCTCAAGTACCCCATCGATGTGGCGGTCGATGCGCAAGGTGGGCTGTACGTGGCGGATCGCAATCTGCCAGGGATCTTTCGAATCGAAAACGGCGAAGCCACCGTGTTTTTTCAAGCAGATGTCAAGTTTCGTACTCCGCTGAATGCCGTTCGCTGCGTGGCGGTTGACCAACAAGGTCGTGTCTTGGCCGGCTGTAGCACCACCACCGAAGTTTATCGGTTCGAAGACGGGAAGCCGGTTCCGTTGACGGGTGGCCAGATCAGCGTTCCGATGAATTTGACGGTTGGGCCGGGCGGCGAAATTTTGGTTTGTGATCTGAAACTTCGTCAGATCGTCCGCATTGAACCCGAACAGAAGCTCACGGTGTTGGCGACGATTCAGGCGCCCAAAGCCGTGGCAACCGATGGAGCCGATAAGCTATTGGTGTTGACCGGGGTCGACCGACCGTTGCTCAAGATTGCCGCCTCAGGAGACCCGGCCAAAACCACGGCCGCAGGCGGTGATAAAGTCCATGTGTTTGGTGGCGATTATTCTCCCGCCGAAGTCTTTGTTCCCAATCGACCGTTCGACTTTCCGGCGGATCTGGTTCAATTGGCCAGTGGCGATTGGATTGTCAGCGATAGCTATGGCAAGTGTTTATGGCGAGTCAACTCGGCCGGCGAAGTTCAAAAGTGGGTCAGCGACGAACGTTTCCAACTGCCGGTCGGACTGGCGACGGATGGTCAACAGGTGTTTGTCGCGGATCCTCGCGCAAATGCAATCTTCTCCGTGCAACCGGACGGCACGGTTGCGGTGGTGCATCAAAGCCAAAACAAGCCGGTCGGAACCCAACCATGAAGTTGCGAACCTATTCGCTAAAGTTACCGCTGGCTCATGCGTTCACGATCTCGCGAGAATCGATGGATTGGCAAACGAGCATCATCGTCGAATTGGAGCACGACGGAATCCGTGGTTATGGCGAAGTGACCGAGAATCAATTTTATGGTCATCCTCGGTCTGCGATCCTGGCCTCGATCGATCTCGCTGTGCCGCTCTTGGATGCGTATGTCACCGGCGATCCTCTGGAGCTATTTGATTCCTTGCTGGCAGCAGTAGGTGGCGACACGTTTGCCGCGTCGGCCATCGACATGGCCGCGCACGACTGGTACGGAAAGAAGTTGGGTCTGCCGACCTGGAAAGTTTGGGGCCTGCAGTGGCGGGACGTGCCTCCGTCCAGCTACACGATTGGGATCGACACAATCCCCGCGATGATCGCAAAACTGCACGAACAACCAGGTTGGCCGATTTACAAGATCAAACTGGGGACGTCGCACGATTTAGAAATCGTCGGTCAGCTCCGCGCGCAGACCAACGCCCGGTTTCGCGTGGATGCCAATTGTGCTTGGACTGCCAAGCAGACGGTCGAAAACTCGACGGCTCTCCGCGACTTAGGCGTGGAGTTTATCGAACAGCCGCTGCCCCAATCGGCCCCGCTCGAGGACAAACGTTGGGTTTATCAGCACTCGAGTTTACCGATCATTGCCGACGAGGATTGCCAGATTCCCACGGACGTCGCTCGGTGTGCCGAGTTTTACCACGGGATCAATGTCAAGATCTGCAAATGCGGGGGGCTTACTCCCGGATTGAACATGTTGCGAGAGGCTCGTCAGTTGGGACTGCGGACGATGGTCGGGTGTATGGTCGAGAGTTCCATCGGGATCAGCGGCGCCGCGCAGTTATTGCCTTTGCTGGATTATGCGGACTTGGACGGCGCGGTTTTGTTGGCTCACGAACCGGCGGCGGGCGTCGTCGTGGCTGCAGGTCAGATTTCCGAACCAACGACCGCTGGCACGGGGGCTCGGTTGCTGACGGATCGTCTCGCTGAGTACCTCCTGCCATGATTGCAATCTTGCTTTGGGCGTTGGCCATTACCGCACTCGACGAATCGGCCGCAATCCCAAACCCAACTTTGGCTGAGGAGCGTTCCCATCGTATGATGGACACGCAGCGTGACTATGTCGCTCGCTTGAACCAGGTCATTGCGGCAGTCGAGGAACGGTTCTATCGCGATCCGTTGAAACTGCCGAATTACATCGCGGCCAAACAAGCGGCACTTGCTGACGTTCAAGCTTGTAATGATCCGTTGCAGTTCCGTGACTTGGTCAACCGTTATCTCCAATCGTTGAACGCTTCGCATACTTATTACACAACACCGCACGATTGGGAGTATTTTCATTTGGCGGCGGTGTTCGAACAGCTGCCCGACATCCAAGCGTTGTTTCAAAATCAACCGCCGGCTTATCCCGCGATTGGCGTGATTGTGCAGCGACACCAAGGCCAATGGATCGTTGCGGATGTTCTCCCGGGCGGGCCGGCTGCCCAAGCTGGCGTGAGTATTGGCGATCGATTGTTGACGGTGAATGACCAACCGTACTCGCCGGTGTCCGTGTGGTGGCCGTTGGTTGATCAAGCGGCGACGCTTGTGGTCCAGCGAGGTGGTGAACTTGTGGCACTGGAAATCACGCCGCGAAAAATGCATCCGGGGGCCGAGCTGCTTGCAGCGTTGAAGAACAGCGTGACCGTTGTGGATCGACAAGGAGTGAAAGTCGCGTACGCGCATTTCTACTCGTACGCCGGTCGTCAATATCAAGAGGTCCTGGAGAAGGCCATTCAAGCGGGTGAATTGAATGAGGCCGAAGCGTTGGTGATCGACCTTCGCTACGGATTGGGCGGCGCCGACCCGGGTTACTTGAGCCTGTTCAATCGTCAGATCCCTCGGCTCGATTCGATCGATCGCGAAGGTCAAGCCAGTTCCTTTGCCACGGTCTGGCGAAAGCCGGTCGTCATGTTGATCAACGAAACCAGTCGCAGTGGAAAAGAGGTGCTGGCCTTTGGAGCCAAACGGCATGGCCTGGCGACATTGGTGGGGACGCGAACTGCCGGAGCGGTCCTGGGTGGTACACCCATCGTGATTGGCGGCGAGGATCTGTTGTACTTGGCTGTTCGCGATGTTCTCGTCGATGGTCAGCGCTTGGAACACCGTGGCGTCGAACCTCATGTCGAGGTGCCGCTAAACTTGGAGTCTTGCAACGGTATCGACCATCAGCGCGAAGCGGCATTGGACGAAGCCCTCAAATTGATTCGTGATGCCGCCGACGATCCTGTTCCATCATCTTAGAAAGCAAACGCTTGGCTAAAAGAGCCTCGGGAAAAATGGCGGCGGCGAAGTTCCAACCTTCCGATGTTCATTCACGTACCCGCAGTGACCATTCGGTGGAGACAGCGGAAGACTACGTTGAAGCGATCGCAGAGATCTCTCGCGAAAAGCCTGAATGTCGCATCAGTGATTTGGCCAAGTATTTTGGAGTGAGTCACGTGACCGTGCATCGAATCATCTCGCGATTGCAGGGTGAAGGTCTGGTCGACACGGAACCGTACCGACCCGTGGTTTTGACGCGACGCGGTGCGGACATTGCAGCTCGGTCGCAGAAGCGTCATGAAACCGTCTATCGATTCTTGGTGGCGATGGGTGTTTCTACGGAGGTGGCCATTCGGGACGCCGAAGGAATCGAACATCACGTCAGTCCACAGACGCTCCAGAGAATGGAAGTCTGGATCGCGAAACTGGAAACCGGTGCCGGTCGTTCCTAGGTTGGCCGACAAAGAGTTGTGGCCGTTTGCGGAGATGAGCGATTCATGCCTGTGATTTTGTCACCGACACCTGAGAATCTACAACGAGCGGCAGAGCGACTGCGCGCCGGTGGTTTGGTCGCGTTTGCCACCGAAACGGTTTATGGTTTGGGCGCCCATGCGCTTGATCCCGGCGCGGTCGCGGGCATCTTTGAACTCAAAGGTCGTCCGTTGTTCGACCCTCTGATCGTCCATGTCAGCAGTACCGACCGGGCTCGCGAACTGAGCGCTGCTTGGCCTGATGTTGCAGAACGCTTGGCGACACGTTTTTGGCCCGGGCCGCTCACCTTGGTTTTGCCGCGACGTGAGGCGGTCCCGGATCTCGTTACGGCCGGTCTTCCCAATGTTGCCTTGCGTTGGCCCGCCCATCCCGTGGCCCAACAACTCTTGTTGTTGGCGGATTGCCCGGTGGCGGCTCCTAGTGCCAACCGCTTTGCCAGTATTAGTCCGACCTCGGCTGCGGATGTGGCGGCGGAACTTCAACACGACCCGGAATTATGGATCTTGGATGGTGGGCCATGCACGCATGGACTGGAATCAACGGTCATCTCGTTGGTGAATGATCGCCCTATCGTCTTGCGACTTGGAAGTCTGGCGGTGGAAGACTTGGAACAGGAACTGGGGCCGCTTACCGTTGCGAACCGTTCGGTCAAAGAATCGGAATTGCAATCGGGACTGGCGTCCCCCGGTCATCTAAGTCGCCACTATTCGCCAAGGACACCGTTGCGGTTGTTGCAGGCCGGTGATTTGAATGCCGCTCGGGAGCGGCAGCAACGTGTGGGCTTACTCTGTTTTGGTGCCCAAGCCAACTCGTCGAGTGCCGAAGATTTTGCCGTCATTGAAAATCTTTCGGCCAAAGGCGACACGCGCGAAGCCGCAACACGATTGTACGCGGCTTTGCGCCTGTTGGACCACGCAAGTTTGGATTTGATCGTTGCGGTCGAACTGCCGCCGCATGGTTTGGGGCGCGCCATCAACGATCGCCTTCGCCGCGCCAGTCATTAAGCCTCGTCGAGAATTTCCACCGCGTCGAACTTGTTGCCTTCCAGCATTTCCAACGACGCTCCGCCGCCCGTCGAAACGTGGCTGACTTGATCCGCTAGACCGAAGACGGCGATGGCAGCAGCGCTATCGCCGCCGCCGATGATGCTGGTTCCGGACGAGGCGGCAATGGCTTCGGCCACCGCGCGCGTGCCTTTGTCGAACGGCGGCATCTCGAACACGCCCATCGGTCCGTTCCAAACGATGGTGCCTGCGGCTTTGACCAATTCGCTGTAGTGCTTGGCTGTGGCCGGCCCGATGTCCAACCCTTCAAAGCCATCGGGTATCTCGCCTGCAGGAACCACTTGCTTTTGGCAGTCGCCGCTGAAAGCATCGCCGCAGTGGGTGTCGGTAGGGAGCACCAGCTTGCTGCCCGCGCGGTCGATCAGCTCTTTTGCTAGTTCGACTCGATCCCGTTCCACAAGACTATTTCCCACACGACCGCCTTTGGCCAAAGAGAACGTGTAGGCCATGGCCCCACCGATCAAGACCTGATCACAAACCTTCAACAGGTTGTCGATCACTTTGATCTTATCGGAAACTTTTGCGCCACCCAGAATCGCGACAAACGGACGCTGTGGATTGCTAATCGCGTCCGACAAATAACGAATTTCTTTTTCGACCAAAAATCCGACGACCCGTGGTTTACCGGCCATCGCTTTGGGCACCGCATACATCGAACCGTCGTTGCGGTGGCAAGTTCCAAAGGCATCATTGCAGTAGATGTCGGCCATTCCCGCCAAGGTCGCGGCGTAGGCGGCGTCGCCATCTTTTTCGCCCGCGTTGAAGCGTACGTTTTCCAAGATCAAGACTTGACCGTTCTGCAAGGCTTGCGATTTCGCCTTCGCTTCTGGCCCAACCGTGTCGGCGGCGAATTCCACCGGCTGGCCCAACAGCTCGCTTAATCGCGCGACGGTTGGTTTCAAGCTGTATTTCGGTTCGCTGCCGGTGCCTTTGGGTCGCCCCAGATGGCTGCATAAAATCAACCGCCCACCGCGGCTGGTCACGGAGCGGATCGAATCCAAGGCCATCCGAATCCGCAGGTCATCCGTGATCTGGCCGTGATCATCCAGCGGTACATTAAAATCCACTCGCATCAGAACTTTTTTGCCCGCGACGTCAACTTGAGCGATGGTTTTCTTTGCCATGATGGTCTATCTTTCCGTGGTTGTTCGAGAGCTTCTCACGCCTACTCCCAACGAGTTGACGTCATCCCAAAGCCCAAGTGCTATTCCTTGAGAATACCGGTTACCGGTGCCATTGGGCAAGGGTCTCTGTATTCAAGAACAGACGCGATCCCGTCATCGTACCGCCAAGAAGACGCTTGCAATTCGACTCGCGACTGATGACGGCGTGGCGGGTAATTGTTAGGATCTTAGCACTTGGACCCACGCGGCTCGAGTGCTCCGGATCGCACCTTACGCCCGATTTAACGGAATTTCAACGTGCCTAGATTGTCCAACCAAACGGTGATTGTTACCGGTAGTACCACGGGGATTGGCAAAGCCATCGCCAAGCATTGCTTAGCGGAAGGTGCCAATGTGATGTTTCACGGCTTGGAACCGGATCTCGCCGCCGAGCTTCAAGTGGCGCTTGCTCGCGAATACCCGGGCCAAGAGGCTCGGTGGGCGATGACCTTGTCGGACTTGGAGCACGAAGCGTCTTGCTCGGCGTTGGTCGCCCAAACGGTCGCACGGTTTGGGTCCTTGTCGGGATTGGTCAACAACGCGGCCTATATTCCGTTCACCAATTTGCAAACAACGGACGCCGAGCTTTTCCTGCGCGCGTTTCGGGTCAATACCTTAGCGCCCTTCTTGTTGATTCAGGCCGCCGTACCTCACTTGGAAAAAACCAGCGGCAGTGTTGTCAATATCGGCAGTGTCAACAGCTACTGCGGCGAACCCAACTTGTTGCCATACAGCATCTCCAAAGGAGCCTTGATGACGCTGACACGGAATTTGGGCGATTCTTTGATGCAACAACATCGCGTGCGTGTCAATCAAGTCAACCCAGGTTGGATCCTGACGGAGAACGAACAACGTCGCAAGCAAGAACATGGACTGGGCGCGGATTGGGAGCAGGATCTCCCGCGCGTCTTTGCTCCGGCCGGTCGCATATTCCGACCGGCCGAGGTCGCCGCACTGGTGGTGTTTATGTTGTCGGCGGATGCGGGGCCGTTCAGTGGACAAGTTTGGGATCTGGAACAGTACCCCATGATTGGCCGCAACCCGCCGAAGAACGAGACAACGGCCGTGCGCCCAAGTGCCACCTCCGATGTCTAGGCCAGTCCCAGGGATGCCGCAGCGATTTTCTCTTCGCCGTTGGTTGTTGGATCGATTGTGTTTGAGACCCACAACGCACGAGCTAGACTTTCGTCCGCAGGAACTGTTTTGGATTGAAGACGCTCCGTTGCGGCTGGCCTGTTATCGCCAGACTCAAGTACCCCGTTCACGGGCGGATTCCGAAACCCCCGATTTTGCCAATCGAGCAGTGGAGCTGTTGATCATCAAGTTCCCTGGGAATGCAGGTCGAGCCGAGTTGTCGCCGATTCATCCGGCAAATGTGTGGCCGGAAAAAAGGATCGAGGTCTGGTCGATCAACCCGCCCGGTTATGGTCAAAGTCCGGGCCGCGCCTCTCTGGATCATGTTCCGGCGATCGCGCGAAGCGTTTGGCTGGCCGCCCAAAGAGAGCATCCCAACACGCCGGTCCTTGTGTACGGGAATTCGATTGGCTCCTTGACGGCCATGCGGACGATCGCGGTAGCTTTGGAGGATCAGCAGGCTCCCGCGCTTGGGCTTCTGCTCAGGAATCCACCCGACTTGTTTCCATTGATCATGAACCATCGACGTCGCTGGTATCACGGCCCGGTGCCCAGGTGGTTAACGAGTCCGGCGATCCTGCGAACGGACGATGTTGCGGCGGAGAGTCGTGTCACCAGCGGGAGTCCTTCACACTTGGATTCCGTTGCCTTGGCGTCGGCCTGTCATTGTCCTTTGTTGTTGGTGCAAGCCGAACTTGATCGGATGGTCCCGCCTACCAATCAGGACCACGTTTTTTCCGCTCACCCGGGTCCAAAATCGAAGTTCATTATTCCGGCGGCCGACCACCACCAAGTTCCCGACCCGTCCGACCATGAAGTTTATCAAGGCTACATCGCGGCCATCGCGCAAACATTTTCCGCAATCGTCTCGCCCGATTGACCGCAATCATTGGCAGAGTTGGAGTTGAATCTGAACACGATGCCGCTTCCGAGTGCGCCTGCGGTTAAGGATTTGTCGCAAAATAAGTTACGGATTTCGTACGTCGAAAGCTGCGGAATGACTCTCGCTGGCTCTGGCGGTTGAATGATTAATGATTATTGAAGAATGAAAAATTCAAAAGGTACCAAACGTCTAGTTTCAAGCATTTCATGAGGAAGCAA
>JBGSJV010000064.1:0-48618 GCA_041741535.1 Pirellulaceae bacterium
GGAAGTTAGACCATGGCAGTCGGACACGTTGCTGTCGGTCAAGGAAATGTCCGCGGACTGTTCATCCGCAGTTCGGCATTGCCATCCGTGGGAATTACCAAACGCTCGCATTTTGCCGCTTTGCGGCTCGGGCCATTCGGCTGCTCAGCACATTTGGAGTCTCGGCAGATTCGACGATAGGAGTTCTCGGATTAACCAAGGTCGGACTCTCCCAAATCGGGAAGCTATTTCCAGACAATTCCTAAGCGGGACGGGGACGAAAAGGGGGCGGGGCTGTGTCGAGAGAGATCTGGGTGAAAAGAACTTGCCCGAAACAATTATCTGGTATGCACTTTGTGGATACGGCGAACAAGGGAATCCAAAATGAAAAAAACACTGATCAAACACGGGAACAGTCTCGCTTTGGTTATCGACAAACCAATTCTTGAGATGCTTCAGATCACGCCGGACACGCAACTTGAAATCAGTACCAACCGAGATCAGTTGCTCCTTACGCCGTGCAGACCCAAGGGGCAGCAGAAAAAGTTGGGGCCACAAGCCGGGGGACAGACACTTGGGGTGGTCCTTCAAGCGAACGATAGAGACAGACGCCGGGGACAGACGACGGGGACAGACAACTGGGTGGCGAAGCGCGGGGACAGACAATTGAGGAACAGCCACGCTTCGAACCTGTTCGGACCTGATTCCGAAAGGAAGAGCGGGGGCGAAGCGCGGGGACAGACACTTGGGTGGACCCGAATGGGAAGCGCGGGGACAGACAACTGGGGCGAAGCGCGGGGACAGACAAATGGGGAACGGCCACGCGGCGAACCTTTTCGGACTTGATTCCGAAGACAGACACCTGGGGGACAGACACCTGGGGACAGACTCATGGACAACACGCACACGAAAAGCGAGGACTGAAACGCGTCGAACCTTTTGCCAGCGTTCAGATTCTTGAGTTTTTTGTTTTTGCTGAGATTCCCCAGGAAATTGTTGCAATGTCGAAAAAACGATTGTACAATCGGGAGCGATGTCTCGGAGTTGCCGATGGGATTCGGTGGCGTTTTTTGTTGCAGCCACGCTTGTCAATGATGCCGAAGGTGGCTGGCCCATTGAAATTGGAATCCCATCATGGCGCGGCGCGCTCGAAAGCATTCTATTGATCCTAATGCCATTCAAGTGGTTCATGTATGGAACCGTTGTATACGCGGAATGATGTTGTGCGGTACGGATCCCCTGACCAAGAAATGCCTTGAATACCGACGAGAATGGTCACGCGACAAACTGGCTCATCTGGCCGGAATTTTTGCGATCGAGGTACTTACATACGCGATCATGAGCAACCATACACACCAAGTCCTGCGGTCGCGTCCCGATATTGCCCGGACCTGGTCCCCGGAATCCGTCGCGAGACGCTGGTTGATGCTCACTCCGAAGGTCGATCGAGCTGGCCAGATCATCGAGCCTACGGCAGACCAGATCCAGTCAATTACCGACAACCCAGAGCTTGTCGAAAAACTGCGTCGCCAACTTTCGGACATCAGTTTCTGGATGAAAAGCTACGCTCATTATATCGCCGTCCGAGCCAATGGTGAAGACGAAGTCGAGGGCCATTTTTGGCAAGGGCGATTCAAAGCGCATGTCCTGGTCGACGAAGCTTCGATTCTGAGATGCATGTTGTACGTGGATCTTAATCCCATCCGAGCCGGAATGGCCGATTCGATCCAGGAGTCGGACTACACCGGTGCCAAAGATCGGTTGGACGATCTGCGAATTCACGTTGCGACTAATCAAGACGATTGCATTCGTCTGTCGTTCACAGCGGGGACAGACACCGCTCATTGGGAGCGATTAGACCATCAACACAGCGGTTGGCTAAGTCCCATTCAAATTGACTCGCAATTGAGCGAAGCAGCTAAACACCACGATGGAAACGATTTGCTTGACTCACAGTTAAATGGGGCTGTGCTAGATCCTGCAGAACAGCATTCCTCAGAACAGAATGAAACCATGGACCGTGGCACGATCCATAACCCAAGCGTTAGCGGTCCGCGCCGAGTCAGCGGCAGGGGCGCGCTTCGGATTTCCTTGGCCAAGTACATGTTACTGCTAGACTTGGTGGGTCGACAACAGCGGGAAGGTGGCAGTGGATTTATTCCAGACGCCGTTGTACCCGTTTTGGAGCAGATGAACATCGAGCCGCTGGGATTTGCTGAATCAATCTGTAAGTTTGGTCGCCAGTTCAAGACGAAGGCCCACCGGCAACCGACCAAAAAGGCTGACTCTCGGACAAATCACAGCCTGCAATTCGCCGTTTTGACGAACTGAGGCAGCACACTCTCCACAGTAGTTCATCAAATCTCAAGAAGGGCGTGTGAGATCGAACGCAACACGACCGCCACGGTCGTTGGCCGGGGTTGGATTCTGCCCGAGTGCCGGGCCGTTTCATCGCCAATTCTGTTCGACACCGCCCAACAGCGACTTATCGAAGTCATTTCGCTCGCATCACCGTCTCAAAACATCCTGGGACTGTCGATCACGCATCGATGCAATTCGCAAACTTCGGAATCCACGATTACACCAAAATGGACTGCCAAAACGAAATCGTAAGAAACTCTGCCGGGGACAGACAAGTCTTGCTCTTGTTCCCGGAAATTTAGCCCCGGGGACAGACAGGTTGAGTTCCCCTGGGCCTTTTCCTACCGGGGACAGACAAATCGAGCTTCTGCTTTGGGACAGACATACTCCGAGCCTCGTCCGGTCTCCGAGAACGGATCTTCTCCAACTTTTGTGACTCCGCGTCTTGCAAGGCGCCTACAGATGTAGTAACCTGCTAAAGCTATAGCCTACAAATGTAGGCGCATGGGCGCTAAGGGAGGGCTGGCGGAGCCTTTGGTCTCGAGAAAACGTTACGAATTTCAAGGAAAGTCTCGGTCATGTCTGAAGACGAACTGCCGCCTTTGTCGGATGTTCAGTATGAAGTTATGTCGGTGGTTTGGGACCATGGACCTTGTTCGGCGGCGGACGTTTGGAAGGTGCTGGAAGCCCGACGCGGGGTCAGTCGCAATACGGTCCACACACTTTTGGTGCGTCTCGAAGATAAGGGGTGGTTGAAACGCTCTGGCCAAAATAACGGTGTGTTGTTCTCCACCGCCGTCTCACGCAGTTCGACACAACAACAATGTGTCCGGCGATTGATCGATACCGTGTTTGATGGATCAGCCGAGGGATTGGTGCTCGCGCTGTTGAATCAGGGCACGGTCTCTCCGGCAGAATCCGCCCGCATTCGCCAACTGATCAGTCAAGCAGAAGGGAAGAAGAGATGACACTGGCCTACGCTTACGTCCTCCTCCTGCTACTCCAAGTCACGATTGTCAGCGGTCTGGCGATCGGATTGAGTCGCGGGTTTCGGTCCAATCCGGGACTTCGGCATGCCATCGCCCTGACCGGACTGGTGTTGGTGCTGCTCAGTCCGTTAAGCACCTGGCTGTTGCCGATGCGTTGGCCGATTTTGGGCCCGCCGGCAATCCAATCCAGCGACCTAGCCGATTACGCCCGATCAGAACCAACCGAACCACAGCCGCCACCACGCCCCGCCGCACGTGACGACTCGGCTAGCACTCGCGTTAACCCAGGCTTCAGCTCACCGCTGAACACCGGGCCGTCGAACTTTGATGGCGATGATTCACAGCTGTCACGGAATACGGAGATTCGCTCGAGTCGTGATTACAGTCAGTCCAGCGCAACCGCAGCCGTTAGCAATTCAGCACGAGATGGGGCGGAGCCGGAGGTGACTCCTACCGCAGTCGATCACTTCGGGTGGGAGCTTTGGTTATCCCGTGGCTTTTTTGCAGTGTTGAGCGTCTGGGGCTGCGGCGTCATCGTCCTGGGAACGCGATTGTTGTTGCGCCGCAGGCAGTTTTACAGGGCGATCTACCCATTACGGCAGGTGCCCCTGGATGCCTTGCCAACTTCCACCACGGAATGCCTCAAAAGACGGTTGAGCGTTGAACAGATTCCGTCGCTGTTTGTCAGTCCGTGCGTTCCGAGCCCCATTGTGCTGGGCCTGAGACATCCCGTTGTAGTGTTGCCAGCAGCACTGCTCGACGAACTTTCGGAAACCGAGTTGAACAGCATCTTGATTCATGAATGTGCCCACATCGTGCGTGGCGATCATTGGATTCATGCGTTGCAACAACTAGTCGGCGTGGTGTGGTGGCTTCACCCAACCATCCAGGCATTGAATCATTGCTTGTCACGATCGCGCGAAGAGGTGTGCGACAACCACGTGCTGACCTACACAAACCCGGCAGACTTCGCCCGCACGCTGTTGAAATTGACCGAGCGGTGCGGCTCGGTACAACTCTCGCTGTCATTGCTCGGACTGTTTGGCAAACGTTGGAGTCTAGAAACACGAGTCACCGACCTACTTGATCCGAGGAGAAATCGAATGTTACGAACGCATTGGACTTCGACTGCCACAATCGTTGCCGTCATGGTTGTTGGCTGCTTGGTGATCGGCGGAGTTTCCGCCCGGCCCGTCGCAGAGGTGAACCCACCTTCTGGTGGCAGTTCCCTGGTGATTCAAGACGACGCCCGTGAAGATACTGCAAGCGAAGCTGCGGAGGGGCCGTCCACTCAATCACAGCCCACGCCGCAGCGAACTTCGGGCGACAACCGTGATGACTTGAAGTTGACGCTGGCTGGGAAATGCCGAGTTTTGGGTTCGGATCGACCCGTCGCAGCACGAATTCGTGTCTACCGTTTGGGGAATGAATATCCGAGTGAAACGCAATTGCTGGGCGAACTGCAAGCAGACGCAAACGGACAATTTTTGTTCCGCGATTTGGAGTTTCCTACACCAGAACCCAAGGGAGTTCCTCTCAGGATCTTGGTAATCGCCACGGCTCCCGGCTTTTCCTCGGCTGCTGCCATGCCACAACCATTGGACAACACCAAGACCTATACGGACTTGAACCTGGAACTGTCGGATCAACCGGTAACATTGAGCGGGACAATTACAGATGTCAATGGACTTCCAGTAAAGGGCGCAACGGTCTTTCTGCCAAACGGTAGCGGGCAGGTGATTTCAGGTTTCCACAGTGCTTTTACGGATGCCACTGGAAGGTACGAGATTAGTGATGCCAAAGCTTGGCGGCCCGAAGATACAAGCACTTTCGATCCGAAAACAGGTTTTGGAACTCGGCAGGATTCTGTTTCGTTTTTTGTCCAACATCCAGACTTTCCGAATTATCGCTCGCAATACACTGCCCTGCCGCAGGTTGTGGACATCGTTCTGCCGCCACCGGCCGTGATTGAAGGTCGAGTCATCGATTTGGTGACGGGACAACCTGTTCCCAGTACAACCGTACAAGCACAAGGCATCGCCTGGGGTGGTTGGTTTGAAACCCGTACGGATGATGAGGGGCGATACACGCTGTCCGTCACTCGTGATCATTACAATATCTGGGCCGTACAAGAGGGGCGCATGCCGCTGGCCGTTAAAGCACTAGGCGTCGAGCCCGGCGATCACTCCAAAGGACGAGATATTCATATGGTTCGTGGTGGCTTCGTGTCTGGCCGTGTTTTGACGCCATCCGGTGACCCCATTCAAGTCGATGAAAAACAGCCTCACTCTATTGGCCATTATGGTCCCGCACGTCCATTCACGGGCTCCGCCGTAACGTCAACCCAATTGGGAGCAGATGGAACCTATCGCTTGCATGTCGCGCCAGGAAAAAACTACATCCACTCAATGGATCGCTTTGCCGCTGCTTATGTCGATGTCGGTGATGGGCAAGAAGCGGCCTTGGATCTGGTCATCGAGTCGGATCATCGCAAACAGTTTGCGGAGTTCGATGAAGATTACCTGCTGGGTAATCGGTTGCGGGCACAGGCAATCCAGGAAGCCCAGAAGGTTCCTGGATCGCTTGACCCGAACGCACATCACTTCGGTGATGGTCGCGATGTGACATCTGCCAAGTCTGTGCCTGAGGAAAACATGCAGCAACGACGACTCCGTCGAGATTCACCCGCCGGTCGCCTACTGAACAAACTGTCGGACTTGCAAGGCAGTCCATGGGAACTGCAAGAACCTTGGGCTGAAACAGTACGTGAACTGGTGAACTTGGGCCCGGACGCTATTCCGGAACTTGTAGCGGAATTGGATGCCACGAACGACGGCTACATTCTGAGAAGTTTGGGGTTTGCACTTCGAGCCATTGGCGACCAGCGAGCGATTCCCGCGTTGATTCGAGCCATCCCCAAGACGCTTCGACCGAGCGCATCGGACTTGGGGCTACGTATCGAGAACAACGAAGAGCTGCGGAAGTTTATGCAACAACATGATCTGGATGCAGACGATATCGAAAATCGCTTTGGATTGGGACGACCCGTTCGAGAAATCTTTGGTGCTTTGCGGCAATTGTCGGGGCAAACGTTCAATGAGCAAGAGCTATACTTCGTATCGCGGAGTGGGTTTCCCACACAAATCATGGCCAAGGAACGATTATTTTGGCAGACTGCCGAACGATGGCGAGATTGGTGGGAACAGACCGGATCGGCTCAGATTTCTGATCCGGCGTATCGAGAAGTTCGCTTGGCTCCCTGGACCCCGTCGACCGCCGAGTTGCCGGCCCACGATCAAGTCTTGCACGTGGGCGGAGGGAGAGCCGGTGTCGTTCTCGAGTCCGTTCGGCGCGAGAATAAATCGTCCCGACAGTTTTTTGACTTGGACACGGGGCGTTACGGTCAACTGCCTGCCCAGTGGAATCGAGAAACGCTGACAGACGAAGACCTCAAAGATATTCTGCGTTGGGCGACTGACGAGGGCTTCGACATCATGGGCGACCAATACGTTGCGGCCGATGGTACGTCGACTTACGCGATTCGGTCCATTGGACTCCAAGCCTGGCAATTGGCAGACACTCGCTGGAAGGATCTGCCGCGTGAATTTACTGTGGAGTCGCTTAAGGCTGAGGGTCGTGACGTCGTCGGGGAATGGCTACTCTATCACGATCCCGACTCGGATCGCCTTGTCACCGATCGGATCGCTCCATTTTTGTTTGTGACTCGTGAAGGCACGCCGGGCGTGCTGTATGTTGGAGTCCCCGTCGTGGACGACTCACTGCAACCCGGAGGCTACGCAGGAGGTGATTCTGAAATCATGCCGATCGGTTTCGAACAAGGGCGACGGTTTGGGTTTGCAGAATTCTGGTCAAAAAATCCAGCGAATTAATTGGATGTCGCCACTTTTATGCTCGGCGAGGCGATAGCCGCCGGTGGTTCCAGAAAACTCGGTCGGGGACGAAACTCGGCCGGGGACAGACAAGTCTTGCTCTTTTGGGATCGACAAGAAGTCCAACCGGGGACAGACAAGTCTTGCTCTTGTGCTGATCGAAACTTTGCGCCATTCGGATCGCCTCGTCCTACCCACATTGGCAGCGCAGCCGGCCGTGACGGGGTTTCGGAAGAGGCGATCAAATTACTGAAAGAACAAATTGGTCCGGAATCGAACCTGCCGGCGGAGGACGTCGTTGGGGACTGGCCAAGTGTTCGGTGATCCTTGTCGCAGACCATCCCGGTAAATCCCGGTGTTGTCATTCCGCGGCTATTCCCGGCAAACATCCCGTTGAGCACTATCGGCCCAATCGGAAGGTTGATCGATAGGCCGTCGGCGTTCGACCGGCGACTTTCATGAAGTGGATGCGGAGCAATTGAGCCGACCCGAAGCCCGATCGCGCCGCAATTTGATCAACACCCAGTGATGTTGTTTCCAGCAAGCGTTGAGCTAACTTGATACGTTCAAAGGCCAGCCACTTCGCCGGTGTTGTGCCAGTTTGGTCTCGAAATCGACGCGCGAACGTGCGGTTGCTCATACAGGCTTGTTCCGCCATCGATTCGATGGAATGCTCCTCGGTTAGATGAGCCAGTAGCCATTGTAACAACGACGCCAGACGAGTGTCTTCGCACTTGGTAACCGGTTGATCGATGAACTGAGCTTGCCCGCCATCGCGATGAGGAGGGACGACCAACCGACGAGCGACCTTGTTGGCAATCTCAGCTCCGAAATCTCGTCGGACCAGATGCAGGCACAGGTCAATGCCGGCCGCACTGCCGGCCGCGGTCAAGATGTTTCCACCATCAATGTACAGTACCTTTGGGTCCACCCGTGTGTCGGGATAGTCACGTTGAAGTTGTTCGGCATAACGCCAGTGCGTCGTTGCGGAGCGACCGTGCAACAATCCTGCCGCTGCCAACACAAACGCACCGGAACACAACGACATGATTCGGGCCCCTCGATCGTGGGCGCGACGGAGAGAGCGTAGCAAAGTCTCGGGGGGCCGTTCGTTGATGTCGCGCCAACCGGGGATAATGATCGTCCCAGCATTATCGAGCGCTTTGAGGCCCTTGCCGATTTGCAGCGAGATTCCCGCCAGACTTCGAATGGGGCCCGGTTCCGCCGTGCACGTTGCGAATTGATACCAAGGATTGATGTCGGGTCGCGATAGCCCGAACACTTCCACGGCGATTCCGAATTCGAAAAAGGCGAGTCGATCATAGGCGACGGCCACGACCTTAAGGTTTTTTTGCTTCATGGCAGTATTTTATCGAAAGTTGTCTTTTATGCCACTCGCTTCTTTCAGGCGTTTTGGCGAAACTGCAAGCGAACACTCTTTTTGGGAGACAACAGGAAATGCGAATCAAGTCACAGGTGACCGCGATCGAGGCAGCCACGCCGGAAGTTGCTTTGGCTCATTTTCAGGCACGATTGCGGTTCGAGACCGATTGTTGGGACGTTCATCATTCCATCATCAATGGCGTTGCAAACTTCATTCTGCTGGATGTGCGCTCAGAAAGTCTGTATCGGGAAGGGCACCTCCCGACAGCCATCCCGCTGCCTCATTCGCAGATTCGCATGGAGACGCTTCCTCCGTTGCCAATCAGAGGCATTTACGTTGTCTATTGTGCCGGCCCACACTGCAACGGAGCCAACAAAGCGGCCATCAAGATCTCGCTGCTGGGCCTGCCCGTCAAAGAAATGATCGGCGGCATTGAAGGCTGGAAGGACGAAGGCTTTGAACTTGTTACCGACTAGTGCTGTTTCCCAACCAAAACTTGGGGTCTGGTAAAGGGGTTAGGAGTCAATTGTGCGACGGGGTCTGGTAAAGGGGTCAGGAGTCAATTGTGCGACGGGGTCTGGTAAAGGGGTCAGGAGTCAATTGTGCGAAGCACCCGTAGGGCCGTTCCGGCAATTGACTCCTGACCCCTTTACCAGACCGACCCCAAAATCATATGGTGACAAAGCACTAGCAAGATGGATCACGCGATTCCGGGGCTCGGAGCCTGACATGAAAACCAGTATTGTCGATTCCTTTACCGATGTCCCCTTCAAAGGGAATCCGGCGGGTGTTTGTCAGGTAGGCACCGAGCTGTCCGATCAAGCCATGTTGTTGATCGCTCAGGAACTTGGACTTTCTGAGACCGCGTTTATCCGGTCGATCGGTGCTGCCGAATATTCGATCCGCTACTTTTCGCCCAAGAGGGAGATCCCATTGTGCGGACATGCAACCCTGGCCGCAGCGAAGGTCGTCCTTTCGGATTCTGTACTGACAGAAATCTACTTTGTCACTCAACAAGGGCTAAGTTTGCGAGTTTCCAAGCAAGACAACTTGTTGAGCATGGAATTCCCGGCCTACCAAACTCAGCCTGCTGATGCACCCCCACCATTGCTTGCTGCGCTGGGGCTAGATCACTTTTGTGCATCCGTGTTCAATCGCGAGACAAACATCTTGATGCTGGAGATCGAATCAACGGAAATCCTAGCCAAGCTCCAACCCGACTTTGGTGCCTTGTATGTATCGCACCAAGGCATCAACGGTGTTCTAGTGACGGCCGCCTCCATCACCGGACCCTATGACTTTCACTCTCGCTACTTTTGGCCGTGGAGTGGTACCAACGAAGATCCGGTCACCGGCGGTACGCACACATTCCTCGCGCCGTATTGGGCAAAGAAACTCGGCAAGTCGAAGCTGAATTCGTTTCAGGCGTCCGCACGGACGGGTTTCATGACGGTCGAATTGCTGAGCGACACGGGGATATCCATCACCGGTCAGGCTGTGATCGTGTGGTCGGGCCAACTCCATTGTGCTGTCGTTTGATATTCCATCAAGATGATCTTTAGAGACTGCAATGAGCCACCTAGTAACCGCAACAAAACTGGAAAATGCCGTTCAAGCAGCTCGGTTGTGGCTGCTTGAATTCGAAGAATCCATTGTTCGTCATCGGCCAAACATGGATGGCTGGTCGATTGCAGAAGTAATTGGACACCTGATCGATTCCGCGTGCAACAATCATCAACGCTTCGTTCGAGCTCAAGACGAAGTGGAGCTTGTCTTTCCAAAGTACGAACAACGTGTCTGGGTCGAAAGATCCGACTATGCGAACGCCGACTGGCAAACGTTGGTTGAACTATGGTATCTGTACAACATGCAAATGGCCCGAATCATGCGGGCTATCTCATCGCCAAAACGGCAAACGTCGTGCAGAATCGGTGAATATAAACCCTGTACAATTGAGTTCCTGGTGACCGACTACCTGGATCACCTTAACCATCATCTGGTAAAAATACGGAAGCGGGTTGATGGTGTCGAAGGATAACCTCGATGAGCTTGATGGATCGATTGGCCACCTGCTTCCCGCTCTGCTCAGGAATCTCCGTCGATCACATGGCTCCCGTTTCGACTTCTTCTTCATTCTTTGAGCTTTTCCTTCTGCTCTGCGGGGGATCGGGAGGCTGAAATCACTCGGTTGCCCAAAATCTGCCGAGGTGTTCTTTTTGACAAAGTCGCGTGCCGTGCTCTTACCGATATACTCTGCACATTTCCCATGGTTGGCTGCCTAACCACGAGCTTGTTGGTACAAAAGCGGCTTGGACGGTGTCTTCCATGGCGACATCGGTGAAGCAAAACGGGAAGTCGAATCCACCTAGCGTCGAAATCTTTGTACGGACATCTTGTTCCAGGTGTATACTAGTGGCGCGTCGGTTGCCCTTGCCGTGTTACCCACGACGGCCGTTTTTTTGTGTCGGAGAAAAATGAAATGAATGCCGTAGCCGTCGATCGTGTTTCAAACCGCTCCGTTGGATGGCGCTCGGGCAAACCAACGAACCAATTTGGCTGCCGCCAAAGCATCGCGTTGCTGGCGATCGTTTTCTTACTGGATGTGAGTGTGGGTCGGGCGGAAGACTATGTGCTCACGATTGGAGGCGGGTATTCGCCGGAAGGAAATCAGGTTTCGCTGGAGAAAAACGTCTTGCTCTTCCAACGCATGCTGAGCGAACAGTCAGCCGACCTAGCACGCAATGACATCTATTTCGCCGACGGTGATGCACCCACCAAGGACGTTCTGGTCCACGATCACGAACGACTACCTGAAGCGAATCGCCTGATGGCTCAGGTGTTCGGTCGAACAGAGGCATTGGGACTCACGTATCGAAACCACGAAATCCCGAATGTTCTGGACGCATCCCGCCCAGAGACGATCCGAGCATGGTTTCGCGACCATGGGGCGAAAATGCACGACGGCGATCGACTGATCCTCTACGTGACGGCTCATGGCCATCGTAGCCGCGATTCGAAAAGGGAATACGACACATCGATCGCCATGTGGGATCAGTCGGCCTTGCGGATGACGGAATTCGCGAAGCTGCTTGACGAGATGGATCCCAAAGTCGATGTCGTCATGGTGATGGTCCAGTGCTACACGGGTGGGTTCGCTCATCTCATTTACAAAGGTGGTATCCCGCAGAACGGGTTGTCGCCGCAGAAACGAGTCGGCTTTTATGCGACCGTTCACGATCGTCCGGCCGCTGGCTGTACACCAGAGGTCAATGAAGCGAACTACGAAGAGTACAGTACTTTTTTTTGGGCCGCACTTCGAGGCATCGATCGCATGGGCAACCGGATTGAGCGGCCGGACTACAATGGCGATGCGCGTATCTCGCTCGAAGAGGCTCACGCTTACGTGATCCTAAATGCGGACACGATCGATTTGCCGGTGAAGACTTCGGATGAATATCTGCGAGTTGAAAGCAAGTTTGGTGAGGGAGAAAGCGACTTGCTGCGAAACGACGAATCATTTGAGACGGTCCTCAAGTATGCGTCGCCCGTGCAAACCGTGCTGCTTGAGAAGCTTTCGGAGAAGCTGAGCCTGACCGGCGAGAATCGGATCGTTGATGCCCGGCGTCGACCTCGCAATGACCGGCGTCGTGGCGGACCATTCCGACGCAACAGCGAAACTCGCATTCGCATCGCCAATGACCTGCTGAACCGCTGGCCGGAGTTGAAAAATCCCTTCAATCCCTTGGTCACGGAGATGCTAACCACAAGAAGCGAGGAATTCGTCAATGCGGTCAAGGTTCATCCTGACTACAAACAGTTTCGCGACGAATTGACGAAACGGACATCGGCGACAAGTGGAGCCGTCTCCAACGTTCACTACGAACGTTTTCTGCGGGTTACCGATAGTGTCGTCCTGGCCGAGAATCTACGGCGATTAAAGAACCTTTCGAAAATCACCGAATACGAGGCGATCGTTGCTGCCGAACAAGAAACTCTTCTGAGTCCCTGATCTCGCAGATCGAAAACAGCGGTTGGCGATATCGTTCAAATCCAGTCCCATCCGGTCGAATACCCATTGGTGAATCGCGAGCACACCAACGAGTCAGCTATATTTTTTGAAGGGTTGTTGGACACACCCAGCAGCAGGCTGCTTTGGACTGCGGCAGCCTGCTGCCGCTTTCCAGCCACAGCCCTGCTGTGGCTATGATTTGTCGACATCCAACCTTCGGCGGTAAAGTTTTCATCTTGATCGCTTGTTGTGGGAAGTAAAGGCTTGGTGGTTGATCGATAAAACAGCAGCAGGCTGCTGGGGGAAAGCGGCAGCAGGCTGCCGCAGTCCAAAGGCTGCACCAAGCATCAGGTTACTGCTTTCCAAGTTGCTCGATTGCTTTTTGAAGATGGTCTTCAAAGTACGTTCTTTCTGGGTCATTCCTGGCCTTGGCGATATCAACCGCGTTTTGATAGTTCTTTACGGCCTCTGGCAACTTTCCATTCGCGGCCAACGCTTCTCCGTAACTATCAAATACATTGGCCACTTCCGGGAAAAGCAAAGTATTGGCTCGGAAAATCGCTTCGGCGATTTTCGGTTCCTTGAAATTCATCAGATACTCGTACCCGATGCCGTTGATCATTTCTCGTCCCAGTAGACCAGATTGTTCGCAGTTTTTCAAAATCTCATAAACAGACTCTTCGCCGGACTCAGGGTCAAACGATTCCAAAACACCGACCAATTTGCCGGAGAGGTCCTCGTGGTGTTGCCTGCGGTTGGCTGCATATTTTTGCGCAGCAACTTTTGCCAATTCGTGGGCCTTCACAATCGATTCCTCGTGGGAGGTCGCGATATCTGGTACGACGCCCACTCCCTCCCAGTTGGTTCTTGTGACAGGGTTGATGGCCTTTCCAACCGGGATGATTGCTTCAAGTTTGTCGTTCAGCCGCATGACCCGGCCTGGGTTTGCACCACCTCGCGTCGTTTGACCGACCAGCGTGGCACGCTTTTGAGTCTGCATGTTGTAGGCAAATTCCTCGGCTGCCGAAAAGGTTTTTTTGCTTGTTAACACAAACAACGGGACATCTGGCATTTTCTTCCCACCGACTTCTGCGAGCGACCAGAACTCTTGTGTGCGAGCACCTTCTCTCCAGTACAAACTGGAGAGATGAACAGGATCACGGAAGAAGTAGCTGCAGAGATATTGAACCATTTCAGGGTATCCTCCACCATTTTCGCGCAGGTCGATAATGATCGCATCCGATCCGGACAGGATTTTCATTGAGCTATCGGCGAAGTCGCGTCCCACCGGAAGTTGAACAAAACTTCGAATTTCTAAGTAGCCAACATTGCCCTCCAAGATCCCAACGCCTTTGATCCCACCTGCATCTTCGCGGTCTCGCGTAATTCGAACTCGGTGTCTGGCAAGAAAGTCTGCTGTCGTCGTTGGCCTCGCCCCCTGTGTTGCAGTCAACGGTCTGATCAGTAGGTGCTTGTCTTTGCTGATGGATTGAACTTCTTTTGTTAAGGACTCGGAAAACCCGATTGTTCCAGACACTCCGTCGAAATATCCGGCTTCGAGTTGTTGTTTCAGATGCTCGCTAACTTGCAACGCCAGATCTGGCTCAACGTAAAAGTCGTTCATCAGTGCGGAAAGTTCACCAATTGTCTCCTCTTTAAAACCACGTGAAAGCGGATCCTCCTGAGCTTGAATAACGGCGCAGTAAATTATCAGCAAGTAGGCGAGAATCGATGTGGTCATGGCGGTTTTCATTTTTTTGCTCAATCTAGAATGCGGATGGAACCGAGCGAAGTGAGGGTACCTTTCCTCACGAGCTCGGTAAAGGAGACGCTTTGGACTGCGGCAGCCTGCTGCCGCTTTCCAGCCACAGCCCTGCTGTGGCTATGATTTGTCGACATCCAACCTTCGGCGGTTGCGTTTTAATCTTGATCTCTTGTTGCTGGTGGTAAAGGCGCTGTGGGTGACCGATAAGACAGCAGCAGGCTGCTGGGGGAAAGCGGCAGCAGGCTGCCGCAGTCCAAAGACGGCGCCCTCTGGCTTGAGGGCCGATAAGGGGCCGGAGGTCGATTTGTGTTTTGACCTTGGTCCCCGCTCTTGTTTCCGGCGAATCCAATCTCCGACCATTCAAAAGTAAGGAACTCCCTACTTGCCAAAACTTTCTGACGGGATCTGGTAGGTGCTTCGAAACAACAATTCGCTAAAACTCAGGTGCTGGGGTTTCGTGCCGATCATCTTCAAAATCTCGGTAGCGGCGGCCGAATCAATGGGCTCTATGGACTCGCGGATCAGGCGGCGTTCAAAATCGCCAGCCTCCAGATGGATTCGCTGAATGTCCGTTCTAAGTGCCTTCAACGCCTCGATATATCGCGTCTTTTCCAGGTCCGTCATGTTCTCTAGCTTCGGCATGAACTGAAAGGGTCCGTTCTTGGCCGCATCCCAGCGGTCGAGTAGGTCACTCAAAGCACTTACTTGGTGGGGCAGAATTATTCTGTTGAAAAACTGATCGCGAGCAAATTGTTTCTGCGATTCAACGGCTGTCTCCAGATAGCCCCTTATCTCTTTGTCATCCGCTCCACTGTCAAACATTTCGTTAGTGGTCTTAGTACTTTCGTTACTTCTACGAGAAATTTCCTCTTTCAGTTGAGTAAGCTTTTCGAGCTGGGGGTCAGTCAACGCCAACTCCGGTAGACCAGTGCTTTCCGCGTAGACGATCCAACCAACCAAGGCACTCGGAAAATGGCCTTTGGACGCGAATGGTTTCCATTGGCCATCCGCCTGTAAGTGATAGTATTCAGACATCCCAAGCCGATCTTCGACCTCGGTCACCTGATCCACTGGTTTTTCGTCAGACTCCAATTGTTCCAGCACGCGTTTGGAGGTCAGTTCCAAAATGTCCAAATTCAGAAAGTGTGGATTGTCTTGTACCAATTGGGAAAACTGCTGTCGATCCGACCCTGGAATACGTGTCTCAAAAGAATCCAACGCGGATTTACATTTCTCTCGAATTTCCCCGACCCAGTCGTTATTCAATGGCTCCATGGATTTGCTGATCCGACTAAGCTGTTCTGACGATAACTTCGTCTCGGATTTCGATTGATATTCCTCAATCAAAGCGATTAGTCCACGCTTTCGCATTTCCAACTGCCAGTAAATTTCATTCAATCGATCCACCTGACTTGGCACCCATTCCGCAAAGAGGTTTTCTTCAAGCTTTTCGCAAGCTATCCGGTAATCGTCTCGGATGTCCTTATTTTCTTTGCGGCGTTTCATTGCCAAGGCAAGACGCGTCTCCTCAAATTGTCGCAACTGCGAATCCAATGCCCGCTCTTGTCTTGGGACTAGATCTAGCTCTTTCCTTACTTCCGTCGAATAGATCAACGCGAAAGCACGAAATGGATATTTCCAATTGTAGATACCCGACTGACGTAGCTTCGGCAGACCGTCCATGCCAATTGAAATTGACGTGTGGGACTCGTTCGTATACAAGTCAGGGTCTATTTGACCAACCACCGGCTGGATAAAACTAAGGACTGTCACTTGAACTAAAAGTAAAGTCGACAGCCTTATCATTTTCTGCGTCTCCAAGAGCTATTTCATCCGGTATCGCCATTGAATCGAGAAATCGCATTGATCTGCCTGTTCGGCAACGCGACTTAACAATGATCGTACTCTATCGCGATGGCAGGCGACACTCGGATTTTTGTTGGGAACTGCGATAGGCCCAAAATGGGGACGCGGGCAGTAGTGCTCCGAGCAGAGATCGATGCATCTGAGTGACCTAGCTGAAATTCTAGACGTTTGCTCAAGCCTCATCGGAAAACCATTTCTTTGAGTCTTGCTAAGGCGCAATTGTTGACCGCACCGCCAGCAGCAGGCTGCTTTGGACTGCGGCAGCCTGCTGCCGCTTTGCAGCCACAGCCCTGCTGTGGCTATGATTTGTCGACATCCAACCTTCGGCGATTGCGTTTCAATCTTGATCTCTTGTTGCTGGCGGTAAAGGCATGGTCGGTAACCGATAAGACAGCAGCAGGCTGCTGGGCGAAAGCGGCAGCAGGCTGCCGCAGTCCAAAGGCTGCGCCTTCTGGGTTGAAGTCGTTGGGAGACGAAAATGTCCCGTTGTGCGCGTTTTGACAGGAATCTGGCTCAATCGTGCAAGACCCAATGATTGGTTCAAGATAAGATGTTTCAAGGGCAGCTTGCGAGGCGTCGAACGACAAGCGACGTTTCCGAAACCAGTGTTCCTTGATGAGCAATCGATTGATGCGTCACGACGTGCCACAACCAGTGTACCAACGATTGTCCGCTCTTTTCGTAGCGATCTATCTGGCGGTCCTCGGAGCCGTGACCTCAAATGCCCAAACGTCCAGTGACGTTTCCTGGCACAGGCACGCGGAATCTCGACTCCAAGCCATTTACAACCGCGGCGAGTTTAGCGCCAAACGCTTTCAGCCCCAGTGGCTAAGCAACAGTTCGGGATTTTTGTTGGACGAGGTTGATTCGATCACCAAACAACAGGCGACTTGGTTCTATGAAGCTGAGACAGGTGAACGTCGATCGGCAACCGATAACGAAAAAAACGAAAATACAAACAGCCGACGTCAAACATCCAAAAACGAAATCGAGTTAAAGACACGTGGCGGCAATCTCTTCGCCGTCCATCGAGAGAATCAGTCCGAGACTTCACTGGTAACCTCGCCCGGCAATCGCGAAATTGCCATTCGCAATCCGGTCTGGAGTCCGGATGGAGCCAAGGTCTTGTTTATCCAGACGGATTTTAGCGACGTCCGAAAAAGATCGGTCTTGGTTCCCAGCGATCCTTCTTACCCCGACGTGGAACAACATCGGTTCGCCCGTGTGGGAGAAAAACTCGAGCGACAGCGCATCGGCGTGGTCAACCACGACGGCGACGGATTGACTTGGCTGCCGATCGAATGCCCCGAGGAAGGGATGTACTTGGGACAAGTCGAATGGGCTGGCAACTCCACTGAAGTTCTGGTCGAACGCTTCAGTCGCTTTCGCGACCAACGCGACTTTCTGTTGGTGAGTGTCAGCGGAGAAGTAAAAACGATTTTCTCGGAGTCGGACGAGGCTTGGGTGGAGGCGAGTCAAGGTTGGAACTCGGGGCTCGTGTGGATCCGAGACGGCCAAGAGTTTGTCGTTATCAGTGAAAAGGATGGCTGGAGGCATGCCTATCGCTATTCGCGTGATGGCCAGGAGTTGTCGCTACTGACGCCGGGTGAGTACGACATTATTGAACGTGCGGTCATCGATGAAGATCGGGGCTGGTATTATTTCTATGCGTCGCCGCAGGATGGAACGCAACGGTATCTTTACCGCGTTCCGTTGGATGGTTCGATTCAGGCAGAATTGGTCTCGCCGGAAGAGCAAGTGGGTACACACAAATATCTGTTTTCACCCGACGCCAAGTGGGCGATTCACACCTTCTCCACCTTGAATACGCCGCCCGTGCATGAACTGGTCGAAGTGGAAACGCATCAAGTCATCAAAGTCTTGGAGGATAACTCGGAGATTCGCGACCGAATGGCAGCGTGGACGTGTTCGCCTGCCGAATTTCTCAAGCTTGATATTGGCGACGGGATCGAATGCGACGCCTGGATGCTGAAGCCCATGGATTTTGATCCAACCAAAAAGTATCCGCTGTTTATTTACGTTTACGGCGAGCCGCACGCGCAGACGGTCTTGAACGAATGGGGAGCCGCTCAGATTGATTTCCATCGCGTTGTGGCCGAGTTGGGCTACGTCGTCGTCTCCATCGATAATCGGGGGACGCCCTGTCCAAAGGGAGCTGCGTGGCGACGAGCCATTTTCGGTAGCTTGGGTCCCTTGTCCACCGAGGAACAAGCAGCAGGATTGGAAGCGCTCGCAAAGCAATGCCCCTTCATCGATACGGACCGGGTTGGAATCTGGGGCTGGAGTGGTGGTGGCTCGAACACGCTGAACGCCCTCTTTCGTAAACCCGAGTTGTATCATGTTGGCATCGCGGTTGTCCCGAAGCCTCAGCCGCATTTGTACAACGCCTGGTTCCAAGAAATTTTCATGCGCACTCGCCAAGTCAATCCCGAAGGATACGAGAAATCGGCGCCGATCAACTTTGCCGAAGGTCTTCAAGGCAAGCTCTTGATCATGACTGGTTCCGGTGAAACCAACACCCATATCCAAATCATCGAAGGTTTGGTCGATCGCTTGATCGCGTTAGGCAAGCCGTTTGACTACATGGTGTACCCCAATCGCGATCATGGACTGCGGGAAGGTGATGGCACCGTCGTCCATGTTCGCATGCACATCTTGCGGTACTTGATCAACAATCTGCCAACCGGGCCACGGCCCGCTAGTCCAAACTAACAAGGTAGGAAATCAAATCTCCTACCAGTAATCCTCGAACTCCAAAGAAAATCAGATGACCATTAATCCACTGTTGCGAATCGTAACGCTTCTTGCGATTGCGGCGTGTTCGAATTTTACAATGGCTGCCGCGCAAGACACGGTCGACGTTCCGGACTTCACCAAGGGTGCGGAAATCCCTCAAGGTGCCAAGCACGATTGGAACCTCGGGCCTACAGGGCTGCGGGGCTGGATCTATTGCGATCGACTTGTGACCACCGACGCGCGTCAGATTTTGGTCACGAAAGTCGACGAGGGTTCGCCCGCTGCAAAGGGGTTTCGGGTCGGCGATGTGATTCTCGGAGTAGGCGGTAAACCGTTCTCCTTCGATCCACGCACGGAACTCGGCCAAGCGATCTCAACGGCCGAATCAAAAGCGGGCCGTGGTAAGCTGACACTCACTCGCTGGCGAGCGGGTAAGTCCAGCGAGGTCGTGATCAACCTGCGCGTGCTGGGTGACTACAGTGCGACGGCTCCCTTCGATTGCGACAAGTCGAAATATCTGCTCGAGCAAGGCTGCAAGGCACTGGCGGCTCGGATGACGCAGCCGAACTACTCGGAAATGGATGCGATCCCTCGGTCGCTCAATGCACTTGGGCTATTGGCCAGTGGCAATCGAAAGTACTTGCCACTTTTGAAGAGAGAAGCCGAATGGGCGGCCAGTTATTCCAGCAAATCGATGCAGACCTGGTACTACGGCTACTGCATGTTGTTCCTTTCCGAATACGCATTGGCGACCGGCGACGAGTCGGTACTGCCGGGCCTAAAGCGGCTCGCCTTGGAAGCGGCGAAGGGGCAAAGTGCGGTGGGCTCTTGGGGCCACGGATTCGCCATCCCCGACGGCCGCTTGGGAGGCTACGGCATGATGAACTCGCCCGGAGTGGTGCTGACGATCAGCTTGGCATTGGCACGCGAGGCTGGCGTGAAGGATGTGGCCGTTGATGAAGCCATCGAACGCAGCGCGAAGTTGTTGCGGTTCTACATCGGCAAGGGTTCGATTCCTTACGGCGATCATCACCCCTGGTTGGAAGGTCACGAGGACAATGGCAAGTGTGGCATGGCAGCGGTGCTGTTCAACTCGTTGGGCGAAGCCAAAGGAGCCGAATTCTTTTCACGAATGAGTGTGGCCGCGCACGGACCCGAGCGTGACTGCGGGCATTGCGGCAACTACTTCAATATGTTTTGGGCCATGCCCAGCGTCGCGTTGTCGGGCTCGAATGCCACCGGCGCGTGGATGAAGGAGTTCGGGGCTTGGTACTTTGATCTGGCACGGCATTGGGATGGCAGTTACCCGCACCAAGGCCCTCCGGAAAACGAACACGACAGCTTCCATGGTTTCGACGCCACGGGCACGTACCTGTTGGCCTACGCCATGCCGCTGAAAAAGATTCGGCTCACGGGCGCTGGCAAGTCGGTTGTCCCGAATCTGGACACAGCCGCTGCGGAAGCTCTGATCGTCGATGGACGTGGCTGGGACAACAAAGATCGCCACAGCGCGTACGACAAACTCACCGTGGATCAACTGGTCGAACGTTTGGACAGTTGGTCGCCGATCGTTCGCGAGCGGGCCGCGATCGCGCTTGGACGACGGCAAGACGTGCCGGTTTCAGCGATCGTCGATCTGCTCGACGCGCCAAGCCTCGACGCTCGTTACGGTGCGTGTCAGGCCCTGAGCAAACTTGGACGACGGGGCGAATCGGCGGCGGAACCGTTGCAGAAATGCCTTGAAGACCAAGACCTTTGGCTGCGCGTCAGTGCGGCCGACGCGCTGGCCAAGATCGGTCCGACTGCCAAACCCGCAGTCCCGAAGTTGCTGGGATTATTGGCAGAGGTGGACCAAGCCAAAGATCCGCGAGGCATGCAACAGCGTTATCTCACGTTCGCTCTGTTCGAAGGTGATGGAATGCTCGGCCGGTCACTTGACGGCGTCGATCGCGAGGCACTGTACCAAGCGGTGCGAGCCGGCTTGCAGAACCAAGATGGTCGTGCGCGTGGTAGTCTCAGCTCCGTCTACCGGAACCTCTCGGCCGAAGAAATCAAGCCGCTGTTGCCCGCGATCTATCAGGCCATCACCGAACCCGCTCCCAGCGGCGAGATGTTCGCCGATGGAATCCGTGTCGAGGGTCTTCGTCTGTTTGCCAAGCATCGTATCGCAGAAGGTATTCAAGCGTGTGTTCAGTACACCCGGCAGCAGAACCCATGGGCCAGCGAGATACGCACGCCGGAACTAATGGAGATCCTGCTCAGCTACGGCACGCACGCCAAAGCGGTTATTCCCGAGTTGACCCAACTAGCCAACTACTTCGAGAACGACGAGCAGGACTTCCCTCAGCACTTGATGAAACAGAAAGCCAAGTGTGTCCGCGATACGATTCAAGCGATCGAAACATCCACGGAAACACCAGAACTCATGCGGCTTGATAGCGAACCCGCAGCGAGCGAACTCGAAGCGAACGAGCCAGAAGCAACCGCACTCGAAGCAACCGAGCTAGAAGTCAAGACGTCGATTCGTAACTCGGCAAAACGACCGCTCAAGGTGTTCATTCTCGCGGGTCAATCGAACATGGAAGGCCATGCGGAAGTTCGCACCTTCGACTACATCGGCAAAGATCCGGCCACGGCATACTTGCTCAAGGAGATGCGGAATCCGGATGGCACGCCGCGGGTGTGTGACAATGTTTGGATGTCGTATTTGACTGGGCCGTATGACGGCAGTGCCAATGACGAAGGCTTGGGCAAGTTAACTACGGGTTTTGGCGCTCGCGGCGACCAACCCACCAAGGATGGCGGAAAAATTGGGCCCGAGTTCACCTTCGGTATCTTTATGGAGAAAGAACTCAAGGAACCGATCCTGATCATCAAGACGGCTTGGGGCGGCCGGTCGCTCAACACGGAGTTTCGTCCACCAAGTGCCGGGCCGTACCAACTGCCGAAGCAGGTTCAAGACGAGTGGGACAAACATCCGCAGGGTGCGCACGGTATCCCCAAACTTGAAGATCGGAAAAAATGGCAGGAAGACAAAGACGCCGCCAGCGGAGTGTTTTATCGCATGATGGTCGAGCACGTGAAGAAGGTGTTGGCCGATCCTGCGCGAGTCTGCCCGGCTTACGATCCCGAGGCAGGCTATGAACTGGCGGGTTTCGTCTGGTTTCAGGGTTTCAACGACTTGGTCGACGGCCAGACCTATCCGAATGGGAATTATGACGAGTACTCGCGTCTGTTGACGCACTTTATCCGCGACGTACGGAAGGATCTTGACGCACCGGAACTGCCGTTTGTGATCGGAGTGTTGGGCGTCGGCGGCGAGAAGGACAATTTGAATTTCCGTAAAGCCATGGCCGCGCCCGCGGCCCTGCCCGAGTTCCAAGGAAATGTCGTTGCCGTGGAAACCGCTCCGTTTTGGGATACTGCGATCGAAGCGGCCGAATCGAAGCAAGGCCAGTACAACGAAATCGTTGGCATAGCTCACACACTAAAGGGCGATGGCTCGTTGGATACGGAAAGGAAATGGGACAAGTTCTGGAAACCAATTGGCAAGCCACAGCCCGAGTCTCGAAATTGGCGGTTCATGACGGTCGATGCGACGGAAGCGTCGGACAAGTTGACCGAATATACCGATCGACGATTCCGTGACATCACGCTGCCCGCCGGGATGGAGAATTGGTATCAGCCCGAATTCGATGACCGCCGATGGACGCGAGGCAAAGCACCGATTGGCAAGGGCGTGTGGAACCACAGTGGGATCACCTTGGATACATTCCCGTCAGCCTGGGGTGACGGCGAATTCTTGCTCATGCGTTCTACTTTTGAAGTTGATAAACTCGACTTCGATTCTTATCGCCTGGCGATTTTGGCGCGCCAAGGGTTTCATGTTTATCTGAACGGCCACAAGATTCATACTTACATCTGGTGGCAGGATCGACCGCAATACGGATCCATTGTCCTCGATAGAGAACAGATTCAATATTTGAGGCAAGGCAAAAACGTGTTGGCGATTTACGCCAATGATCAATATTCGCCGGACTCGCCCGAACATTATGCGGCGGTTGATGCGTGGATCGAGGGGATCACCAAGGCGAACCAAGTGAAGTTGGACCGCGCTTTGGAGGAAGTCCTTTCGTTGAAAGACAGAGAAGCGATCCAAGGAGCATCCAACGGCGGCTACCACTACTTCGGCAGCGCCAAGATCTTTGCCCAAATCGGCAAAGCCTTCGCAGATGCGAACCTGAAGCTGCTGAAACTTCCCGTAGATTAAGGAAAGACAGCAGATATTGAAAGCGTTCTAAGGAGTTGAGTAGATCAAGGTAGTTCATTGCCCGCTGATATTGGTAAAAGATAGGTGGTAGAAGATTCTTGGCGTTCAAGAACTTCAAGGACGAAATACAACTGCTCCGTCACTGGCGTGTTCCGAGTTCGCAACGACATTTTTTACCCATCCATCTATTACCATTGGCTCGGTTTAACTGGATGGATGAAACCATATCATGAATCCGAAACGTCTGTTACTCGACGGTGCCACCGGTACGGAGCTCAACCGTCGTGGCGTGGACACGGGCTTGCCACTGTGGTCCGCCAACGCCCTGACGTCGAACGCCGGGCTAAATGTCCTGCGGCAAGTTCATCTGGATTACCTGAACGCGGGCGCGGACATCATCACCACCAACACCTTTCGCACCCATCGCCGCGTGCTCGCTGACAAAGTCTTCTCCGCCAGCGAACTAACCTGGCGCGCGGTGGCCACCGCCAGAGACGCGGTTGCTGAATTCGGAAAACCAGCGCTCGTGGCTGGCTCGCTCTCGACGCTTGAGGATTGTTATCGCCCCGACCTTGTGCCGTCTGCCGACGAATGCCTCGACGAGCACACCGAGCGCATCGACCATCTGGTGCAAGGTGGCGTTGACTTGTTGCTTATCGAGACGATGAATTCCATCCGCGAAGCCGTGATCGCCGCCAAGATCGCTACAGCAACTGGCCTGCCCACGTGGGTCAGTTTCGTCTGCGATGAAAAAGGCCGCATCCTCTCCGGCGAGTCACTAACTCAAGCTGCCGAGGCACTGATGCCGATTGGGGTCCAAGCCCTGGGAGTGAACTGCATGCCGGCCCACACGCTTGCCCAGCCACTGAAAGAATGTCGCTCTGTTTGTGGGGAAACTTTTCCGCTCCTGGCATACGGCAACATCGGGCACGTGGACGATGAACAAGGCTGGGTCAACACCGACTCCACGGACCCTGCTGGCTACCTACAACACGCCCAAACTTGGCCGGCACAGATCATTGGAGCCTGCTGTGGTTCCACTCCAGACCACATCCGCGCACTGAAGCAGGGCTGGAGAAATTGGTCGTCCTGAGGAATGATCTAGAACCTATCCGCGAAGCGTGCCAACCCTATAAAGGCGTCGTCAAGTTTGTCGCGTCTTGTTTGGGAGCAGAATTGCTAGACTCGGAAATCAATGGTTACTGGGCGCTGCCGGGACATGCTGGCACCCATACTGATGAGTATTTCCTTGAACTTGGGCGTTTATTTGGAAATGTAGACTCCAAGGAGGCCGCGGAAAAGGTTATGAAAGAACTTTGGGAACGAATTCAGGCCGGATAATTTCTTAAATGGTACCATCTATGAAAACACGAACGACCGAGATCTACCAACTTAATCCGGTGCTTGATGATCCGCGGTTTGAGGGATTCGGATTGGGTGATGCTCCGTCGGTGCTAGGACGAGAATCGTTGCTAGATGATCTTTGCTCGGGTTATGGTTGTAGTGGTAACAAATGGGAACAAACTAGGTTAGGTCATGTTTGGCCAACACCGTTCGTTGAAGGTCGCGTCAGCGAGTTCAATGACTTTCCGTGTGTAAGTATGATGTATCCGGCGTTTAGTGAACGCGCGGTTGATGCGCTTCGCGACCTTCTTGAGCCAAACGGTGAGCTATTGCCACTCAAAACGAGTCTGCGGACGAAGTTCTTCTTCTACAACGTACTGACGATTTCGGATGCACTTGATCGAGATCGTTCTCAGGTAGTATTCTTTGCTTCTAAGCCACATTGGGCGATTGACATCAAGTATTTTGCGTTTGATGTTAAGCGGATTCAAAGCCTCTCTATTTTCTTGATTAGAGAACTTCCATCGTCCGTTTTTGTGACGAATTATTTCGTGGAGAGGGTTAACTCAAGTAAATTACAAGGATTCGCATTTAAGAAAGCATGGCCATTTCCACCGGGTGTCAATTGGCGGCTACAGAAGCCTGCCCGGAAAAAAGGTGATGATCTAAAGAAGGAAACACTTGTTCTTGTCTTGAAGTTCGGCAACACGGAAGAGGAAATTTCTAGAATAAAGGGATTTGAGGATCTCGTAGATGAGCGGCTGCAAATCAAGTCACTGGAATCAGAATATTATGGTAGCTATGAGCGACACGAGATCAACAACAACGAGTATCGAATGTTTTTCAGTTGTCCGAAAGTCGATGCCTTGCTGAAGTACCTACTATCCGACATCAAACGCTTAAATTGGCCCACTCCAATCGAGGCGCATTGCCGTTATGGTGGAATGTTCAACTGGAACGTCAAGCAAAAGTTGAACCTGATTTAGGTGTTACGGGGCGAATTGTGGTCGTATTTTTGGCCGAATTCTCGTCGTCGTTCCAATGTCAAGGAATACGAAACACTTTTTGACGGAACGTATGTGATCGTGGCACTGCGGGCCAAGGTTCTGACCGAATCGTGGTCGTTCTGGCATTATTGCGACCGTGTGTTGCTCCGGCCCGAGGTCGCGGCGGTCTTGTTCGAGCCAGTTTCTTAGGCTAATTCAGATTTTGTCGCTGCAGGCAACGTCGAACCGCGGCACGAAGTCTCATGGAACGATACGCTGAACATGGTTCATGATGTTCGCGAATCCTCTAGCGGGAAGGGAAGGCGATTGGCTTCGTAGCAAATTGAATGACAGCATTATCGTGACAGGCATGTTTCGCTCCAAACATCCTGCAATGAAGTCGAATGGAAAGATCGCGAGCGAACAGTCTTTCGAAATCACGCCCACTGCTTTTGACTCTTGATTGTCGTGAAATGTAACATACGCCCAATTCCATCCGAATTCACGAACCAATTGTTCGCCCCATAGGCATCCAAGTAAAACGTCTGGTTCTTCGTCCGCGGGAACAGTCGCGGCTCCAAGTTGAAGTTTTTCAACAAACCGATCGACGTACTTTACGGCCTCAATGGGAGCGAACCCGGGCGTGAGACCAAGTAACACCGCAGCATCGACTGCGACTTTCGGAATCAAATCCGCGTGAGATGCAGTTAATGGAGATTCTGAAATTAACCGAAATTGCTTACCCATACTCAAATTTCTCAGACTCGATTAACGTGTGTGGAGTATTGAACAGTCTCGAATTGAGAATATTTCTTTCTCATTGGCAAGTGTCAACGCGCAATGAAACTTGAGCCACTAGAGAGTAAATCCGAATTGACCCACCCACCTAACACGCGTGGTAGAAGTAGTGCGGCGTTCGACTTCGTAGCAACGAAAGTTAAACCAGCTACCAGATTTTGTTTCAAAAGCGAGGACGATCGACAAAAGCCACGAATCTGCGCGAAGGGCTCTGGTTTGTTTCTAGTTCTTTCCTTGCTTTTCACGTTCAATCGGTATATTCATTTCATTCTCAATTCCGAGATCGATTGCCCTTTCAAGAAGTTTGTCAATTTCAATCTTTGTGTCGGCAATTTCTTGGTCTATCGCGCCGATTTGCTCTTTCAGAGGATCAACCCGCTGTTTCAAAAAAATCTCTTCATCGACTGGCCATGTCTTAGCAATGACGGTCCCGTATTCCAACCGCTTTTCAAGAAGTGTTCGTTCAAATTGAAGTCGATCAATCTGTGCTAACATCAACTCAATCTTTGATTGGTTCAATTCGATAGCTTTGGATTCAAGGTCCTTAAGATATTGAGTCAAATCGCTGCCTAAGTAGTCCCTCCAACGCAAGTATCCTAGATCAATGCTCTTAACTGACATTTCTTGATCGTGAGACAATGGAGGTTCTTTGGCCACAATTCCATTTCTCTTTGCTCCCAATTGAAACATTTCTCGCCGTATCTTTCGATACGCGAGTTCATTTTCCAACAAGCGGATCGCTTTCTCCTCTTCCAAGAGATATCGAGCAAAGAGCTGATTTCGTTCTTTTTCAAACTGGAACGCACCTGTCGGGATTACTTCGTCCTGCCCGAAAGATGCTGCCTCAAAACAGATCGCGAGACAGCACAACATAATCGATCGCCTGATGATGGTGTTCATATTTCACTTTACAAATAAGGAAATCGCTGGGGAAGTGACGATGGCGTCACACATTGTTGCAACCCAGTAGAGGCGCAGCAACAGGACTGGTAGAGCGCCGAGCTGGACGATGAACAAGGTTGGGTCAACACCGACTCCACGGACCCTGCTGGCTACCTGCAACATGCCCGAACTTGGCCGGCGCAAATCATCGGAGCCTGCTGCGGCTCCACTCCAGACCACATCCGCGCACTGAAGCAGGGCTGAAGAAATTTGTCGCCTTTGTGAAATTTACGGAGACCTTAGAAATGTTTCTCCGTCGTCGGATTAAGGAGCGATGCGTGTTTCGTCACCGAAAAAGGTGAACTGATAAGCTCCATCTGTTCCTCCCTCTAACGGAGGAGGCAAGCCCCAGGACGTACGACACGTGACGCGAGAATGTATTCAAATTCAGGCCTGTTCGGGTCTAATTGAGTGAAGTTTCTTTTCTGTGTTGACGTTCGTGGTCGAAACGGGTACAAATGTAGTCGATTCCATTTCTTGCCGCATAGGAGTTGCTCGATGACCGACGATTCGTTACCCCCGCTTTCCAAGGCGGAATGGATTGTGATGAAAATTGTTTGGCAGTTGCAGAAAGCTGTGGCTCGGGAAGTGTCTGCGGTTGCTGCCGAAGAGAATGGCTGGTCATCGGCGACTGTAAAAACGCTGCTCAGGCGATTGGTGCAGAAGGGTTACGTTCACACGACGCCAGTGGGCAATGGCTTCGTTTATCGTCCCGCACAATCGGCGTCCAAAAGCCTGCGAACAGCGGTCGAGGGCCTCGTGGGGGGCATCGTAGAAGGGGCCACGGCACCCGTCATTGCTCACCTCGTTCGGAATACCCAACTTACTTCTGCCGACCTGGATGAGTTGCAGGCACTGATAGACGAGAAAAAGCAAACGCTTGAGAAACCGCAAGTTTCAACCCCTTCCAAGCGTGTTTCGCCAAAGTCGAATTCATCCGGCAAAAGGGGATTCCAATCATGAACGACTTTACCAACACAATCGATAGCGTTGCCCACCTTTGGAGTCGCTGGATGGTCGTATCGCTGATCGAAACGGCCGTGCTCCTCCTTGTGATCAGCGCGTTTTGGATGGTGATTCGACGCCATGCTTCACCGCAGTTAGGTTTCGTGCTTTTTTTTCTAGTGATGCTCAAGCCTCTGGTTCCTGTTTCCGTTCAATTGCCCGAATCTGTAGTAAACGCTCTTCCGGCAAATCTCCGGTCGTTCCATTCAACGGACGAGCCAACTTATGCGATTTCCGGAGCGGATTTCGCGGCTGGTGGCAGAAATATTGTGCCGCAAGAAATCAGTTCGCGCGAAGACTCTCGAAATAATCGATCGCCGAACATGGATTTCGAAGGCAGTCAAACTGGGAGCCCGCCATTGTCCGCTACAATTGCGGCGTCGAAGGACTCCGATCCACAAACCATTCGCAACCAACAAGATTCAAGCCGCGCGGGGCCCGATTCGTCTTTGGTGCCACACTCGTCCGCTCTGTCGTTGTTGCGACTTTCGACCGCATCTTGGTTGATGCTTGCCTGGTTAACCGGGCTATTTTTTTGCTTTTCGATATTCGTGCGTGCCCATTTTTGCTTCGGCGCCTTGATCCGACGTGGAGTGAATTATCGATCAGGAAACGTCTGCACCGGTGATCTTTCTGACGAGGCATTCCGGCGGTTTCAGGAGGTGCTCACCGACCTAGAAAATCGAGGGGTTCTGCTTGATCAGATTGACGTACGACTTTCGGCTGAGGTTTCGGTACCTTGTGTCGCTGGAGTGATTCGCCCGGTCATCTTGATCCCGATCCAACTGGTAGAGAACTGTCGGGACGAAGAACTAGAATGGATACTTTTGCATGAGATCGCACATATCGCGCGCTACGATTTGCCGATCATGATGGTCCAACGAATCGCGTTCTGGTTGCAATTCACCAACCCGTTCCTCTGGCTGGCCGACCGTCGTCTCTCTGAATTGCGTGAATACGCTTGCGACGACTGTGCTTTGGCATGGTCTGGGATCCCTCCTGTTTCCGCTGGACAGGCTTTCTTGCGGGTTATAGCGACGGCTTCGGGCCAGCCAGCCCAATTTCGAACTGCTCTGCGACTGGCCAGTTATTCGCCGCAGGCGTCTCGCAAGCACAGATTGTCGCGATTGCTCCATACACGTCCGTTGAAGGAAAGATTGGGGCGGTACGACTGGTTGCTGATCGTGGTCATTGGGCTGGTCTTACTACCCCACTGGCGACTATCGACCGATAGCGTCGGAGCAACGGAACCGGTTGCTATTCAGCAGGTGGCCGATGCTGCCACTGAGAATACAGAGAAAACTATTGCGTTGGATGAGAGCCCGCAACAGGTGCCGTTTGACTTGTTTGTCGTTGACTCCAATCAGAAGCCGATAACAAACGTGGAGGTTGAAGTCCGTGGACGCGAGAAGTTTCCAGCAGAGCGAATAGAAATCGGTGCGCTGAAACGCAACAGCAATTACGGAACCATTATCCAGACGGATGAACAAGGTCGCTTGCGATTGCAGCTCCCGGCCAAACAATCTCCCTCGTTCTGTATCCGGCACCCTGGCTAAGGACCGTATTGGATCGAATGGAACAATGACCCTCGGCCAGAAACATTCACCGCCGAACTAGATCCGGGTGTCTCCGGTCGGTGGCATCATTGTTAACGAAGCTGGCCAGCCAATCGTGGGGGCCAGCGTCAGTTTAAGCGTCGACTTCAAGAAGCGCCCCGGCGATGCCAAGCATCTGGGTGTGGGCGATACTCCGCAAACGGATCACGACGGTCGCTGGCGATTTGACTACTTGCCAGCGGACAAAGAATCGTTCTCCGTGGAGATTCGGCATCCGGCATACGCATCCCTAGTCCAATCGCTGTCAGTCGCAAGCTACAAGCTGGGCGAGCAACCAGAACCAACCAAAAAGTTGGTCATGAATGAGGGACTGGTCGTGACAGGCAAGGTTTTGGATCATCGCGGTGAACCGATTGCGGGCGCTCTGGTTCGCACGAAACACCTCAACGATATACGGCAGGCGATAACCAACGACGCTGGTGACTATCGCTTGACAGGCTGTAAACCCGAGGTGTCTCGGCTGGTGGTTTCCGCGACCGGTAAAGCCGTTGATATGCAGATCGTCGACATGGACGCTGATATGGAGCCCGTCGATTTCGTCATGCAGCCCGGCGGATTCGTTCGGGTGCGTGTGATCGACCAGGATGGGAACCCGGTACCTAATGCTAGAATCTTTTTCCAAAGTTGGCGCGCACCCTCGTTTGACTATTTTGAGTTCCGCCATGTCAACCAATATGCAGATCAAAACGGCGTGTGGGAATGGCACGAAGCTCCACTGGACGAGTTTCAAGCCGATATCGTCCATCCACGCGGCATTGGACTAGCATCGCAATCCCTCAAGGCTCGAGAGGAAGAATATGTATTTCAAGTTCATCCGCCGTTGATATTGTCGGGCAGAGTACTTGACGCAAAGACCCGTCAGCCGCTCCCCAAGTTTCAAGTGACGCCTGGAGTCCGCAGCGAGTCGGATCGGATCTTTTGGTCGGACGTAGAAACATTCACCGCATTGGACGGCTTTTTTGAACTCCGACCTGAACGCGATTACACGGCTCACATGGTCAAAGTTCATGCGCCGGGCTATGCCGCGGCGGACTCGCGCGAAGTCAAGACTCACGAAGGGCGGGTGGAATTGTTGTTCGAGTTGGAGCCCAGCCCTGGGCTTCAGGCTCAAGTGCTCACGCCCACCGGTGGACCTGCTGCGGGAGCCCATATTGTGTTGGGAACTCCGAACGCTTACGTAAGCATCCGAAATGGCGAATTTCAGGTTGGTTCGACCTACGCGCCGCAGACTGTTGCCGACGAACAAGGACGGCTCCAGTTCCCTGGACCCACAAGCGACTATCAATTTTTGATCGTGCATCCCAGCGGTTTTGCCCATTCAAAACATCAACAAACCGACCCTAAAGATGACGCCGCGGCAATCCAGCTAACGGCCTGGGCTGCCGTTGAAGGCACTTACCAGATCGCAGGTCAACCCGCTGCTGGAATCCAACTGTCCCTTACGTCGGGGGATGTGGATTCGCATGGCCCTGGACTTCCTCACATTACGACCAACCACTACACGGTTACCGATGCGAATGGTCGCTACCGCTTTTCACGAGTGTTTCCCGGAAAAGGCTGGGTCGCTCGCGACATCGTACGCATGGTTGGGCAAGGAGCAACCGAAGTCGCCTCTTCAACTTCCAAGACGACCACATTTGCGGCAGGCGAATCATCGAGAATTGACTTTGAAGGTACCGGCGCATGCGTAACCGGTCGTCTACTTCCCGACAAGGAAACAAACCCAACGGTTTGGCGGTTTGTCGAGATCGATATCAGCGTCGATCGGGAGATCGGCAATCCTCCACTACCAATCGAATACAGTGAACTCTCGGCTGAAGCCAAAGCGCAGTGGTTGGAACAATGGCGGAAAACCGACCCAGGAAAAACCTGGGAAACAGCCTGCGCGGAAGCACAAAGGGTCGCCGACCAACATCCCACCTATCGCGTCACCGTGGACCGTGACGGTCGATTTCAAGTTGACGATATGATTAGCGGCGATTATGTCTTGAACGCACGGACCTTTGACGGAGAAACTTCCGTTCATCGACTCAGCTACAAGTTCAGTATTCCCGCAGCCGCAGCCTCCGCGCGCCAAGCAATCGATCTGGGTAAAATTGCGGTCACCGTGAGCGAGTAAGATGTCACAATCGAACGTTGTCCCGGCGTTTCACTAGTCCGAAATCGGGAAACCGAACCGGTGCCTGTCCCCAAGTTCTGTGAAACTGAATCTGTGCCTGTCCCTAAGTTCAATTATTTGTTTCCATCGGGCAAAACTATTCGTATTTCAGAACGGAGAATTCCCGCCGGACGATCCAAATAGTTGAACGAGTAGACGACTGGAGGATTCGAGAATCTGAAATCACTCATATGGGTATACAGCGCAAAGCGGAGCCTAAACCAAAAGTCACTCAACCAGTCGATTCGATCACTCCTTTGCGATACGAGCAACTCATCTTTAGTCGCAGGTATATCACTAACTACTCTCTGCTGTTGCGTAGCCAGTCGCCATGGTTGGTACAGTTGATAGCACGGAGGAAAACCGAAAAACGCCTCCCAATCTCCGGCAATAATCATGCTCGGAAAATAGTTGTGAGCTACGTCCATTTGACAAACTTCGATAAATACTAAATTCTTTTCGCTGCTTTCCTGTATGACGCGATTGATGTACTCGACGTCCAACGAACCTACAGAGGCGGCCATGTCTTGCTCCCCCAAGATTGTCTTCCGCAGTTGTTTGCGAATCAAGTAATCTCCCCTCAGATAGTACCATCGATCGTTGAACCGCAGGAGCGATGTGTTAGGCTCCAGTGTTGATGGGTTTTCCGCCTTTTGGTTTTCATATTCCAAATCACTATCGGTGGTCTCGCGACCGTGAGTCGTAAACGGTCGAATCGTGCGAAAATCCTGAAATGCGTCATCGTCCGGCAAGTCATCCCACAGGAACCCTGAATAGGAATACTTGTGTTCGACCCTCCGATAAAAAAACGCGCCGCAGGTAGGCAGCCATTCACTCCTGCCCGGAAACAGAGTTGCTGACATCTTTCCAATTCCATTACCGCCGAACACGACGAGACCAGTGACGTCGGACGGGAATCTTAACGGCTCCGCGATCCGAATCGGCGTGACCTCCCGCAGAAAGCCCATGCTATCATCAAACGGGTTTGCGAACGCACGTACTAGAGAAATATCCAAGAACGAATCTTCCGGGCGCCCAAAATTGCCGAAAATAATTGATCCGATCAATGTAATGTCATGGACCTGGATAGGAACCCACTCATAATCGGTCAACGGATAAACTCGTTCCCACCATGCATTGCGACAAGCCGCAATAGCACGCGAATTTGAATAGACGCTGAACTCGGAAGCATCCCGTTTTGCTGACAATATCAGTCGTTGGTAAAGTCGTTCCTTTGCAAGACAATCATCCGTAGGGGAAGGATTTCGGATGCGTTCAAACAAAACCTGGGCCAACGATAAAGCATCCGTCACGTATAAGAAGCCATCTTCAACGAACCAGCCGATACCCGCTTCCTCGATCCAATGAATGCCCTCCTCCAACCCATCTGCGGTCACTTGTTGGCCCCCCAGACGATTCTTTTCAGAACTTAGAAGCTTTGGCAGCGTGGATTCTTGGTCGACTTTAACTCTAAAAACAAGCCCATAGCGATCATCGGGAACCTTGACCACAGCGATAAAGCCAGGCCCATGCAATACTTCTGTACAAAATCGGCGAAAGTCAAAGGCAATATCCGTTCCAGCGATCTTGGAAAACACCTCAAAAAACTTCGGTCCCAAGCGAAACGAATCCGCATCAGGTCCGTGCCATTGAGGCGGCCATGGAGCAAGTTCAGGTGGAGGGGCATTTGGGTCGCGATTCCCAAACGCATATCGTGGACGCGTGCCTGGAGTTGGCTTGATAGTCACTGATCGCGGACCAATCCCCGTCTGTTCCGCAAGAGCGCTGAATTTAACCAAGACCTTGCCTAAGGAATCGGACTCGAATAGAAGAATCGTCTCTTTTGGCAATAGTCGGTCTGGGCGGTCAATGGCAAACGCGGTCTGATTCCCGTTCGTCGGACTGAGGAAGTTGCAAGCAAAAAAACAAAACACAACCACATTTAGGGAAATCGAGAACCTGGGCATGGCAAAGTCCCTTTCAAATTAATCCGGCTTATTGGCTTCTTGCGTAAGGAGCAAGCCACACAACTCATTTTCGTTCGGAATATCCGTCACGCCAGCCCCTGTCGAAAATGAAACGGTGCCTGTCCACGTTTTGGAAAATGAAACGGTGCCTGTCCCCGAGTTGGTGCCTGTCCCCGATGTGGTGCCTGTCCCCGAGTTGGGTGAGAATTTGGTGCCTGTCCCGGAGTTGGAGAGTAAATGGGAATACAACCTGACATTGAACTGCTGGTTTTTCATGAAACGATTTGGGTGGGCGAGGCCGAATTGGGCATTGTCGAGCTGTAGAAGGCCAATCGATGGAGCCTTGCTATTGCAAGTTGTTGTTGGTTCAACAATTGACGGCGACTTTACAATCTGGACCAGTAGAATGATCAATCCATTGCAGATGATTATAGCGCGACGACTGGTTGGCGCTGCTGTGGATTCTCATTCCCTTCCGTCTTTTGTTGTTTGAATTTTGACGCTTTGGACCGACGGCCAAAGAGCCAGATTGATTCGTAAAACCCCGTCGGCTCAATATTCAATTGCTGGAGTAGCGGTACTGCCTCGGCGGGGATGAAACCGCTCCCACCAGCCTTCTGTTGTCGCCCCACCAAATCCAATAGCCATAAGTACTTGACCAAAGACATACGGATCGATCCTCGGCAACTCGCTCGTCGAGCACGTTTCGCTGTTTGGCTGTTCAAAGTCTCGTCAACGGTTGAATACGTTACCGCAGCCTCTTGGCCAGCAAGCTCCTGACTAGCAGACTCTTCAGCCGATTCTATATCCTGCGGCTCGATTTCAATCGGAATAAGCCAACCACTACACGCATGATCGAGCCGTTCCCATTGCGCCGAATCTGAACCCGAATGAAGTTGCAAAGAAATCTGGTTTTCACCCTGCGTCGCAAGATGGACGCGTAGATCATCCAGGCGTTCCTTCGCACCCGTATAGTCGGACTCCTCAATGGAATCTGCCATGCCGGCTCGGATGGGATTCAAATCGACATACATCATGCAACGCAGGACGGAACTGGCATCCAGCAAAACATGGGCTTTGAATCGCGATTCCCAAAAATGGCCGACTTGGTCGTCCTCGCGATTCGACCTTACCGCAATGTACTGCGCATAGCTTTGCATCCAATAGCTGATATCGGATAACTTAAGCCGCAGTTTCTCGACGAGCTTTGGCTTCGATGTGATCGTTTCAATCTGTTTGGCTGTTGGCTCGATAATGTTTCCGGCCCGGTCGCGTTTTGGTGTGATCATCAACGATCGCCAGGCAACGGTTTCCGGTGACCATTGCCGTGCAATATCGGGCCGCGATCGTAAGATCTGGTGGGTGTGATTGTGTAGCACGGCGAACGTTAGAATTTCTACGGCGAAAACCCCGGCGAGGTGTTCGAGGCGATCTCGTGACCATTGGCGTCGATGTTCTCGGTCTGCCTTGGTGAGCGGATCGACTCCACAGAGTGACATCGCGCGAATACATCGGTTCCAGACATGAACGACTTGTGATACGGACGGATCAAGCGATTCTTTACGAGCTTTTCTAGCCATAATGGGATTCCCACTCGAACAGGGACAGCCACCTTCGGCGTCATTGACGAAGATACCTGCGAGTAAAAAAGCCACCGAATCCCATCGGCAACATGCGAGTTCTGTTCAAATCCTACCAATTTTGAATTGCGTTGCAAGCTTTTTTTTTATAAATCAAAATGTCTGCTTCGTTCGAATGCTTGGCCTGTTTGCGAACCTCTGATCCCGACAAGTATTCAACACCAACTGGAACACCAGCCGGTGCCTGTCCCCAATTCTGAGAACACCAGCCGGTGCCTGTCCCCAATTCTGAGCACAAGTGGTGCCTGTCCCCATACGGATGTCTTAAGGCGTCGTCAAATCGGAAGTGTCTTCACGACGGCGACGCCGAAGGTTGAAGCCGCTACCGCGGCGCGTATTCGGCCGTTGACGGTTTGGGATCAATGATCGCATCGGCTTCTGGGAGACCGGTGGCTCGGCGGTTTGCTGCGTCCCATAGGATAGGTTTCTGCAGACGCAACGCGAGAACTCCCAACATGCCGATCTCGGTGATTCTCGCGCCGATCTCAAACGGTGAGTACGTCTTCGCATCGCCAGCACAGGCCAACACCCATTCGAACATGTGCGAGTTATTGACTTTGCTCCACCGCGGTCGCTGGCCGTTGGCAGCCTTCGTGGGGTCCCATTTCAGAACTTCGGTATCGATGCGTGGTTGAGTCCGGGGGATCTTCGCTACTTCTGGCTGATCAGCTCCACGAAACCCGCTGGCTCCTTTCAGTCGCACATCGCAACCGGTATTCCAAAGTCCAGCGGACAAGGTTCCTGCACTGCCCACGATCAGGCATCCCGTTGTATCGACAGGTCCCTGCGTCACATCTTGCGGCGGCAGGTTGTTGTCGCCGGAATAGAAAATCAGCCTTACCGGGCCCCGGTTGCCTTTGGCCGCGAACTCAAAGTTGACGGTGCAGCGTGTCGCGAAGGATTCATGTCCCAGGTTTTCGCCGGTGGCGTCGATCCGTTTGGGAGCACCCAGATCTAGCGCACGATAAGCAAGCTGAAAACCGTGGCAGCAAAAGTCAGCCAGAGAGCCGCCACCGAAATCGTACCACCCGCGCCATTTGCCAGGATGATAGATGTCGTTGTTGTAAGGTCTCGCCGGTGCCGAGCCCAGCCAGAAGTTCCAATCGAGTCCCTCAGGAATCGGATCGCTCATTGCCGGTCGATCCACTCCATTCGGCCAGCTATGAGCCGGATGCCAAACGTGCACTTCGGTGATGTTCCCCAGCAACCCCGATTGAATGACTTCGTAGCTGCGGCGGAATCCCTCGGTTGAACAACCTTGATTGCCCGTTTGAGTCGCCAGTTTCGGATGACTCAGAGCCAGCTTCTCCAACGCCCGACATTCTGCCACGGAATGAGCCAAGGGCTTTTCGCAATAAACGTGTTTGCCAGCTTTCAACGCCGCTTCGCAAATGGGCACATGCCAATGATCCGGCGTCGCGATGATCACGGCATCGACTCCCGATTCTTTCTCAAGCAGATCGCGATAGTCGTGATACGACCGAGCCTCTTTCAGCTCGTTGACTTGCATGGCACTGTCGAGCTGTCGTTTGTCAACATCGCAAATGGCGACGATCTTCTGATCCAGCTTGTTGAGCTCTGGAACCAAATAGCCTCGCATCTGCCCACCCATCCCAATACAGGCAAACGAGAGTTTTTCGTTGGCAGACTGTCTTGCCAGCAGTCCTGAAGGCAGAACCATCGGTAACCCAACGGATGCGGCTGCGGTTTGAACAAATTTCCGACGAGAGACTTTGTGAGACATGACGACCTAGCTTGTTGGATCGAGTGTGTTGGGAGGAACACCGATATCCTACTCGCAGGTCGAGAGTGAATAAACCAGCCGCGTGAGCCGAGTGGGAAAACGCTGGAAAAACGCTGGGGACACACAACGTATTGGTGACTACCGCGATGGCTCTCCTACGGCGACACGCAAAAAATTGTGTGTCCCGGCTTTTCCGGGTCCCCGCTTTTCCCTGTGTCCGCGTCGTCGTTTAACACACAAAGAGCCCCAGCAGTGGGTGAACGAGATCACGCTAAAACTACATTATGCACGCCACAAGTCATGGACTGTTTGATGAGAAAGTTAATCGATGACAACAATCTCCCCCTGGTTCCGTGTACCGAGTCCATTCCAAATCGTCAAATCGATAGTTTCCGAAATTTGTGTCACCCTCCCATCAGCAAAAACGACCTGAGCCACAGACCCGTGACGGGACGAAAAGCCCAATTCGATGTCTTCAATAAAGCTGGTTTCGGCTTGTTTCCACATGTTTATTGGAGCAGCAGTAGAACCAAGTGCTTCTGACATCTCACCGTCCGCCATTCCTGGAGATCCCACGGACCAATGATCAACTATCTGGCGATGACCATTTGAATCGGGGCCCTCTACTTCCAAAAGAAATAGCGATTCCCCAATTAGGATCGTGTTGCTCGTGCCGTCGGAAATGTCCGCAGCCCGTGTCCGACTGTTGAGGTAGAACACTCCGTCAAGGTTAGTGTGCGACACCAATACTCCTGAACCCGACTCGCGAGCGGAGATCCCGGAAGCGCAGGCTAGATAGTTACTAGGAACCCTGTCTTGAACAACATGATTTGCGGTTTCAGGAGCATTAGCTGATGGGCATCGGAAGACCGGCAGACGGACCCTCAGAGTGTCCATATTGGGAGACACGTCCCAATCCGCGAGTGGGTCGATCTGATTGAATAAATGATCTTCTTCAAGGAAAGGCAAGATCTGACCGCTCCAAAAAAACCGGTGCCCAGGGGATGCGCTGGCTGCGTGTTCACACCCCGATGGAAATCGTCGTTTGCTGGCCAACTGGTTCATCATTGCCAAACCATGCTGCTTGAGGTTGCTTGCGCACTGTATTCGCCTAGCGGCTTCACGGGCAGCTTGAACTGCGGGCAACAACAAACCAGCCAGAACTCCGATAATCGCGATCACGACTAATAGTTCCACCAGAGTAAGAGCATGACGAGTTGGCGATTTGGGAACCCGTCGAAGTTGAAAATCGTAAGCCACGCGACTTCTCCTGTTTGGAATTTTAATCCAGGTCACGATTGCATTGTATACTTCCAATGGCAACGCGGGCAATGTTCATTCTAAACTCTCAACTAAGCGAATGAAGTGGGCACGTCTCCCGAGGGCAACGTTGCCATTGCGGTGCAGATTCCATCCGGGTTGTTTTGACTTCCGCTTTTTGTTCCAAGCGTTGGAGGGGTTCGATGTTGCCTGCGGATGGCAAAGCCGGACTGCGGATGACACGATCCGGGAGTCCGCATGAAAAACCAACGAGTCATCGGAACCGCAACGCCGACATCCATAACGGGACTAAAGCTTCAAGTTACGTCTTGTTTGCAAACTGTCTTTATCCGCAGATCGGCCTTGCCATCCGTAGGCAAACGGTGGTGATTGAAGCATCGAACGACCGCAGTTTCTCTGCGTCATCCCAATCTCTCGCGGTGCCATCGCGGTGCACTTTCGATCCGGACGTGTTTTTGACTTCCGTTTCTTATTTCTAGCGTTGGAGGGGTTCGATGTTGCCTGCGGATGGCAATTCCGGACTGCGGATGACACGATCCGGGAGTATTCATGAAAAACCGACGAGTCATCCGAACCACACCGCCAACAATCATCATCGGACTGGAGCTTCAGACTCCGTCTTGTTTGCGAACTGTCTTTATCCGCAGATCGGCCTTGCCATCCGTAGGCCGGTCCGTAGTGATTGACGCATCGAACGACCGTCGTTTCTCTGCGGCATCCCCATCTCTTGCGGTGCCATTGCGGTGCCGGTTCGATCCGGAATTGTTCTATCTACCGTTTCTTATTCCTAGCGTTGCAGGGGCGCGACGTTGCCTGCGGATGGCAAAAGCCGGACTGCGGATGACACGATGCGAGAGTACTCATGAAAAATCGACGAGTCATCCGAACCGCAACGCCGACAATCATCATCGGACTGGAGCTTCAAGCTCCGACTTGTTTGCGAACTGTCTTTGTCCGCAGATCGGCCTTGCCATCCGTAGGCAGACGGTAGTGAATGACGCTCCCAAGAACCGTCGTTTCTCTGCGTCATCCAAATCTCTCGCGGTGCCATTGCGGTGCCGGTTCGATCCGGAATTGTTTTGTCTTCCGTTTTTTGTTCCTAGCGTTGGAGGGGTTCGAGTTTGCCTGCGGATGGCAAAGCCGGACTGCGGATGACACGATCCGGGAGTACTCATGAAAAATCGACGAGTCATCCGAACCGCACCGCCGACAATCATCATCCGACTGGAGCTTCAGGTTATGTCTTGTTTGCAAACTGTCTTTATCCGCAGATCGGCCTTGCCATCCGTAGGCAAACGGTGATGATTGACGCTTCGTACGACCGTCGTTTCTCTGCGAAATACTTGCTACCGGTATTCGGCAAACCACGAAGTCTCATTGTGCGCGTTTTGCTGCGAAACTGCTCCAATGGGGCAAGACCATGGGATGGGTTCAAGGTATCCTATAGAGGAACAGCAAGAACGGAGTGTTGCGGTTGGCAATCGATGACGATCGGCAAACCCATTTGATCGTCGTTCACGAAATAGGGCTTTGGTGCGTTCCACCAGTCGCAAGTCCGCGATTTGCGTTTCGTGTAAAAACACAGAGTTTTTTTGGTTCCGGGTTTTTTTGACCCCGCGATTTACTCAAGAGACTTGCTGCATACGCCCTACAGCCACACGGTGAACCGCGACTAGATTCGAGTCGCTTACCCGACCGACTTGCGGAACACGCCAATTGCCGATCCGATGCTACGCCGACTTCACTCACCCAACTGCGGACAACCCAAATGTTACGAACCACAATAAATCTTGGTGTCCGGGCCATTGCGATGGCCTGTCTGTTTGGGTTGTCGACTCTTGCTGTCCAAGCTCAAGCTCAGCCGCAAGTGGAAGTGAAACCGACTTCCTCAACCCGAATGGAACGAGAGACTCGTGACATTTCTGGCTGGCAAGTGCATGTTGCGAAGAAGTTGCTCGAGACCGAAGCTGAAGATACAGCCAAGGCATTACTTGGTTTAGAAAAGATGTTGGATGAAATCGTACGGGATGTGCCCGCAGCAGCCGTGGCAGAATTGAAGAAAGTGCCACTCTACTTTTCGCCAACTTACCACGAAGGGCGGAGCGGAGCCGAGTTTCATCCGGGGGCGGCATGGTTGCTGGACAACGGTCGCGACCCAGTGATGGCGCAAGGCGTCGAGTTCTCTGGAGTTCATGATTTCGAAGCCGAGATGCGACGGATGCCGAACTTTGCTCTGCACGAATTGGCGCATGCCTTTCATTTCCGGTTCTTGCCCGACGGATTTAATAACGCGGAGATCAAAGCCACGTTTCGCCGAGCCAAGCGAAGTGGATTGTACGATCGCGTCGAGCGAACGTTTGGTAACGATCAGCCCAATACATTCGAATCCGCTTATGCGATGACCACCGCCATGGAGTACTTCGCAGAAACGACCGAAGCCTATTTCTCACGAAACGATTTCTTTCCCTTCACCCGCGCGGAACTATGGGAACATGATCCCGAAATGCATGCGTTACTCGAGAAGCTCTGGGGAGTCGACACCGACAAGTGGCTGAAGTACCCCGGCGGCGATGGCCCCGGGAAAGGCAAACACATTGTGCTCATCGCGGCCGAACAAGAATATCGCAGCGAGCAATCACTGCCGATGCTGGCCAAGGTTTTAAGTACTCATCACGGGTTCGATTGCACGGTGCTCTTTGGAGTGAATGCAAATGGCGAGGTCGATCCGACGCTGCCGGTTTACCCCGAGGAGGGCAAAGAGGCGGAATTTCAGGAGCACCAAATTCCGGGCCTCGATCAATTGGCTTCTGCTGATTTGGTAATCCTCTGCACTCGCTTGCTAACTCTGCCCAAGTCCGATCTCGAAAAGGCTGTCACCTACGTGGACTCTGGCAAGCCCATCATCGCGCTTCGCACGGCCAATCATGGCTTTCGTGGCCCGCTGCCCTACAAGATCGATGGCAAACAAGTGCGTTGGGGTGAAGATGTCTTGGGCGGGACGTTTCTGAATCATCATGGGAACTGGCAAGCCGATTCCACCCGTGGCATTTTGGACCAAAAACAAACGCAACATCCGATCTTGATCGGAGTCCATGACATTTGGGGTGACTCGGATGTTTATCGTACGTACAAAGAAGGGGGACGATTGCCAGACGATTGCACCGCGCTGGTGTGGGGACAACCGCTTCTGGGTCGTCAACCCGCTGACCTACCAAACGAGAAGTTGGAACCCCTGCCAGTGGCCTGGGTGAAACCGTGGCGAACCAGTCACGGAGTTGATGCTCGCGTGTTTCACTGCACGATGGGAAGTGGAATCGACTTCAAGAATCCGGGCCTGCGTCGCCTGGTCGTCAACGCCGCCTATTGGTGTGTCGAACTTGAAGGGTCCATTTCGGCAACTCGTAGCGTCGATGTCGTGGGCAATTACGAACCACTGGACAGCGGATTCCACTACGAAGATCTGGGAGTCAAACCGCGGCCAGTGAGTTACTACAAGTAGGCGAACTTTCGAGTAAGTGGTGCGAACAAATGACAGAGGAACTGGGGCAGGGGAATCTGACTGAAGCGACGCGCGACATTCCATTGTCCACATTCCCTTACCTACCTTTTAGCTTGCAAATATCACGTGACGAGTTGCAGTGGGGGCGGTTCAAATCGGATTTGAAATTTTGGCCAACCTCGGTTTTCTCTTGCTTTTGGAACTTCCGCGATCTAGAATCTACAAAAGCGTAGATTTTTCTACGTCGCACTCGCAGTAGGAGAGCTTTGGTGAATTCCACACGGCAGATATCCGCCCACATTTCGATTGATACCGGGGAACTGTTGGAACGTTATGTAGCCCGGCATGGCGTGAAAAAGTCGCATTTGATCGAAACGGCCATCCTGCATTATCTAAGTACACTGGAGGCCATTCCGACCGATCTGGTGATTCCTCCGGTTATTAAGGTTTCTCGCGAGACGGGAAATACGATTCTCGCGGCTATCGAAAATCCGAAGCCAGCAACGAAAGCGATGCGAGCGTTGTTCAATGGTTGAGATTCGTGCCTTGCGAACGGACGACAATCGCGAAGGCTTCCGGAGTGGTGACGTTGAACTCGATCGCTTTTTTCAAAAGTTCGCTGGGCAAAACCAATTTCGCCTGCATATCGGCACGACGTATGTCGCTGTGCGGGAAACAGAAATCGTGGGCTTTGCGACGGTGTCAGCAACTTCGATAACTATTGAAGACTTGCCAAAATCGATCAAAAAGCGGCTGCCAAATTATCCTCTGCCAGCGTTGAGGCTCGCTCGCCTAGCGGTCGCTGAGGCAGCACAGGGACTGGGCGTCGGCAAACAACTCCTCAAGGCAGTATTCCAGATTGCACATGAGATGGCTGATCGCACCGGATGCGTCGCCGTGGTCGTGGATGCGAAACCCACAGCAATTGAATTCTACGAACAGTACGGGTTTGAGCCTTTTGAAACCATTGCTGGCTCGTTGGCGGAGCGACCGTCCCCAACGCCGATGATCTTGCCCATCGGTTCCATTCCTCGCTCCACATAACAAGTTGGAACCCGTATTCATCATTGAATCAACTCCGCCGTTCGAGGATACTGTTGCCTTGACCACACACGGGCACAAAGGATACAGAATGATATTTCGCTCGAAACTGCTCGCCTCGGTGACTCGGACTCGGATGGTGGTCAATCGCTTGGCATTGTGCGTCGTTCTTTCGCGCGTTGCCCTTGCAATCCTCTTGCTTTCCGGCACCCAAGCCTTCGCCCAATCGCTAACCGAAAAGTTGGTGGCTGAAGATCCGATGAAGTTGGCCGAAGAAGCGCGAGCCAGCGGCAATATCGTGCGCGGCGCGATCTTGTTCCATCAGGGCAATATCAACTGCGCCAAATGCCATCGACCAACGGCTGCGCAAGAACGACTGGGGCCCGACCTGAGCCGCATCGAACCCACGGCTACCGACGCTTACTTGATCGAGTCCATCCTGCAACCCTCGAAGTCGATCAAAACCGGATTTGAATCTTCGATCTTGTTGACCGCTGACGGGCAAGTTTACAGCGGCATTGTTCTCCGCGAAGATGACGAAGAAGTCGTGATTCGCGACACCAAAAACTTGGACCAACCGGTGACCGTCCTTCGCGCCGATGTGGAAGAACTCAAACTTGGCACCGTCTCCAGCATGCCCGCCAACCTGGCCGATGAACTGAAAGATCGCCAACAATTTCTCGACCTCTTGCGTTACGTCATGGACCTCAAAGAACGCGGCCCCGAAGCTGTTGTGGAACCCTCTGCGTCGGTGGCCCGCGAACTTGCTCCGGAGCTGCACGGGTTGGTGCATATCCAACGCTGGAACTGCACCGCCTGTCATCACCGCAACGATGGCGACGATGGTGGTGTGAACCTCGCTGCCAAACAGGCCCCCAACTTGAATTGGTCCGCTCGGCATTTGAATCCCGCTTGGATGGAGCGATTCATCCGCGACCCACACGCGGTCAAACCCGGCACGACGATGCCGAACACGTTGCCCGCGAATCACGCCGACCGAGCTCAAACGGCCACCGCCATCACGCACTTCTTGGTCTCCGCCAATGACAACCAATTCCCGCCTCCGGCACTGGATCCTGCTGCCGTGGCCAGCGGTTACGAACTGTTCCACTCCGTAGGTTGTGTCGCTTGCCATGCTCCCCGCAATCGCCAAGGCGTCGAACAGTCGCTGGTGGACTCGCAGGCATTGGGCGATCTGGCCAACAAGTACAACGTCGCGGGGCTGGTCGCCTTCCTCGAAGATCCGTTGCTCGTGCGAGCGTCAGGACACATGCCCAACATGCGACTGACTCATCGTGAAGCGATCGAGATCGCCAACTTCTTGTTGCAAGCGGCTCCCGAAGACGCAGCACCATGGAAGCTGGATCTGGAACTGGCTCAAGCTGGCCGCGTGCTCTTTGTACAAAACAACTGCCACCACTGCCACCAAAATTTTGTGCCAGACGCGGAACCTTCTCGCCCGTTGGTGACACTTGATAAGCTCAATCCCGCGCGCGGCTGTTTATCGGGGATCGCTGGCGAGTGGCCCGACTTCCCTTTCACGGACGCGGAGCGGCAAAACATTCGCGCGGCGTTAAGTCGTTTGTCCACCGCATTGACGCCAGAGCAGCAGATCGACGTTAGCTTGCAGAGCTTCAACTGTTTGGCCTGCCACGAACGTGATTCTTTGGGCGGCGTTAGTTCGCAGCGCAACCCGCACTTCCAGACCACAAATTTGAACCTGGGCGAGCAAGGCCGCATTCCGCCCCGGTTGACCGGCGTCGGCGCCAAGCTAAAGGCGCAATGGATGCGAGAAGTCCTGGTGACGGGTCGCACGATTCGACCGTACATGAAAACTCGCATGCCGCAATACGGCGTGGAGAACATCGAACACCTGATCGACTTGTTTCAAGCGGTCGACAAGTTGTCGGAAACGAAGTTTGCGGAGTTCCACGAACCCGAAGTCGTGCGTAAGAAAGGTCTGGAGTTGGCCGGCACCAACGGACTCAACTGTGTCTCTTGTCATACGTATCAATACAAGCTTTCCGACACGATGCCCGCTGTTGATTTGACGGAGATGGCCGAACGCTTGAAGAAGGATTGGTTCTACCGATACATGCTGGCTCCACAGAAGTTCAGCCCCAATACGGTCATGCCGTCGTTTTGGCCGCGGGGCATCGCGGTTCGCAAAGACATCGAAGGCACGGCCGAAGACCAGATCGAAGCGCTGTGGCAATATCTGCTGGATGGACGACAGGCTCCGATGCCTCACGGGGTTGTGCGTGAACCCTTGAGAATTGTGGTCGCGGAAGAAGCTCAAATGCTGCGTCGTAGTTATCCTGGGATCGGCAAACGCGGCATTGGCGTGGGCTATCCCGGCGGTGTGAACTTGGCGTTTGATGCGGAACAGCTACGCCTGCATGCCTTGTGGCAAGGAGGCTTTGTGGATCCTGGTGGCGTATGGACCGGACAAGGTGCGGGGAACGTGCATCCGCTAAGTCGACCGATCGAGTTCAGCAAAGGACCGGACTTGGATGATCAACAACAGCCGTGGGTTGTGGATGAGGGACGACCGCCACGCCATCAGTTCCAAGGCTACTCATTGGACGATGGGCAACGACCCACGTTTCGCTACGTCTTTGACACCGTCGAAGTGCAAGACTTTTTCCAGGAAGTGATCGCCGAACCAAACCAGAGTACGCACTTGCGCCGAACGGTGTTGTTCAACGCACCCGAGGGTCGCAAGCAATTGCGGTTCCGGTTGGCGTCAGCCGATCGCATCGTGCCGCAAGACCAGGAGTACGCGGTCGGTGATCGGTTGAAGCTGCGGGTTCTCACGGCGCAACGGCCTCAGATCGTGGACCACGGCAATGACGGCCAGACGTTAGAGATTCTTTTCGATCTGGCGCCTGGACAATCGCCAGAACTTGTCGTCGAATATCAATGGGAGTCCAAGCAATGACCATTTACATGAAGTTACTGTATTGGACGATGTTGTGTCTGACTCCGCAACAAGAGCCGCTGGGCGAGTATTGGGGAACGGGCGAAGCCGAAGCCAAGTACTACAAGTTGGTCGATGTTCCGTTGCCAAAGGAACTGTCGATCGAGGCCGGCAGTTTTGAAGTCATGCCCGACCAACGGCAATTGGCCATCGCGACGCGGCGCGGCGATATCTTCCTGGTCGATGGCGCGTTCGATGCTCATCCGGAACCCAGGTTCAAGAAATTCGCCAGCGGCCTGGACGAAGTTTTTGGAATGGCCTATCGCGATGGCTCGTTTTACGTGACCCAGCAAACGGAAGTCACTCGCGTGACGGACACGAACCGAGATGGCCGTGCGGATCGTTTCGATACGCTGAGTGATCGTTGGGGCTTTCGCAACTACCACGAGTTTTCGTTTGGCTCGAAACCGGACGCTGAAGGCAACATTTGGGTTGCGCTGTGTTTGTCCGAATCGTACAACTCGAAGGTGCCGTTCCGAGGCTGGTGTTTGAAGATTACACCGGACGGCCAGACTATTCCGATTTGCAGCGGCATTCGCAGTCCTTGCGGGATTGGACCCAACGAACACGGCGTCATGTTTTACGCGGAGAGCCAAGGACCATGGAATGGTTCTTGTTCGCTGAAGGTATTGGAGCCGGGCGGCTTCATGGGCCATCCCATCAGTTACAACTGGTACGAGTTGGCACCGGAGATGGGGCCTGCTCCCGTCGAACCCCATACACCGTCGCGTTTGGAGATCGAACGCCAGCGAGTCAAGGAACTGGTGCCGTATGCGGTGGTGTTTCCTTACATCCGCATGGGACGATCGATCTCGGGGTTCATGGTTGACCAAACGGGCGGTAAGTTTGGTCCGTTTGAGAATCAGATTTTTATTGGCGACTTCAGTCTGGGAGTGGTCATGCGGGTGACCACGGAGAAAGTGAATGGTGTGTGGCAGGGGGCCTGTTATCCGTTCCGCGAAGGTTTTGATACAGGGTTGTTGGCGGTCCAGTTCACACCGGAAGGCAGCTTGATCGCCGGCGGCACCAATCGCGGCTGGCCGGTGCGTGGTCCGAAAGCATATGCCGTGCAGCGGTTGGATTGGACGGGCTTGGTACCGTTCGAGATCAAAGAGATCAAGGCTCGGCCGACTGGCTTCGAGTTGACGTTCACCAAGCCGGTGGATCAAGCGGTGGCATCGCGACCCGAGGTTTATCAGCTCAAGACGTTTACCCATATTTATCATGAAGGGTATGGCAGTCCGGAAGTGGACCAGACGGTACCGAAGGCGATTGCTGCGCAGGTCAGCGACGATGGGCTGAAGGTCGAATTGCAAGTCGACGGCTTGATGCAGGGCCATGTCCACGACTTCTACTTGCCCGAGTTACAATCAGCCGCAGGCGAAAAGCTATTGCACACCAGCGCCTACTACACCCTCAACGAAATCCCGCAAAAGGACACATCGCAATAAACCCGCGCCTCACGGTCTCCCTTCGCCCATTTTGTGGCGTTTCGTGGCGTCGATTTATATTGCTTGGTACACCTCGTGCCTCATGGTCTCCCTTCTCCCCTTTCCTGGGGGAGAAGGGCCGGGGATGAGGGGGGCGAGCTTGGTGATGACGTTGATCTTGCTGCTCGGTCGAGCTTGCGGTTACGGGGTGCGAATCTTGTAGCTTCTTCGCTTCGCGCCTCATGGTCTCCCTTCTCCCCTTTCCTGGGGGAGAAGGGCCGGGGATGAGGGCTACGCCGTGAAGGATTTTTACCTGCCAGTCCATCAACATTGTGTCACCCTTTCAGGCCTTTTCTGGTGGAGAGACTGCGCTAAGGATTTGTCGCGAAATAAGTTCCGGATTTCGAACGTCGAAAGCTCCTAAATGACTCTCGCTGGCTCTGGCGTTTGAATGATTAATGATTATTGAAGAATGAAAACTTCAAAATGTACCAAACGTTTAGTTTCAAGCATTCCGTGAGGAAGCAATGGCTGGCAGCATCTTGCATTTTTCAATTTTCATTTTTCATTACTCATTTCTTGGCCGCGTGTGAACCAAAGACGAACATTTGCCTGGCAGGCGGACTTCCCACGGATGGCAATGCCGATCTGCGGATGAATACACTCGCGGCCTGCGGTATCAAATTGAAGACCGTCAACGTATCAGCTCGGAAGTTAGACCATGGCAGTCGGGCAAGTTGCTGTCTGTCAAGGACAGTGTCCGCGGACTTTTCATCCGCAGTTCGGCTTTGCCATCCGTGGGAATTTCCAAACGCTCGCATTGCCGCTTTGTGGCTCAGCGATTCGGCGGCTCAGGCCTGGAGTCTCGGCAGATTCGACGATAGCGGTTCTCGGATTTACCAAGCTCGGACTCTCCC
>JBGSJV010000065.1:0-20154 GCA_041741535.1 Pirellulaceae bacterium
CGCCAGACTCGGCGAAGGGTGTAGCCCAGTTTATAAAAAGTTTGTGTCCAAGTGCTGATCGGCTTGTTCATGGTCTGCCTTCCAAATCACGGTGTAAAAAAACGTACGCGTGGGAATGAACGTTACTGCTGATATACAAGATTCATGGCCGAGTGCATCGGTTTGTTTCGTGAACACAGCGCTGAGCGCGGTGGCTTTCGAAGGTGAACCAATTCTGTAAAGAAGTGCCCACAATGGCGACGAATCTCTCGTCACAAAGATGAGGTTGCCCCTATCCAGGACCTGACCAAATCCCTGCGATGAAACCGTTTGGGGGGAACGCAAGGGCTGTGTCAACAATGGGGAGGGGGGGTTTTAGAAAGAATCTGGAAATTTTATTTGGGGGGAAAGGAGCCACGGAAGGGCACGGATGGGCACGGAAAAGTAGGGCTGGGAATGGAAGAGCGAGGGATTGTGGGCGATTGTTTCCTGCGGATGACAAGGCCGGACTACGGATGAATCAAGAAGAAGAGTGCACCGCGCGAGATGGGGAGGACGCAGAGAAGTGGGAGCGATGCGAGGATCGGAAGCTGGCGGTGGAACTCATTTGGTAGGGGGTGGATCTTGGGTCTGGGGGTAAACGCTTAGCGGCGCGTGGCTGGTCGGATGCCCGACCAACCACGCTCTGCTAACCGGTTAACGCGCTACCAAGTATGTTCAACCAACCAGGCTCTGCTAACCGGTAACACGCGACCACGAATGTTCAACCAACTACGCTCTGCTAACCGGTGAACGCAAAGTCTAGATCAACGACATCAGGTAGAGCATCTCGGTGGCGATTTGGTTGGAGCGGGCGCTGTAGAGCTGGGCTTCTTGGTCCGTGTCGTCGCCGATCTTTGGATCTTCGTATCGAATGGGGATTCGCAAGTCGCAGCCCATTACCACTGGGCACGCTTCATCTGCATGCGAGCAGGTCATCACACCCGCGTAAGCGGAGGTGGGGTTCGGGGCTTGATCATACCGCTTGGAAAAACAAACCAACGGCGGCAACGAATCGGATAAAGAAACAGAGTAGCGCGGGTTACTGGCATTGGGTTCGTCTGCTTGGATCTGCAGCCCGCAACGTCGCAACGCTGTCACCGCGCGATGGTTAAACGCGGTGACTTCGGTGCCCCCCGAAAAGGTCTCGATATGTTTCAACCCATAACAAACCGCGGCGACATGGGCCCACACTTGAGATAACTGGCTGCGGCGCGAATTGTGCGTGCAGATAAACGTCAATCGCACCGGCTGTGACGCGGCAATTCGCTGGCGGATGTAGTCGGCCAAACGGGCCAAGTCCGCGCAACGCTCGGTGGGAATCTCATCAAACGCGGACGCGCGATGGTGGAGGTACGCCAATAACTCGGGATAGAGCTGGTGGGATGTGGGAGCAAAGGGGGTGGTCACTTGGTCGGTCCCGGGGTGGATGGGTTAAACGCGTGGATCAAGTTTATCAACTTGTTTGGGAAACGAAAAGCGGGTATATTTGCATGTTGACGCAAATATGCATGGAACGGGGAGAATGCACCGCGCGAGGTTTGGATGAGGCGAAGGGGAGATTGGATCGCGAGGGGTGTGGGTGGGGCGAAGGGTTGGACCCCCTCATCCCCGGCCCTTCTCCCCCAGTGGGGGCGAAGGGAGACCATGAGGTGGAGGGCTGGTTAGGGGCGAAGGGAAGATCATTGGGGAGAAGGCGCCGCGCGAGATTGGGATGACGCAGAGGGGAGATCATTGGGGAGATTGCACCGCGCGAGATTGGGATGACGCAGAGGGGAGGACATTGGGGCGATTACACCGCGCGAGATTGGGATGACGCAGAGGGGAGGACATTGGGGCGATTACACCGCGAGAGATTGGGATGACGCAGAGGGGAGACCATGAGGTGGAGGGGACGTTGAGGTGGAGGGTTGGTTCGGGGCAAAGGGAGGTCGGGGTGTTGAGGCGGCGAAGGGGTGGGTTCTTTTGAGGAAAGTTTGGATATGAAACCACTGGAAGCGGGGCGGTGTTGTGGGCCGATTGATGAGTGGTTGGATGCCGAGTTGTTCAAGGCACTCGGCGAACCAACTCGACTGAAGCTGCTGTCTTGTTTGGCGAAATGCGGTCGAGCCTGTTCGGTGACGGAAATGTCGGAGTGCTGCTTGGTCGACTTTTCGGTCGTGTCGCGGCACCTGAGCGTCCTGGAAAAAGCGGGCGTGCTGACGGCGACCAAAGAAGGACGCACCGTGTTCTACTCGGTGCGCTACCAGCACTTGACCGCGGCGTTTCGTTCGTTGGCAAAAGCCATCGAGACCTGTCGACCTAAATTGGTTCGGCCGAAACCGTCTCGTCCCAAAGTTTCCCAACCGAAACTATCCCGATCCAAGTAAAGTGACCCATGAATCAAGCGGAAAACGTGGCCGACCCTAGTGGCATTAGCTTCTTTGAAAAGAATCTGACGTATTGGGTGGTGCTGTGCATGGTGGTTGGGGTTTTGATTGGCAAATACGCGCCGATCATTCCCCGATTCCTGGCGAAATTCGAATACGCCCAAGTCTCGTTACCCATCGCGGCTTTGATCTGGTTGATGATCTATCCGATGATGATGAAGGTGGATTTCGCGAGCCTGCGACACGTGGGACAAAACCCCAGCGGACTGTACGTGACGTGGGTGGTCAATTGGTTGATCAAGCCGTTCAGCATGTTTGGAATCGCGTGGTTGTTCTTTTATGTGATCTTTCAACCGTGGATCTCGGCCGAGTTGGCGAAAGACTATTTGGCGGGAGCCGTGCTCCTGGGGGCGGCCCCGTGTACGGCAATGGTTTTTGTTTGGAGTCATCTCACGCGGGGCAATGCCGCGTACACGGTGGTGCAGGTTGCGACAAACGACTTGATCATCTTGGTTGCCTTCGTGCCGATTGTGGCACTTCTGCTGGGCGTGGGCGGAATCGCAATTCCATGGATGACCTTGCTGGTTTCGGTCGTGCTGTTTGTGTTGATTCCATTAGCGGCCGGCGTCATGACTCGTTGGGCGGTGATCCGCTGGAGCGGGTTGGATTATTTCCAAAGCAACTTCATTCCCAAGTTCAATAACCTGACCATCGCTGGTCTGCTGTTGACGTTGGTCTTGATCTTTTCGTTTCAAGGCCAAGTGATCTTGGACAATCCTTGGCACATCGGCATGATTGCGGTGCCGTTGATTTTGCAAACGGTGTTGATATTCGTGTTGGCCTATGGGGCCTGTTATCGTCTGCGTTGTCCGCATGCGATCGCGGCGCCGGCGGGGATGATCGGAGCGTCGAACTTCTTTGAGTTGTCGGTGGCCGTGGCGATCACGCTGTTTGGGGCCGCGTCCCCGGTCGTTCTCACCACGATCGTCGGTGTATTGGTAGAGGTCCCCGTGATGTTGTTGTTGGTGAAGTTTGCCAACGGGACAAAGTCTTGGTTTGGAGCGGAGTGATTGTGTTGGTGGGAATGGCAAACCAACCGAGCCGCATCGTACCTCAGGGCGTGGATCGCGTCGAATTGGATGATAGGCATTGGATCGTAGGAATTGGACGGTAGGAATTGGACGGTAGGAACGGTCCACGACATACGGTCCGCGACAATCGGAGCACGGTGAATTGGACCGTAGGAACGGTCCACGACAATCGGATCACGCTGAATTGGAGCGTTGGAGTTGGACCTTAGGAATTGGACCGTAGGAACGGTCCACGACATTCGGAGCACGGTGAATTGGACCGTAGGAACGGTCCACGACATTCGGTCCACGGCAATTGGTCCACGGCAATTGGTCCAGGGCAATTGGGGCACGACAATCGCGACGCGGTTAGCGTTGGTAGATTGGCAAGTAGTGGTAGTTGACGCTCAAGCTGAGGACGGCCATGCATGTCGCGTAGATGGGGCCTCCGGCGCCTTCTTCGCCTTCGGGTGACCAACTGCCGTCGGGGTTTTGTTTGGGCAGCAACAGTTCCCGTACGATTCTTTCGGCGTCGGTCGCGGTTGGACCTCCCTGTTGATGCATGCCCTGAGCGTAGTAATACGTCCCATACAAGAAGTACCGCGCACCCCAGGCTGGTGGATTCTTTTTCAGCCAAGTGGTCGCTTGGGTCACTAACGGCGAATCGTATTGTCCACAAACTTGCATCGCCAAAACGCCAGCGGCTGTCATTGCGAATTGGATATCGGAGCCCCCGGGTGTGTAATGGAAGCCCGATTCTTCCCGCTGCGGTTGGCCGTTGGCGTTCAAAGGTGAAGTGCAGGATCGCTTCAGGTAGCCAATCGCTTGTTCGATGGCTCCATCAGGCACGTCCAAGCCATCGTTCTTGGCCGAGCGAAGAGCCATTAGCTGCCAAACCGAAACGGAGAGATCGGCATCGACCGCATCGGGAGTGTAGCGCCACCCGCCACGGTTTGGACCTTGTTTGGCGTGACGCTGGGCTTTGAGGATCAAGTCGATACCGGCCTGACATGCGTGATGAATTTTTTGATCTTGTTCGGTATCCGCGCCCATGCCGGCCACTTCACTCAGCATCAATGTGATGATCCCGTGCCCGTACATACGTGAATTGTCGGCTTGTCCGAAATATCCTTCGTCGGTTTGCTGCTCGGGCAAGAGCACGAAGTCCAAGGCTTTCCGCATTGCTTGGCCTTTGGCGTCTTCTTGGGCGGGCGTGACGCCGGTGCTGGCCAGGGCCATGATCGCCAGTGCGGTCATGGTGGTGGTGTGTTGTCCTTGCGTGATCGCGCCGCTTTCGTTTTGTTGCGTCAACAGAAACTGCAATGCGCGTTCGATGGCCGCTTCGGTTGCTTGCCGCTCGGGGCTGGTCGAGGCCGCGAGTCCTTGCGCTTGCGTGACACTGGGCAGCAGCATCGAGCCAACGCACGCCAACGCAACGAGACAGGCCAAACGCCACAAACGATAACTTGGTCGCCGGAGACCGGCATGGTTCTTCAGACGGTTCATTTTACTTCACGGCTCTTTTCGGAAAGTACTTTGTAGTAGTTTTCGATTTGCCTTCGGTATCTGGGCGAGACGGTTTCCGCTTGACTTTCCGTGACATCGGCGGACTTCTGTTCGCGGAGCCGGCTCCAAGCGCCCACGGGTTCGGTCGCTAGTTCGTCGGTTGCCAGCGCGCGAGCCATCAGCGAGCCCGGGGGCCCGTTCATGGCCGCGGTCCCACTTTGCATCGCCGCTCCATTCGTCTGGCCGGGCGAGTTGGCAGGAGTTCGCGCGGCTTGGGCCATTTGCTGGGCCCGTTGTTGCTGGAGTTGTCGGCGAAGCGATTGAGCCAACCCTTGCAACGCGGCTTGGCTTTGTCCAGCTGTCGGCTGGCCCGATGATTCGCCCGACGCGGATGGTTCTCCCGACTCCGAACGACTCAATTGCCGGGCCAATTGATCCAGCAGTTCCGCTTTCGCGCGAGGGTCCATTTGCGACAAGATCGGGTTGCCAGTGGGCGAGTTGGAATTTCCCGAGTTCGAGTTGGAACTGGGGTTCGATGCGGAGTTAGCGTTCGAGTTTGACGGAGCGTTGGCATTCGAGTTTTGACCATTGGCTTGAGTGGAATTCTCCGCCGCTTTCGCGTTGGCGTTTTCGCCGGAATTTGCATTCGAATTTTGCGCAGAATTTTGTTCGGCGGAACCATTTTGCTGGCTGCCCGTATTTTTCTCGCTCGCACTGTTTTGTTCACTCGTTTGGTTTGATTCTGAGGAGCGATCTTGATTCGCGGATCGGTTTTGTTCGGCGGACTCGCCTAACATTTGGCCTAGTTCCTCAGCCCGTTGTTCGAGTGCTGCGTTGGCGGATTGCAGCGACTGGTCCACTTGTTGGGTGTCGTTCGAATTGGCTTGTAATGGTTCGGTGGCGTCGGGGCTGCTCGCTTGAGCTTGTTGGATTTGAGTTTGTGCGGCGCGTGGTTCTTGATTGGCAGTGTTGGTCACATCCTGAGCCGCTTGTTGCAGACCTTCGGCCGATTGTTCGGCTCCCAAGCGTTCTTGATGGGCCGCTGCTTGTTGTAGATCTTGGGCGGCGGCGGCAATCTGGTCTTGCACGTTGGCTTGTTGGCGGGCGGCTTGTTCCAATTCGGCGCGCGAGGCTTTGGTTTCGGCCATGTATCCGGCTTGATTCATCAGTTGGTTCAAGTCTTCACTCAATTCGGCGGCTCGATTGGCGGCTTGTTGGGTCAGACGTTCCGCCAGCTCGCTGTGGGGATTGGGGGCGTCCAATGAAGAGGGCCGTTGGTCCTGTTGCTGTCGTGCTTGTTGAGCGGCTTGGGTCCGTTGTTCGGCGCGTTGGCGAACGCCTTCCCAAGTTTTTTGAACCGCTTGTTGTTGGGCTACCTGAGCTTCGGCCTGGGGCACTTGTTGTTTCAGCCATTCGTTGTCGGGCTGTGATTTTAGTTGATCCCGGTACTGTTGCAGCTGTTGTTCGGCTTGAGACACGCTTTGTTGGGCTTGTTGTACGCCTTGTTGAGCACGCTGCTCTTGTTGTTGTCGATTTTGGACTTCTCGGTCGGCCTGGTGTCGATCTTGATCGGCCAGACGATCTTGAGTTTGGTTGGCCCAATTTTGCCGTTGTTGTCTTTGATCTTCTCGCTCGAAGGGGCTTTCGTCTTTGTTGGCAGCCAGCGTCTCTTGTGTGGCTTGCAACTCGAGTTGCACGTCTTGCAAGGCTTGGTTCAAATTTTGTGCGGCTTGCTTGAGATCTTCGTTCAAGCCCGATGCGACTTGTTCGCGAGCCGTTTGGATCGACTCTTGGAGTTGTTCGGCGGCCGCTGTCAATTTTTCCTGCGACGGTGTTTGTTCGCCGGCTTGGGCTTGTTCTTGAGTCTCGTTTTGCAGGCGACGAACGATCTGTTCGGCCTCTTCAAGAGCTTGGTTTAGCTCTTGGGCGAATTCTCGGCGCAGGGGTTCGCGTACGGCGTCGGACTGTTCCAAGCTTTGCCGCAAATTTTGTTCTCGCTCGGCGGCGTGTTCGAGTGAACGTTGACTTTGTTCGGCCAAGGTCCGAGCGATGTCGGAGAGTTCTTCTTGCATTTGTTCGTCGTGGATCAACTCTTGTTCGAGGCTGCGGAGTAGTTCGCGCGGATCGGCTTCGGATAATGCGGCCAGGGCCTCGGCGTCACGCTCGAGGGAATTGCGTCGGTCCGTGAGTTCGGGTTGGAGTTCCTGCTCCTGAGCCAACTGAGCGAGAGTTTCCGCGCGATTCGCCTGGGGCGATTCGCCTGCGGGATCGTTGGACTCTTTGGCGAAGTGTTCGGCGATGGCTTGGAGAGTTTCGGCTTCGCGAGCTTGCGCTTGTTGCAGAGCAACCAATGCCTCGGCTACTGGCGGGGCTGTTGCACTCTCTGGTATAGGATCTTGTGTAGGATCTTGAGTCGGCTGTTGCACTGCCTCTTGGATGGCGTCTTGCGCTGCTTGAGTGGTGCGTTGCTCTGCGGCTTGAGCCAATTGTCGGGCCAGGTCGGCGACTTGAGCTTGCTTTTGTTGACGTTGATCGAGCAGGTTCTGTGACGCCGCTCGATCGACCAAGGCCGCTTCGAGGCGATCGGATGTTTTTTCGCGCGCTTGATCTAGCTGCGACTGATTCTGTTGCAATCGTTCGGCGAGGTTGGGAACTTCGTCCGCACGGAGTTGTTCTTGGAGCTGTTCGGTGGCGGCTTGGGCGGCTTCGACCGCATCAGCGCTGGCTTGGGCCAATTCGGCGATCGGCGGCGATAATTCCGCCAGCAAGCGGCGCGCCTCTTCGACGGAAGGTTGCAACAAGGTCTCTTGTTCCAACAAAGACGCCCGAACCGACTCCAAATCAGAAGCAGCGGAAACAGGAATGCGGTCCAGGTCCCAGCGTCTGGGAGTTATCTTTTGGCCTACCGATTGAGCTGCGGTCGTCCACCGAAGACCATTGATGACACTGGCCATCTCGCGCAACGCTTCGGCACCGCGCATGTTTTCGTGCGCCCATTCGAGCTGTTGCCCAAAGGCGTCCCACAAGCGCGGGTTTTCGGTGCGGGCGATGGTGCCGGTTGCTGCGAAACGCTCGGTGGCCAAGATCGTGTCCAAGAGGTGCCGCGCGGTTTCGACGCGTTGGCCGGATTCGATCACGCCCACGGCTTCGGCAATCTGTTGGATGCGTTGATCGACGCGGGAGGGATTGCCTGTGTTCAATGCGATTTGATGTTCCAACGCCCGATGGGCCATTCCCAGGTCAGCGGCGTAGATAGTGCTGTGATCCGCACGGTGGTAACGAGTCGCGCGGCGCTGCCATAGGGCATCCATGGCTGTGAGAAACGCGGCGGTCGGTACACTGGCGTCGGCTGCTAGTTGACGTTCTTGATGCCATTCGTGCATGGAGCGGATCAAGAGATCACGAGTTTTGCCGCTGTGTTGAAATAGTTCGCGGCGGAGGTTGGTTACTTCATCGGGCAACCAACTGTAGAGCTGAAAGAGATTCACTCGATTGCGAATCTCGTTGGCCAGTTCTTGGACTCGGTGGGCGGCGATACCTTCTTCCTCCACGAGGCTGGCCGAGCGTTCGCCCAACTGTTCGACCATTTGACCCCATTCACGCAGGCCACGCGCCGGGCCTTCCGGCAAGAATGGGCTGTGGGCACCCATGTCTTGGCCCACGCGAGTCAAGTACTCGCTCAGGATCTGTTGCTCGCGTTGCCAGATTTTGCTGCCGATGGACTCTTCGTCGCGCAGCAGCTCGCGTTGATAACGCCAGGCATTTTCCAAGTCGCGGGAAAAGTCGGTCAAGATGTCGTGCGAAACCAACGCTTGACTGATAAGCGGCAAGCGATCCACGCTATAAAGTGCATGTTCGTATCGTCCGCGGAATCGATCCAGAACTCCGGATCTTTGATCGTTGGCTTCTCGGTTGATGGAGCTCTCCAGGGTTTGCTGAATCACCCGGAACTCGCGGGTCCATTGCGTCATGGCATCCAGTAGGAGATTGACTTCTTCCAGCGTTAGCGGATTGTGGAGTTCACTCAACAACGATTCGACTTGAGCCCGAGTATCGTCCAACAATCGGGGCACTTCATCCGCCGATGAGGTGATCTCGCGGAGAAGTAGGGCCGTGGCTTCTCCATTGTTCACGTCCTTCCGCCAAGCTTCCGTGGCCTCTTTGAGTTGGGATTGTTTGCCTTGCACGATGGGCTTCAAGCGGGCGATCAAGCGGTCGATTTCTTCGCGGACCAATGTTTCGGGATCTCGTGACGGGTTCAATTCGGTACCGGAGACCGCCCATTCGCTGAGCGGAGACTCGCCGGTTTGGCCTTTGCGATCCAGGGCGACGATCTTGGTTTCAATCAAGTCGCCGATCTTGGCGTTCAAAACGGCGATCTCCCAAGTCCACTCGACTTCGGCGGTGGCCGACGTAGGCGTGCCTAACACATCTTTGCGCCAGGTCCCTCGATTGATGCGGCTCCATTGTTCCAGGCGTTGGAGTGGGTATTCATCGGCGATGGCCACTTGGAGAATGGCCGCGGAGCGTGGCCGGATGACGCGGGTCAGTTCGCTGGGTTTCTGCCACGTGATTTGGGGCGCTTGATCGGCTTGCACGGAGAGCTGGTAGGTGGGTGGAAAGGTGCTGTGCAAACCTTGCTCGCTGGTCAAGTCGATTTGAAAGCTGCGGCTCTTGTCGGCAAGTGTGGAGAACGTCCACGCGCCTTGGTCGTCTGGCGCCAACGCGACCGATTCGGCCGGAGTGATCGTTGAGTCAACCGCTTGCCATCGCAGTTTGGCCTGGGCCAGTGATACGTTGGATTTCAGGGCCCACGATACTTGCGAGCCAGCGACGACTTCCACATCGGCGGAGTCGGCGACCGTGGTTTCGGCAGCGGCCCCGGAATAGGCGGGCGGCGTCACAACAATGGCAAACTCATCGACGCGTGGGCGTTCCGCTGCTTGCGCGGAATACCAACGCGTTTCCCCGATGTCGCTCACGACGCGGTAATCGAAGCTGGCATGCTCGATATTGACGAGTGAGGAGAAAAACGTGGACGGAGAAAGCGATGTCGTTGGTTCGGGCTTCGAGGCGTCCGAGTCTGGTAACGCTTCTACTCGAAGGTCGGGCTTCATCGTGATACGAAGCGATTCGGGTTGGGGTTCGTTCGTGCGGATCTCGAGATCCAGTCGTTCGGGCATGCGTTCTCGCTCGGAGTCCGGCAGTGTGACTTGGGCGCGAAACAACGGGGTCTCGTTCAACGCAAACACCGCCGCGTCTGGTTGCGGGTCCAGGATTTGAATGTCCGCCAAGCTGGGCCGAGGCAGATCGGCAATGGGTAACAATAGACGCCACAGATGTTGCGGCAGATTCAAACTTGGGATCAACGTCAGGACACCGGTCAACAAACCGATCCCTAGCATGGCCAACACGATCGCGCGAATTCGTCGCCAGGGCAGTACGGAGCCAAGATCCAATGCGCGAATTTCTTCCGCCACGACGGCTTGCAGTTCGCTGCGTAGTTCCGCCGAGCCGAGACGCGGTTCGATGGAGTCGGCGGGTAGTTCGACGGCCGACAACAGTTTGTTCCGGAGCGTTGCAACGCGCTCTTCGGTGATTCGAGCGGAGTCCGACAAACTCCAGCGGCGACGCAGGGGGAACAGGGCAACAAGCACGGCGACGAAACTGATCGCGTAAGTCGAAAGTCCTAAGATGGCACGTGTGGTATCGGAGAGGTTCCAAAATCGATCGGCCAAGGCGCTCGTCAGGAGCAGGCCCAGGAAGACGGAGACAAACAGGGCCGCGGTTCGCGTCAGCAACAAAGATGTTCGCCGCTGGCCAATCGACTCCAACTTGTCCACAGTGATCTTTGGCAGACCATGACCGGTAGGTGCGATTGTGCTCATATCAGTCCGACCTTTTTGCGTAGCCACCATTCGAAACTAACGAGAACCAGGATCGGCACGAACCACCAGAAACTCTGCCAGAGTTGTTGGTCCGATTCGACGACTCGACTGTTGTACCTAAGATCCAAGGCTTGCCACAACTCTTCGATGCGTTCTTCGGGGACATACATCCCGCCGGTGGCGTTGGCGATTTCGGTGAGGAGAGCATCATTGCGAGTGACTTGCAGTCCTTCCGGATTCGGCGGAGCCTCGATGCGAAACTTGGTTTTCAACTGCGTCATTTCGAGTGAGTAGCCGGGGATGGCCAGTTGGACTTCGTAGTTGCCGGGAGGCAACCCAGATAAACGTCCCCGATAAATCCCCGGGTAATCGTTCTGTTGGTCCATTGTCAGCGTTGCTACCGTTGATCCATCGAGGATCGCCAACGCTTCAATCGAAGCCAATGTCGCAGGTTGACCCTGGGAATCTTTGACGCGGGCTCGCAGTAGAATTTCTTGGCCCTGATCGTAGCGTACATCGCCGCTGTCCAACGCCAAGTATTCGTTTTCGATGGCAAATGGTTCGCGCATCGACCAGCGACAGACTTGATTCCAAATCCGCTGATGGACCACATCGGCGACTTCGTATCGCCAGCGCCACGTTTCGTCGGATGCTGCATAAAAGACTCGGCCGGCGCCGTACGTTCGCGTCACAAACAACGGCCACGTGGTGCCTTCGTGTTCCACGTTGGCCAGAACTTGACTGCCGGGCAGTGGCTTGGTGGGCACGAAGAGTTGGAGTGGCGGAAGTTTTCGCCAAGCTTCTGCCGACGTGGTGTCGCCGTCATTTTCGAGGGACAACATGCCCAAGCGATCGCCTTCAGCCGTTGGAACGACTGCCGATGGCCGGCTTGGGTTGAGTTGTGCGTCGGAAACCCAATCGATCGGTAGGAGTTCACGGAGTGGAGCGAAGGTAGAGTCGCGCCAAGATTGGCGTTGCCCGTCGCTGACGATCCAGCCCGCGCCATTTTCGACTGCGCGGAGGAGGTGACTCTGCTGTTCGTTCGTCAGCACACCCGGTTCCAGTTCTCCGCACACAAACAGATCGTAGCGTTCGAAGTCTTCAAACTTGGTGGGGAACGGTCGACCAAGCGGCAAGTTCGAGAACCACTGGGGCGCTTGACCCGGCCTCAACAAGTACGCGTCCAACTCCCATTGAGGGTCTCGCTCCAACATGTTTCGTATGTAGCGAGTTTCCCAACGACTGCGGCTATCCAGCAAAAGCACCCGTTGCTTCCGAGCGGTGACACCGATGACGCTGGTCAAGACATCGGCGTCGGCAGAGTTGGTATTTCGATTCGACGGATCCAGTGAGTTGTCGCGAGCTATTGGGTTGTTCGCAGCGTCGCCACCCACCACTTTGGCAGTGAGTGGCAAGTTGATGCGCGCGACGGTCTGGTCACTAGGTAAGGTGGCTTCCAGTTTCTCGACAACCTCGGCCACCGAGAAGTTAACGTCTTGCGAGCGCAGTCCGGTTCCGGTTGCGGTGAAATCTTCGCTCCACAACAAATGGTCTTCGGAGTGGATCTGCAACGTGAATCGAGCGCCGGGTTTCAATCCATCTTGCAGTTGAATGGTTCCTTGGACACGATCCGTGCGATAGACATCTTTGGGGACATCGAATTCGAGCAGCGTGATTTTCTCAGGTGGTGACGTCGCGCCCAGGCCTACGACAAAGACCGGGGCCGACTCGGACGGCCATTGACTGAGCAGTTCCAGCGGGCTGGGGCCGAAGTTGTGTTGCCCGTCCGTGAACAACAGAAGTGGTGTGTTCCGAAGTGGATTGGGATCAGCCGTGGATGGCCGAGCGGGATCGTTGGTGCGATCCGAGTTCGCGGCCGAGTTTGCAGCATCGCTGGAAGCGGCAGGGACGTTGCCGATGACCCGCGATCGTTCTTGAGCGAACAAGAACGAGAGCGACGTGGGCTGCTCCCAAGGGTCGGGTTGCCAATCGGTTAGATCCACGGGAAGTTCGGCCGGTTGCTCCAAAGTGCTTTGCCAGAGTGGGGTCACTTGATCGCCACCGAACCGCTGCACGACGACTTCCCCTTGATCCGCCCATTGTTCCAAACGTGGCGAGTCGCCGGTGGTCAGATAATCAAGAGCCCGTTGATAACGGGATCGCAGTGTCGTGGACCGCTCCGCGGTCCCGCGTTGAACCGTGGACCGCTCCACGGTCCCAAGCTGTGTAGCGGACCGCTCCGCGGTCCCGAGCTGTGTAGTGGACCGCTCCGCGGTCCTTTGTTGGTTCGCGGAGGGAACCACGACACTTGGATCCGTTTCTTGCATGCTGCCGGTGGCATCGACCCACACGTGCAGTCGGGTGGGCGTGCCTTCGAAATAACGGTACCGCAGCGTCGGCTCCAACAACATCAGGACGACCAAGCCAATCGACAAGGCTCGCAAGGTCGGCAGTAGCCAAGCGTAAGGCCGAGGGAAGTCGTGAACTTCGCGCCAATACAACCACCAGCCGAGCAAGGCCAAGCCCAACGCGAGCACGAGCCCCCAACCCACCGGAATGGTCGACAAGAAGTGGAATTCGGTCATGTGGCCCCTCGCGTGATTCGCTTTTCGACGAAGAGTTCACCGAACAGAATCGCCAAGACGCCTAACAACACCCAGCGCCAAATCTCCCACCCCGTTTGCCGCTGCGAGTCGGCGGTCAAGTAGTCCTTGGCGTCGACGTGAATCTCGGCTCCCAGTTGTTGGGCCAAGGCGGACAGTTCTGTTTCGGAAAGCGGGTCGATGCGTGCTTCTTGTTTTGTATTGGCGACTTCACGAGGTGTCGTCGTGCCTTGCGAAAACAGAATCAAGCGTTGCAGCAACGGCAAGAACGCTGGTCGAATCGGCAAGTCACTCCAAGTGTCGTTTGCACGGATGCTCCATTGATAGACCACGCCTTGATCGACGGTCAGCTTGGCCAGCAGTAGGGCGTCGTTTTCGAGCTTCAACAGAGGAACGGCTGCGGGAGCGACCGCGGATTCGTCAAGTTTGCCTTCATTGGTGGTGAAGCGATGCCAACGTTTGACGGAGATTTGATCGAGTCGACCTTGTTGCGGATTGTTGAACAGGGCCAGCACCGGATCGCTGTACGGAGGCGGGGCAACACGGAACGATGCAATAGCACTGGTTGCTGGTGAGTTGCCTTGGGAGGCCACCGAGTTTCGCGCGTCGATTGGCTCGCCGAAGCGAAACGGCAAGATGCGTGGCTGGGCGTTGGCGCCCCATTGTTGCTCGTACCAGTTGCGATCCACTTGATCGCCGCCGAAGACAAACAATGTTAGTCCAGCCGCGACTTGTTGGGCCAAAGCTCGAGCCACTTCGTCCCGAACTCGAGAGACGTTGGCCAAGACAATCACATCGCGCTCGGATAGAAGTTCCGCGGTAAGTCGATCGGAAGTAACTCGCTGGACGACGATGCCTTGGGGTGCCCCCTCTTCACGAACGGTTGTTTGCCAAGCAACTTGCAAGAAACCGGTTTCCAGTTCCAACAGCGGCAGATCGTTGCGGTTTTCAACCAACAAGACGCGGATCGGTTTCAAGGCTTCGACGGGCAACGCATCCGCATCATCGCCGTTCATGCCGGTGCGATCGTCGATCGACATGTTGACGAGATGTGAGCCTGGTTCTTCCAGCGTGATCAAAAAAGCGAGTTGTTGTTCGGCACGGGGTGCCAAGTCGATTCGTTTGGTGGCGATCTCTTGGTCGTCTACCAAGACGCGTAGTGGCAATCCGGTGACGGCCTGTTCGCCCCGATTGGTCACGACCGCCCGGACTTCGAAGGGCTCGCCGGTCAATGCCAATTCGGTGGTGTCGCCATCGATCCAAAGCGACACATTTTCCGTCGGTTCGGCGGATTGGGGAAATAAATGGATGGAAGCCGGGACGGGTAATTGGCTCAGTCGTTCGCGCAGGGTCGCCCACGAAGCCGAAGGTACATTTTGCCAATCGTGTTTTTGGAAATCACTCCACACCAAAATTTGGCGATAGGGGTCTTGGGTTTTGGCGGCGGTTTCGATTGCCAATTGCAAGGCGGCTGCGGGATTGGAACTTGCCGCGGCAGGTTCTAGGCGTTCGAGTTGGCGTTCGATCGGCCGCGAATCGTAGCTGGTGCCATCGGTTACGGGTGTCGAACTTCCGCCGGTGGTGATGATCGACTTGGCTGACCGACCGCCGACTCCGTTGATGACTTCTTGGACTTGGCTCCGTGAGTTTTCGAACAGCGTCAGCCTTTGCGGTTCGCTCGCGGCGCTGGACTTGGCTTGCATCGAAAACGAGTCATCGATGACCAAGACGGTCGTTGCCGCGCCGCTTGTTCCAGAAGCCATCCACCAATTCCAAATTGGCCGTGCCATACAAAACGCCAACACCAAGGGAATCAGGCAGCGCAGCAACAAGAGCAACCAAGCTTGCCATTGGAACCGGCGCGAATTCTGCTGCTCCAAATTTTCGAGCAGATGCATCGCGCCCCATTCGATGGTTTGGAACTTGGAACGATTCAACAAGTGAATGATCAGAGGAACCAAGAACGCCAGCGCGCCGAGCAGCAACAAGCCGTTGAGGAAGCCCATTATTTGGCTCCTCGTTGTTGCAGAAAGCGGGCCAACACGTCGACATGTGATTCGGTGGTTGTGCAAGGAACCAGCGCGATCCGACTTTGTTTGCAGCCGGCCGCAAGTTCGCTGCGAAACGTCTCCAAGTTCTTTTGGTATTGGGAGCGAAAGTTGTAGGGATCCACGATCCGTTCGTGGTTCGAGTTTTCCAGCGAACGGAACTGGGTTCGCGTCGAGAAGGGAAAGTCCAGCTCGTCGGGGTGCCAGACTTGGAGGAACACGACTTCGTTGGGAGCCTGGCGCAATCGTTGCAAACTGCGGAGCAAACTGCCGACTTGATCAAAACCATCGGAGATCAAGAAGACCACGCTGCGTCGTCCGATTTTGCCGGCCAAGCTTTCGATGACCGGAGCCAATTGGGTTTCACCGCCGCATTCGGCCATGGCCAATTGCACCATCAGCTCGTACAAGTGCGAAGGACGACTGCGCGGCGGCACGTAGCTGCGCAACTTGGTATCAAACGTGGCGACACCGACCGCGTCATGTTGCCCGGTAAAAAGGTAGGCCAGGCTGGCGGCCAAACGGACAGCATATTGGTGTTTGCTGAGCCCAGGCGTGCGCGAGCCAGCGTATTTCATGGAACCACTTTGATCGACCAACAACGTCGCGCGGAGGTTGGTTTCTTCTTCGAATTGCCGAATGTAGAGTCGATCGGTTTTGGCCAACAACTTCCAATCGATCGATCGCACTTCATCGCCGCGAACGTACGGTCGATGTTCTTTGAACTCGACACTGACACCTTTGTGCGGCGAGCGGTGCAGGCCCACGTTCAGACCTTCCATCACCGACTTGGCATACCACTGCAACGCCGCGACTTTATCCCGGTCTTGCGCAGAAATCAGCTGTCGATGATCGGCCATGACAATCGCCTGAACTTGGCAACGAGAGTGGGACTAGAGAGCCTTGGGCTTCGCGACAACGACTTCTTTCAAAGCGCGTTGGATCAGATCATCTGGTTGAAGACCTTCAGATTGCGCGCCGAAGGTGGGTACCAAGCGGTGGCGAAGCACGGGTAAGGCGAGACCCTTCACGTCTTCGATGGTGACGTGGGTTCGTCCCTCCAACAGGGCCAGAGCTTTTCCTGCCAACACCAATTGTTGTCCCGCGCGAGGGCCGGGCCCCCAATCCACTTGTTGCCGAACCCAACTCAAGGGCGACTCGGCCCGTGGTCGCAACGCTCGTACCAAATCCAGGACATATTGTTTAACGTGTTCGGGTAACGGGACTTTGCGAACCGTGGCTTGGAACTGGATGATTTCTTCGCCAGTCACCACGGGCTGCGGTTTACCGACAAGTGTCGAAGTGGTGCGGTCGATGATCTCGCTCTCTTCATCACGCGACGGATAATCGACCAAGACCTGAAATAGGAAGCGATCGCGTTGGGCTTCCGGCAGCGGATAGGTTCCTTCTTGCTCGATGGGGTTTTGGGTGGCCAGCACAAAGAAAGGTTCCGACAGCGTGTACGTCTTGCCGCCGACGGTCACGGCGTGTTCTTGCATGGCTTCGAGGAGTGCGGCTTGAGTCTTCGGCGGGGTCCGGTTGATTTCGTCGGCTAACAACATCTGGGTGAAGATGGGACCTTGTTCAAACACCAAGTTGCGATGGCCGGAATCGGATTCTTGAATCAAGTCGGTGCCCGTGATGTCCGCCGGCATCAAGTCGGGTGTGAATTGGATTCGATGGAACGTCAAGTGCATGGCATCGGCCAACGAACGAACCATCAAGGTCTTGGCCAACCCTGGCACGCCTTGCAATAGACAATGTCCCCGAGCCAAGATGGCGATCAACAGTTGGTTGATGACTTGGTCTTGGCCCACGATGGCCTTGGCGACTTCCGCTTTGATTTTTTCGCAGGCCACCTTCAATTGCCGCGCACTTTCCAGGTCCGAGGGACTGGAGAAGGCCGCGTTGGAGTCGTCGCGAGTGGAAGTGGATGGTTTGGCGTCACTGCGGGCGGGGCGAGCGGGCGTAGGGTTTGTTTGCGACACAGGCATGACGCTCCGAAGGCTGGGGGATAAGGTGCGAGCGCGATTGTAAAGCGAGCGCCCCGATCGCTTCACGGCGGCCGCTTCAGTATCGTCGGCGATAAAAGTAAATACAAGCGACTGCCGCTGTCACAATTGAAAAGTCGATTTGTATAGATGTTGAACAAGGCTTTGTCCTTAAGGAAGCGTGACCCATCCCCGATCCTTTTTTTGTCCGGGACTTGGCTTGTCTTCCAAAGATATTGGCCGTTTTGGGACAATGCGTACCAGAATGGACTGGCCAAGCCCCTAAACTCACACTCAATGGCGAATACGGATCGTAGAGCGAGCGCTGCGATCGCCCCGAGCCCTCAACGCTATGAAGCACTATTATCGGCGTAGCTTGTTTCGTTGTGTCGGCCTTTCAGGCCTTTTCTGAATGAGAGAGCATTCGAACCGGTGGCTCGCGCACACCGGCTAGGGTTGTTTCGGCCCATTCGGGCCTATTGTCGCGTGTCAAAATGCTTCACAGCGTTGCCGAGTTCACCCAGGCCACAGTCTTGCCGCGGGCGACCCATTCAGAAACAAGCACCCCGGTTGTCACAAACCGAAAGTCGCGTCGTATCGATGTTGAACCAGCCCGAATGATCCGCCCACACCCCTCAACTCCCATACGATCGAGAATTTTCTATGATTCGGAACGGCCTATGTTTGACGGTGACCTTTCTGGGGTGGTTGTTGGTTCGCTACGGCTTGATGTGGTGGTTCTGCAACAGCGAATATCAAGGTTATGTCTTGTTTTTTGCGATGGCAATGGTCTGGCCAGACATTTACGTCTGCAAGTATCTGGCGACATGGAGTCAAGCGATCCAAGATCAAGCGGGCGGTCAAAGCCGCGACGCCACCTTGGCGAACAAGTTTATCCTGGCTGCCATTGGTTGGAGTGTTTTGGCATCACCGTTTTGTGCTTCGGTCGTGCTGATCCATAGCGAATCGGCCACCGGCAATCAGGCTGCCCATCGCGGCGTGGTTTCGTTCGAGGACGTTGGTACTCTACCCGAAGAATCATGTTTTGAAGTGTCCGGAGCGGCACCTTTTGTTTGGTACTTGGGGGCTGTGGAATATTCGATCACTCGACGATCTGAAAAGTTCTACTACGCAGCGCCGTTGGAGTCCGCGGAGTGGGACCCTAGTCGAGAAGTACGGCTATGGGCCATTGTCGATGAGCGTGAGTTGTCGCAAGGCGTTTTGACTCGTAACAGAATTGCCTGTCATATTCCGACCAAGAACCCGCACTACTCCGCTTTTCAAACGGCGGTCGCCAACGCGGAGTCGCGGTTTGATCTGAAATCGGCCCCTTCCGCGATGTTGGTGCGACTGCTCGATTCGCCGGAAGCCGCCGCACCCGCGTATGGCGGACAAGATTTTTGGATGGGAGTCTTGTATGGGTTCAGTGTGATTCCGACGTTGCTTTATCCGGCACTGCTGTGGGTGGCCCCGAAGAAACGCGAGCCGATGTTTGCAAACCGACAAGTCGACCCCGGTGAACTTGAAAACCCCAACGTTGCGATGGTCCCGGCGATTTGGAACTCCCAACCGAGGCTCTTGATTGCCAAGCGAAGGTTTTGGTTCGGCTGGCAGGTCGTGGGCTTCGTGGTGTTGGCCGCTGTGACGATCGGTTGGCTGGCGGACATTTGGGCATTGCTGTTGGTGATGGTGGTTCCGGCACTGGAACTTTGGTTGTTGCTCCGAGCGTTTCCCGATCCCGAGACTCGCGGTTCGCTTCGGATGGCGGCAACTTGGTTGCTGCCGGTAGGAATGATGCTGGCTTTGGTCTTGGTCAACGTGAGCAGGTTTTCGCTGGAAGAAGCGAAGGGCTACGACTCGCAAGTGAAATGGAGTGAACTGGGGCCAAACACCCAACACGGCACGATCGTTGCCTTGCCGGAAGAAGTGTCCATTCGTCAAGAATGGACCGGTGAATATTGGGCACCCAACCATGAAACAAGTGCCTGGCGCGCGTTCCCGTTGGTGGAACCGACTTGGGGACCAAGCCAGCCGATCAAGTATTGGTTCATGTCGACCGATCGATTGGAATCTCGCTTTCACCACGAGCGGCCAAAATTTGTGCGGGTCGCACGGGAGCAGGATTCTTTTCAAATGCGACACGCAATCACGGACGCCGAATACCACCACGAGATTGTGGCTGAAGATGGGGCGATTATTTTGGAACCGGTGGTTGATACCGAAAAACAATCGCAGGAGGCGTTTGGGTTCGTTGTACTGGGATTCTTGGGCTGTTGTTTGTCGTGGGCCGTTTGCGCGTTGTATTGGCCGATTGCTCGTCCGCGGTCTGGATAATGATCACAGCGACCCTGACCGTCGCAGGAAGGCGATGAACCGCCGAGGCACAATGAACGCCGCGGCGGTGGCGTGACGAGCCGGCGAGAGGATCAAGCGTCCGACAGCGTCCCAAGATGATGATTGGGAAGCGAAATAACGAAGGCAACAAAGAACCATCATGCCAGCGACAGGAACGTCGCATGACTTAGGAATTGTCTGGAAATAACTTCCCGATTTGGGAGAGTCCGACCTTGGTTAATCCGAGAACTCCTATCGTCGAATCTGCCGAGACTCCAAATGTGCTGAGCCGCCGAATGGCCCGAGCCGCAAAGCGGCAAAATGCGA
>JBGSJV010000066.1:0-96950 GCA_041741535.1 Pirellulaceae bacterium
CCTACCCAAATTGCTCAAACAAACAAAAAAGGAAACCGATCACGATGTCTAAAAACTAAATCAATAACATGATTTTCGAAAAACTCTTTCGAAAATCGTACCGATCATCCAGTCACACCCTTTTTCAGCACCCTGCTAGGAGATATCCGGATCCGATCCCGACCTCCGACAACTTCCGACTTCTGGTGGTCCGCGATTAGAAGACCGTTTTCGAGAAATTGATTAACTTCGTCTAAAATGTGTTGTTCGTCAAATCCGGCCAATGTCAGCGTTCCATGCAACTCAGAAAATAACACGAACGCGGTACCATTCTTCTGATGCTTTTCACTACGAATTTGGTCTAATGTAAGAAGAATCATTGGGCGAAGTAGATTGCCAAACTCGCCCGCTCCTTCCTTTGTTTGGAAAACATCTTGCAGGAAGGAGGAATGCTCGTCGAAGTATTGGCGTCCGGCACGAATCAAAACTTGCTTCACCAAAGACTCTGGAAGCGTATAACTTCCTTCGGATGCCTTAATCGCTAGATAATAATGTTCCGAGATAAATCCGCTTCGAATAAATTCAAGGAATATCTTTATCGCTTTTCGCGTGTTATTACCTGCGAGGCCCAGTACGACACTTCGAATCAACTTATCATGAACGTAAAGTGATTTGTATAATGCGCCCAAAAAGTATCCCAGCTCTGTCTTTGGATAACTAACCGTCGTACCGGCGAGCTTGACCTCCAACTTCGATTGACTTGACGAGACGTTCATCTGTTCAAGAATCAATTCAAATCGCCGAGATATGATTTTGGAGAGCCTTGGTGAGCTAATTGTGAATACCAACGAGTTTGCACTCGCATCAAGTGGTGGGACATCTTTGCATAGATGATATGTGACATCTCGAATAGGAAGTATAATAAGGCATTCTATCTCGCGCTGGATATAACGAGCTGCTTCAAAGCAGTCCAGTTGGTCATCCCGATCCCGTTTATCGCAGTTGTCGAAGACTATCACCAAGAGCTTTCGACGTTGTGTGGCCAAGTATCTCTTCAGCGCCCGTGCGCGAACCGTAAAGTCCGTATGCCATTTGTAAAGCGCGTCGGCGAGCTTGTTATTATACGCTTCAGATCCCTCTTCGTACACAAACAAGACACGGCTTTGTAACTCCAAAATTTCTTTGCTAAAGACGGCGCGCGTAACCTGAGACGAGTTGAAGTCGATATCGCGTGCCGAAGCTTCCAAACCGACGACAATTTCCTTGGTCACCCAAGCCTGCAGCGTTTCCTTGCCTTTTGGAGCATCATTGAGATTCAGATGCACCCACACGGTTCGATCAAGGATATCATTTGGCAAACGATGAACACGCAGATAGTCAACAAAAGTTGTCTTCCCCGATCCTCGTCGTCCAACCAACAGCAGAATTTGGTTCTCCAAATGTCGACCTCGATTTAGGACTGAAACAATCTCATCCGGTCGACCGGTATCTCGAATCGGTTTGGATCCCGGAACTGAAACATTGAACGCACTCGCCATCACTCGATCAATCTCGTCCGCATGCTGTTCTCGGTGATGCGAACGAATGTAAGCATTCTTGGCTATAAACTCCCTATCTTTCATGTCCTCCGGTTCAAAGATTGTCCGATAATCCGCAACAATTTGAGCACCGAACTTGTTGTGCGGAACTTCTTCATTATTACTTCCCACGATTTGCTTTCGAGCCTGCTCACGGAAAACTCTCAGTAGTGCCTTTAGACGCGAGGCGTGCTGATTAAGTGCTCCAATGCCAATCAGATCGATGACCGTTGTTAGTGTTGAATGGCCAACCTTTAGCTCAGCTACCGAGCAGTTAACTTCGGCGGTACCAGAATCCCATTTTGCTATGAGCAGACGTGTTCCGTCTGTCACGAGACACCAAATGCACGGATTGATACCGCTACTAAAGAACTTATTTAGCTCATGTGCATATAGTTGCGATTCTCGAAGTGCTTTATCAAGATCCTCCCCCGGAGCTTTGTCCTCAACTACAACAACAGGCAGCCCTTGGAAATATACAAGAAAGTCAGGCTTGTAAAACTTCCTATTTGCAGAGCCTTTATCAATTTGCACGGCGGAGAGATAGAATTGAGAACGTATATTTTCGTCCGGATAACCGAGTCCATCTGGTGAGCGAGTTAGAACTCTGAAGGATACTTTCACATCAACATCCGCTTCGTTCGATAGGGCTTTACCCGTTACCTGAGATATCTCTCGCGCCATCAATAATCCCACATCAAAAAAGTATAACGATCTTACCCAAACGGGCCACTACAATGTGTTGTCAATTGTCAAGGCACAAAAAGTTGCGTGTTGGAACTGAATTATATTGATCGGTGCTATACGTTCCTATTCCACCGATCAACTTCCCGTAACGGCAAACGAATCACTACCCAAAAATCCTCTTAAATCGTGGGCATTCGCCTCTTCACGTGATCATGACGACAATCCCAGCTCCCTTAACGAACTTCTGATAAAATGTCTTGGTTCAAATGTGAACTAACCAAAAACGGCAAATGGAAAGTAGGGAGCACTTCGTGGTTTTTCAATTCGGGGATTCTGGTTACCACTACTTAAATGTCGTGTTACCGCTGCAGCACATTCATGCGCCGCAACAATTGAATACGACGCAGTTTGCGTATTGTATGTCTTGTCTCTTTCACCCTCGATCCAAGCTTCGGTACAATTGATCAAACTAGCACTATATCGACCGCCCCGAATATCATCGTCCGTCGCGACTTCACCAACGTCAGCGCTCACAATTTTGACTGTTGCTAACGCGGCGCTCTTGATTCCCTCGTAAAATACTCTCTTGCAATTTTCCCTATTTGCGGTCCTTCGAGTTGCAGACTTTTTCGAAATTGCCATTCGGACAATATCCTCAGTGATACGCTCTTCGTGAACTTCGCTACAACAATCGAGTACGACGGTTCGCTTTTTTGAACTTAACGAAAGCTCGCTCGCGCCAATCTGTTCTCCCTTTCTTAATACGATAACTTGGTCACGATCCGGGTTTGAATACCATCCGTGTCCTGAATACATGATAAAGACATAATCGATTGATGAGACGACTTTTAAGTAATTCCTCAGTTCCACAACTGTAGGTCGATCAAGAAGCTTGATTTCAGATTCTTCCCATGCTCCCCCTTCTGCGGACGTGAGATGTTGTTTGTAATTCCGGATATCCGCATAAACACCCTTACAGTAGTTCTCCGCACCAATTTCCCCAGGATTCGAAATCAACAATGCATGTCTCGTTAAAGCCACTTTAAATCTCCTTAGTCTTTAGTACCTTGTTTTTCAACCTGAGTTATCATACCCGCTACCAATTTTTCGCTAGATCCTGCAAACAACGCTGCCGTGCATGTCGCCAACGTCTCCAAGTTCGAGTTTGCAAAAACATGGAAAAACAGTCCAAGTTTAACGAGGCACCCAACAAGCAACCCCGCTATTCCTCCACCGAATATACGTGCAACGGCTTCGAGATAATGTAACGTTTTCTCGGAACTAGAATCGACATGAGGCTGTTTCCCCAGTCGTAACAAGACAAACAAAAGTGCGCCAACGCAACCAGCCCAGAAGCAAATTGACAAAACAAGCGGAAGATGACCCACAAGTTCTGCGAGCCATTTCCGGATAACTATTTCAAATGTTGCCATAACGATCGCAATCGTTCCAACAACCAAACATCCTTGAAGCGTCCAAAACCTCGAAACTTGTACGCTCTTCGCATCGATAAATTGTTTTGCAATTTCAAGTGCGTTTTCACTTTGATCTTCATCTGCTCTTAGGCCCGCTGAAACCGCTTCTGCAACAAGCCGTTTCGACCTCAACTTTAGTTCTCTCGGCCAACTGTCAACGCGAGCCTCCAGTTCGGCGACACCCGCCAGGATTATAGCGAAACGACTGCTAAAAGCCTTTTCTGTGATTAAATCACTCAGAACGTCATCGCAGCTCCAGTCAATATCCAGTTCGTGGTCAATGAAGACAATGAAATCACCGGACTTGCTGTTCTCCCGACAATAAACTTCGTGCAAAATCTCAGAGCGGCAAACATGTAGCTTCGAATGGTCATTCGACTGTTTAAGTTCATTATCTTTTTTTGAATTTTTGCCCATCGTCGAAATCGCCTGCTCAAAGTTCCGGTCAACCTAGTGATGTTATGGTAATATTCCGAAACCCGGCTGTGAAGTATAATTTACGTGAATTTTTCGATTACGGCTTGGTGTTTGTTGAGGGCATGAGGAAATCACCGACGCCACGGAGACTGCTGGTATTTTTGGAATGCGGACTTAGGTAGGTTGAACAGTCAAGCTCTAAACCTACTGTTATTTCGCACAAGTGGCTAACCAAGTGATTCCCGACGAATCCTCACGAACGGTTGGCTTGCCGGTTTGCTGGAAAGGTGGCATGTTGACTTTGGATAGTGTTGCTAGGTTGCCGGCGTTCACCCCTAACGTGTCTAGCGAATTGATACAACCTATGGTGGATGGGTTCATGAGGAAGGATGAGTTAGAGTATTTTTGATCGGACCTTCTCGTGTTCGCGAAATCCGACGCTAGTTCGCGAACCATCACCAGGGCGCGTTTCTCTACTCATTTGATGCAAAGGTAAACTCTATGAAACACGAAATAGCCGAAATTCAATCGGAAGTCAAGGAAAAAACTCGTTTGAGCCTTTTCGCTCTGGCTGACGATCCTCATGTTGGAGTATGGGTCGACTCGAATGTGATGATGTACGCACCGACAACCGATAAACGACGACTACTGGAGTTCTCGCAGCTTCGAACAGTCCCCGAAGTGGGCCTGGAAGTAGGCAAGCGTGCAAGAAAGACCAGCTATCTTTGGGATTCGTTCTTAGATGCCGGGGGCGTACAAGTTGGGCTCAGCTCATTCAAAGACCTAAACTTAGACCAGCATTTCCAATGTGTTTTTCAGCATGCCGCATGCTACTCGCCACTTACCCAAGTAGCTATTGCGGAGAACTTACGGCGCAATGGTTCTACGTCACCAATTGAAAATGGCGCACTGTTGGCACAAACGAATCAGTCTTCGTTTCTAGAATCCGCAGACTCTACGTTACCTCTTTCCAGCTTGCTGGGATTGTCGGCGAGCCAAAAAGATGAATGCGACAAACTCCGTCGGGCGTGGTTTAAATACCACCGTGAAAGAGAGCAGCGACTCTATGAGAAAACGTATCTATGGACGGATGAAACTCTAGTTGCGAGCGCAATAACCGATGGTATCGCCCACAGGTGTGTTTCAATGATTCTAACAACTGACTGGGATGCTTTCGTGATTATCAAGCAGTTCGCGGATAACGTAGTTTATCACGCCGCGTCCCTCGAATGTTCCACCGCGAATCGAGTAGAAGTATTTGACGGTCTTTTCAACGAACGATGCCACTTCATTGACAGTTACAACTCGCAAAAAAGATTTCGTCAAGCAGCGGCAATTTTTGATGGAAATCTATTCGAAACATGTGAACCGGCCGACCTGTTCATTTGGCATTATCCAACCGACTCGTACGTTTCGTATGCGTTCCCGCCAGATTTTATCAGTTGGCTGAATGTACTTTTCGACAACAGTTTGAATCGGGACTAAATACAGTGGCCAACAACATAACAACTTCGTACGTTCTCAATCAAACGCCCACTTGTGTTTGGCGTGCCCCCGCTTCTTTACATGACATACCACCGAATCGAGTTCCAGTTCATCGCCTTTGCTGGCTCGCACCAAATAACGAAATCGCGATCGACGAATCAAGACTTTCTCGGATGCTTGATGAATCTGTTCCCGAAAGCACCACGTTTTTCCTGGACACCTGTTTCATCAGGAACAGCAACCTATCACAAGCCTTCTGGAACTCCCTCTTTCGAAAGAGCGTAGTGGTCACTGAGGCGATTTGGCGAGAGCTCCAACCATGGATCACAAGTCCGGCTAATAATCGTAATGAGTGGCTACGGATGTACCTGAGTCACGAGCGTGCGTCGTCGACAGGGAACTTGCTCTTTTTGGGTTCGTTTGACGATGCAGATGTTGAGCAAGGATGCCAATATTACAAAAGCGTTTTATCCGCCAGGAAGCAGGTGCATATACTCGCGGAAAGACATCTACACCGAAAGCACAAGCGTCCGCCGACCAAGGAAGAAATTCAATCTGAAATCCAAAGCCGTGTCAAAGAACGAGGAATTCAGCTTGCAAACGACGGCATAAAAGGTGAAGCAAGAAACTCGGCAAACATTTATAACGATGAAGACTTGGTAACTCGAGCAATCATCTATGGACTTTCGTCAGGCAACGAAGTTGTCATCCTAACAACCGACCGCGGCGTGCAAGAACAGTTCTACAAGCTCCTATACTTGATCGACACCAACTATCGCTCAATGCTCGCAGCAGAGAAATTCGCCGAGCAGCCCGCAAATTTCGTGTCGTTCCAAAGCGACCCAGACGTCTTTTCCTTCTTCGGTCTTGTTAGTAGCACACAGGTATCTCCGCCAATAGATTTTGCAAGAGGCGTTTTGCCGACACAATTTACATCCGTGATGTTGGCTTGCCCGAGGTTCGGCACGGTTTACTCAAACAACGTTAGATATTGGGATATTGCGTTTTCTGCTGAACGAGAAATGCTTGAGGTTGTCAAGATTAAAGGAATGACGAATGGTCTAAATACTACCCTTTTGGACGGTAAGAACTTTATTCATCATTTGTGCCCAGCGATTCCACTCGACGGCATTTGCATTATTGCAATCGAAAAATCGATTACAACTAAGCGAATGTCGATTGCAGATTACAATATTGTACTTTTTCAAGGCGAGAGAACATCCCACTTTGAAACATTAGAACCGCGTACCGCCGACCAAACCGATTCCGAAGCGCTACTTCGTTCCAAATCGCTAATTGACTTCACGCCGGACAGGCGGCTGAGTTTTACGCCAGTTCCCACGGTAAGCGACTATCTTAGTAATCGAGAACTAGAATATGCATTCAGACTTGTCAAACCCAGCGCACTCTTCGTCTTGGACTCGACTGCAATTGGATACAAGTGGCCTGAGGCCATTGCGAATTCCTTATCATCTTCCCAGTTTCTCGCGATTCACTCCCTACACCGTGAGCACCTTTCAAAGGCCAATTGTTTCGAGAAGTCGAACGTGCATTGGCCAGTAAACGCCGTCGAATGTCCGCAGTTCTCATATGCCGCAAGATATTATCGAACGCTATTATTGCAACGACGCATGTTTGGATCCAACATTGCGCGACGGATGAGCGATAACAATGGACTAGCCTGGCGACGTACTATGCTCGAGTTTGTGAACGGCAAATCCTCGATTCGACGTGCTCGATTCGGATGGAAGCGCCGATCTGCAATTAGTGTTTTTTATGATGATATTGCGATCGTCGATGGCGTGTTAGCCGCAATTATTGAGGGTACGGAGTTAATTTTTGTAACATTTCGAACATCAGTCTTTGAGCAATTCTACACCTTAGCAAACGTCTTGCTTAAAAACTACTATTCGTATTGCCTTGCCGATTCGCTGTTTCGAGATGGCGCGCGGTTTACCGCGCCCGAGAATACGGATCAACTTCGCGAAATAGGTCTGGATAGCGAGATACGCATATCGTCTGTCGATACTGATATATCCGCGCATCTTCCGAAATCACCGGAGAAGTTCAAACTAAGCTGCTGGCTGTTGTCACCATCATGCGATGAGAACCGGTTTAACTTTTGTCATGGATGCTTCCTAGCCGAACGACCAATGTGGCTTGTTTTGCATACCAAAACGGAAACTTCAGGGCTGAATTCGCAGCATCATGGTGAGTACAACGTAAGGGCAAAAACCGACCGAAAACGAACCAGTATCATGATTGCCAAGGATCAGGTCGGATCAGTTGACAGTATCATGCCTGACATCCCTGAGAAAATTCGGAGATTTTTTCTCGACGAAGTATCGTTACACGACATTTTTGATGTACAGAATTTCGGCGATCCGCTTAGCTTTCCGTGGTAGTATAAGATTCTCAGTGTGTTTGACAAAGAATTAACTCCGAGAAGAGCCTCATAGTTTACAAGTAAATTTACCTATGATTCCCGACGAATCCTCACGAACGGTTCGATTGCCGGTATGCTGGCGCGATGGCAAGTTGACTTTGGACAACGGTTCTCTGTTGCCGGAGATCAACCAGAACGCCTCTGGCGAATTGATTCTGTCCGCGTTGGATTTGGTGGATGAGGACCAACGAGCGATTTGGACCGGCGAACGAGTGGTGGATTTCCTGGCGGTGTCGACGCCACTGTTCGCCCGTGTTTCAGCCAACTTTTTGCCAGCCGAGATGGCTGGCCTTACGGTGGAAAAGTTTCACCATCGTCGTCGCGCGGCTTTTGTTCCTTTGGTGCTGGACCATCCGGTGCGTTTGGTCGTTGTGCCCGGCAAGAAGGGGTATATGATTGGCGGGAAGTGTCATTGCCCGAACTTCAAACTGGAGGCCAACTCGCTAAACGAAGCCCTGCGCAAAGTCTCCGAACATTTCGAACCCACCCGCCGTTCATACGGAGGCAACGCCTTCGAACTCATCTACGCCGAGATCAAGCATCGGTTGGTCAAACTCGCCGATTATCGCGACCAAATCCGCGATGAAATGGAACGCCAACACTCCGGCCCCCAATCACCGGATTCCAACCGCCCCAGCCCATCCGACCACTCCACCTACGGCCCACAACAACAACTAGATTTTTAAGCCAGTCTTGTTCTGGTGTGATGTCACCCCGTTTGGTATCAGCCGCCGCCGAAGGTCGTGAGTCGTGCTCGCAGCTCCGCTTTGCTTTCGTCGTCCGGTGCAATTTGAATTGCCTTTTCAAGTAACTCACGACCGCGGGCTTCATCCCCAAATTCAAGACAAATTACCGCCAGGGTGTCGAGATACTCCCAGACCTTGTTTCCGCTTATTTCGCACGCCTTTTCAGCCAATTCCTTGGCGCGGATTAAGTCTCGTTGAGCCGGATTTGAGCAGCTAAAAATCGAATATGCGTAGTTGTTCAAAAGCGTCGCATCGTTTGGCGAAATCATAACTGCTGCGTCAAAATCTTGAAAAGCATTCGAGAATGCTCCGAGCGCTAAATAGAGTTCGCCACGAAACCCGAGCACTTCAGGGTCGTTAACGAGTTCTTCGGTTGAATCTGCCACAAACTCGATGGCGCTTTCACGGCCTTCAGACTCGAACTTGCGTTTGACTACCGCCTCGATGCCTGAAAAAAATATCAACAGTGAAAAAGCGCGCGCGTGGTGACTCGGACTTAGATATTGCGCCGAATGATAGGCCTCCCCCGCTAGACGAACACACTCTTGCAGCTTTCCTTGACTAAGATAGGCTTGGGCAACTTTACCTTGAGAATCGATGACCAAGGGGTGCTTCACTGAGCGTAGATGGGTCAGGCGCAAGTGGAGCGCGGTTTCATGTATCTTGACCGAAGTATCCAGCTCTCCCTTTGCTTCCGCGACAATTGCTAAATCATGCAAAAACATCGATCGACCGAGAGGGTCGGTTGTTCGTGACAATTCCTCATTAAAGACCGATTCCGCTTCCTCCCATTCTCCCGCAAAACCAAGTGCTACACCAAAATTGCGACGGAATGCGGCAGCACGGGGGTGATCGAAACCCAATCGACTATTCAATTCGTCCCGCATTGCCCGTAACTCCGCAAGTTGGAATTGTTGAAGTGCTGCGCCCGTATTCAAATCAAGATAGTGAGACAACGTGATCAAGTAAAATTGTCGATCTGGAATGCCCAATTCCTCTTGTATTGTCTTGGAATTATTGACAAATCGATGTGCCGATAAATTGTCGCCCAATGCATAGAAAATTTCAGCAAAATCACAGAAAAGCTTGGGTTTGTAACTCTGTAAGATGATTTCATCATTCTCAAGTTTTTCCGCCGCCTCAAGAAAGACATCATGGATACTTAGGTCTTCCCCAAGTGAAACTTCCGGTCGAGCTTTTGCGATGATATCTCGGAAATAAGAGAACGCTCGTTCTGATGCAAACTGGTGGTCTTTGCTTTCGTTATAAGCTTTTTGCGTCAGGTACAATTGCTCGGTCAGTGTCTGGTGATGTGAGTGGGTCATCATCAAGTAACCGATTATCGCAATCAATAACGTCGATGCGGTCGCCACTGCCCCGACCGTTAGCCCAAAGTTTCTGCGGCAGAATTTCGAAACGCGATAGACCGGACCGCCGCCGATGCCCGTTAAAGGCTGCCCAGCTTGAAATCGCAAAAGCTCTGATTTGACTTCGCTGATGGAGCCGTACCGTTTATTTGGGTTTTGTTCAACCGCTCGGAGAGCAACTTTAAAAATCTCGAAAGGTCGTCTATCAATCCCAACATTCTTCGCCAAAAAGCTGCCGTTTGTAACTCTGTCCGGCGAAACGCCCCAAACCGTCTTAACGATCACCAGCCCAAAACTAAACACATCCGTTGCGTTACTTGTAGGCTTGCGCATAAGTACCTCGGGTGCCGCCCAAGGCTCAGAGTAAGCGGAGTCGGTAGGTTGTTGCGAGTCTTTCTCCGACGACACTAGAGCGTCGATGCGCGCGATTCCAAGATCTAGGACGCGGATCATGGGGTGGCCGGGCACGCTTTCGTCCACAACGAGATGTTCGGGCTTGATATCGCGGTGGCGAATCTGGTGCTGCCCGAGGTATTCAAAAACATCGCACGCCTCGATCAGCAATTGGATTTTCGTCGCCAGCGACACTTGATTCCGCTTGCAATACTCATCGATCGAATAAGCTGTTGTCCATTCGTAATCGGAGTCACCTGGCTTTCGCTCAGAATTGTCTCGCCGTCCGACAAATTCCATCACGATGTATGGCAAAGAGACCGGTTTAACAGAAAATTCGTCGCTGTGTTTCTCATTGACTTCGGCGGAATTGTCAGGATTGGTATCAAGTTGGGTGCTGGCCGAGCCGGGCTCGACTCTAGCTGTCCCATGGTCAGTCGTTTCACCCGTGACAGAACCCGTGTCGATCAGGAAAGGCAACGCGCGGTGTTTCAACAAGCTCATCATCATGGCTTCGGATGAGAACTTTTTACGCGAGACATGTGTCAGTTTGTCGGGCCGCAGAAATTTAATCGCAAACAACTTGGGACCGGCAGTATTCTCGAGAAATGCTCTGGCGTAGGTGTCTTGGAAACCTTCTACCGCCTCGGCGAGCCAAACCGAACCGAACCCGCCCTCGCCTAGGGGATGTATCAGACGATACTTCTTGTCGATCTTGAAATCGGGTGCAACACCGAATTTAAACCAAATGTCTGGTGGCGATTTCTGCCGATCCGATGAAGGCTTGTAATACTCGTTGTTCTTTTTGGCTTCGTTGATTTCGGCAATAAGACTGTTGATTAGCTCGGATTGGTTTGGATACATCTCCTGCAACTTCGCTTGAATCGAGTCGTCGTCAAGTTCGGCCAGTTTCTCGATGTCAAGTTCGCCAAGTCCATCATTCATGACGCCACACCCCCTTCTGGCCATCAGCCAAATCTTCCAACTGCTTTCGGATACGTGTCAACCCACTCTGTCTAAACCTCCAAACCATTGTCGTACTTATTTCAAGTCGCACCGAAATATCCTTTTGAGACAGATTCTCGTAGAACTCCAAGCGAATTATTCGACCTGCACAACGCATGTCCTCAACGGCGTCCGTTTCTAATTTGTGAAGCAGCTCGACAAAATCAATCATGAAGGCCGGATCCAGTCCTGGCTCTGACATGACATCCAAACCGTTGAGAGGAATTCGCCGAAGTTGGCCGCCACGTTTCGCCGCTTGCCGGACGCGCAAGTAGCTCAGTAGATGATTTTTCATTACCTCGTGGATAAACATTTCCACGGCGCGACAATTGGGTAAATTGCGAATCGTATTCGCAATTTTGCTATCTTGCAATTCTCGCAAAACCAAATCGCTGGCCAAGTCCGATGGACTTTTGGTTAGATTCTGCCCCCGCAAAAAGCGCCGGGCGAATGAACGCATCATGTCAAAAAAGCCGAACCATTCTAGGCCGCCACAGTCGCGGCCGGAAATGACAGAATCCGCCCACGGACGGATTGGCGAATTGTCACTTTCATTCCACTCCATAGCACTGCCCTCCCTGAACGGAAACACTGGACATTTTTAATTTATGCTCGCGGAACTAAAAGTCAACGAAGAATATCGTCAAAATTTTTGAACGCCATTTTCCGATCGATTTTCGCTTCTTTATTGGAAACTGCGAATTTTTCCGAAATTGGGAAAAGCGGTTTTGCGTTGATGCTGGTAGAGCAGGAAACAACGGCGTTTCCTGTAAGGTTGCTTCTCACAAAACTAACGGATTGACGTTGTGACTCGCAAGTGGTTCCGTTTCACCCCAAAGGTGTTGTCATGAAGTTGTGTCTCTTGAACTGGTTCGCTTTTTTGGTTGTTGCCTTTGGAGCAACCATGGTCGAAGGGCAAGCGAGTAAATCGCGGCCCGAGAAGATGTCAGTTTTGGACGGAGAAGGGTTCCCGGAAACTCCGATTCCTGTCCAAACCGTCGCTAGCAAGCAATTGGGATTCAATTCCGTTCAAGTTGTTGCGGTGTCGGCGGCAGTTTCTCCAATCAGCTTGACCCCATTTTGGGCTTGCAAAGTCGTCGACGCCAACGGCGAGTTGCACGAAGTGGTTTTTGATAAAGATGGCACCTTATTCGACGACAAATTGGCGGCCGAACTGGTCTTGTCCCGGTTTGAGGGAGGCAATATCCACCCAGATCTCGCCTCGGCCGCCGCACTAGCAACCGATCAGGAATTGATTCCGATCATTATTTGGTGCCGCGTTGAGGAGCTACCAATGGCTCCTCGCATCAATCCCGAAGGTAAACTCGACGAACTGCTGATGGCCAAAGCGGTGCCGATGCCTTTGGCGTTCGATCAATTGCCGCAGATTGTTCGTGTGACGGAAAAACTGGAGCAATTCGCAGCAGATATTCGCGTTGCGGACGACGCCCCGATGGTATTTGCCACCGTACCAAAATCGCGGATCGAGGAAATTGCCGGGATGGCTGAGACGCAAGATGTATACTTGAACGGGTTCAGCGAACCAATGCTAAACATTGCACGCCAAGTGTCCCGTGCTCACACCGTCAATTCGCGGGGCGTCGATGGCCGAGGAATTAAGGTTGGGGTCATTGAGGTCGGCGGGAAAGTTAGCACGCAAAACCCGTTCCTGTCAGGTGTCGTCCAATACGAACCGAATTCATGCTTGGCGAATCACGCTGCGCTGGTGGCGGGTGTTGTTGGTGGCCGGCATTCAATTCATCGTGGAATCGCTCCGGGTAGTTCACTCTTTGTTGGCGGCAGTTGCTCGGGTTCAGAATCCGAACTTCAGCTCGCCACGACGGCCGCGAGAAACTGGGGCGCTCGGGTCGTCAATAACTCGTGGGGATACCTCAGCCCTAGTCGCGTCCCTAACGCAATGGCTCGCTACCTTGATTCCCAGTCGTGGCAGTACAGTCAAACAATTGTCCAAGCGGCTGGAAACACCGGGCGATACTGGCAAAATGTGATCAACCCGGCGCAATTTTATAATGGGATTGCTGTCGGTGCCTTCGATGATCGTGGAACGGTCACTGTCAATGACGACGCAATGGCTGATTTCTAAAGCTTTGTGAATCCAATCAGCACCTACAATGATCGTCAAAAACCCGAAGTCGTTGCGTCTGGGGTCGCAATTACGAGCATGACGAACAACAGCCCGTGGCTGGGGACATCGGATGGTACCAGTTTCGCTGCACCCGTTGTATCCGGTACGGCGGCTTTACTGATGCAGCGTTCTGGTCCACTTTCCACCTGGCCGGAATCGGTCAAGGCGATTTTGATGGCGACCGCTCTTCAGAATGTCGAAGGAAATCGTCGCCTTTCTAATAAGGATGGCGCCGGTGGCGTCCAAGCCGATCACGCCGACAATGTTGCGCGTGGTGTCAACGGCGGTTGGGGCGGGATCGCGTACGATGGGAGTCGACAAAGAACGCAGCTATCGCAAATCCAACTGACATCAGGTCAGCGCGTTCGCGTAGTGATTGCGTGGAATCAGAACCCCACCTACGAATTCTATGCGCAACGTCCTTCTGCGGACCTCGAACTGGAGATCGTGAGACCAGATGGATCGGTGAAAGTTGGGTCCTACAGTTTTGACAACAATTTCGAAATCGTGGATTTTGCAGCGGATGTGACAGGGCCTCACCGTATTCGGGTTGTTAGGAATCGACTTGACGTTGCGCCAGGCTATGTTGGTTGGGCGTGGTATCGCCCATAGCCAAACCAAGTCCTGTTTGAATAGCGCCGGAAGCCTGAGACTGATTCTCAGGCTTCCTTTTTTCGCGCATATCGGACCGACAAATTATCGCTGCCCATGACCGTTTTGACCCTTATCCCGACAGAAATACATGCAAATCAGATAGTGTGAACCAGTTCGTTGTTCGGAGGTCGGAGGTCGCTTCACGCAACAACCGAAGCGGTGGCGATTCTGCTGGTGCTGACGCCCGATGATGTGCGGCCGCCTGAGCTGGCGAAGCTGAACGATGCACGTGTGGCGTGGACCTCGTTTTCGATTCTGGACCAAGCGATCGACGAGATACTGGAAGACAAGTACGAGGTCGTGTCGGAATGGGAAGCGTTTTTGCTCCGCGCGCTGCAATTGAAGCTAGAGGCCGGTGCGTTGCGCAAGTCGTCCCGTTTTTTGCTTTGAGATGTTTCAGTGCGCAAAGCGCTGCATCGGATGGAGCCCGTTATTAATACGACTTGCTTCACGGCACCCTACGGATCATGAACGGCTACGATTTGCTGGCCAATCCCAACGATGTCGTGATCGTGGCCGCGCGGAATGCTTGGCCCGAGTACAACGAACTGCACGCCTACATCTGCCAACCCAAACGTTCCTTCCAGCAAGTCACTCGGGTGGGCTTCTACTCCAAGGGCAGTATCCATCCCTTGGTGCCGAAGATCCTGGCGACTTACGACGAGGTCACGCTGGGGAAAGATCGGCATGACGGGGAACTGGGTGTGTTGGTCCAACGACTGCTGCTGGAAGGGCGGCGACCGGAGCAAGGGTTGTTCAAGATCCTGATGCTCTCCGCGCCCGATTCGCCCGACACCTTGCGACTGGAACGCGCGATCCCCAATGACAAACTTTCTCAGGCCGGGAAGACCACGGCCTTTACGATGGGGCAACGATACGTCGCCAGTGAACGATTGAAACTGGCCAAGACGACTTCGGATTTGGATGGGGATGTTTAGCCACAGAGGTGCATAGAGGCATGGGGAATGTTTAACCACAGAGGACACAGAGGTGCACAGAGGAAGAGGGTGGTGGGATTGGTTATGGTTAGTTTCCGTTTAATTCGTGAGAAACACTCGGTGGTCAATCTCCTGCGTTAGTTTGACCACAGAGGACACGGAGGTGCACAGAGGAAGAGGGTGGTGGGATTGGTTTTTAGCAGTCTGGCATAGTCTGTGTGGAGCGTGTCATGACTTGTTCGATCGGGGTCTGGAACACTACGATTGGGTTTGGGGTAGGCGATTTCTTATCTCTGTGCTCCTCTGTGTCCTCCGTGGTCGATCTCGCTCGGTTGGTTCAACTAGTTCGCCATGCGTTTGATTCCGTCTTTCAACCGTAGGACGTGAAAGTTGATCAGCAATCCAATCTTTTTGCGACTCAATTTAAGGTAAGACAACAATTGGGCTTCGTGAATCGGTAGCAACTCACGCACGGCTTTCAGCTCCACAATGACGGCTCCCTCGACCAATAAGTCGATCCTGTAGCCGAGCTCGATCTCCACGCCGTCGTAATTCACGGGCAGGGCCACTTGCGTTTCGACTCGTAGGTTCCTTTTGCGCAACTCGTGGGTCAGGCACGCCTCGTAGGCCGATTCCAGGAGTCCCGGGCCCAGAGCCGTGTGAACCTTCATGGCGGCATCGACAATCTGGGCTGTGATTTCGCTGAGTTCCATGGGTGGTCGCTTGGCTCGGTTCAGGAAAAAGGTCAACCACGGAGGACACAGAGGTGCGCGGAGGAAGACATGAAACGCCTTGCGTCCGTTGAGCGCCAAACCTCGTCGTCGGTGGTTTATTGAAAGTCCTTAGGTTAGCAAAAACGCTCGCCGGTTGGTATGCCACAGAGGAATGGGGATTGTTTGACCACAGAGAACACGGAGGTGCACAGAGAAAGACGGTGGTGGGATTGGTTTTTGTAGTTTTGGGCGATTCGGGAGAAACGTGTGGTGAGTTGTTTGACCCGCGGTTGGGGATACCACGTATGGGTCTTGTACCTTACGCCAGCGCTGCTGGTGTGGCGGCGGGGAAATCGGCGCCGCGGGAGACTTCTTCCCAGGCCATAAACTGCTGGCGAAGTTCATCCAGCTTGGCCATTGCCCCATCATAAGCGTCGTTACCAAGCAACAAGCGATGGGGCGGATGGGCGGATTCGACGGCTTGCACGATCGCTGCGGCCGCTCGTACTGGATCGCCATCCTGGTTGCCGGAGGCCGCACGCAGCTGACGAATGTTCTTGTCGGCGGTGTCGGCATAGTCGGCGATCTGGTGCTGCGTTTCGTTCGCTGAACGTCCCGCCCAGTCGGTACGGAAGCCGCTCGGTTCGACCAACATGACCTTGATGCCCAGCGGTTCCACTTCTTGCCAAAGTGATTCCGACAGGCCCTCGACCGCAAACTTTGTGGCGTTGTAATAACCCAGTGCGGGAAACGATCGCAAGCCAGCAATGGACGAGAGATTGACGATGAATCCGTGGCGACGATTTCGCATGCCGGGCAGAACCAAATGAATCATTCGACTCAACCCAAAGATATTGACGTCAAACATCTTGCGAACTTCCGTCTCGCTACTTTCTTCGACGGCGGCAAAGTAGCCAATTCCCGCATTGTTGACCAACACATCGATTCCGCCGTAATGCTCTTCCGCCGTTTGGACGGCCGCTTCCGCTTGTGACCGGTCCGTCACATCCAGTTTCAGAATCAGGGCGTCTCCCAGATCCTTCAGGTCTTGCACGTCTCCGGGGTCTCGCGATGTCACAACGACTCGATAGCCCAGTTCCAAAACATGTTTGGCAATCTGCCTACCAAATCCCGTGGAACATCCGGTGATGAACCACACTGGCTTCCGTGATTCTTGCTTGCGTTTTGGGGTCGTTGACATGGCTTGGCTTTCTGAAGTTGGGAACGATCGAGCTCCAGCAACGGGGCGGCAGCGGTTCCGGAGTTGCAAGTGTGTGGGCAACGCTCGTGTGATGGCATCGAGAGATCCCTTAATTGGATCTGGCGGTATCTGCGATCGAGAATGGAAACGCGGTCTTGTGCCTTCTGTGGGCGGATACGCTCGAGCTTGAATGCTGGGCGAGTCGCGGAAGCCGAGCGACACGGGCGGTTTGGTAGCTTCAACGACCGAGAGGGCTTGGCAGTTGGGCAGTCCGGGAGTTTCCGCCAGGGAGTACCTAGGGGAGTGCTCGATTCTGTTGCCAGACACAAATGTTAAAATTGAAGGCGTTGGTTGCGATGATCGAGTTGAATCGATCCGAGCGAACTCAACGGAATGACGGTGTTGTGTTTCGACAAGTTGCCATGAGGTTAGAGCGGTGGATACAAATACACAAAAGACAACCTATTCGCATCGTGCTCCTACTGGCTCCACGATGCGCGCGGTCGAGTACGATCATTATGGCGACGCAAGTACGCTGCACATGGCCGAGCGTCCCGTTCCGCGACGATTGCCGGGTCAACTGTTGATTGAAGTGGTGGCTTCCAGTGTGAATCCGATCGACTACCGATTTCGTCGTGGCGACCTGAAAGGGATTGTTCCGTTTGGATTTCCCCGCGTTCCGGGTTACGATGTCGCGGGATTTGTGGTGGAGACCGATAGCGGCAGTGGCTTTGCGGACGGCGACCGAGTCATGGCCTTTCTGGATCATACTCGCGGCGGTGCCTTGGCAGACTATGCCGTCTGCGCCGTTGCGTCTGCGGCGAAGATCCCTGACTCGATGCCCATGGACGAAGCAGCAGCGATTCCGTTGGCGGGATCGACCGCGTTACAATCCCTGCGCAATCACGCGAGAATCAAACCGGGACAATCCGTACTGATCAACGGCGCCAGTGGCGGGGTGGGCATGTTCGCTGTGCAGCTGGCGAAAGCCTATGGTTGTCACGTGGATGCCGTCGCGAGTGCGAGAAACCGAGAGTTCTGCATGTCGCTAGGAGCCGATCATTTCTACGACTACGAACAAGACGACTTTACGAAGTCCAGAGAGCGTTGGGACATTATCTTTGATGTCGCGGGAAAAGCTCACTATCTCGATGCTCGGGCGGTGTTGAAGGAAGGCGGGCACTTCGTGTCCACGGAGCCGAACATCGAAGGGATGTTGGTCACGATCTTGACTTGGCCACTCTCGAAGTCGGGACAAGTCATGTTGGCGGTGCCGTCCGGTGACGATCTCCGCGAGTTGATCCGACTGTATGAACTGGGTGCGTTGCGGGTAACGATCGACTGCCAATTTCCATTCGAAGAGGCGGCCGATGCCCATCGCCGCGTTGAAACCGGAGTCGAGCATGGAAAAGTTGTCTTGATCAATTCGCGGGCGATTTGAGTTCTGTGAGCCAGAGCCCGGTTGGTCGAGAGTACGTTGAGTTCCTTTGATTGCCGTCGTTATTTGAGGGGCTCAGGACGGACGTTGACCACGGAGGACACGGAGGTGCACAGAGGGATACGTGAGAAGCTTTTTGCGGTGGTTGGGCTCAAGTCGTCCCGCCCACAACATGTCTCGGTTGTGAAATTTCTCCCACAAATCGAGGGGGAACCGAGATAACTGCCGATATTTTGGCGTGGCGTTTTTCGGTGGTCCTCTGTGGTCAATCCGCCGCATTTTCCTACCTGCAATTGATGCGGCGTGGACTCAGACCGGCTTTTGAGTGGGTGGCATTGCCAATTCCTGGGGCTGAAAGTGCGGCTCAAAATTTTTCAACTGGGATAAATCGGGTGCCGGTGTTTGGCCTGGCGCTATTCCTCCGCCACGGTTTCTAAAATTCGACCGCCGCCTTTCGTGTTTCGACGATTTCAGGCAACGTTTCCCAAATGCTCTTTCTTTCGTGTACACTAAGTACTTGAAAAATGTGGACCGGAAGAACGTTGTGGACAACTGGGTTCCATTACTACCAAAATTTCCTACAAGTAAACAAAAAATCGAGATTTCGATGAACATGATTCGAATTGCATTCTTTGTTGCAATCGCAAATTTGGCGTTTCTAACGTCCAGTGCAACTTTAGCTCAGAATTCAATTTGGAACGGTGGGCCGTCAGGGAACTGGAACAACAGTACTTGGGCGGGCGGAATTCCCGGCGTTCAAACAAACTCGACAGCAGTTTTTACCAATTATCCCGGCTTGAATTCCATCAGTTTAGTGGGGCCCGTAGCGGTACCTTTCAACGGGATCAATGCTTCAAACGGTAACCTGTTGGATTTGCGGTTGAACGGTTTGTCAATGACGTTCACGTCCAGTGCCCAACTTAGTGGCTCGATTGTTATCAGCAGCAATGCCGGTGGTACGGGAATCACCAGTCCTACTTTTGCGTTTACGGGATTGAACTTGGAACTCAAGCAAGGCGGAACGTTGACAGCAAATTCCGTTTCAAATTCCGCAGCCGGGTCGGTGATACTCAGCACAGGTGGAACATTGAACTTGAATAGCACCGGTGTGATCTCGCTTCCATCCGTGGTATATGTCTTTAACGGAGGAACGTTAAATTCGGCCGGAACGTACCAACTTAATTCTGGGCAATCATTGAGTGGATACGGTGCTTTAAACTCGCGATTCACCGGTTTTGCTGCTTCGAACTTGTCGGTCAGTAATGGCAACTTATTGGTTGGATCGTCGAATCCGGATGGCTTCGCGACTAGCGGCAACGTAACCGTTGCATCCGGACGAACATTACAAGTCAATGATTCGAACTTTGCAACCTTTGGCGGCAACACTCAATTGCAAGGCGGTACAATTGAGAACGTCAACTCTGCTTTGTTTTCCGGCATTGCAATGACCTCTGGTGCAACATTGACCGGCTATGGTCTGCTCAACGGCCGAGTCACCGCCGACGTTGGTTCGACAATTGTCGCGTCTGGAGGTAACCTAACCATCGGAGATGCGTCGAAACTCAGTTTTTTTAGCTCCGGAGATTTACACACTGGCGATCAGACAGTTACTCTTCGAGGCACAAACCGCGCGACTTTGGGTAGCGTTACATCGTTGGGTAATCTTTCGGCAGGCGTTTTAGTTGTGGATCGTGGGGCACTCGTTGATTTTGGGCGAGTGCTCGTTGGACACGGTACGGTCGACTCGATCAACACTTTGGCTAACGCGATGATCATTAATGGCGACGTGATCGGAAATAGCACATTGGATCGCATTACATTCGACGGTTACGTAAAAGGTATGGGTACTTTCGAAAACGTCACGATGAATGGCACCTTCGCCCCGGGACTCAGCCCATCACTCTCGTTCACTAACAATTTGGCACTGGGCAACAGCTCGGTATTAGAAATGGAAATCGGTGGGCTGGTTGCTGGCACGGAGCATGACAAGTTAATTGATTCAGGCATGTTGCAGCTCGACGGAACATTAAAGCTGGTCTTGTTCAACGGTTACGTTCCCGTCGCTGGCGATTCGTTTGATCTGCTCGATTGGACCACATTTTCGGGTGGATTCTCCGACATTGATCTTAGTCAGGCCGTCCTTAGCTCGGGCCTTTCGTGGGATTTGAGCAACCTCTACTCGAGCGGCGTTGTGAACGTCGCCGCTGTGCCGGAGCCTACTTCCTTTGCTCTGCTCGTAACCTTTGGGATAGTGACGCTTGTTAGCCGTATAAGACAATCGCGAGTACGAGCTTAGCCAAACGCTGCGGAAGTCTGTCGAAGAACAGAAGTTAACGAATCGTGTTGGCGAGAGTGTATTGGCGACGACGGAGGCACTGTGTAGTTGATGGATGGTGATCCCGAGAATGGAAACGTCCTATCCGTGGCCTACGACTGTTCCGTGTTCGTGGGATTTTCTAGTTGAAGCATTGCTGGCTTGGAGAGGGTTCGGGCGACGGGGCAATGGCTCATGAGGGCGCGGATCTTTTGTTGTTGTTCGGGGCTCAAGCCTGGTAATTCCAACGAGTACACAAACGTGATGTCGCCCGTCGCGTTCTTTTCGATACGAACTTGGCAGCTCGCGTCCTCCAGCGGCCAATGATGTTCCACCGCGTACATCCGCGCCGTGATCACCATGCACGTGGCCAGACCGGCCTCGATCAATTCGTGGGGACCAAACCCCTGCCCTCCTCCACCCTTGGCCAGCGATAGATCGGCCTCGGCTGTTTCCGTACGGCTTGTGAATTGTGTGCGGTAACTGCCCGCCGGATTGTTCGCTTGGATCATCGCTCGGCTCCGAGAATTGAATCGCCCTCCACCCGCCTCAGTTTCCTTCCGCCGCGCGTTCCTGCAAGATGGCTCACGCCCGCCGTCCAGATTCGCTGGTAGGCTGCGATCCATGAGCTATGGCGTCTGTTCCTGTATTTTGGAGGACATTTCTCCCGGCGAACGACCGGCCTCCCGTGGACCCAAACAAATTTTATTCGCCTTCACTTGACATGCTAATGGTTTACATGTAATATATATTTCATGGGCGGTGGGGCGTTGGAAGTTGCGGGCACGAAAACACCGGAGAGTGACCATGAAGAAACTAAGACGAGCGGCCGAGCGCGGCTTTGCGGACCACGGCTGGTTAAAGACTTTTCATACATTTTCGTTTGCCGATTACCGAGACCCACAACAGGTTCATTTTCGGGCGTTGCGAGTGATGAACGAAGATTGGGTGGCTCCTGGGCAAGGGTTCGGCGAACACCCGCACCACGACATGGAGATTGTCACCTACGTGTTGGAGGGGCAATTGGAGCATCGCGATTCGATGGGCCATGGCGAAATCCTCAAGCCCGGCGAATTCCAACGCATGTCCGCGGGATCGGGGATCACGCACAGCGAATTTAATCCGTCGTCCTCCGAACCGGTCCATCTGTACCAGATCTGGTTGTTCCCGGCCGTGAAAGGGCTCAAGCCCAGTTACGAGCAACGCCCCTTTCCGGAATCGGGACGACAAGGGCAATGGCAACTGGTTGCAGCCCCGCCGGATGATCGGAACCACGCGCATGACAAGCCGCTCACGATCCAGCAAGACGCTCGCATCTATTTGGCGAACTTGGCCGCCGGAGAGTCGCTGGGCCGATCGATCGCGGAGGGGCGACATGTGTGGTTGCAAGTGTTGCGCGGCGACGTGGAGGTCGAGGACCTAGCCCTGCAGGCTGGCGATGGACTGGCGCTGAGCGACGATTCCGATTTGCAACTGTCCAGTCGCAGTGGCGCGGAGTTGATGTTGTTCGACCTCGCGTGAGGCGACTGGCTCAAATTCTCACAAAAATGTTTTCCCTGACCCTTCTCCCGCAGTGGGGAGAAGGGAGCCCCCTTACGAAAGAAGCCAAGGAGTTTTCCCATGCAAACGTTGTTAATTAATGTCACGTCCCTCGTGGGCCGTTTGTTTATCGGCACGATCTTCCTGATGAGTGCTGTTGGCAATAAGTTACCGCAGTTCTCCGAAGTGGTCGGGGCGATGGAGTCCAAAGGGGTTCCGTTGCCAAACCTGATGTTGGTCGGGGCGATCGTGTTCCTGGTCGCCGGGAGCTTGTCGGTGATCAGCGGCTACAAAACTCGGATCGGCGGAACATTGTTGCTGGTGTTTTTGGTTTTGGCTACGTACTACTTCCATAACTTCTGGGCGTTCGAAGGCGCGGACCAGCAACGTGAGATGATTCAGTTCATGAAGAATCTTTCGCTTGTGGGAACGATGCTATTTCTGATCGCCAACGGTGGCGGGCGCTGGAGCCTGGACGGAGTCTTAGCCAACGCCGACAATCGCGGCTCGGGTGAGCAGAAGTAGAACGGGTGAGTACACCGCGCGAGATTGGGATGACGCAGAGAAGACAGGGAAACAAGAGTGATTGGAATGATGGAAAACGAATAGAGTAGTACACCGCGCGAGACTAGGATGACGCAGAGAAGAGCGTATCGTCCAGCAACTATCAAGAACTAAAAAACAACGAACCAAGTACCAAGTACCAAAAACCAAAACACCCACTACCTTTAGACCGGAGTAATGATTCATGACGACAACACCTCATCTTTTCAAGCCATTGGAGTTTGGCGGGCTCACATTGAACAACCGCATCGCGTTGGCTCCGATGACGCGAGCTCGGGCGGGTCGCGAGCGAGTGCCAAATTCCTTGATGGCCGAGTATTATCGGCAGCGAGCTGGAGCGGGCCTCGTGATTAGTGAAGCGACCACGATCTCGCCGCAGGGCAACGGCTGGAATGAATCGCCGGGGATTTATTCGGACGCGATGGCGGAAGGCTGGAAAGAAGTCGTCGGGGCGGTTCACGGTGCGGGCGGAACGATTTTTATGCAAATGTGGCACTGTGGGCGAGCTTCGCATCCGAGTTTTCACGCTGGGCAGCCACATGTGGCGCCGTCGGCGATCAAGATCAATGCCGAGTACATTCACACGCCGAAGGGAAAAGAGCCGCATGCGACCCCACGGGCGTTGGAGACCGATGAGATTGCTCGGGTCGTCGACGATTATCGGCAAGCCGCGCAACGGGCGTTGAGTGCGGGGTTCGATGGTGTCGAAATTCATGCGGCCAACGGTTATTTGTTGGATACGTTCTTGCAGAGCAAGACCAATCATCGGGAGGACCAATACGGCGGGAGCGTGGAGAATCGCTCTCGAATCTTGGAGGAGGTTGTGACCGCCATTCGCTCGGTTTATCCTGTGGAGCGGATTGGTGTACGCCTGTCGCCCAACGGGGGTTTCAACGACATGGGGTCGGTGGATTTTCGTGAGCAATTCACGTATGTGGCCCGGCAATTGAACCAGCACCGGTTGGGTTACTTGCACGTGATGGATGGCTTGGCGTTTGGGTTTCACGAGTTGGGGAAACCGATGGTATTGACGGAGTTTCGCTCGGTGTTTGACGGAGTATTGATCGGCAATTGCGGCTATACTCGCGAGACGGCCGAGGCGGCGATTGCGACGGGTCAAGCGGACATGATCGCGATTGGGCGTCCGTTTATCAGCAATCCAGATTTGGTCGAGCGTTATCGACACGGTTGGCCGCTGAATCCGGATGCGGAAATGTCGGATTGGTATTCACCGATTGGGGCGCAAGGTTACACGGACTTTCCGTTGCACCGATAATCGGTTGCTGGCTATAACGGCGGCCAAAGTGATTACCGACGTAATCGCGATAACAGACGCCAACGCGCTTGGCGAAGCCAGGTAGAGCGGATCCCCGCTCTACCTGGCTCTGCGGCGCGGTTAAACGCAATGCCGTTCAACGAAGGACTTGTTTCGCTTCCGAATCGCTCAGCAACGCAATACTGGGCGACTTACATAAACAATTGGGCAAAGTGGGTCACCGCCCAGCATTGCTCTGCGGCGCGGTTAAACGTGCTAAACCAACGGCGCGGTTAAACGTGCCATACTCTGCGGCGCGGTTAAATGAGAATTGAGGAGAAATAGAGTGGCGAAGACACTTCGCGATGAGTTGAAGAAGCGGCATCGATTTGAATCGGTCGAGCAAGAAGCGACCTTGGCGATTCTGCGAACGGGCGATTTATTGGAGAATCGGTTCGCTCGATTGTTGCGGGATTACGAGTTAACGCCGACTCAGTACAATGTTCTGCGAATCCTGCGGGGGGAAGGCCGTCCGCTGCCGTGTTTGGAGGTTGCGAATCGGATGATCCAGGTTGCTCCGGCGATCACTCGGGTGGTCGATCAGTTGTTGGCCATGAAGTTGATCACTAAAACGCAATCGGACCGGGATCGTCGGGTTTATGACTTGGGATTGACTCCGGCGGCGGAGCAGTTGCTGAAGAACTTGGATCAACCGGTACTGGACCTTCACGCGAGCCTACTGTCACCAGTTTCCAAAGCGGACTTGAAGGAACTGATTCGCATCCTCGAGTTGTTACGCGCCGGCATCGTGGAACCATAAAAAAGGTGTCAGCCATAAAAAAGGTGTCAGGACTCTTTTTGGGGTTCGTCAAGAGGACAGACATGGGACAAAGGCAACAACGCCTGATGAAAAGCGGTGGTCGGGCCTGGCTCGGTTGGTGGGTGGCCCTGTTGTGTTTGATCGGAAGTGGTTGCCACTTCGAAGATTCGACGTCGCAGTCCCCGGCGAAATCCGAGCAGCAACGCGCGCGTGCCACGACACAAGTTCGTGTGGCGGCGGCAGCGGATTTGAAGTTTGCCTTCGAGGAGCTGATCACGGCCTTCGCCCAGCAGCATCCGGAAATCGAAGTGCAAGTAACTTATGGTTCGTCGGGAAATTTCTATGCTCAGTTGCTCCAGCAAGCGCCCTTTGATCTCTATTTTTCCGCGGATGTCACTTACGCTCACAAGTTGGTAGAGGCTGGTCGGGCGGACCCGGGGAGCCTTTCCATCTATGCGATTGGGCAGATCGTGATTTGGGTGCCGCAAGATTCCACGATTGATGTGGAGCGATTGGGCGCTCAGGCGTTGCTGGATCCGGCGGTGCAAAAGATCGCGATCGCCAATCCACAACATGCGCCGTACGGTCGAGCGGCCGAGTCGGCGCTGCGATCGCTGGGGGTGTATTCGGCGGTGGAGTCGCGGTTGGTCTTTGGCGAGAACATTGCTCAGGCGGCTCAATATGTCGAATCGGGCGCGGCGGACGTTGGGATCTTGGCGTTGTCGTTGGCCTTGGCGCCGGCCATGGCCGACAAGGGACGTTATTGGCTGGTGCCGCAGGACGCCTATCCGCAGATGGAGCAAGGCTGTGTCTTGATTCAGGGAGCATCCGATCTGGACGCCGCCCAGCAGTTTCAAGCGTATGTCTTGGGCACAGACGGGCAACGAGTGCTAAGTCGCTTTGGATTCCAACCACCGGGAGCTTGATTGATGGACCTGACGGCGTTGTGGTTAACGCTAAGATTGGCGACCTGCACGACCGCGATTTTGTTGGTCGTCGGCGTGCCACTGGCATGGTGGTTGGCACAGACTCGTTGGTCGGGGCGAGTATTCATTGAAGCGCTCGTGTCGTTGCCGTTGGTTTTACCACCGACTGTGTTGGGGTTCTACATCTTGTTGGCCACCAGTCCACAAAGTCCGCTGGGGTCGGCGTTGGAGGCGTGGACGGGCCAGCGACTTCCGTTCACTTTCTGGGGCATCTTGTTAGCTTCGGTGTTGGGGAATTTGCCATTTGCGGTACGTCCGTTTGTGTCTGCGTTTGCGAGCGTGGATCGACGTTTGTTGGAGGCGTCGTGGTGCTTGGGCGAGAAACGGATTCGAACGTTTTGGCGTGTAGCCGTGCCATTGGCATGGCCCGGCGTGTTGACAGGGTTGGTTCTGACGTTTGCTCATTGCATTGGCGAGTTTGGAGTGGTGCTGATGGTCGGCGGCAACATTCCGGGTGTGACGCGCACCTTGTCGATCTCGATCTATGACAATGTCCAAGCGTTGGACTACGTGGCGGCGGGACAGACGTCGTTTTGGTTGGTGCTGTTTTCGTTTGTGGTGTTGTGCTTCACTTACACCTATGGCCGAAGAGGTGGTGTGGTATGAGCAAGTTCGTCGCGGAGTTCGAGTTGCAATACTCCAACGGACCGTTGATTCATGCTGACTTGGTTCGACCGGCGCAAGGCTTTTCGATGACGGCTTTGTTTGGTCCGTCGGGTTGTGGCAAGTCATCGGTCTTGCGAGCCATCGCGGGACTGGAGCGACCGCAGAAAGGGCGGATCTACTTTGGCGAAGATCTTTGGTTCCATCACGATCACAAGATCCAGTGTCCGCCCAGCCAGCGGAATGTTGGCTTTCTATTTCAAGATTTCGCGTTGTTCCCGCATTTAACGATTCAAGCGAACATCGAATATGGGCTGCGGCGATTGTCCGACGAGAAACGTCGACAGCGAGTTGGCGAGTTGATCGAACGGTTTGGCTTGGGTGGCTTGGAGCAACGTTATCCGCGACAAGTTTCCGGTGGGCAGCAACAGCGAGCCGCACTGGCGCGAACCATTGCGCGCAAACCGCAGTTGTTGTTGCTGGACGAACCGCTTTCATCATTGGACAATGTATTGCGCGAGCAAATGCGTTTGGAGTTGCGGCAGTTGTTGCAGGAATTCGAAATTCCGATGATCTTGGTCACGCATGATCAACAAGATGTGTTGGCGTTGGCCGAGCGGATGGTCGTGATGGATCAAGGCCGCATTCTCCAAGCGGACACGGTGGCGGACGTTTTTGCGCGACCGAAGAATGAACACGTGGCTCGGATGGTGGGGATCGAAAACGTCCTGGCCGGTCAAATCGTGCGACATGAAGGGACGACCTGCACGATTGAGGTGCAAGGCCAAACGTTGGTCTTGGAAGGGACTCCGCCGAACGCAAAGCTTGGTGCGGCTCTCGTGTGCATCCCGGCCGACGCTGTCCAGGTGTATGGCATGTCGGCGTCCGAGGACGGTTCGACAGGGGTTCGGCCGGGTCGTTGGAGTGGCACGCTGGTTGGTCGAGTACAAGATGGTCGCACCACGCGCTGGGAGCTGGACTGCGGGTTTCGGCTGGTGGCGCGAGTCCTGTCCCATTCGCGGGAGACGAAGGAGTTGTCGATTGGCGACCGCGTGTCGGTCCAGATTGCACCGCATGCCGTGCATTTGATTTTGTAGCGTGTGGCCTAACGATCCGCCGGGGAAGCCGGGCGGGATTCTCTGGTCGGGCGGGATTATTGGCTTGTCCTTCGTTCAAGATATCGCTCGGTTCTTGTTCCCAAATCGATTACAATAAGCGGTTCACAGCGTTGCCTGGGTGCAGCGTTGCCCGCCTGAAGTTCGGAGTGGATGAATGAGCCCGAAACGTTTTAATTGGCTTTATCCCACAAGGGGTCTGACCCTCTCTGGTCACACCGTTTTGTCCGAAATGATTGCATGCTCTCTAAAGAGTCAGACTCCTTTTGGGACAGAGCCATGGTTTTGTGAGTGGTCGCGTGTCGTCCTGTTCGTCGGTTCCGTAATTGGCTTAGTCCTCACAAACACGATCTGTTTCGCTCAGGAGACGGCCCACCAGGAACCGGTTTGGTCGACGGAACAAATCGCCTATTTCGAATCGAAAGTTCGGCCGCTGCTGATCGACCATTGTCAGTCCTGTCATGGCTCCGAAAAATTCAAAGGTGGCTTGCAACTGTTGTCGCGCGAACACCTGTTGGTCGGTGGTGATTCGGGAGCCGCCATCGAACCCGGCAATGCAGCGGCCAGTCTCCTGATCCAAGCGGTGAAGTACGAATCGCTGCAAATGCCGCCCGACCAAAAGCTGACCGATCCCCAAGTGGAGATCCTGGCGAATTGGGTCCAAATGGGTGCCCCATGGCCCGGTGGCACCGGGCCCGAACATCCACAGCGCGAGCAAGCGACGATTACGGACGAGGATCGGCAGTACTGGACGTTTCAACCCGTCCACCGTCCGGCGATTCCGAAACGTGCGGACGGCTCGCAGTCGGCTCATCCTATTGATGCGTTTATCGAGCAGAAGTTGGCCGAAAAAAATCTGCGACCGAACGCCTCGGCAACCCCGCGCGAACTGATCCGTCGTGCGACCTTCGACTTGTTAGGCTTGCCGCCGTCGCCGGAAGACGTCGCCACGTTCGAACAGCGATGGTCGGCTGAGATTGCGGCTCACCCAGAGCGCGATGTTCCGCAGGTTTACTTGGACTTGATCGATCAACTGTTGGCTCGGCCCGAGTACGGTGAACGCTGGGGTCGGCATTGGTTGGATGTCGTCCGATTTGCTCAGAGCAATGGCTACGAACGTGACGGCGAAAAGGCCCAGATCTGGAAGTATCGCGATTACGTCATTCAAGCATTCAACGAAGACAAACCTTACAACCGATTTGTGATCGAGCAGTTGGCCGGGGACGAATTGCCCGATGCCACCGCCGCCAGTCGTGCGGCAACTGGCTTTTATCGACTGGGCGTGTGGGATGATGAAGCAGACGACCCGCGCCAAGCGGAGTTCGACGACCTGGATGATGTCATGGTCACGACCGGTGCGGCATTTTTGGGCGTGACGTTGGGCTGCTGCCGGTGCCACGATCATAAGTTTGACCCACTGCCTCAAGAAGACTACTATCGGTTGCTGGCTTACTTTCGCAACGTGCAACGCTACACCGATCCGCGACCGACGCTTGGTTCATCGACGTTCTTGCCAACGATCGATACCTCGCAGTTCACGTCGGTCGTTGCCCAACATGAAACACGACGCGCCGACGCGCGAGCGAAATTGGAGACTGCGACCGGCTCCGAGCGAGAAGCGTTGGAAGCGATCTTGCGTGAAGAGACCTTGGCGATTGCCGAAAGCGATTGGACCAATGGGGTCCGCGAAGCTAGTTCCGTTGCTCCAGTCGTCCACGTACTGATTCGAGGCAACGCGGGCCAAGCGGGAGCGGTCGTGGAACCGGGCCTGCCGCAGATTTTTGGTGGCCAGACCCTCGCGGTGGAGCCGATTGACGGGCCGCTCGCCAGTAGCGGACGTCGCTTGGCTTTGGCTCGTTGGATCGCGGACGAGAGCCATCCGCTGACGGCGCGGGTCATGGTCAATCGAGTCTGGTACCATCATTTTGGCAAAGGCCTCGTGCCGACGACGACGGACTTTGGCAAAGCCGGCCTGCCACCAACCCATCCCGAGTTGTTGGACTGGTTGGCCGCCGAGTTCATGCAGCAAGGTTGGTCGGTGAAGTCGCTGCATCGCTTGATCATGACTTCCGAAGCTTACCGACGTTCTTCGCAACAGGAAGTCTCGTTGAGGGTGGCGGAGTCTAAGCGCCCAACGGCGGAGGGTCCCACTGAAGATCCTATGCTCGTCGATCCAGGCAATGACTGGTATTGGCGCGCTAATCTGCGGCGGTTGAACGCCGAGGCCGTGCGCGATTCGATGTTGGCCATCAGTGGCCAGCTGAATCCCGAGCGCGGAGGACGCGGGTTCTTTCCTCGATTGGCCGGTGAGGTGTTGGCAGGTGGCTCGCGGCCAGGAGCGGGCTGGGGTGTTTCAAACGAACTGCAACAGAATCGGCGCAGTGTTTACATGTTCGTGAAACGCACGTTGAGTTCGCCGTGGCTGGATCTGTTCGACTACAACAATCTCACGCAGCCAATCGCCGAACGTTCGATCACCACCGTCGCTCCGCAAGCGCTGATGTTGTTGAATGACGATTTTATGTTGAAGCAAGCGGAAGCGTTGGCTGCACGGGTTCGCCGTGAATCACGCGAGGACCTTGCCCTGCAACTTGCTCGAGCGTTGGAGTTGGCCGTGCAACGAAAACCGACCGAACACGAACAGCACCTCTTGCAGCAATTTGTCGCGCGGCAGACGACGGAGGCGAGGCAATTGAAGAACCGCGTCACGTTGCGACCGGATGTCCCCTTGGCGTTGCATGAAGGATTTCTTCGTCAATCGCAACCGCAAGATTGTCTGCGGGGTCCCCAAGTTGGATGGTCGTACTTGAAAGGACGTTGGGGTGGTGGCTATGAGGGCATCGTCAATCAAAACTTGGATTTTGGTCCGGCCGCGATGTGGGACGGTGTGTCGTTTAGCGACGGCATGGTCACGATGCGTTTGGTGTTGGGACGCTCGACGGAGTTTGCTTCGGTGGTGGTGCGCGGTATCCCAGACGGAGATTTTCTCAACGGTTTGGAAGTGCGTTTGATTCCTGCGTCCAACACGGTCGAAGTCTCCAAGTTGCGCGGCGAGCGTGTGTTGTTGGGCCAGACCTCGGTGCCACTGGCGACAGGCGAGTCGATCCAGCTACGCATTTCCGCGCAGCGTGAAAAGATCAAGGTCTGGGTCAACGACCTGAACGAAGCGGCTTTGGAAGTCGTCGACCCCGAGCCGGCAACGGCTGCTGGCCGAGTCGGCTTTCGAACATGGGGTGCACCGTTGGCCGTGGATTATTTGAGTGTCGATACAGCAGCGGGCCAAATCGAACTCGAACAACCGGACGAAGCCGATACTGCCGGACTGGTGGCGGCTTGCTTGTTGATTTTGAACCTGAACGAGGTGATCTATGTCGACTAACTCGAAACGACGCCACCAACTCGCCGCTCCATCGCCATATCAGGTCGACCGTGCCTGTTGTGGGACGCGGCGTGAATGGTTGTGGGAAATGGGCGCGGGTTTCACGGGTGTGGCCTTGGCGTCGATGCTGAGTCAAGATGGCTTTTTTATCCGCCAGGCCGGTGCCTCTGAATCGGAGCCCATCACGTCAACGTCTCCACAGAACTTGGCGAAGCGCGTCGCCAAGGCCAAACACGTGATCTTCTTGTTCATGTACGGCGGTCCTTCGCAGATGGATTTGTTTGATTACAAACCCGAGCTGCAAAAGCGAGATGGCCAGACCGTTGATATGGAGATTCGTCGGCGGAGCATGCAACCGTCGAAGTTATTGGCCAGCCGTCGTGAGTTCAAACAACACGGTGAGTCTGGGCTGTGGTGTTCCGATGCGCTGCCGTTGCTCAGTCAACACATGGACAAGTTGGCGGTGGTGAAGTCGCTCTATGCCGATTCCTTCGCGCACGGTTCCGCCATGATTCAAATGAACACGGGTCGGATCATTCAAGGCTATCCCGCGATGGGCTCCTGGCTGAGCTATGGACTGGGCAATGAAAACGAGAATCTGCCGGGCTACGTCGTGATGCTGGATCAACGAGGCGGTCCCATCAGTGGAGCGGCAAATTGGTCCAGCGGTTTTATGCCTGCCGAGTGGCAAGGTACGGTGTTTCGCTCGAACGGCCAGCCCATTTTGAATCTCGCGACACCGCCCCGGATGACTGCCGGCATGCAACGCGACCTGATCTCGACGGCCAATGAATTAAACGCTCAGCATTTGGCCACTCGAGCGGGTTATTCGGAGTTGCAAGCCAGAATCGCGAGTTACGAATTAGCGTTTCAGTTGCAGACGACCGCGCCGGAGGCCTTGGACTTGACGGCGGAAACCGCGGCCACGCACGAGTTGTATGGCCTGAACGAAAAGCCTACCAGCCATCCCTTGTCGGTCGGAGCGGCTCCGTTTGGGCGACAATGTTTGATCGCGCGGCGCTTGATCGAACGCGGCGTTCGGTTCGTGCAAATCTATCACGGTGGTGGACATCAGCAACAGAATTGGGACGCGCACAATGGTGTCGAAGAGAATCTGGCGATTCATTGTCCGGAGATCGATCGGCCGATCGCGGGTTTGCTTACGGACTTGGAACAACGTGGTTTGTTGGACGAGACATTGGTTGTCTGGGGCGGTGAGTTCGGACGCCAGCCGGTCTCCCAAGGCGACCATGGTGGTCGGGATCACAATCCCAAAGGTTTTACGTATTGGTTAGCCGGTGGCCGCGTGCGTGGCGGTACGAGTTACGGCGAGACCGACGAACTGGGGCATGAAGCCACGGTCGATCGGCACCATATTCGGGATCTGCACGCGACGCTGTTGCACTTGGTAGGCTTGGAGCATAATCTGCTGACTTACTTCTACGGCGGATTGGAACACAAGGCGACGGGAGTATTCGATGCCGAGGTCATTCATGGGATCTGTTTGGATTCGTGAGGGGTGCCCTTCTTACACTAGATGGAATCCATTGATGAACCGATACGTTGCCCGATGTTGTTTCAACTTGTCGCTTGTGTGGTTCGTTGCGATCGTTTGGTCATCGGCGGCCTGGCTGCACGCTCAGACCGATTCGATCGACTTTGATCGCGATGTGGCGCCGATTTTGGCGCGGGCTTGTTTGCATTGTCATGATGCGACTTCGCAAAAGGGCGGCTTGGATTTATCTAGCAAGGATCGGGCGTTTCAAGGTGGCGAGCAAGGTCGCGTGTTGATGCCGGCCGATGTGGACCAGAGCGAACTGTACCAACGTGTCGTAGTGGACGACATGCCGCCTGATGAACCGTTGCCGGAAGGGGACAAAGAAGTCCTGAGGCGCTGGATCGAGCAAGGTGCAACCTGGGGAGCAGATCCGATCGATCCCTTTCGCTACTCGAACAGCAATCGGGCCGGCTACGACTGGTGGGCTTGGCAACCGCTCAAGAAGCCCATCGTTCCAGCGCAGCAGGATTCCAACTGGGGGCATAACGAAATCGATGCCTTGGTTCTCGCGGGGTTGCAACAGGCGAAACTGCCGCCCAGTCCTACTGCCTCCGGTCGAACGTTGCTACGACGTTTGTACTTGAACTTGATTGGTCTACCGCCGTTGCTCCGTCAGAGTACCAAAGTCAATTCGCAGGGCCGGCCTTACGTGCATGAATCGCTGCTGGACTTGGAGTTGGATTTGGACGATTTCGCGGGGAACGAAACGACGTACAAGTTGGTGGTGGATCGTCTATTGGATTCGCCGCATTATGGGGAACGTTGGGCGCGGCATTGGTTGGATGTGGTGCGGTTTGGTGAATCTCAAGGGTTCGAGCGCAATCGCATCCGTGAAAATGCTTGGCGTTATCGTGACTGGGTGATTTCGGCGTTCAATCAAGACATGCCTTACGACGAATTTGTGCGGCAACAAATTGCGGGCGATGTGTTGTATCCCGGCGAGTTGGAACCGCTCTTGGCAACGGGCTTCTTGGTCGCGGGAACGTGGGATCAAGTTGGTCATAAGGAGGGTCGACCAGAGATGCAGAAAGTCGCGCGGCAAGATCACTTGGAAGAATTGGTCGGTGCCGTGGGACAGACGTTTTTGGGACTGACGGTGAACTGTGCTCGATGTCACGATCACAAGTTTGATCCATTGCGGCAACGCGACTACTATCAAATTGCGGCAACGTTGGCGGGTGTGCACCAAGAGGTTGATGAACGAAGTGGCATTCAAGTATCGGTTGAAGATGGGCCGCACCAGCGATGGCTCGTGGAACGCGAGCGTTTGCACCAAGAATTGTCGGCGTGCGAAACAGCGTTGCGCGAGCGCTATGTGCAGGGTGAATCGACCAGTGTTGCGGAGGGATTGGTCGCTTCTTACTTGAGCGAAGGCGCGGAAGCCAAGTCGTGGAATTCGTGGTTCAATCCGCAGGAGAGCGTGCAACTCTTGCCCCAACCCAATGGAGCCTGGGCCACGAACCAGCCTGCGTCTCCTTTGATTCGATCGTTATCGTCGGCCAACGAATTCACCGTTGAACTGTGGTTGACGTCCCATACGCTAACGCAACAGGGACCGGCTCGGATAGTCACGATTTCCTTGGATACCGGGCAGCGAAACTTCACGCTGGGTCAACTCGACGATCGGTTTGATGTGCGGTTGCGAACGACCAAGACGGATGGCAATGGCTTGCCGTCGACGAGCACGCCCCCCGGTTCGGTTACCTCGGACAAGACGCATGTCGTTGTCACGTTTCGTTCGGGCACGGTGCACGTGTATGTCAACGGACGTCTCGCCGCGGAACAATCGGTGGACGGTGATTTGTCGAATTGGAATGATTCGTTTCGCTTGGCGATTGGCAATGAAGTCTCCGGTGATCGAGCTTGGCAAGGAAACGTTCATTTGTTGGCAATCTATCAGCGGGCCTTGAGTGCCGAAGAAGTGGTCCAACAATTTACGACGGATTCGGCATCCGTTCGCAACGCGGCACCGGTGTCGCAGTTATTGGGACAAGCGACGGACTTGGAACGAGCGACCTACGAGTCGCTGCAAGGGACGCTGCAACGTCACTTGGCCGCCGAGCCTCCCAAGTCTTTTGTCGGTGTGGCTCATGTTCCGCAATTTCGAGAACCGGAGATCACGTATGTTTTGGCTCGCGGCAACCCGCGAACGCCGGGCGAGGCGGTGGCTCCGGGGGGACTTGGGCTATTGGCGGCCTGTGGTCTGTCACCTGATTTTGCTTTGCCCAATGACGCCTCGGATGCCGCGCGCCGAGAACGATTGGCGGCCTGGATAAGTGAGGCGCAGAATCCTTTGTTGGCTCGGGTGATTGTAAATCGCGTATGGCACTATCACTTTGGACGTGGGATCGTCGATACACCCAGTGACTTTGGATATTCGGGTGGACGCCCCACTCACCCGGAGCTGTTGGATTTTTTGGCTGGGCGCTTGGTGGAACAAGGTTGGCGACTCAAAGATCTTCAGCGTTTGATTGTGACGTCAGCGACTTGGCGGCAAACTTCCGCGCCGCCAAAACATGCGGCGTGGGAAATCGATGGTGACAATCAATGGCTGTGGCGGGCGAATCGACGGCGGCTGGATGCCGAATCGGTGCGTGATTCCGTGTTGGCCATCAGCGGTCAGTTGGATCGCCAATTGGGTGGCCCAAGTTTTCGCGATCTCGATGTATCGACGGACGGTCCCAACGTGTTTTTTCGCGACCCCAAGACGGAAATCGAACCGGCACTACGTCGCCGAGCCATCTATCGTCTATGGGCTCGGTCGGGCAGCCACCCTTTCTTGGATTCGCTCGATTGCGCCGATCCGTCGGTCAGTCAACCGCGACGAGCTGAAACCATCACACCTGTGCAATCGTTGACGCTCTTGAACAATCCGTTGATGGAATTTGCGGCAGCGAAACTGATCGAGCGACTGACAGTGGAACATGAAGTACCGCGTGAATCGGATGCGAAAGCGTTGGAACCGGAAGTCTTGGTATCGCAGTTGTTCCAGAGCATTTTGGGTCGCGAACCCAACACCGAGGAACAAGCGGCGTGTGTGCGATTGGCCACGACTCACGGCGCGGTGCATGTGGCAATTGTTCTGTTCAACACCAACGAGTTCATGTTCATCGAGTAAGGAATCGAAATGGAAGCCAAATCCGATCGACGTGATTTCTTGAGCCAGGCTGCCGGAGGCGTGGCATGGATGGCGGCCATGGACTTGTTGCTGCGCGACCGCGCGCTGTTTGCTCAAGACCAACCTGCCAATTCTTCCACGTCCGCGAGTGCGGGCAGCGACGGACTGCATCATCCGGCGCGTGCGAAACATGTCATTCACATTTTCTTGGGTGGTGGCTTGAGTCACTTGGACAGTTTCGATTACAAACCGGAACTCGAAAAGTTTCATGACCGCGAGATGCCCGAATCGTTTGGAGAAGCTGCACCGTTTATGGGCAAGGCCGGTCGTTTGCATCGGCCGCATTTTGAGTTCAAGCAACGAGGGCAATCGGGACTGTGGGTCTCCGAGTTATTCCCATTTTTGGCCCAGCAAGCTGATGAACTTACCGTTGTTCGCTCGATGGTGGCTGAGACCGCGAACCATATCCCAGGGATCTTTCAGGCCCAAACGGGATTTCGCTTGATGGGGTTTCCAGCGATGGGCGCCTGGTTGTCTTATGGCTTGGGCAGTCTGTCGGAGAATCTGCCGAGCTTTGTGGTGTTGCCGGATGCGCGCGGCATTCCAGCGGATGCCGGCGGCTCGTTCAATTGGTCCAGCGGCTTTTTGCCGGCGCAGCACCAGGGGGTGCCCTTCAACACACGCGGCGGCGCGCCTATCTTGGATTTGCAGCCAGCCGGCCAATGGAGTGCGCAAGTCCAGGCCGATCGTTTGGCGGTGCTGCACGAGCTGAATCGCCAACATCTCGCCACACAAGAACACTCGGATGTTTTGGCGGCTCGGATTCAAAGTTATGAGTTGGCCGCCAAGATGCAGGTGGAAGTTCCGGCCGCTATGGAAATCAACTCTGAGCCGGAACATGTGACGCGAGCCTATGGCATCGACCGCGACGAATGCCGAGACATGGCTCGCAACTGCTTGGCCGCCCGGCGTTTGATCGAACGGGGGGTGCGCATGGTCCAGATCTGGAGCGGCGATGGTGTCTCTTGGGACTCCCATGACGACATCTTGGGAGCCGGACACCGAGGGCACCTAGGCGAAGCTCGACGCATCGATCAACCCGTGGCGGCCTTGATCCAGGATCTGAAGCTGTTGGGGCTGTTGGAGTCAACGATCGTCATGATCACAACGGAGTTTGGTCGCACGCCGTACGCGCAAGCCGACGCCGGGAAATTGAGCCGTGGCCGCGACCATCACCCAGAGGGCTTTGCGAATGTCTTGGTGGGCGGTGGATTTCGTAGCGGCTTGGCGTTTGGCGAAACCGACGAGATTGGCTACCACGCGGTCCAACACCCGGTCACCACCTACGACATGCACGCGACGATTTTGCACCAATTGGGGATCAATCACGAGCGATTGACCTATTATCACAACGGCATTCAACGCCGTCTAACCAACGTCCACGGCCACGTGGTTCATGGACTGTTGGAATAGGAAAGAGCCGAACCAACAAACCGTGAGTCGGCATTTTGTTAGTCGAATTGGCTCGCGATTGGAGCAGTCGTATCTGCCAACTACGGTCGTTGACAAAAAAAATGAGGCCGCAGTTGAAGCGGCCTCCTACAATCCAACATGGCAAGTCAATCTGCCGTACGCCGTACGCCGACCCTATTGGGCAAACATCGGGATTAGGGCCATCGACGCTATTTGGAGAATCACGCCGAGGATGATTGAAATGGTCCAAGCGATCATCACGTTGCGGTGGCCCCATTTTTCGACATTAATCCAGCCCAAAATGAACCCAATAATACCGCAAATTGAAAGGATACCGGGTACGGTATCTCCTTTTTGGAAAGCAACCACAATGTTGTATACGAAACAACCGAAACTAACCAAACTAACCAGAACGATCACAACCATTAGAAGCAATGCCAAAATACCACCCATTTCGTTTCTCCGCTAAAGGAATCCTAGAACTCAAAACCGGCCAAGCCAAATACTCTAGCCGTCCAGTAGACCAACAACAATCCAACCACGACGTGCGGAATCTTCTTTCCGTCAGCCCACCGACAAGACCTGAGCACAACCGCCTGCGTCTTACGGCTACCAAACGAACGTCCGACCATCACGAGAATGCCGATTATGACAAAAGGCGAAAACCAGTGATAGACCAGTGCCTGCCGCCAATCGCCGCTCAAAAAACACATCGTCCCGCGAGTAAGTCCGCACAAAGGGCAAGGAACCGAAAACCAAGTGGCAATCAGGCATTCGAACTTTAGTCCAACAATCGCCAACAAAAGATATACCGCGACTCCGAACAATGTCGCAGTACATACCTGTCTCTTGGCGAGAAAACGGCTCAGCATGAAATCCCTGGACTATTCCGTTACTCGATACGCGGCGAACTCTGTTCCTCGATTCTAATCCCTGTGGACGAGCCCAAAAAGGCCCACAATGCGACAAGATGCTGCGTTTGGTACTTCCCACGGATGACAAAGCCGAACTGCGGATGAAGAGTCGGCGGGAACTTCCCTGACCGACATCCCTTGTCCAACCGCCCTTGTCTTACTTCCTAGAACCAGCGTTATCAGTGTTCCTATCGAAACCGCCTGGCAACGAGCGTCTTCATCCGCAGTTCGGCATTGCTATCCGTGGGCAGTCCGCCAGCCCGGCAAATGATCGTCTTTGGTTCCCACACGGGTAAGAAATGACTAATGAAAAATGGAAATCAAAAACGCTCTTAGCGATTGCGTGCACCCGGAAAGGTTGATACTTGCTGTTTGGTACATTTTGAATTTTTCAATCTCCAATAGTCCTTTGTCATTCAACCACCAGAGCCATCGAAACCCATTAGGGAGCTTTTGACGTTCGAAATCGGGAACTTATTTCGGGACAAGTCCTTAACCGCGCAACCCACGTATGGCCTCGGCCACGCCCAGGACGACGTCCGTCATTCGTTCGTAGTCCAGCGTATCCGGCGTATCGGTCGCTTGGTAAACATGGCCAATTAGATCGTCTGTTGAACCCAATATCCACGTTCCAACTTCCGTTAACTTCGCTTGCTTCGCTACCTTCTGTTGTCCATGGAACCCAGGTCAGCTACTTATCCGAACAGAAGCCAGCGAAGGTAACAAAGTGAAGACCAGCCTGCCGATCAGCCTGGCCAATTAAATCATCTGTCGAACCCAAGATTCCCGTCCCCACCTTCCTTAAACTTCGCTTGCTTCGCTACCTTCTGTTGTACATGGAACCCAGATCAGCTACCTATCCGAACAGAAGGCAGCGAAGGTAGCAAAGAAGAGACCACCCGGCCGATCGACATGGCCAATTACATCATCTGTCGAACCCAAGATTCCCGTCCCAACTTCCGTGAACTTCGCTTGCTTCGCTACCTTCTGTTGTACATGGAACCCAGGTCAGCTACCTATCCGAACAGAAGCCAGCGAAGGTAACAAAGAACGAAGCGACGCGCTGATCAGCATCGCCAATTGGATGCTATCCCAACTCCAATATCCTCGCCCGTTCTTCTGTGATCTTTGCTGGCTTGGCTACCTTCTGTTGTAATCAAGACTGGGCCGTGAAACGCATTGAAAGATTGACCGTATAAAGTACTACCGCAGCAGAATGTTGTTGACTTGCAACCAGTGTCGGGCGGGTTGAGTTTCGGTTTGGCGGTAGGCGCGGGAGAGGCCCACGGTGACCAAGGTTCGGGGTTGATCCACCATCTCCGAGGCCATGTCGTTGATCAAAGACTCGTTGGGTGTGATTTGATCGTCCAAGTACATCCGGTAATCGGTCACCGGGACGTCGAACGCGCGCTCGCCTTCATGAAATCTCAGTCGCACGCGGCGGCGACCCTCTTTTTCGATGATCAACAACTGAGCACCCGCCGCCCAGTAGCACCCGAGCGAACGAATGCCTCGATGTTGCTCCACAGCCGCTGTCCCCCAACTCGCGCCCCAGGGAGTTCGCTCGTGATGCAACCACTCCAAGTCGTCGCCAAAAATATCACGCAGCGTGGGCTCGGCCAAGTCACTACAGGCCTGATGCAGCTCTCCTAGCGAACACTGTTGGACGACCACTAGTTGGTCGATTTCAAAGCTTCGGTCTTCGATCTCGGGCACGGCCCCGCAGAACTCGGACGCACCAAGCTCGACCACGACGCCCAACTGCAACGGTCCGCCGTGACGATCCAACAAGCGATTGGGCAGGCCATGCCCGGCAACGGGCCGAATGTGACGACCACGAACCAAATCAAGGCCGGCCGTGCAGATCCAACCCGGTTGCATACGAGTCAAGTGGTTGATCAACAGTTGCATCAGGTGCCCCCAATTTTTACAAATGCACGCCTTTGACATCCGGCCAATGCTGTTGCAGGTACTCGACGACCAAGCGACGATGGCATTGGTCGGCGGTCGCTTCACTGCACAACAATACGGTTGGTTGTGAGAAATCTTCTGGGTTAAGCTTGGTCTCGATTTGGCGTTCGCGCATCAACGCCATGAACTGCGCTTCGTAGACCGACCACTGCCCGCCGTTCTTCTTGTAGGCGTCCAGAATATCTTGCGTCGGCGCGAGCAAGGGTTCATGGCGATACGCCATGCCACAAATCGACTCCAGAAAGAACTTCAAGTCATCTTGCTTGGCAAAACCAGCCAACTGCGAACGATTGTTCAAGCGAATGTCCATCAATTGACGGAGCCCCGCTTGTTTCAGTCGCCCAAAAAATCGTTCGGCTGTGCTTTGTGTAAAACCGATCGTAAAGATTTCCACGAGTCATTCTCCATTTCCGCGAATAGAACCGGCTGGTGCCGAGTGTCTTTGCTGTTGGCACACACGGTGCTTTCCGACTCCATGGTTCCGTCGCCACGAATATGGCGGATTTCTACACCACATTCCTCTAGCACCCGAGTCACCAGCAAGAATCGATGGCATATGCCGGGGTCTTCTTCGCTGCACATGATCGCCACGCGATAGTCTTGAATGCCCTTGAGCAACCGCTGGATGCCGTCCAGAAAGTTGGGGCTATCCGCGACACGATAGTACAATACATGGCCTGCGGGATCGTAGAACTGTTCGCCGTTGGGTCGTCCACCCAACTGATCGCCCATGAACACGTACTTCAACCCCGCCGACACCACCGCCGATTGAAGTGCCTCACGATTGAAGTGCGACGTGTAGGCCGAATAAGGCTGCGAACGCACGTCGGCCAACACCTGAATGCCATGTTGTCGCAACAACGCCACAAACGCTTCCAACTCGTGGTTGGAATGCCCAATCGTGTACAACGTCAAGTTCGGCTTGATAGAATGGGACATGGAACGGTGAAGGATGAAGGATTGTGTAAATGGGAATTGGTCTTGGCCACGGGCAATCGTGCGCCGATTCCGATTTTACAATCTGCCCGTCAGGCCGTCGATTAGAGAGGAACAGCAACCCATGACGAAACTCTCTCCCGTTCAGGAAATCCTCAAGCAGTTCTGGGGCTACGAAGAGTTTCGCCCACTGCAAGCCGACGCGATCGAAGCCACGTTGCAAGCCCGAGACTCGCTGGTCGTCCTGCCTACGGGCGGCGGCAAGTCTGTCTGCTACCAGATCCCGGCTTTGGTTCGACAGCAATTGACGGTGGTCGTCTCACCGCTGATCTCGTTGATGAAAGACCAAGTGGACGCCCTGCGATCGTTGGGCGTCAAAGCCGCCGCGCTCAACAGTTCAATCCCTGCCAACTCGCAACAAGCCGCGTTCGAGCAATGGCAAGCGGGGCAACTTCGTTTGCTCTACGTGGCTCCCGAACGCCTATTGACCGACTCGTTGTTGGAGCGACTCCGACAACATCCGCCCGCTCTGTTTGCCATCGATGAAGCCCATTGCATCAGTAGCTGGGGGCACGACTTCCGGCCCGAGTACCGGATGTTGGCCAGTCTCAAGAACCACTTCCCCACGATTCCGATCGCGGCTTACACAGCCACCGCCACCCCGGAAGTTCGCGACGACATCGTTCGCCAATTGCAACTTGAGAACCCGGTGGTGCTGGTTGGTGACTTCCATCGCGCGAACCTGACGTACCATGTGCAACGAAGGCAAGACGGCTACAACCAAATTTGTTCTGTCATGGATCGCTATCGCGGCCAAGCGGGCATCATCTACACCATCGCACGAAATCATGCGGAACAACTGAGCGAGTACCTGAACCGATTGGGTTACAAGACCCTGCCGTATCACGCGCGATTGAGCGAACAGGAAAAAACCAAACACCAAGAAGCCCTGGAACAAGACGAAGTGGAAGCCATCGTCGCCACAATCGCGTTCGGCATGGGCATCGACAAGTCGAACGTGCGCTACGTGATCCACGCCGAGATGCCGCGATCGATCGAAAACTACCAACAGGAATCCGGCCGCGCGGGCCGCGATGGTTTGCCCGCCGAATGTTGGCTGCTGTATTCTGCCAGCGACCTAATGGCTTGGGAGCGAATCATCCAACAATCGTCCGACGAGCAACGCACCCGCGCCCGGGCTTCCTTGAAATCCGTCGAACAATTTTGCCATGGTTTGACTTGTCGCCATCAATATTTGGCCCAGTACTTTGGCCAATCGTTCAATCCGCCGTGCAACGCGTGTGATGTTTGCTTGGGCAAATTGGCCGCCGTAGCGGAGCCGTTACGAATCTCGCAAATGATCTTGTCGTGTGTGTGGCGCTGCAACGAAAATTTTGGGGTTGGTCACATCGCCAAAGTCTTGTTCGGTAGCCGCGAAGCCAAGTTGGTTCAATTTGGTCATCAGGAGCTGAGCACGTTTGGACTACTAAAAGAACATACTCAGCGGCAAATCCGCGATTGGATTGAGCAACTACTGTCGCAGGGTTTCTTGGAACGCGCGGGTGAATACCACGTCCTGCACTTGACTGCGGCGGGCCGTGAAGTTCTGCGGGGAGAACAGACTCCTATCTTGGTCCAGACCGTCAAAGCCAGCCCCGGGGCCACCTCGCTCCAAGTGTTTGACTCGTGGGAGGGCGTGGATCGCGAGCTGTTTGAACAACTGCGGCAATTGCGCCGCGAATTGGCGACCGAGGCTCAAGTTGCCGCGTTTATCGTCTTCAGCGATGCCACGCTGCGCGATTTGGCACGCCGCCGCCCCACACGCCGCGACCTGTTGTTAAGTGTCCATGGCATCGGCGAACGGAAAGCAGCAGACTACGGCGAACGAGTCATGCAGTTGATTCGGCAATGGTGTACCGAACGAAACATCCCGAGCGACCTAACCTTGTCCAACGTGTCCCGGTCCGATGGCCATTCCCTGGACAGCAAGCCCATCAAACTAAACGCCATCGCCGCATTCCCTCTGTTTGAGGAAGGATTGACGGTCGAGCAAGTTGCGGAACGAATTGGTCGCGCCAACTCAACGGTTTTTGAGTACTTGGAAGCCTACATCAAGCAGCACCGCATCACGGACTCCAGTCGCTGGGTCGAACCCCGTGTAGCGAACAAGATCCGCATCGCCGCCCAATACACCGACAACGACCGCCTCCGCCCACTCTTTGAAGCCTTCCATGGCAAGATCTCCTACGAAATCTTGCGGATCACCTTGGCCTGTCAGAGTGTCGAGAACACTTACCTGGGCCACAACCGAGTTTATCTAGGTGGAACCCCCGATTAACGACAACGACGCCCACAGCGGCCATAATGACCCCCACAGGTAGAGCGTTACTTCATGGCAACGACAGCAGGCAGCAAAGCAAGCAAAGGGGACGACCAAGCGGAGGATGACGTCACGCCCGCGCGCACGTGCAAACAGAGACAACAGAGGATGACAAGTGCACTGACTTTCAAATCTCTGTTTCCTACGTTACCTCCCGTTCAACCGACTTCCGGGCACGATGGCCGCGTGTATCATGTCGTGAGTCATGAAGATTGCTCGGGTGAACTTCGAATACATCGGCTGGGCATTCAATTCTAAAGCGACAGAAGCGATTGAACAGAAGGACACAGAGACAACAGAGGATGACAATCGCACTGGCTTTCAAATCTCTGTTTCCTACGTTACCTCCTGTTCAACAGACGTCCGGGCACGATGGCCGCGTGCATGATGTCGTGAGCTATGACGTTTGCTAGGGAGAACTTCGAATACCTCGGCTGGGCCTTCAATTCTAAAGCGACAGAAGCGATTGAACAGAAGGAAACAGAGACAACAGAGGATGCCAAGTGCACTGGCTTTCAAATCTCTGTTTCCTACGTTACCTCTTGTTCAACCGACGTCTGGGCACGATGGCCGCGTGCATGATGTCGTGAGTCATGACGTTTGCTAGGGAGAACTTCGAATACATCGATTGTGCCTTCAATTCTAAAGCGTCGGATGCGATTGAACAGAAGGAAACGGAGACAACAGAGGATGCCAAGTGCACTGACTTTCAAATCTCTGTTTCCTACGTTACCTCCTGTTCAACAGACGTCTGGGCAGGATGGCCGCGTGCATCATGTCGTGAGCCATGACGTTTGCTAGGGAGAACGTCGGATACATCGGTTGTGCCTTCAATTCTAAAGCGTCGGATGCGATTGAACAGAAGGACACAGAGACAACAGAGGATGCCAATAGTCCTTCTATCGAAATAGCCACAAGTGCCGCTCGCTGCGGACGATCAGGTTGCCGCGCGAGAGAGCTGGAGTCGCCCAGACTTGTTCCTCCAGCTTCAACTTCGACAACAAATCAAACGGGGCTTCGTCGCGGAACACCGCCAACTCACCACGAGCCGAAGCGAGATAGATTTTGTGGTCGGCTCGGACCGGCGAAGCGTAATACGGCCCGGTTGGAGCAATGCGTTCGCGGAACAACGTTTGGCCATCGTTCAACGACAACAGCGTCACGACTCCGCCGTTTCTCACGGCAAATAATTGGTCGCCAAGGATCAAACTTGTCGGACACTCGGGAACTCCCAACTCCGCACGCCACGCCATGGTCGGAGCAGATTTCGCTTCTTCAATTCGCAGTGCAACAAAGCCGTTGGCGTGTTGAAACGAGTCGATCCAGGCTTGCAGATGGGGCCACTCCGATTCCTCGATCTGTCCGTTCCGATTCTTGTCCAACATGCGAAAGAACATCCCCAACGGATGATCGCCTTCGCCATCCGCATCCGGTCGCGACAAGACACTCTTGTTGTGCTTGGCTTCGTCCGGATTGATCTGCCCGTCTTGGTTCTCGTCGCATTCGGCCAAAGCTTCGGCAAATGAAGGAGGGCCAATCACTTCTGGATTGGTTCGCATGTTGTAGGAAGTGACGATGGCCAAATTACCAGCAATTTGAGGAATGGCGATGGGCTCGTCCGCCAGACCTGGAATGGACCATAGCTCGTCGCCACTTTGCAAGGAAATGGCCCGCACGTGAAACGGTTCATAGATGAGTGCGATTTGTGGTGAATCGGTCGGCCATAAAGCCGGGGTGGACCAACTAGAAGCGGGACCCTCGCCCTTGCGCGTCCAAATCACTTGCCCCGTTGTTTTCTCGAGCGCCATCAAACAGGCCTGCTTCTGATCGGACAACAACACGATCAACCGATTCTCCACCAGGATCGGCGAGGCGGCGGTTCCGTACATGTTGTCCGCCACCTCCAGTTCCTTGCGCCAGACTTCATGGCCCGTCAGATCATACGCGATCACGCCAAACGAACCAAACAGACAATAGATCCGTTCGCCATCACTAACGGCCGTTGGGGTGGCGGGGCCGTGATGATAGGTCTTCTCCAACGCAGCAATCGGAAGTTCTTGCTGCCATTTCAGTTGCCCGTCGGTGCGATCGAAACCCTGCGTGATCAATCGTTCGGACTCGTGGCCCGTCACCACAATCAAATCGCCGATGACAATCGGTGAAGAATGCCCGTTCGCCACGGGGACTTTCCATACCAGACTTTTTTTACCGTCCAATTGGGCCGGGTACCGAGTTTCGCTTGCGTCGGTCCCCAAGCCATGGCTCCCCCGAAACTGGCGCCAATCCTCAGAGTTGTCATCCGTTGGCTGATGGCTGTTGTCCACGAGCGGTCGGGAGCTTGTTTCAGTTCCGCCTACTTCCGTTTCTTGAACTCGCGCCAAAGCCCAATCCGTCTCCACGAAAAGACCAAACGCCAAGAGACCACCAAACGCGACCAAGTTGCCAAATAAAACCCAGCGCCGAATTTGACGACCAACGCCTCGCGGTCCGTTGGCAATATTCTCCATCCACATATTAGAATCCCATCGGAGATGATTGTTGGGCCCGACTAGCCGTTGACCGTTGTCTCGAATCAGCGCACCGCGGCTCAGGGCCTGCTCCCATGGTTGCCGCACTACCAGAAAAGCTGGTGAAGAAAACCAAGCCGGGGCCATCTTCGCCCCCCTCAGCGAATCCAATCGTGATGAGACAGGACCTGCCACCGAGGCAAAGCCGCTCGAAACGATCGGTTCTGGCGAAAATCGTGGATTGACACGATTGAATATTTTGCCTATTATTCACTCGCAGAAAGGCGGTCGAGATGAAAAAGAACCCGGTTTACGTTGAAACAGCGGCACAGTTGCGTGCGTTGGCCGCGCCGGCTCGGCAAGAAATCTGCGATTGCCTGGCGACGGTTGGAGCTGCGACCGTCAATGAACTAGCGGAGCATTTGGGGCGTCCGGCAGATGCGTTGTATTTTCACGTCCGGCGGCTGGTGAAGGTTGGACTGGTTGTTGAATTGGACCGCGAGAAAACTGGGCGACACGTCACGTCGCGATACGATCTCGCCGCGCGTCCGTTGAAGCTGAAGTATCGACGTTCGACCAAGAAGCAGGTGGAGAAGGTGATTGGCGCAGCGACGCGGGCGGGCCTGCGCGATTTCGAGCACTCCTACGACGAATTGGCAGAATCGCAAGTTGAAGGGCAGCGAGATTTGTGGGCGGGTCGGGCCAAAGGTTGGTTGACGACCGACGAGGTGGCGCGGGTCAATCAACTACTGGCACAGATTCATGAGATCCTGTTTCAGGGCCATCCGGAATCGGGGACCGAACAGAGTAGTGGACCGCTCCGCGGTCCAAAATTGGTTCGCGGAGCGAACCACGACAATTCAACCAGCAAGAGTCACAAGCGACTCTTTGGCTTCACGTTTTTGTTGTCCCCCAGTGCCCCTCCATTTCGCGAGCGAGTTAAAAAGAAATGAGCGTCGAACACACCACAACCGCCAGCGCGTCCAGCCCAAGCCTGAGTCAAGTCTTTTGGATCAGCGTCGCTGTTTTTCTCTGCTACTTTGGACTCATTGGCAACGGCTACTTGTTTCGCCTGGTATCGCCAGCGATGGACGATGGGGCCGTGATCTTGCGCGAATCGATCAACTTGGGGATGGTCGCGTTGATCGCTTGGGTTGTTTGGCGGATCGAGCGGCGTTCTTTGCGGTCGGTGGGAATGCAGTGGCGGCCATGGTTGCCAACGGTCGGTTGGTCGTTGGCGGTCGCCTTCATTTGTTTGGTGACGGCCGTTGGGTTGATGCTGCTGATCCAACTGATGGGCACAACTTATGGCGAAGAGAATCCTTTCGCGCAATTGAGTCTGTGGACGGTGACGCTGATCACGATTCGGGCCGGGGTTGCGGAAGAGTTCATGATGCGAGGCTACATGCTGAGTCGGATTGAAGAGTGGAGCGGGAGCACAACCGTGGCGGTGGCGTTGACACTGATTCCGTTTGCGTTGATGCACTATTCTCAAGGTCCGGCCGGTGTGTTGATCTCCTTTGTGTTAGGCGGAATCTTGACCGCCTTCTATGTCTGGAAGCGCGATCTATTGACGAACATGATCGCCCATTTCTTAGTCGACTTCATCGTCAACGTCGCCCTCGCTCCTCCAACTTCCTAATCGGCCGGCTCAAATTGAGCGGGGTCTATTGGCGACTTTGTTATTCTTGGCGATTGCCTAGAGCTGGTCGAATGCTTCATCAGATTTAATGCGGCGACTCTTCGCACCGCTCTACTTCCGTTGGCACGGCACGTTCGTGTGCCGATTGCTGATTCGTAGAAAGTCCCGGCCGTTTTCCAGATATTTTACAGTGCGCGATCAGCGAACCTACTTGCGTCCACTGGCGTCCTAAGTTTCGCAGCGTCTTAGAAAACGTTGATAAGAATACAGGAATGTTCGCCTGGGAGCGGACTCGGCCTCCAAATCCGACGGACAGTGTTCGAATCACTGCGTTCCTGCTTGTAGGCAAGCGTTTGATCGGTGTCGTTCCTACGGCGCGAGGCTTTCTGCGGTGGCAGTTTTGGTTTCGTGTTCCGCATCAGGGTTCTAAGCAACGACATCGATTGAAGTAGCTCAGTGGGTAGAGCACCAGGCTGTAAACCTGGCTGTCGCGGGTTCGACTCCCGTCTGACGCAACATTTGGTTGAAAACCAAATTCGGCGCGCAAGCGTCCACCACTCGCTGGCGGGCAACGGTTGCTTTGTTCAGTCTGCGGGGATGGGCTCGGGCGATTCGGTCAGTTTCGGAACGAGGCTTTGGCTTCCTCCGATACGAACCCTCAATCACCGACCATTCCAGCGGCAGGCCCATGTGCTTTGCAGAGGAATGTCGGGTCATAAAAGAAGGCGTGGAAACCACGAACAAGCACCTGGGGTACCTCGTGTCTCAGCAGGAACTTGCTCGCGGAAAAAAGCACCGGACATCGTGACTCAAGTTCATCTCCGCACTCCGGGTTTGTGATTGACAAGCAGTCCGTTGCCTCAAAGCTTGCTACTCATGCTCAGTACCAACCGTCGTTGGGCGGAGTGCGTGCAGCCTTTCGTCTTCGAATCTAACTGCCAACAAATTGCACCAAGCCGACCTCGACACGCGCTCGCCAGTGAAACACAGAAAAAATGGCGAAGCACACCACGACAACACCAAACCCGCAGAAAGGGGGGCGACCCACATGTTTTTGAAAAAAGTAACGATCCTCAGCTACGAGATCGGCTTGAAGTTTCACGCCGGCGAATTCAAGGGGTTATGGCGCGCCGGAGATCACTGGATTTTCGATCCGTGGGGCAAGACACAGGTTCGCGTGGTCTCGAAGCGAGCCCCTTGGTTGGTGGACGAACAATTGGACATCATCGTCAAGTCCGATGCTTTGGCAGGCCAAGCGGAAGTGGTCGACTTGAAAGATCATCAACGCGCTTTGGTCTGGATCGACGGACGTTTTGCCCGAATTTTGGGTCCAGGTTTGCATGCCTACTGGTTTGGACTTCGCGACGTCCGTGTGGAAGTCGTGGATGCCGGTCAAGTTCGCTTCGAACACGTCGACCTCAAAAGCATCACCCGCGCTGCAGAGACGGCCCGCTGGCTGGACATCCACAAAGTGGAGCGGGACTGCGTCGGGGTTCTGTTCATCGACGGTCGCCATGTCGAACAGTTGGGACCTGGTCTGTATGCCTTCTGGAAAGATTCCGCCGATGCGCGGTTGATTTCACTGGACATGCGTGAAGCCCAGCTGGACGTTAGTGGCCAAGAGATCATGACTTTGGACAAGGTCACTCTGCGGATGAACGCGTTGGTGACGTTTGTGGTGGCGGATCCGCACCGAGCGGTCTCCGCGGCCAGTGACGTGCGGCAGTCGTTGTACCGCGAGGTGCAATTGGCATTGCGAGCCGTGATTGGTGGTCGCGAGTTGGACAGTTTCTTGACGGGCAAGGACGAGGTGGCTCAGGAACTGGAACAACACGTCCGCCAGCAAGCGTCGGCCTTGGGTTTGGAAGTTCGTGCGGTGGGAATCAAAGACGTGATTCTCCCGGGCGAGATGAAAGACCTGATGAACCGCGTGACGGAAGCCAAGAAGGCCGCTGAAGCCAACTTGATTGCTCGTCGCGAGGAAACGGCTGCGATGCGTAGCCAGTCCAACACGGCCAAGCTCTTGGCCGAAAACCCCACGTTGATGCGGCTCCGCGAACTGGAAGTCTTGGAAAAGATCGCCTCCGCGGGTCGGATGAACATCATCCTGGGAGAAAAAGGCCTCGCGGATAAAGTGGTCAACTTGCTGTGAGCCCACACGACGCACCCTAGCGGAGAAAACCCGCTAGGGTGTTTTTGTTTCACCACAGAACGATCGTTCGCCGCGTGTCGATTCGCGGCGTTTAGCGAAGGGCAAAGTTTCGGACGACGACTTTCCACAAGAACTTTACATGGCTGTGCATGATCAGCAGTGAGAAGGTTACGTCAATCTTAATTGTGAGAGCTGGCGCAACACCGCGAAGCCAATCTTGCGTCGTCCCATATACCCAACTTAGCGAAATCCCGGCCCACATCAAAAAAAGTAAGCCAGCCAGCATCCACAGCCCACGTTCTTTGTCAAGATCGATCAACGTGGTCGCGGAAACTGAGAACGCCAATAGTTGAAAGAACGTTAGGATACCCGGAACATCAAGCTGTCGACAAACAAAGCAACCGACAAACAAAGGCAACATCATGAGAGGCAGCCGTGACGTTACCACTTGGGGCTCGCCCTGAATCAACCCTTGCAATTCCAACCAAGCCCGTTTGGTCAACACGCCAACCATTCATCGCCAGATATTCATCGCCAAAAAAAGTACTCGGAGACGCGGATCGGCCACACACCCACACCAAAGAATCCGCTCAATCTTGTTCCCCATCGACTGCTCGCAGCGGGATTTCGATGCGTTTGGTCGAATCGTGATCGCTCCGCAGTCGCATGCCGAACTGCATCGGACCCGTGGCCTGGAACCGCAAGCGAGACGCGTCCAGTTCGTAGCCGGTTCCGAAGACCATCACACTGTAAACCTCCGCCGGCAAACCGTGAAACTCAAACTCACCATTTTCGCCGACGACGACTTCGCAATAGTCCCACGCTGGGTTGCGGCCCAGACGAACGGTGGCCTGGGCGGGTAACGCTTGCCCAGGGGGGACCACGATTTGACCCGCCAACGAGAGGCTGGGGATCAGGGTCAACTCACCTACGTCAGTGGACCGACCCGCATACGGCGTGGTCAGCTCGAAGTTCTTCAACACCCCTCGATTAGGCTCCCCGTCGCTTCGCTCCACGTTCGCCTGGCAGATCGAGTACACCACGTAGGGTTCGTTCGGCTGGAGATCCACAAATTGAAACTGCCCATGCTCGTCCGTGCCTACCACTCGCTCGCTGACAAAGTTCATGGCGGAACGATTCTTTTGCACGATACCAATGGCCCGGTTTCGCACAGGTTGCCCCGCCCACTTCAGCGTCCCCGAAACACTGGCGCCCCGCATCAATTGGATTTCTGCCGCAGGTCCATGCAGTTCAAAGTGCTGCGTCGCCGAAACGGCAAACCCAGGCGCGGAGGCCCGCACATCCAAACCCAACTTCGGTTCCTCGGTGGTCAGCATGAAGAATCCAAAAGCGTCCGTCACGGCCGCTCGATCCACATCTTTCAACAGGCCAAACCGATGCTGCTCGGGTGTCTTCGCACCCAAGGCATTCACCACGGCACCCGCGACCGGCTTGCCGTCCGGATCGATCACTCGCCCCGAGAGCGAACGCAGCGGCGGCAGGTTCTTGGGGTAAGGCTGCAGTTTCACCTCTAGCGGACCCGCGACGGGATCGAGCCAATGAGTCAAGTGCGAGCGATGTCCGGGCGCCATGACCAAAACCGTAAAAAACAATTCCGGATCCAAGCCCTCGATGGCGAATTGGCCTTCCGGGTCGCTGGTCACATACTTGCGGCAATCCGTATAACACGACGGACAAATCGTCCCGACTCCCTCGCGCGGCTTGGCCGTGAACATGCTCACGGTCGCCCCCGCTAAAGGATTCCCTTGTTCATCTCGGATCGTCCCGGACAAAGTTGTGCCATCGGTCAACAAGCCGCCGGCGATCAGGCAACAGCAAAGCCAGTGCAACATGTTTAGCTTAGTCCTCGTCGTCGATCAGGGAGGGATCCAGCACAATGCGAATGTCTTGTTGATTTCGTTCGATGTCGAATTGGACCGGAAAGCGTGACGACCCCGACTTGTCCGGCAGATAGGCGTAGATCGAAAAGTCCCGCTCGGGCAACTCCTTGATCTGGAATCGACCCTCGGCATCGGACGTCGTGCTGGGCGAGGACTCCGGCCGAGTCCAATCGTAGATCAGCCGTTGTCGCCCGCGTAGTTGAGCCAGGACCTTGGCGCCGGGGACGGGCTTCCCATCCGGATCGACCACGAGCCCACCAATCGATTGGCTCAGCGGCTCCAGTTTGACATCCGCCAACGCCACTTCATCCTCGGCGTCAACAGGAACGGTACCACTGTAGTGCGGCCACTCCAAATCCACGGCCCCAAACTTTGGGCGAACATAGATGGTGTACTCGTCTCCCGCCTTCAAACCTTTCAAGCGATATCGGCCTTCCGCATCCGTGACCTGCTCGTCGCCCGGGTACGTCTTTCCCAACGAGCGATCGATGGTGCCGTCAGGTCGAAAGTAAGGCGTGCGTCGCTCCACTAAGATGGGAACCCCGCCGATCGGTTGGCCCGACAACAGCACTTGCCCGACCAACACCACGTCCGTTTTCGTCGCTCGGGCAGCCTCCAGATCCGCGGCCTTCGTATTGGTAATGAAGCGCAGCACCAGCGGCTCGCGCTGAATCACCTGCAAGTTCTCGCCCAAGAATATTTTCGGATCATCCAGTCGTAACATGACCGTCTCCTGCATTCCTTCAGGCACCGCAATCTCGAATTTCCCGTCCGCATCGGTCAACCCAATGCCATAGCGTTGATAGCGAACCATTGCATCAATCATTCGATCAACCACCGGTCGATCGTTCTCATCTAAAACCTGGCCCCGGATTAGTACGGTACTGCTCAATCGGATTGTCGGCAGTTCAAACTCCGTGGCGTCCGTCGGCACTTTCAGTGCCTTGTTATCCAAAGCATCTGCCCAAACAGAGAATCCAATCGGAACGGAGAAAAAGTTCACACTTACCTTTCCCGGCAGGGACCGCATTTCGAACCGTCCGTCTTTGTCGGTAATCGTCCGCTCACTCTGCAAATGCCCATATCGAATGCTCACGCCCACCTCAGCGACTGGAGCGTTGGACTTGGAAACGACTCGCCCAAACACTTTAGGAGCGTTCACCATCGGAATCTCCAACTGCTTGACTTCGCCGGCGCTCAATGTGAACGCTCCGGGCATCACCGGGCGAACGGGGCGCTGAGAATCGATGGACTCATCGATGTACTCCAATTGTCCGATGGCCAGTCGCGGGACCTCAAAGCGGCCCTCCGCGTCGGAAGTGACTTCCGCGAACCCCGAGACGTAGTCCCTGTTATCCAACGTTCTCGTGCTGAACCTCAATCGAATACCCGCCGCCCATTCGGGATTGTCGGAGATGAAACGTCCTCGCACCGTTGCCGTTGGCCTTAACTGGATGTCCGGAATTTTTCCATCAGGAGATTTGCGTAGCGAAACATCCTGCTGACCGAACTCGGTGGACAGCGTTGCCAGCGAACCAATCACATCTGGCGCCTGCGGATCTTGAGCCAGCGCATGCAAGGTGACCTGGCCGTCGCTATCTGACACCCCAGTCACGATGGACTCCAATGATTTAGGCACAGTGTGTGTCCAATGCGAAATTTTGATGTACCTCGGTCGCACCACGACGCCGGACATCGGCTCTCCATCGGGTCGCATGACTCGCAAGGAGACGTGATTGGCACGCGGCAGTCGCAGCGTATACTGCTTGTCCGAGTCCTGGCGGAGTGCCTCGTGGACACTTGTTGGCAGCAGGTTGTAGCCCGGTGCGTAGGCCCACACGGACGCTAGTCGCTCCCAGACCGGTCGCTTGATCTGGTCGATCGGACACTTCAACTCGAAGTTGCCGTCCGCATCCGCAGTGGCAGTCAAGATAAAGGACTCATCCATGTCCATGGGGAACACCAATTGTGCGCCTGCCACCGGTTGATCTTGCTCATCAATCACTCGGCCTCGCACCCATTTGAAGTCCTCGTCGGAAAGGCCTGCGACGACCGCCGCCACCGGCTGGGTGTTGACAATTGGCGACGATGCCTCGCTCCACCGAATCGAACTCAGCAAACAGGTACTCAGCAGCAGCGTGCCGCTGGCCAGCCCCCAAAAAACACGAGTGGACTTCGCCTGCAAAACCTGTGGGGATGTCAGCAACATCGTGATCCGCCGCGTTAGCTGGCTGGAACGGTCGTGGAAGGCAATGGCTCCCGGAATGGAGGGCTGTTGCTGCTTTCGGGCCAAGGACAACAGCAGTTCGCTGTATTCCAAGTGATCATCCGTCGCTCCTCGAGCGCCGACCGCTCGATCGTCCGCCACCAAGTCTTGGCAAACTCGTAGCTCACGTCGCAGACTCCAATACAACGGCTGATACCAGAGCACCAACCGACACAGATGGATTGCTCGCCACGCCCATAGATCGTTGGCCTGCACATGGGCCCATTCATGAGCCAGACAAAATCGCAAGCGAGTCGTATCTCCCGCGGCGATCGCTCGCGGCAGCAAGATGGTGGGCCGCCACCAACCGAAGACCAACGGAGCGGCTACTTCGCTAGAGATCCATATCTGTACGTTTCGCGACGCTTGACCACTGACGCCTTGCCACGTCGCCCACACGGTTTCATCGGCCGCTTCGGTGCGCCGGCACAAGCGTCTTAGCTGAATCGTACCGAACATCCATTCGCCGAGAAAATAAACAAGCGACACGACATGCGCGAATGCCAAGGTCCCGGCCGCAATCGACCACCATAGAGCGGCCTGACCGTCCCTGCCAGCGATCTGGCCACCGGTCTGGCTGTCGCCCGATTGTCTCGCCGCGCTCGCAGGCTCGGTCGAAGAATCGGCGCCTGCGGATTCGTTCGTCGCAAAGCCTTGCTCGACGGTCCCCGGCTCCGGTGCCGTTGCCATGGCCGACAGCGCTGGATCAGACAACGCGGCATGGGGATCCGCTGGAACTCGCGGTGTCCGCTCAAAGCCCACTCCGATGGGTGAAGTCGCGGCATCCGCGCTGCTCTGCGGTTCAGAACCTAGAGGTGTACGGAGTGTCGCTGGCTCAAGTCTGGCGAACAGGCCCAAGTGCCAACGGGGACCCGGCATGAAGCTTAGCGTGATGGGCAACAGGGCACTGGCCAGCAACCCCAGGACGATGAGATTCGCGCGATCGATCGGTTGTCGCAACCGAGCAACGCCCCACGCAATCGCGCCCAAGAGCAGGGTGCTGGCCACCGCGAATTCGAACCAACGGAGAACCCATTCATATGCGTTCATCGTGTCACTCCTGTTCTTTCTGCTTGGCCGAACGAGCTTTGGCAATCAGTCGTTCCAGTTTCCGCATTTCGTCCGCTGAAATGTCTTCGGCCGCCAGCATGTTGAGCACCAACTTGTCGAGCGACCCGTCGAACACCCGCTTCAGGAACCGCGAACTGACCTGCTCGATGGTGTGCCTGGGCCGGTAATACAGCGCCCGCCCCTCCGCGCGTTGTTCCACAAGTCCTTTATCCGCCATGATTCGCAGCAGCGTCTGCACCGTGGTAACGGCGGTATTTCGCTGCGCGTTTAACGCTCGATGCACGTCCCGCACTTTGGACTCGCCCAGCCTCCATAGCACCTTCAGGATATCCAGCTCCCGTTCGCTGGGATTCAAATCCGCCTCAGTCATTACTCACCGTTTCATTTGCAGCTGATTGAACAACCAATTGAATGGGCATCCCGGCGCCAGCCGTTCACCAGATCGGTCCCGCGAAGCTCATCTCCACTAAACTAATAGTTTAGTTGAACGTGAGTCGTCTGTCAATCGACGCCAAAACGGACGCGCTACTTAGTCAGCCCAACACAGCGGGAGTTGCAAGTAGATCCATGTTTAACCGCAATACCGTTCAATTTTCGTTTATCCGCGACGCAGAGCAATGCTGGGAGAGTACCCACTTGGCCCAATTGTTTATGCTAGTCGCCCATCATTGCGTCGCTGAGCGATTCGGAAGCGAAATAAGTCCCTCGTGGAACGGTATAGCGCTTTAACCGCTATACCATCCAGAAAAGGAAAAGACGGGCTCGCTTCCGGTTATGCGTGTTTTGCGTTGTACGCCTTGTCGGTGTGTCTGGATCGCACACCCGGTGGCCAAGATGCCAGCACTTTTGGTTAATCTTGCACACCAAAAAACGTCGAAAACCCCACCGAGGACCGGTCGCGGTCGTGGCTCGCTCCGCGGTCTATTGTTCGATAGTCGTGGCTCGCACGGCGATCCATTGTCCGATAGTCGTGGTTCGCTCCGCGATCCATCGTTCGATAGTCGTGGCTCGCTCCGCGATCCATCGTTGGTTCGTCGAGCGCTCCGCGACAATGATCGGTCACTCGACTCTTTGAATCGATCTTCACAGGAGGGAGATCGGTGCTTCGTGGGGGTCGACTCTCCAGGTCGACAGACCGGTTCGGGCAATTGTGCCACTGGCCCCTTGGAAACATGGATACAAGTCGGTATTGCATGAGACGATTTTGGTTCGTAATGTCGACCCTTACCCAATTCCCCTCACCTTGGTCCGTCAATCGTTTCATGAATAAATTCGGCAAACGTGAGTTACTGGTTTTTGCACTGCTTCTGGGTGCGATCACGCTAGCATTGCCAGATATAGCCGAGGGCCAAATCCGTTTGCGACCAAGGCCGAATCCCACGCGATCACCCGCTGCGGACTCGTCCAAATCGCCCAAGACATCCGCTCGGGATGTGAAAGGCAGTGTCGCTCAGTTGTTGAATCCACAAGGGTTGGCCTACTACAACGAACATCCGACGGACTTGTTAGCGCTGATTCGGGAATCGGTGGACCATCAGCGGAAGTTTCCCGATACGGCTCAGAACCGCAGTCCGTGGGGCGTGATGCACACGACCTTGGCCTGGGGTCCCGAGGGCGAGATCTTGATCGATGATGAACCCTACAATGCGATTCAAGCGTTGTGCGACAATCAGCGACTCAAGGGCGTTCGGTTGTTGGCAGTCAAAGGTGGCTTGCCGCAACCGCTGGAGGGACCAGGCTTGCAAGGTCATCCGGGCCAGTTGTTAGCGATCTTGGCACAAAATGACGTGCCTCTTGCGCACCCGATTCGAGTTGGGGATCAAGAGTTTACGGTTGGCGACTTGGTCCAATACGAGCAGAAGACGTGCAAGCCTAGCATGGAGCTAACATTCAAGTTGTTGGGACTGTCGCACTATTTGCCACTGAACGAAACATGGACGGCCGAAGACGGGGGGGCGTGGTCGGTCGAGCGACTGTTGCGTTTGGAATTGCGACAGCCGATCAACGGGCAGCAGACTTGCGGTGGAACCCATCGTCTGATGGCCATCCACTTGGCTTCGGCGAAGCGGATTCGCGAGGGTGGCGAAATAACGGGAGCGTGGTTGGCGGCGGCCAAATACACGGAAGATTATCACGACTACGCATTTAGTCTCATCAATCCGGATGGGTCGTGCAGCACCGAATGGCTCGAGCGCCGGGCCGCCTTGGATGATCCACAGCGTCGCGTGCAAACAACGGGACACGTGCTGGAGTGGCTCGCGGTATCGTTGCCGGACGAAAAGCTACGGAATGAAAAAGTAGTGGGGTCGTTTGCGTATCTAGCGGCGTTGTTACGGGTCGATATTGGCGAGACATGGGCGGTGGGGCCTCGAGCCCATGCGTTGCGGGCGCTGCGGGTCTATCACGACCGTTTGGCATCGCAGCTGCCCGGCCCCCTCGAGTCTAACGGGGACAGACTAGCGGGCGAAATCGCGATCCATGTCCGCAGCGACCAATCTCCCAACCAGCTAGCAGAATCCGCATCGGGGACAGACCCCGCGTCGGGGGCAGACCCCGCGTCGGGGGCAGACCCCTCATCGGGGACACTCACCACCACCGACCCCACAACGGGGACAGTCACCACCGCGGGGACCACGGGACAGGCACGTACTGGGGGAACAGCGGGGACAGACAAGTCGGCCGGCGGGAACAAAACCCCGGGGACAAACAAAGACTTAGGGACAGACAAATCGGTGGAATCTGTGCGGACAGCCAATCGACCGGGGACAGACGAAGGTGTGGGGACCGGCAAGTCCGCGCCGGAGACGGAAAAAAAAGCGGGGACAGACACGTCCGCGCGGACTGGCAAGTCGAAAGCTTCCGCTAGCGGATCGGCTAATTCGGTGTTGGAGTCAAATGGCGAGGAAAAACGCGAACGAGTTGCAAGTCGGCCTACCGACGCAGACACGTCAAGCGGCAGAACCAAGCCTACGAATCCGAAGCCCGCAGCCAAGTAGCCCAAACCTGCCCGCCCAGGTGCCACCCGTTCGAGCAACCCCAGCGGCCCAGCAACCGGGGACAAACAAAAGTCGACTCGCTAGGAAGGCGGCAACCGGGGGGAGGCGGCAACCGGGGACAAGGCGGCAACCGGGGACACACACAGACACGGCAACCGGAGGCGGGCAACCGGGAGGCGGGCAACCGGGTACACACACAGACACGGCAACCGGAGGCGGGCAACCGGGAGGTGGGCAACCGGGGACACACATACAGACACGGCAACCGGGGGGCGGCAACCGGGGACAGGGGGGCGGCAACCGGGGACACACACAAGTCGACTGGCAACCGGGGACACACATAAGTCGACTCGCTAGTAGATTCGTCCCGAAATTGGCGGGGAGCATCCGTCAAGTCCAGCGGTGCTGCCAGCGGGGACAGTCACCAGCCAGCGGGGACAGTCACCAGCCACCGGACAGGCAACCGGGGACACACACAGAAACGGCAACCGGGGGACAGGCAACCGGGGACACACACAGAAACGGCAACCGGGGACGACAGGCAACCGGGCGGCAACCGGGGACACACACAGAAACGGCAACCGGGGACAGACAGGCAACCGGGCGGCAACCGGGGACACACACAGACACGGCAACCGGGGACAGACAGGCAACCGGGGACACACACAAGTCGACTCGCTAGTAGATTCGTCCCGAAGGGCAACCGGGGACACACACACGTCGACTCGCCAGGAAGGCGGCAACCGGCGACAGAGGACAGCAACCGGGGGACAGACGCTAGTCGATTCGTTAGCAAACTTGTCCCTAAGATGGCGGGAGCCTTGGGCAAGTCCAGTGCAGCCATCCGGGACAGTCACCGGGGAGAGTCACCGGCTATAGGCAGCGGGGGACAGTCACCAGCTACGCGATCTACCACTGGGGACAGTCACCAGCCGACGCTATTTGTCGGATCCGGACCGCCCGCGAGCGGCTCGGTCGCCGGGTTGTAAATTGGGAAAGTGCTACTTTACAAACGCCCGAAAACCGATATTCTGACAGACCCATACGCACCCGTAGCTCAATTGGATAGAGCGTCGGTCTACGGAACCGAAGGTTGCAGGTTCGAATCCTGCCGGGTGTATCGCATTGACGACGATTACATATTTCTTAAGTTCAGTCCAAACGGACGTTTCTTCCGCCTGAATAGCGCCCGACAAATCGATATGATCTGGTACTAAGATCGCTCCGCGCCGCCGATGATCCAAATCGCAAGTATTAGCGGCCAGAAGGGGAACTCGTGTCGATCCAGCAGGTTGTTTTGGCGGTCTAGATCGAATTGCAAGTGTTTTTTTTTGCTGAGCGGCTCAGTATCGGCCTCGATTACCTTATCGCTGCCGAACCAATGGGGGCGATCGTTTTACTATCGAAATCCCGCCAGATAGGGAAAGTGACGGATCGCCATGGCCGCTCGTTTTGCTCTGCGAGGAACGGGCTGTTTCAATCGGTCTTGAGTCGGCTAATCGGTCGCGCGAACGTGTCGATCGCCACGCAACTTTGGCATTTTGGTCGCGACGCCCAAGTGTCTCATCGAAAACGCACCATCTTTCTGAAAAAGAATCGCCGAAACTTGAAATTCTGGAAAGGGTGTGTACGTTTGAAATCGTGAATCCATCCGCGTATTTATTGGGGTAGACTTATGCCTGGGCTGCAAAGAAACGAGCGAGTTAAACAACCGATTTCCATCCGCAGGAGATCACGCATCTTGATGTGGTTGGGTTGGCTCTGTTGGACCACAGCGATTGCCCTAAGCCCAAGTACCAGTCTGGCGGGGTTAATCGTTTTCTACGCCGACATTCCCGCGGCGGCGATGCCGAACTCGACGAATATTTTCTTTCCCCAGTTCGACCCATCATGGGGCAATTTGCAAAGAGTCTATTCGTATCATTCCAATCGATATCTGGCGTCGGGAAGCTCGACGGCTGTCGGTGGCACATTTGTAAACCCGAACTGGAATGCCGGTTGGGCCTTTGGCGGCAACTTTCGTTTCTCATTTGTGGCTCCCGGTATGAGCAACGTCACTCAGCGGTACGAGACGCGGGGCGGAGCCTTTTCGAGCCCCAATCCGGTCCATGTTGCTGAAGTATCGATTGGTCCGACGGATCATAACTCGGACACATTATTTATCGATGTAACGCATCCAAGCTTTGGGACGTTTCTCGGGACGGGACTGTTCTCTACGAGCTTCAGCTCGGCATTCTTGCCCGATGCAGGAGGGAGTGGCCTCGGTGTGGTTTGGAGTGGCGAGGACATCACAGAAATTTCGACCCAAATCTCATACGCTTCCGTTTCACGGGTATTTATTGCCTACGAATACACAGCGGTGCCGGAACCATCCGGCCTGTTGTTGCTGGTCGTTTGCATTGGTCTGTTGTACTTGCTGAACAAACGCACCAAGCGGCCTAGCGCCGTCGCTCTCGGTTCTTGAAACTTCGAACCGGGCAAATGGGGTTCGAGCGATTGTTGGTATTAATTACGGTTGTGGCTGTGGCAATAGCGGTCCTGTTTTATGTCGCTAATAGAAGGTCTCGAACGATCGTGGATCTGACATGGATCATCCGACCCTTGATGTTGGCCGCTGCGGTGTGAACGTCGGATCGTCGTTGGTTATAATTCGAGCGTCGTTTTTTGGTAGTGACTGGAATGCTGTCCGATGCGAAGTTGTTCTCGGCAACCTCGGAACAATCGGCCACTCATGGACAGCGTTTGCTCCCCCCACAATGCGATTGCAACGGCTAGGTATGATAAGTTCAAATCTACATTACTATCTTTCGGAACGAACCGGCAACCTGCCGCGCTTCCGAAGTACGTATATCGACAGAGGATCGTCATGGATGTTTACGCCAAACTTCCGGCCGAGTTGAAATATTTGATTGCCCCGGCTGAAAAATATGGGAACTACTCCTCTGATATTCAGATCGGCGAGTTTTTGGATCAAGCAGTGGAATCCGACTTGGCGGAACTTCGTGCAATAGCTGAACGGTATCGTTTAAACCAACACGCTCGGATTCTCGATAAGTTCCTCGATGAATTCCCCATTACTGAACACGATCAGTCCTTTCGGTTATACAATCTTCTAGGATTAATTGATGCGGCTGGTTTTGATATTTCCGAACCGAACTGGGATACCGTAGTGTGTCATATGGAGTCACTACAGCAATTCGGGAGTTTCCGATTGGCCTCAAAACGCATGTGGGCCGCCAGATTTCTCCCTGATTTCGGAGACAGTGCGAAGAAGGCAATTCCACTTCTTAAGATTGCGTGCTCCGACGAAGATGAACGAGTTCAAGTTTGGGCTCATTATGCACTAATTAGATTAGAGGGAAATCGCGATATCCATATCGGAGCGATTCGAAAGATCTTTTTCGCACATGACGAACTCGACGACTTAGAAATGTATGACGAGGTCGGCAGCGAGGCGGAAGAAGCACTACAATTACTTAGCTCGGCTGGTCTTTAGAAGCGAAGTATGATGGTCCTAGCTAGGTTACGCGCAATTGCGCCGGTACCGCCCAAGAAAATAAAACCGCCAGCTGATTTGATGGCGCTGGGCGACCATCGTGATCACATACGACGACTGGCAATTGCTAAAAACGGTCAAATGGGATGATGCTGGGCGGATGATGAATACCAACATACCCAACGGAGCGACCGCTGGGGTGCCTGGGTTTAGTGAATATGACTATGTCGTTGGCTTGCGAGTTTGGAAGAAGATCACTCGCAGTGGCAGTGTCGTCGAACACCGGGTCCACATTCATGCCGGTCCGAATCTAATCGCCGAGTACAATGCGGGAGTCGCTGCCAGCACTCCGGTGCAGGAGTACGTGTACGGAGGCGAGATCGATTCCTTGGCTCTGATCCGTCGCAACGACGCCACCAAATACGGAGTCACTCGGAATCGCCAGTGGAGCATCACCGCCCTGCACGACCTGGCCAACGGCAACATCGTCGAGCGTTACGCCTACGAGATGACTGGCAAACGCACCATCTACGCCGCCAACGGCACGACGGTCCGCACCACCTCCTCCTACGGTAACCCCTTCGGCTACACCAACCGCTGGCACGACGAAGATTCGGGACTCATGTACTTCCGCGCTCGCCACTACAACCCACTATCCGGCGAATTCCTCAGCAGGGATCCGCTGGAGTTCGTGGATGGGATGAGTTTGTACCGGGGGTATTTTGTAATTACCGGCACTGATCCTATTGGACAATGTCGAAGCGCAAGCGATAACTTAAAATACCAGAAAGTAAAGAATTTAATCAATTGCCCTGATGGTCGGTTGGTATTCACAAATGTCCCGGACGCCAATGGTGGTCCTCCGCCGTTGTATCGTGATCCGTCTCTTAACCGGTGGTATGCTGGCCCAAATAACCCTGGGGCTAAACACATTCTTTCTTTAAACCATATGTGCTTCAGAGTGGACTGGCAATGTGATAACGATGGAAAGGGTGTTTTTAATGGTATTGACTTCGAGTTGTTCATGACGATACCGACTGACATGCCAATTGCCGAGTTTTTAGAGGGAATATACGGACACGAGCTGCACCATCTGGTCAAAATGCAATCTTGTATTCAAGAAGCGTTGAAACAGTTGAATGCTGATTTTTGGTGCAATTTTGGGAATCAATGTGTTGATTGCGAGGAGTTTGGCCAGCGTCTTGAGGTTTTTAAAGAGACACTTTGGACTGCCCTTGGGCCGTGCTTTAGGCATGGAATTCCAGGCTCAGTTGGGTGGGGCGTTCCCCTGGACCCTAAATGGGGTGGAAAGGATATCGACGTTCCCGCTGATAAGGACATTCCGCCCCGACCATACTGCCCAAGACATGGCGCAGATGGGTGGTTTTGTTCGATGGATCAGGTAATGGCCGAAAAGAGAAGTTGGCCGGACTGGGAATTTCCTAGTCCGGGTAGGCCTAACGAACCCCAACCCAGGCCCGTGCGTTGACAACCTGGCTAATTGCAACTTCCGTTAACGATTAATCCGCTAGGACGATGCCATGACAACAAAAGGAAACTACGGGCTCATTGTTTTTTTGATGAGTATTGCTCTCTGCATCGGTTGGCAGAATGAACTGAACCGTATAACTGGCAATGGAGGCAGTCACGCTACCAATTTTCAAGCTAACCCCGCAACTAGCGATGATTACTTGTTTCTCGACGGTGGAACAGCACAGGGTTTCTTGTTTAGAACGGGATATTCATTTATTCCTCCGATTCAGTTATCGCCCCACCTTGGTGGCGACTTCTATAGTAAGTGGAGTACGACTTCATTTGATTCCCAGCCGAATGAAGTAATGTCCGATTGGGTTGGCCTATTTAATGGGCCCGAACAACTGCAAAGTGCACTAGAGAATCTGAATCGCTTCAGAAGCGACCAAACATTGTTGATTGTTGGCGGGAAGGAGTTGACAGAAAGGCACCTCCCCGAGATTGCAAGTGTAGCCACATTGCGAGTCCTAATCGTCGATAGCTCGACACTTTCGGACCGCGTTTTGGAGAAACACTTGGGTTCTCGTAAGGACTTAAGGGTAGTTCGTAGTCAAAGGTTATGGATTGAACAACTTAGAGAATTCGCAACTCAAGGTGGTACTGTAGTTGCAAAAAGAAAGCAGTGTGTTGATCTACCAGCGCTTGTCGACGATCTCCACCGACTTCAGATTATTGAAATTAGTCGGCAGGGAACGCACTATTTTGTCAAAGGACGTCCCGTACCATCCGATAAATTGGACATCATGCACCGCATTTCAACGGTTCAATATTTGGATCTAAGCGAGAGCGACATATCTGATGAACAACTACCTCGTTTATCCGAATTAAGCGATCTGCGATTTCTTAACTTGTCGGCCACCCAATTGACGGGAACAACCTTGGAAGACCTCAACCGGGATTCGATTCTAAGACTCGATGTCAGCCAGACTCAATTGGCAACGAGCTTGCCAGTGCTCCCGAATCTGGAATTGTTAATCGCTAGGGAGGTTATTGCAGAGAGTTTGTTTGGTTCGTCTGGTATGCCGAAATTGAGGGCTCTCGATGTCAGTGGTACGACGTTGACAGAAAGTGATCTTGAAGCTCTAGTAACTTTCAAAGCTTTGGAGCATCTGATTGTTGAAGAACGGTACCGCGAGCACCCCGCAATCAATCAGTTAGTTGCGCGAAAAGTAAGTGTTAAATTTAATTAAGAGCCGTTGGCCGAATCTTGGTCGTTGCGTTGTGTTACGGGCCGAATTGTGGTCGTATTTTTGGCCGAATTGTGACTGTAGAGATTTTGGGGTGGTTTGAAGCGTGTTGACCGAATTGTTGTGAATTCCGGAGCAACTTTGGCAACCGAACAACTGGAGCGATCAGTCGTTGGCCGAATTGTCGTCGTAACTTCGCTCAATGCGTATGACTTGGCCGAATTGTCGTGGCACGTCGTACTGTCATGACAACGAAGTGTTGTTGGTCGAATTGTTGTCGTGCTTGAAGTGGCTCTTTGTGTTCGCCTGAATTGTCGTCGTCGTTTTGGCCCTGGGTACAGCACGTCGCCACTTGGTTTTATGCCAGTGGGACGCGGATTCACCACTAACAGCAACGACACGGCACCGGTGTCTTAGGCCGTAGGATCGGATTCGCTTCAGACACTTCTGCAAGTAGGCCAATCGGTATTGATCCTGGGTACGGAGCAACCGGGCTTGGGAGTGTGAACCGTTGCGGTCTCAGTGAGGGTTGGTTGCTAAACAAGTTTGTCGCTCGACCGCTTCGTGCGCGTGGGGTTCGTTCCAGCTTTCAAACTTGCGCTCCCACGGGAACGAGCCCGTCGGGGGCGATCCGTGAGCGGGGTTTGGGCTTGGGTGCAAGTCGTGCGGGCTTGGGAGCGTGAACCGTTGTGGTCTCGGCGGGGTGGGTTTGCTAAACAAGTCTGTTCCTCGACCGCTTCTCGCGCGGCGCGTCTTTCTAACCTCAAAACTTCCGCTCCGACCGGATCAACCGGTCGGGGGCGGTGCTGAGGCGGGGTTTGAGTTTGGGCACGGACGGTCCGGGCCTGTGGGCGTTAACCGTTGCGGTCTCGGTAGAGTTGGTTTGCTAACCAGATCTGTGCCTCGACCGCTTCTCGCGCGGGGCGTCTCCTCTAACCTCAAAGCTTCCGCTCCGACCGGATGAACCGGTCGGGGGCGGTGCGTGGCGGGGTTTGGGCTTGGGTGCAAGTTGTGCGGGCTTGTGGGCGTGAGTCGTCGCGGTCTCGGTGAGGGGAACGAGCCCGTAGGGAACAATCGGGGCGGTGGTTTTATGGTTCGGACTAACCTTGAGACACGATGAGATCGACGCGGGTGCGGGTGTTGTCTTGGAGGATGAGATGCGCGTTGAGGAGATCGTTGGTTTGAACGTGTTGAATCGCGGCTTCCACCGATGGCACGATTCGGCAATCCACCAAGCGGCTTTGCACTCGGGCCATTGCAAGCTGGATGTCGCAGGCAACGAAGATCTTGAAATCAAACAGGTCTTCAAGCCCCCACGAGCGCAACAACAGATAGTTCCCCTCGATCAAGATCGGTGCGTGGTCCCGAGTCACGTGGATGGCGTGGGGCTCGGGGTCTTTCTTTGCGTGATCAAAGGCCGGAAAACTCCCCGCGTGATTTCGCCGCAAGGCTTGGAGGTCGGCTCGCAGTTGCCGCTCATCAAAGGTATGCGGAGCGCCGCGACGTCGCATGTCGGCGGGCGACAGTTCACTACGCGGCACATGGTAACCGTCCATTGGCAAGACCCGAGCCGCCGGCAGATGCTGGGCGAGCGCTGCACACAAGGTCGACTTGCCACTTCCAGGAATCCCAACAACGGCTATCAAGTACACATCGTTTCGGGCCCGGAGCGCTTCCAGGGCAAGGTTTACTTGAAATTCGAGGTCCAGCGGTGAAACTTCCTGCGACATGAGTTTTGTTCCAGAGCCTAACGCCGTCCCCCAAATGGATACGAGCTTCCAGGATCCGCCGAGTGCCTTCGATTGATCCGTGCGAGGTCGAAATACTCGAGGCCGCGAGGACTTGGACGCCGCAGACAAAGGTCACGCGTGACTCAAGTCCCCAGTGCACTTCTTCCCACGACCAAGTTCCATGTGATGAGCCAAGGCCGTTATTGGGGTTTGCGACACTCGACGAAGATCGAATCCGGTTTGCGCACAGCGCCGCCGACTTCGTCCAAATGATAATCGCGGAAGCCGGGCAAGTAGCTGTCGGTGGCGGTGCGCACACAAAAGTCGATCAAGTGGCAGCGCTTGGTCAATTCGCGCAGGCTGTGTCGATCGTACATCCAACGATGGACTTCGCCGCTGTCCAAGAACTGTCCCACTTGTAACGACTTCCAGGCGTCGGGGCCCCAGACCCACTTGAGGAGTTTCTTTGCCCAACGCTCGCGCGCGGTTGGACGTTGAATTGTCGCGGTCGGCGGGCCGGTCGGATTCGCAGCAACTGGCGGAGCTTGCGCATAAGAAACTTCGCGGCCCAAACGTTGATCGATGAATGCCGCCAATTCGCCTTTGGCCGACTGCATGGTCGGCCCCATGAGTCCGCCGGAAGTTTGTCGGACCAACTGATCCAACAGTTCCAATTTCATCCATTCGTATTTGGCCATTCGCAGTTCACGTTCGGCGTCCGACAGGGGTTCCGCGGTGCTGGTCCAGGCTTGTTCCAGGGCCGACAAATAGCCACGCGTGATTTGTTCGAGATCGGGAACAACGATGCGCAACACGCCGCCCGGTTGGAGCACGCGAAAACACTCCTCGATCAAGCGTTGCCCTTCCGCCGGAGTCAGATGCTCCAACACATGCGAGTGATAAACCATGTGGTATTGGTTCGACGAGGCGGGCAAACCCAAGCGCAGATCGTGCGCTTCGACCTGCGGGTCGTAACTCACGACATCGATGTTGCGCCACGAGGGATGAAAATGTCGGCCGCAACCCACATTCAACAACTGGCGATTTTCTGCGTTCGCGTCACTCAAGCCAAACGCCCCTGCACAGGAGACGGCTTCACCGCCAAGCGTCCGGTGTAATCCAGGCGATGCAAGAACAAGTCCGGCGCGTGGGCCGCGAGATACTGATCAACGGCCTGACGACAACCTTGCCAGTGGCCGTAATCATCGATGATCAAAATGCCACCCGGTACCAGACGCGGGTACAAGTGAACCAGTTCATGCCACGTGGATTCGAACCAGTCGGTATCGAGCCGCAGCAACGCGATTCGTTCGGGGATTTGCTGAGGGATCGTGTCCTCGACTTTTCCCACGACATAGTGCACTTTCGCGGACGGGTAACCGCAGCCGCTCACATTGTGGCGAACGTCGTCCAAGGACGCTTCACACCAGACGGAGGTTGGCGCCTCGCGGTCTTGTCGATCGCGCTCGAGCAGGTTTTCGGCGGGGTTCCCGAAACAATCGACGTCGTGGTCGGTTGGGGAACTCATGCCTTCAAAGGTGTCGTAGAGCCACAGGTCGCGGTCACATACCTGTTGATGCAGGAGACTGCGGATCATGGCCACGGAGCTGCCTCCCCGCCACACGCCACATTCGACAAAGTCGCCTGGCACGTTCACCTTGAGAAGATGATCCACGGCTTGGCATAGACCAAAGATGCGTTCGGGCGACGTCATGGTCAGTGACTTGACGGCCAGGTACGTGTCGCGATAGCTCTCGGGAATATCGGGATATTTTGCCGCGATGGCCGCCGCCAGATCCGGACCATCGTGCGGTTGCGAGGCCGTTGCCGTGATTCCTGCTCCCGCGCCAGCCCGCTCAGACCCCGCAGGCCGAAACAGTTTCCTAATTTGACTCTTGAGACCCATGGTTTCCTCCGTGTGGGCGGTATTCTCAAGCCGAATCGATTCAATTGCAATAGCAATCGGAACAGGCATGACACCTACAATCGGCAATCCGATCAGGAGTTAGCTAGGCCACGGCCGATGTAGCAGGGGAATGCCATGGAGGAATGTAATGATGGTGGGACTTGATCGACAGCCGGTTTCCAATGCTACAGGGCCTCGTAGCGCGGTGGCTCAGTTACAGCATCGCTGGCAATTCCTGACTCGCCGCTTGCAAACTCTCCAGCGCGATGGGCATGACGAGCCGACCCTGGCCCAGGCCAAATGGCACTTGTACTGTGCCAGCTATCACAGCGGAGCCCTGCCGTCCGCCGAACCGCCGGTCGATTCGGCCGCGTTCCATGCGGGAGCCCAGAAGAGTTCCGATGGTGCGTCGGCGTGGAACGACGACATGTCGGCCGACGTTCAACAGTCGATCCGTCGGAACTTGATCGAGGCGGACAACTTACTGGATGAGTTCTCGGGGCGAGCTGCCGAAACGGTCGACGCGTTGCTGTACGATTTTGATGGCGACGGCGAGGCCGAAGTTCGGTTGGCGAATTCACAACTGATGGCGTGGTTGGCCCCGGCCGCCGGGGGACAATTGTTCGGGCTCGATGCGCGGTCCGTCGGTCAAAATGTGCTGGCCAGTGGACTGCCGAGTTTTCTCGAGTACTTCTGGTACCCGCAGATTCAATCGGGCGAAGTGCAAGACTTCTTGAACCGAGCGGACCATAGCTTTGCCAATCGAAGCTATCACGGAAAATTGCGTCAGGGCCAGGGCCGCATGCAAATTCTCCTGCAACAACAGGCCACGGTCCATGACCTTCCGCTACGAGTTTCCAAAGCACTGACCATGCTGGATTGTAGCGACGAATTGGAGATCACGTACTTGATTGAAGGTTTGCCGGAAGGCGTGTTGTTGAATTTTGGTTCGCTGTGGCATTGGGCGGGAATTGGCTCGGATGTCACCAATCGCTTTGTACACGACTTGGCCGGGCATCGGCTGGGTTCGTGCCAACGACCTTTGTATCTGCCTCAATCGTCGGGGGTCGGCTTGTGCGATGTTTGGTCGGGGATCGACCTGCAACTGAAAACGCCGAGTGTTTGTCGCTTGGTTGTCAGTCCCACGCCACATTCACGCACGTTAGTACAGGGCCCGAGCACCACTTCGAGCACGAGCACAACGTCGAGCACGACGCCGACGACACCGTCGAGCACCGCGCCATACTTGGCGGTGATGCCACATTGGATCGTTTCGGGCGACGCGCAAGGCCGCTGGAGCACCAAGTTTAGTTTGCGGGTGGACCCGACTCCGACCGACATTCGGAAATCGCGGACATGATGCAGGCGAGCTTGACCAGGTTTCGCAATGCGTTTGCGATTGATTTGGAGGTCCTGGCGATCTTTCGCCTGCTCTTGGCATTGATTGTGATTTGGGGACTGGTGGGGCGAGTCCAGGTCCGAGACTACTTGTACCCGTCGGAGGCCTCGTCCGCGAAGTCGGTCGTCGACCAGCAGGGCATCGAGGAGCAGGGCATCGAGGAACAGGACGTCGACGCGCGGGCCGCAGAAGATCGCTCGTTATTCTCCAATCGCGAGTCACGATCGGTGTGGTCGCCTTGGCATTGGTCCTTGTTGTGGTTGGACCAAATCGCGGAGCAGACCAACTTGACGTTGATGCATGTCCAGCACGTGGCGCCGGTGCCAACGGCAGCGGAGCCCGACCACAGGCCGCCGGTGCCGGTGTTTCATGCTTGGCACGAACCGTGGCAACGGATGACGGATTTCTTGGGCGGTCGATTCTGGTTTGACATGGTGATTGGAATCGGAATCGCCAGTGCCATTTTGTTTGGGCTTGGATTGTTTACCAAGACGTCCAACGTGTTGTTGTGGATCGTCGTGGTTTCGGTGCAACATCGCATGCCGCTGTTCAACTCCGGCGCCGATTCGCTGGAGCGATTGTTTTTGTTTTGGATGTTGTTTTTGCCGGCGGGGGCGGTGTTCAGTTTGGATGCGTGGTGGTTTCCTCGGCAGGGGTTTTGGCGCAAGCGGATCAATCAGACCCAGTCGCAAAGGTACCAGAGCCAGTTGCTCAACGGGCAACTGCCGGCCCGCAGCCACGCGATCTGCAATTGGGCGACAGCGGCGATCCTATTGCAACTGATCACGATCTATTGGTACTCGGCATTGGAGAAATGGAACGCGGATTGGTGGACGGGTTCGGCCGTCGAAAGTGCTCTGCAATGGAGTTTTATCACGAAGCCATTAGCGACGCAGTGGTTGACGCAGCCATGGTTGTTGCGGCTCGTGACGTGGAGCGTGTTGGTGATGGAGTTGTTGTGTCCGTTGTTGGTCTTTTGCCCCGGCCTGTTTGGTTGGACACGACGGGCTACGACTTACTTTTTCTTGTTGATGCATTTGGGAATCGCAGCCACGTTGACGATTGGTACGTTTTCGGCGATTTGCGCGGCGGGTTGGTTGTTGTTCTGCGCGTGGCCGTGGGGTCCGTCGGGCGGATGGAGCAATCTTTGGCGCGACCGGCGCGATCAAGCTCGGGAGTTGGAGGAGCGGCTACCAAGTTCCAGTCGTGCGAGCGCGACCGCGGTCGAGTGGTTGGTCGTGATCCTGTTTTCGTTAATGGTGTGGTGGAACTTGTCGCACGCGTCCCTGTTGGCGAAGTGGGTCAAGTTTCCTCACTCGCTGTATCCGGTCGTTTGCCAATTGGGACTTGATCCCAACTTTCCGATGTTCGGTCGAGTCCCTCGCCACAACTATGGTTGGGTGCATCGCGTGGAATTGGAGTCGGGCGCGTCGTTTGATCTACGTCGAGAATTGCCGTCACCGTTGAACGTGTCGAACCAAATAGAAACGTGGTCCGAGCCCCACGGCGTGTATTTGTGGCGCCAGCTGCATGTCAACTTGTTATACTTGGAATTGCAGCAAAGCGATTTTGTTCAGTCGGTACGCGAACGATTGCATTATCTGGAACATGCCACATGGCAAGAAAAGGCACGGGCAGCAGGGCAATGGTCTCCACAGGAGATCGACACGGCGTATTCGATGTTGCTATTGATCGATCAAGATACGGGTGAAGACGCCACCGAGAACGACGCGGGTTGGGGCTTCACCGATTTGTAAACGCGGAACTGGGAAAGTGTTTTCATAGTGACCGATATCAGTGTTGCGTTTTTGGGCCCTGCTCACACGTATAGTCATCTGGCAGCCCAAACGGTCCAGCCGGACGGTGCGCTGCATCTGCCTTGCGACACGATCGACCAAGTGTTCGCCGCGATTGAGACCCGCCAGGCTCGTTGTGGGCTGGTGCCTCTGTTCAACACCAGCAGCGGGTTGGTCAGTGATTCGGTGGTGGCCATCGTACGGCGTCTATCAGCTTTGTCGTCTGCCGGTCCTGTGGACGCTCGCGAGTTGTCAGCAGTTCCGATTCGGCCGACGGCTCAGCTGTGTATTTCCGCATCGATGGTTGTCGCGATCGAGCATTGTTTGGTCAGTTGGGGTACGTTGGACTCGATTCTCGTGGTCTCGAGCAAACAGCAGGCCTTGGAGCAATGTCGGCATTGGCTGGACCAACATTTGCCAGATGCCCAACGAGTGGCCACCGATAGTTCGGCGGCGGCCCTGCACGAGTTGCAGCGTCATCCGGAACACGCGGCGATTGTGAGTCGTCCCGCGTCGCGATCTTTGGCCGCGCCGCTGTGTCTGGTGGCGATTCAAGATCAGGTGGAAAACGCGACCGAGTTTGTCGTCGTGCAATTGGATGCTGATCCCAAACCAGTTTTGGACTTGTCGCTTCAGGGAGTGACTCGCGACCGGTTCGAATACCTGATTGCTGAAGTAGATGCGGAAGGGCGGGAGACCCTATGGCAGCCCACCCAGAATCACGCCGAGTCGTTGGGTCCGTGGAGCGGGTGTTTGTCGCGCGCGGGCGTCTGGTATGAAGCCCGCAAGCGTCCGCTGGCGCGGATGTTGAATCCGCACCAACCGTGGACGGGTGAGCTGGCTAGTTCGTGTGACCCGGCCGCATCGAAGTCAGCGCCACATCGCGTTTGGCGTTTGGGGATTGGGTAGCCGTCAGGTTTTCAGCGGGTCCGCAACAGGCTTTTTCCCAAAACGTGTTAGGCCAGGGGCAGACCGTTTCGAGAGCAGGCAACAACTTGGACAAAACAGACATGACCAGAGAGGGTCAAACCGCGTTTTGGGCAACGCCTAGTACTTTCGAGGCGTGACCCGGCCTTGGACTCGAACGGGCAAGCCTTGGATGCGCAGGAAGCCTTCGGCATCGTCTTGATTGTACGAGCCGCCACCTTCCATGGTCGCGATGCCTTCATCGTACAAGCTGTTGGGGCTGTGCCGTGAATCCAGAATCACGTTGCCTTTGTACAGTTGCAACGTGACGGAGCCGGTAACGACTTTTTGGGCTTGGTGGATAAACGCCAGCAACGCGTCCATCTTGGCGGCGTACCAGAATCCGTAGTAGACCATTTCGGCGACGACCGGAGACAGCTGATCGCGGAGGTGCATCAAGTCGCGGTCCATCGTCAATTGTTCGACGTAGCGGTGAGCGTCGTAGAGTAGGGTCATGCCCGGAGCCTCGTAGACGCCGCGGCTCTTCATGCCTACGAAGCGATTCTCGACCATGTCGATGCGACCCACCCCGTTCCGCCCGCCAATTTGGTTCAGGGTTTGTACGATTTGCAATGGCGAGAGGGTTTGGCCGTTGACGGCGACCGGAACGCCGGATTGGAAATCGATCGTGACTTTTTCGGCTTGATCGGGAGCCGCTTGGGGCGAAACACCCATGCCGAACTCGACGGTTTCGACGCCATTTTTGGTCAGATCTTCGAGCGAGCCGGCTTCATAACTGATGTGCAAGCAGTTTTCGTCACTGCTGTAGGGTTTGGAAACGGACGCCTTCACGGGGATGTTTTTGGCGGCGCAGTAGGCAATCATTTCGGTGCGGCCAGGAAAGGCCTTACGGAACTCGGGCATCCGCCACGGAGCGATCAGTTTGACGTCGGGATTCAACGCTTCGGCGGCCAATTGAAAGCGGCATTGATCGTTGCCTTTGCCGGTGGCCCCGTGCGCGTAGGCGTCGGCGTGGACTTCACGGGCGACTTGCAAGCAGACCTTGGAGATAATTGGCCGAGCGATACTGGTGCCCAGCAAATAAATGCCTTCGTATTTGGCCTGCCATTGCAGACAGGGAAACGCAAAGTCGCGGACCATCTCTTCGCGAGCGTCGACGATTTGTGCCGAGGCGGCGCCGATGTCATGGGCCTTTTTTAGGATGGCGGCGCGATCCTCGCAGGGTTGTCCCAAGTCGACATAGACCGCATGGACTTCATAGCCCTTGTCCATCAGCCAACCGAGGATCACCGAAGTATCCAAACCACCAGAATAGGCCAACACGCAGCTGGGCATTTGCTAAAAACTCCGCAGAAAATGTCAAAAGGGCATGCCTTGATTGGCAATTTGCCACACGAACTCGAGGTTCAGACGCTCAGTGCCATTGCCCACTGGCCGTACGACGGCTGTTCGGCGGATAAGCTACCAGAGAATTACCGCTTTTGAACAGCCGACTTCCGCATGAAGAGAAAGCTGGAAATGCTCAGCAACAGGCCCGCGCCCGTCACGATCCCAAAGGCGAGGAGATAGCGTTCGATCTCTTCGACTTCGTTCAAGAGTACTCGCGTCCGGAAAGGTTTCCATTCACCCAAGTTGGATTTTAAGCCTTCACGCCATTCGTTCCACAGTTGATCCACGGACAGCTGCGAGGTGACGGCTTCGAAGCGACTAAAATCGCCGAAATCGGGAAATTTTCCGTCTTCGAACTGGTTGGCCAACCGAGCCAACTCGGCCGTAGGAGTGCGGTAACTGTTGTACGACATCGCCAAGCCAGCAACACCAACGATCAGCAGTAGAAAACCGGTGGCGAACAGGATGCCGCTTTCCGGCCCCCAAACCGCCTTGGATCGAACTTGAGGAACTGTTGCGGCGATGGGTGGAAGGGCGCGAATCGCCCCCAACTTCGGCGCTTTCGTTTCGTGGCCACAATGGGGGCACGCCACCGCGCGGCCCGCCATGGTGACCGAAATCGGGATTGTTTGGCCGCAGTTTTCGCAGGGCAGTTGGTATTGGCTCATGGCAATTAGTTTACTCGATCCGCAAATCGTTTACAGGGTTCGTTTGGCCACGCCTAAGTAACAGCGAAGTGCTGGCATACCAAGTGTCAAGTTGGTCGAGTTGCGATTTCAATGGAACTCGCCCATTCCCTCCGTCTTAACGGCTGGATAATGAGATTTCACTTGCTAAAATGACACCCAACGCTTGTTCGCATCAAGAACACCACTCGGTCGCCAACGAGTGCTTGCTTGGGGGCCGGAACACCCCACTTGTTCTTCCTGCGGCGTCATTTTGGTTTGGCACGAAACAATCATTTAAAATTTGGGCCTATTGGCAAGGTCGGCCACGGGCAATTTTAGGCTCTGTCCCAAAAGGGGTCTAACCCTTGGGATGGCATGTGAAAATTTCGGACAATAAGGCATGACCGAAGAGGATCAGCCTCCTTTTGAGACGGAGCCTCGTCGATTGGGGGAAGTTGGCTGAATTTTCGATGCTGGGTACCAATGTCTGATTTTGGCTAGGTTCGTTGAGCTTGCGTGCAAAGTTGACGGGTAAGCTTGGTCCCAAGCATTGTCCAACAAGGGGAGACCCTTTGGTAGGCGTGCCAATAACGGAGGACGAAGCCGAGAAGCAGAGGTGCGTGACAGAGGTGCGTGACAGAGGTGCGTGACACTGGCTTTTGAGCCATGAGCTAAGGCGACCAAGTTGTTTGAGGCAAGCAACAGGAATTCGGATGGAAAATTTAACCCATTTTGTGCGAACTTCCGTTTGAGTCGGAGCGTAGTGTCAGGGACGGCATGTGATGTGGATTTCTGATGATTTGGCACTGGTCATTTACTAGGCGTTGAATCATTGTGGTTAGGTCAACAGAGAACTGGCAATAATTACCCACCCCCTCCAGATGTTGGTATTCGGCAAAGCTAACGCAGTCGTAATTTTTTTCCAAAAGTTGCGAACCGCCAATCAATTGCTAATTGTGTGATAAGCTTAGCGATAGTTGTGCCGACATGCGTTGGACTCCGCGACGACTTTGGTTGCCGCAGTGAAACCAAAGCACGGAGAGGGGCGGAGCGGTAATGGGTGTGGATAGCAAGAACAAAAAGACGGGAGCTGGGCTCGCGAGTGTTTGGAAACTCGCGCTCTTGGCAAGATAATTTTTAGGAGTACCGAACTTGTACGATACGTTGTTGGACGAATTTGAAGACGACGGAACACGAATTCGCATCGACGTCACTCCTTTTGATGACAGTGTCGCCGATGTCGATGTGGATGACACGGAACTTGCGGCCGAGGATAACACTCCGGCCGAAGAGTTGGCGTACGTCAATCCAGACAAGCTGTTGGAAGGATTTGAGGACGACGAAACTTGGTCGGATGACCCGGTGCGAATGTACTTGACGCAAATGGGTGAGATTCCCTTGCTGACGCGTCAACAAGAAATCACCCTTGCCAAGCGGATCGAAGTATCCCGCCGGCAATTTCGGACCCGATTGTTGGAAAACGACTTTGTGATCCAATCGGCGTACACCATTCTCAAGCGGGTTCATGAAGGTGAATTGCCGTTTGACCGAACGATCCAGGTCTCGGTGACGGATCGGTTGGAGAAGGACCAGATCTTGGGCCGCTTGCCTAGGAACTTGAAGACCATCGAAATCCTCTTGAAAAAGAACCGACACGATTTCATTACCGCGTTGAACCGCCGTCAGCCGGAAGCCAAGCGCCGACAAGCGTGGCGATCGTTGTCGCGTCGACGCCGCCGAGCCGTCCGCTTGATCGAAGAACTAGGGCTCCGAACCCAACGCGTCGAAAGCATGATCGGACCGATCGAACAGTTCGCCAAACGCGTGAACGAGTTGGTCGCAAAGATTCGCCAATCGAAGAAGGACCGTCGCCCGGTTGCGGAGCGTTTGCCACAGCTCCGCGAGTACCGCAACATCATGTTGACGATGCAGGAGACGGTGACCAGCCTCAATAGCCGGATCGCTTACATCCGCGAAGTTTACAGCGAATACCAACAGGCCAAGCGAGAATTGTCCGAAGGCAACTTGCGGTTGGTCGTGTCGATCGCCAAGAAATATCGCAACCGAGGCTTGAGCTTTTTGGACTTGATCCAAGAAGGTAATGCCGGGTTAATGCGAGCCGTCGATAAGTTCGAATACCGCCGCGGTTTCAAGTTCTGCACCTATGCGACTTGGTGGATTCGCCAAGCCATCACCCGCGCGGTCGCCGACCAAAGTCGGACGATCCGGATTCCCGTTCACATGGTGGAAACCATGTCGCGAGTTCGGGCCGTGTCGCGGAAGTTGTTGCAAGAACTGGGACGCGAGCCTTCGATCGAAGAAGTTGCTCGTCGGGCCGAAGTCACTGTCGATGAAGCTCGTCGCGTACTGGCCATGAATCGCTATCCCATCAGTTTGGATCGTCCGGTAGGCAACAGCGAAGACAGCCAATTTGGCGATTTGCTGCCCGATGGTTCGGTCCTCCCTCCGGCAACCAATGCGGCTCAGGAAATGCTCCGCGGTCGTATCGATCGGGTCTTGAAGAGCCTGTCCTATCGCGAGCGTGAGATCATCAAGCTGCGTTACGGCTTGGGTGATGGCTACAGCTACACCCTGGAAGAAGTAGGCCACATCTTCAAGGTGACCCGCGAACGCATTCGGCAAATCGAAGCCAAGGCCGTTCGCAAGCTGCAACAACCAAGTCGCAGCCAAGATCTGGTCGGCTTCTTGGACTAACCAGCCCAAGGTCAATTAACCAGCTGACGAACTTACCAAGGACGCGGAAGAATTTCTTCCGCGTCCTTGTTCATTTGCTGTTTAAATTAAAAACCCACGCCGTGGCGATGCTTCGCTGTCCGGGTGGTCATTCGGAGCTCGTCGCCGCCCCGCTTGGCGCTTCAATTCTCTTTTTCGATCGCCGATCCTCGCGACAATGCCGTCCGGCCAACATGGCGAAGCGCCTGCCCGTCGAAGCGAAACAACCCGCCCGAAAATCCAAACCACAGGTTTCCGTCGCGATCTTCCAGCATGCTCTGCACGCCGAAATAGCGAGTCCAATAAGGCCGGTCCGTTTGATCGTACAAAGTAAAGGTACCGCCCGAGTATCGATAAGCACCAACCCCCGTGGCTCCGATCCAAACGTCACCCGAACGAGTGACGTAGATGGTGTAAATATCGGTATCGAACAAGCCTTTGGTTTCGGGAAATTTCGTGAACGTCTGGCCATCAAAACGCACCAAGCCGCCTTGGTCACCATCCTGTTTCTGGCCATCGGATAAACAACCCAACCAAATATGACCGTCGATGTCTTCAACGATGTGGCTAACAATATTGCTGCATAGTCCTTCGTTGGTTGTGAAGTGAACGAAGGATTGGCCATCGAAGCGGGTTGCTCCCAGACCGTCGCGCCCGAACCAAATGTTCCCTTGCCGGTCTTGCATTAAACTCCAGACCTTGCCGTACGCAACCTTCCAGGACCGCTCTTGAATCTTGGGGTCAGGAATTGCGAATTTTGAGAACTTGTCGTCTTGCCAGCGAAACACGCCGTGTTCGGTGCCGACCCAAATTTTTCCGGAGCGATCCGCGAGAACATAACAGCGGTTCCCTGGCAAGCCCTCTGCATTCGAATAGGTTTGGAACGAGCTCCCATCGTACTTGGTGACGCCTCCTTCAGTTCCGAACCATAAGTTACCGGCTTGATCTTCCGCGATACTGACCACGGTATCTCCGCCCAAGCCATTCCTGGTCGACAGCCAAGTCAACGACTTGCCATCGTAACGAGCCGCGCCGTCGGTAATCGTTCCAAACCACAGTTGACCCCGCGAGTCTTGAAACGTTTCGATGACATAGGTAGAGAGTCGATCCAAGTCTGCAGGTTGTATTTGGAAGGTTTGGTCGATCCAGTCCAGGATCTGTTTTCGCTCGCGTGCGGTTGGTTGAGGCGAATCTGGAGGAGGCATGTTGCCGTTACCCATCTGTTCGTGTACGGCTGCGAAGCTATTGCGAAGTTTGCGAGCATCCTGGTCCGTCTGTGGCCAAAGGAACTCGGAGGTCTTGCCTTCGTGCGCGTGACAGTCGCCGCAATAACGATCCAACATTGGACGAATCGTTTTGGCAAACGGATCAAGCAAGCCCACTCGGGGAATCGTCTCTTGGGCGAAGCTTATCGGCACCAAAGCCAAAAACAAACCTAGAGACAGAGCGATTGACTGGAACACGGGCGATCCTGTGATGGTGGTTTAAAAAGATGTTCGCGAAACGGATCGCCAACGTCCGGCTGCCACAGCAGTTGCCGTCGAACCCAATGACCTTCACATTTGAGATGTAACGATTCGGAATCAGCAGTAAGAACGTCGGCTCTAGCTGTCAAACTGATTCACCCACGAGACAAGCTCGTGGGGTCTGCGCGCGGGTTGCGGTCAGCGCGTCCTCGTGGTTGGGGTTAACTGCCAAACTGATTCACCCTCGAGACAAGCTCGTGGGGGTCTGCGCGCGGGTTGCGGTCAGCGCGTCCTCGTGGTTGGGGTTCTAGCAGTCAAACTGATTGATGTACAATAAGTTTCTTTACCGGGGCCAACCCACGCATTTATCAGGACCAGCCATGAAAGTTACCAACCAACCTGATCATCCTGTGACCGATGTCGATTGCAAGAAGGCGACCGGCAAGACACTCAAGCAGTGGTTCAAGGAACTGGATGCCGCCGATGCCCTCAAGCTAGGCCGACGTGATACCGCAAAACGCATTAGCGAGGAAATGTCTGACGCTTGGTGGGCCACCACCATTGCCGTGGAATACGAAGGGCACAAAGGCGTCAAGAAGAAAGACGGTCTACCCGAAGGCTATTCGATTTGCGTCACGAAGTCGATCGCTGCTCCAGTGGCCACCGTGTACCAAACCTGGACCAATGCCAAGAAGTTTGCCGAGATGTTTGGGGATGGTGGCAAACAAGTGGTCAAGGAAGGCGGCGAGTTCTCCTGCCAAGCCGGCTGCAAAGGGACGTTCACCCGTGTGCGAGCGGACAAAGACCTTCGCTTCACCTGGGAACATCCGGGCTGTACCGCACCGATGTTGGTCGACGTGATGTTCCAAGACGCCAAAGGCAAATGTTTGATGAACGTGATGACATCACGCATTCAAACTCGCGACGAATCCGACGGCCTCCGCAACGCCTGGGCAGAAGCTCTTAACCGCCTCAAGGCTATGTGCGAAAAGAAATAGTCAGCGCGGCAACCTTAAATCGGTACCGCTGGTCGAACGATGCCCTTCTGCGAGCCAAAATCGTCGCCCAGTGCATGGATCGAGCGGTGGATCGAGGGCCACGGTTGGCCGTTGGATCGCAATTGTAAGGGGATGGACGACGGCGGTTCAGAGAGTTGTGCTCACCAGCGTTCGATTGCTTGGAGCGTCGATGTCTCCGGGGCTGCAACGAACCCATAGACCATCGCGGTTGTAAGCCTCGGATCCGACTTGTGTTTTATCAAAGTCAGGAATTCGGGTAGCGGCGTTTCCAACAACACGGATATTTCTACGTGGCACCCCGCTCTGGCGAGCCCGTACTTGTACGTGAAAGTTTAACAACGCACGAGGCTCTGTCCCCCAAGGGGTCTCACGCTCTCCGGTCATGCCTTTTTGTGCAAAATTCTTACATACCCTCCCAAGGGTCAGTTCCCTTGGGGGACAGAGCCTAGTCGTTGTTCGTGTTTGAAGTTCGTTGTGATTCAGCCAGTTCCTTAAAAAAAGGCTCCGACAGTAGCGGACGCAGGTCCTGCTCGTTCTGCAATTGATCGAGCCGGTCGAAGCCCAGTTGAATCGCTTGCTTGAGTGACGCACGAGCCTGGGACATAAATTCCTCGGTTCGGTCCGGGACTTTGACACTAGCCGCTGCAAAGACTTTACTCAGGCCAACATGGTGATACTGGCTAAGCGACGGTTCCTGCGAAAGGGCATTCGCCTTGTTCAAAGCGTCGTCGGTTGCTCCGGACCACAGCAAGGAATACGCCTGCTGGATCTTGAACTCGGTGCGATCTGGTTCTCGACAGAACTTCAGAGCTTCCTCCCAATCGGTTACTGCTTCGGTAAACCGCTGCAGTTTGTTTAATAACTCGGCCCGCACTTGATAGCCTTTGGCAAGTTGAATTTGAACCGGCGTGTGGGTCGTGTCTCGTTGGTAGGTCTTCATCAGCGTCTCGATCGATCGATTTAGTGAAACCAGTGATTCGTCGGTCCGTCCTTGGTCGTATTGCAGTTCCGCCAGAATCCGGAAACTGAGCCCCAAACCAGAGTGATACTTCAAGACGGAATCGTTCTTCTGTGTTAGGCGGGTAAATACCTCGATGGATTGCTCGATGCAGGCCTTGGATTCATCCAACCGTTTCAAATATCGAAGTGTATTGGCGCTATTGCGCAAAGTTCGGGCCAATTCATAAGAGTAACTTTCGATCGAGGGAAACTCGGTGACCAAGTCTCGATGGATCTCCAACGCTTTCTCCAGGTAGATGATGCTCTCTTGGTCTTGCTGGAAATCCGACAACGTGACGCCATACTCGCTATTTAATCTCGCCAGTTCAAACGCTCGCTCTTTATCGTTGGGATTCTTGGCAGCCAACGATTCAAATTCCGTGATGGCTTGCTGATAGTAGGTGCTGGTTTTGTCGTTCTGTCTTTGTTGAAAGGAGACCGTCGCCAGGGCCCACAGACAACCGGCTTTGGATTCTCGCAGTGAGTCATTGTCCGGGTCACGGTCAATCAGTTCTTGTTGAACTTTCAATGCCTGGGAGTAAGCGGCGACACTATCGTCGTAGTTTCCCAGATCGCGTCGGACATTGCCGACGCTGATCCAAGCGCGCGCCAGTCGGCTGCGAGCGTCGATATCCGTTGGGTCATGATCACTAAGAGACGTAAATAGCTGAACAGCGTTTTGAAAATTCACTGCCGCGTCGGCTCGCCGCCCGCTTTCCCTCAAACTTCCTCCCAGGTTGTGGGAATTGATCGCTAATCGCTTTTGAAATTCTCTATTGTTTGGATGGTTGTCGAACAAGCTTTTCCAGATGTTGACCGCTTGTTGATCACTGTCGACCGCTTGTTGAATCATCCCCAGTCGAAATTGAATGATCGCCAAGTTGTTGGCGCCTTGGGCTCGCATCTTTTGAGCCTCGATCGAATCGCCCTTGGAATTCGCAAACGTCTCCCATTGTTTCAGGGCGTCGATCAGTACTTTGCGTTCCACCGCGTTAATCTCGGTGCGACTTCCCAGCAAATCTTCCATCAAATCGGAAGTAAACGTTTGGAGCGCATCGAGTGCTTGTTGATTGGCCGTTTGTGCAAGCACTCGCTGTTGGGTTTCTTCGATCCGCGCCTTGTCGGCTTCTTCCGCTTTCTCTTCGGCACGGTTTCGCTGGTGATTGGCCTCCAGCATCCCCAAACTAGTTCCCAAGATCCCGGCCAGAAGTGTCAAGGTGACCAAACTTGTCGCAATCACCAGTCCCATGTTCCTTCGAACAAATTTGGACAGTCGATAACTTGCGGAAGCGGGTCTTGCGTCGACGGTTTCTCCTGCTAGAAACCTCTGGATATCGCGGCCCAAACCATTGGCGGTTTCGTAACGTCGATCGCGACTCTTCTCCAGGCACTTCATGACCACCCAATCGAGTTCGCCCTTGAGCAAGGCGGTCAATTTGCGGGGATCAATTCTTCGGGAGGCGGCCAAAGAAGGCAACGCTTCGTTGGTTGAAAGTCGAGTGCTGGGCTTGGAGGGCTCGTCTTCTTTGATCACGCGAATCATTTCACCGATTCCTGCGGCTTTAAGCCGCGCTCGATCGATCGGTCGCAATCCGGTCAGCAATTCATAAAGGACAACGCCCAGCGAATAAATGTCGGCTCGAGTGTCGATGTCCACACCGGAATACCCGGCTTGTTCGGGAGACATGTACTCGAGTGTTCCAATCACGGCACCAAACTGAGTTTCAATAGACTCATCTAGAAGGTTACCGCCAATTGCCTTGGCGACACCAAAGTCGATGACCTTAGGAACGGGGCGACCATCAATCGACGTAACCAGAATATTGGCCGGTTTCAAGTCGCGATGCACGATCCCTTTTTGATGGGCGTGTTGGATCGCATTGCAAATGAGAACGAATAACTCCAGCCGTTCGTTGGTGGTCAGTTTGGCTTCGTCGGCGAATTTGGTAAGGGGCAAGCCCTTGACCAATTCCATTACAAAGAACGGTTGCCCAGTTGGCGTGACGCCGGCGTCGAGGACTTTGGCGATGTTGGGGTGGTCCATCATGGCCAGCGCTTGCCGCTCGTTCTCGAATCGAGAAATGACGGCCTTGGTGTCCATGCCCGCTTTGATAATCTTGAGCGCTACTTCCCGACGGATCGGTTCCGATTGCTCGGCTCGCCACACCGATCCCATGCCGCCGAAACCGATCTCCTCGATCAGGCGATACGGTCCATAAGTTTGCTGGACCTCGAAGGATGACGTGGTTTCGAAACTTTGTTTGGCTGAGAAATCTTGCGTGGCAGCGTGTCCGTCCGTCGACCGCTTGTCGGCCGTCAAGTTCGGTTGGGCCAAGATTTTTTCCAACGACAAAATACGTTGGATGGCCGCGATCTTGACAGGGTCTCCTTGGTATACCTGATCAAGATACTTTGCTCGCTCTGCAGCATCTTCGATTTGCAAGACACTTATGAGGATCTCGGTTTCATTCATTTTGGCTCGCGACTATGATTTCGAACCCGTCGAATCCCCGGCTCACCGTTGGCTGCTTCGTGCCCCACCATCGCTTCGCGGTTTCGCACCTATTGTAGGTCAAGTCCGCCGGGCATTCCACCGGAACGGTTGGCCGACGGATTGGATCATTCCTTTGGAACAACTGAATCGCCCACCATGGGGCGGGATGACGCTTCAAGTCGCCGCAATTCAGGTAAAAACTTCAAGTAAAATCCGGCGACGTGTTGGATCGTGTCGACGCGAAACCACTGCCGTGTATGCTTGAAACGAATCCCGCCCAAGGTCATCTCGGGATTTGGTACCGAATAAACCGACGCAGGAGTATTGGTCAAATGCAAGGTCGCCCAAGCCAGCTTCTTGAGGGCGGATAAAAATCGTTCGCTTTTGACCGTGTCCCCCACTTTGACCGCCAACTGATAGCCCGCCAATAGGCCTTCCGCGCGGGCCCCGTCCGCAAAGGGGAAGTCACCGTAGTCGTAATAAAACGAACCACAGTAGTCGGGATATAGCGAATCCGACTCGTGGTACATGTGGGTCACCATTTGCTCCGCGTCGGCAAACACAAAGTCCCGCGCACCGTCCCAGCGTAACTCGGGAACGTCCCACAGATCATTGATCGCCATCATCAGCCAGGAATCCGACGGCAAGGCTGCGAACTGATCGGCATAAAATCTCGGCCGATCTTCCACCAGGAATCGGAGAGCCGATTTGATTTTTGTTTGTAAGACCAATTTCTCCTCGGCACTGGCCGAGTTCTTGTAGTAAGCCACCAGACCACAGAGCGCTTCCCCAGGATAAAAGAAAGAAAACAGTTCGCGATTTCGCTCCCGGTCGACTGGTTCGTCCAGATAAACGTGATAGTAAATGAACTCCCCATCGTCCTGAATTTCGGACAGCATGTGCGTCACTAACAAGCTCTCGATTTCCGCGAACGACTCATCACCAGACAATCGCCGATACTCGGAGAGCACGTATAGGTAAATGCCGCATCCCCCCAACTTGCCCTTGCGGTTGTAATAGACGTAAGCGGCCGGTTTTCCTTCGTTAGTTTCGTAGCGAACCAAATGTTGAGCCAAATATTCATGGGCCCGTTTGACGGCTGCCAGGCGACTTCGATCGCCCGTCTCCATGAAGTCCAGTAGCAACAACAGCGCTCCTCCGCTGTGCCGTAGATCGTTGTAATAAGGATCGTTGACGACATCGCGCTCCGGATGTTGATGATCCTTGTAAGAGTCGTTTGCCGCGTCGTAGTAATATCGGAAACGGCCGTCCGGAAGTTGGGTTCGCACCAAGAAGTCGGAACCTGCCAAGGCGGCTGGTCGCAATTGATCGGTTTGGAACGGTGGTTGGATCGGGTGGCCTCGAAACAGTCGCAACCATCGATCTTCGTAGCTAACATAACTTTCGGATTGAAACCTACTAAGATGCACCACGGATTCCCGAGGCGAGGGAAACGAGCGCAAGATCACGTCCAGCAACTGCTCGACGGTCAACAGCGAGTGAATATAGGCATCACCGGGCAAGAAGTAGACGGTCTTTTTGCCGTCGCTGGCCATGATCCCATCGACACCCATCTCAAACCGTGTCTCATCGATAGCCGTTTGCGAAAGTTGTCGAACTTTGACGGGCTTGGGTTCGTCGCGGATAAAATCGATTTGCAGTCGTGATTGCGCGGCGTCTGCTAGATTGAACTGGGGCAGTCGCGGATGCTTCGCCGACTTCGCGACCACGTTGTGGATGTCGCCCCAGGCATCGTCGCGCGTGGAGATAGCTTTGAACGGGCTTTGACCCGGTTGGTAAATCTTCAATACAAAGCCATGGTACTGTTGCGGAAAGGTGCTGGCGCGATACGCGGCTTCTAACGCCGATCCCGTGCGGGGGATTTCTGCACCCGACTGCAAGACGCGCCGGAGTTCGCGCAAGAACGTTTGATCGGCCTCGCTGGTCGTCTGCTCCACATCCGAAGATGTCCGTCCTGCGTTGGGTTGGCTTACTTCAGCCTGCGGATCACGTTGGGATCGATCAGCGGGCGATTCCCGTTGGGTTGTGGTGCCTTCCTGCTGAGCCGAGGCCGTGGGACTCACGGCTTGGACCGGTTGCCGATTGAACAACCCACGGCCCCAACCGCCCACACCAATGAAGGTTAAGGCAATCAAGGCCAAGGTGATTTGAGTTGGCTTCATGGCGACACCTGCGATGCTTTCTCAGGAGAAGATGCTTTCTCGGCGGTATACGTGTGGACTCGTCGTCGATTCAAAGTAACTTCATTTTCCGGCAAGGTCCGTTCGACGAAGAAGTAGATCTCGAGACGCTTGATTTGCTGATCCGGGGAATGCGATTTGTTCCATTGCGTGACCACGTATTCTGCGTAGGAGGCGCGAAGCACTTTGGGTGTCCCGCGGGACACAAGTTTCATCAGGAACTTCCGCCAACGAAAGTTGGGAAACATCCCGGCGACATCGGCGGGCTTGTCCCACGTCACGTTGGTTCCGCCACGAAACAAATCAATTTCGCGACCATCCGCTGTCTGGGCGACCATGACATACCAGCCATCAAAATCCGTCGGCTCCGGTGCATACATTCCCCACCGCTGATCCAACCGCAGGGCATAACCCATGGTTCGCCATTCGGATGGCAGCGCCCATTTGGCATGGAGTGTCCCCAAATTCCACCAAACGACGTAGACCAGAAACGCGGCGACGACAAGTGTCGTGGACCGCTCCGCGATCCGAGATAGAGTCGTGGACCGCTCTGCGATCCATGGATGTGTAGTGGACCGCTCCGCGGTCCATGGATGGTTCGCGGAGCGAACCACTACACTCGCACCAGTCTTGTATGTGAGCAATTGAACCGTGAAGAACCCGAATCGGCTGATGGCCGTAGGTACCGCCGTCCAAAATGCCGCTGGCAAGAACGGAACCAGCGCCAACAGATTGACCCACGGGAAGATACCAATTCGGATCGCGCTGATGATGCCGATGTGGAGACTGGCCAGCATCACCACGGCCACCATCCGCGATACTTTGGGATAAGGAATCCCGAGCAGCAGAAAGGGCCCGAGATACTCCAGGACCATCGTGGCATGGGTCAAGAGCTGCAAGAAGTCCGGGTACGCCAACAACTTCCTCGCCCACGGAAAGTTCATGTGTTCGAGGCTAAGTGCCAAGTACAAAGCCTGGCCGTTATGCCAAGCATCGCCCGTCTTCATCACGGCGGTAATGAAATACATTCCGGCTACTTGCAGGAACAACGCGGCCACAGCCAGCGAACATGCCGAGGTCGGTTTCGACATGTCTCTCGCTGAGTCATCTTCATTGTCCGAGAAAGTCCATTTGGCCAACCAGCCCCACGGCAAAAAAATCGCCCAGAACACGAGCATTCGTAGTAGCGAATCGCCCAACGAGAGCACTTGTGGGTTTCGGGTATGCAGCGACCCCAACAGGACAAACGCCAAGACGAGTGACGTGCGCGTGCGAAAGCCGGCGGCGATGCAAAGTCCAATGGCTGCCAGGATTACCAACAGCGAGTAGGCGAACCAGGGCTGGTCGGAGGCCAGGTTCAAGCACAGTGGGTATCGAGAGGCAAATTCCTGGAGCCACAACCCACGAGGTAGCACGCCCTGGGCCGTGTAGAAAGCCATTGCGTCACCAATTCGAGCCAGGGCATCCCAAATCAAGATCCAACCCAGGCCTAACCTGAACGCCAACAACGAACGCCAATCGATTCCTACTTGATTGAGCAGTGGTCCGAGCAGGCCGTTGGTGGTTGCTGCGGGATGGGTAGGTGGGCTGGGCGTCGCAGCGGAGGCAGACGAAGACGCCATCGGAAAGTTCCTTGGTTGCCAGAATACTGACAAATGACCCGCGTCAGATTCGACGCAACAAAGGTGTTCGGTCGCTTCGCGCTAAGGGCAACCTCCCGGCTCGTAAGTGGCCGGGAGGATTTCATAGCCTCGGCAAGCGACTGGTTTTCCACGTGGCGGTTTGCGTTAGGCCATCATCCGCAACCGCGTTTCTTGAACCGGACCACCTAAACGAATTTCGTCCAGATCTCGGTCCAAGTTGGGGTGGACGTTTAAATCCAAGTCAAGATCCAGGTCCAAGTCCAGATCGCAATCCATGTCCAGATCCATGTCCAGATCCATGTCGAGATCTGTATCTGCGTCGGTGTCGAGATCCATGTCGAGGTCCATGTCGAGATCGGTATCCGCGTCCAGGTCCGCGTCAGCATCCGCATCCATGTCAGCGTCGGCGTCTGCATCCATATCCGCGTCTGCATCAGCATCGGCATCGGCATCAGCATCGGCGTCCGCATCGGCATCAGCATCAGCATCGGCATCCATATCTGCGTCGGCATCAGCGTCAGCATCAGCGTCGGCGTCGGCATCAGCGTCCATGTCAGCATCCGCATCCGCATCGGCATCAGCATCGGCGTCGGCGTCCGCATCGGCGTCAGCATCGGCGTCGGCATCCGCGTCAGCATCCGCATCCGCATCGGCGTCCATGTCAGCATCAGCATCAGCATCAGCATCAGCATCAGCATCCGCGTCAGCGTCAGCGTCAGCATCGGCATCGGCATCGGCATCCATGTCAGCGTCGGCATCAGCATCCATGTCAGCATCGGCATCAGCATCAGCATCAGCGTCAGCGTCAGCGTCAGCGTCAGCATCAGCATCGGCATCGGCATCGGCATCAGCATCCATGTCAGCGTCGGCATCGGCATCAGCATCAGCATCAGCGTCGGCATCAGCATCGGCATCAGCATCGGCGTCTGCGTCCGCATCGGCATCGGCATCGGCATCAGCATCGGCGTCCGCATCGGCATCGGCATCGGCATCGGCGTCAGCATCCGCATCGGCGTCTGCATCCGCATCCGCGTCAGCATCGGCATCCATGTCCGCGTCTGCGTCAGCATCAGCATCAGCATCCGCGTCAGCATCAGCATCAGCATCAGCATCAGCATCCGCGTCAGCATCGGCATCGGCATCGGCATCGGCATCCATGTCCGCGTCAGCATCAGCGTCTGCATCAGCGTCGGCGTCGGCGTCGGCATCGGCATCGGCATCCGCATCCGCATCGGTATCGGCGTCTGCATCCGAGTCCGAATCATCGTCACCATTTTCTTCTTTGGGTGGCTTCACGACGGGAGGCTTGGTCTGGCCGTTACCGCCACCACGATTTCCGCCGCCGCCACTGCCGCCGCCACCGCCACTACTACTGCTGCTGCTGCTACTGCTACTGCTACTGCTGCTGCCACCGGAACTCCCACCACCAGAGCGACCGCCACCAGAGCCGTTCCGGCCGGGCCTCGCGCGTCCTGGGTTGCCCGCAATGTTGCTCCGTGAACCGCCTTTCGATTTGCCAACCGAGGCGATTGGAATCATGTTCAAGACAAAGCGGTTGTTCGTGTACTGCAACTGATAGTGGCCTGGTTTGTCCAACATCACGGCGACCCAGCCCAAGGCTTCGCTTCCGCTCCAATACTCGACTCGGAATGGTGTTTGTGTCATGGACAGCGAGAGGCTCTTGTTGGGCTGGATCTCCAGCTCTTTTCCCTTGGAGTTCTTGATCTTGGCAGGTCGATTGACCGCGTTCGATATTCGGATCAGTTCCGACTTGGCTGTTGGTTTAACGGTCGGCTTCCTTGGGGCCACCGGCGTGATCATAAGGGTTTCGTTCTTCGACTCGACTTGGTAGTTTCCCGCTTTGGCGAATTCGGCCTTGACCCAACCGGCCGACGAACCGGTCGACAACTCTACGACGGGGATGTTGTTTTCCATCACCATTTTGAAATCGCCCGATGGACCCGTCGACAACTCGAGTGTCAGCGGCAAGGTCTTGGCGGTAAAGTTCATCGACTTCTTCGGAGCAATCTCCAGGACTTTTCCTTCCAACCGCCGGACCTTCACTGTCGAGGTCCCCGCATTGATCAATTGGACTTTTATCGGGGTCGCTGGAGATTTGGCCGCCACCTTCGCCTTTGCCGGTGCCTGAGCCTCGGCAATCCCATTTAGATTTTGTATCAAGAAACCAATGACGACCATCAAAACCAAACGAACTACGGGAGATGCCATAAACCAACCTTCATGTCCAACCACTGCGAACGACCATTCACCACGATGGTGTATTTGTTGAGAAACCTGAGGCCACACCCGTCCTCCACTCTCCAGAACGATGGGTCCTGACACGATAAGGGGAAGCCACAAAAAAATCTTCGACGGAATCACGGCATGTTACAAAAATGTTATAATGAGCGACGGGTTCAAGCGATTGTTTAGCAGTTCAGAAAGACGTGAGATGACAGACGGCCCCTCGTTTCCAGAGACTTTCGGGGCCGTGACGTCGTTAACCCTAATCAACATGGCCAAATCGGCGGATCCAACCGCGTGGGAAACCTTGTTCCGACTCTACTCGCCGCTGGTCCGTTACTGGGTGAGAAAGTCACGCATCCCACAATTGGACGAAGACGATCTGGTCCAGGAAGTCTTTCGCTCCATCCATTCGGGCCTCGCTCGCTTTGAGAAAAAATCGGCTACAGATTCCTTCCGCGCCTGGGCGAGGACGATCACACAGAACAAGATTCGCGACTACCTGAAGACGCAGGCCAACAAACCCCTGGCGACCGGTGGCACGACCGCCTTGCGTTTGGTTCAGGAGGCGCCAGACCTCGAGTTGGGCGATGAGCTTCCTGAAATTTCCGAGGACCGGTTGGTAATCCACGAGGCCCTGGAAATCGTCCGTCGCGAGATCCAGCCCCAAACCTTTCAGGCATTCTGGCGCGCGACAGTGGACGGGCTCGCACCGAGTCTCGTGGCGGAGGAGCTAGGCATCCCCCTTCCTTCGGTCTACCAAGCCAAATCCCGAGTCCTCCGCCGCCTGCGGGATCTCTTGGAGTAGCGTTTCTCCTCCGTTTTTCCCAACAAATAGGGATGACCATGACTGCTCGATCGGAGACCATTACTAACTTTGGTGCGAATATCTCTTTTACGCCGCGAAGTGTTTATCGTCCGAAGAGTGAATCGGAAGTGCTTGATATCTTGCGAGCGCACAAGCGGGAGCGGATCCGCGTGGTAGGACGTCTGCATGCTTGGTCGCCGCTGGTTGAATCAACCGAGGTCATTATCAGTCTAGAAAACCTTAAGTCGGTGCAGGTCGCCGAACGTGATGGTCAGTGCATCGCAGTTGTTGGGGCGGGCTGCCAGATCAAGCGAATGCTGGGGGAACTGCGAAAAAGTGGTTGGACTTCTCCGGCACTGGGATTGATCTCCGAGCAGACCATCGCGGGGGCTATGGCCACGGCCACTCACGGGTCGGGTCGACAGGCCCTGTGCCATTTCGCTAAAGCCATTCGAGTCGCGCACTTTGATTCCGAGACCGGTGAGCCCGTCATTTCCGAAGTACGCATGGGCGACGAACTGCGGGCGCTGCAATGTTCTTTGGGAATGCTGGGCGTTATTCTTAGTGTGGAAATCCATCCCCGCGCCGAGTACTTCATCGAGGAATGGCTGACAATAGAGCCATCGCTGGAGCAAGTCATGGCTGCCGAGACGACCGCACCCCTGCAACAATTTTATTATCTTCCTTGGAACGAGCGATTTCTGGTTCAACACCGATTCGAATCCAAAGCCCGCCGCAGTTGGCTGGCTCCGCTGTATCGCCTCTATTGGTATCTGGTCATTGATGTCGGGCTGCATCTGGTGATATTGATGTTTTCCCGTTGGTTAAAAAGTCGCCGGGGCATCAAGTGGTTCTTCCGGTGGCTGGCTCCTTGCACACTTGTAAGAAACTGGCACGTTGTCGATCGTTCCAGCGACATGCTAATCATGGAGCATGAGCTCTTTCGACATCTGGAAATCGAACTCTTTGTCCGGCGACCGAACTTGCAGGCCGCGTTGGATTTCACCCGCGCGATGATTCGGCACTTTGGGGGCGAAGAGTCTCTGCCGCAAAGTTGGCGCGACCAACTGCCCCCCGATTTGTCCCACCGCTTGCCGGAATTCCTTGGAAGTTACACCCACCATTATCCGGTGTGCGTCCGACGTGTTCTGCCTGACCAAAGCATGCTCTCGATGACGAGTGGTGGCGACGAGGATTATTACGCAATTAGTTTTATTACTTACTGCGCCCCAAATTCGCGGCAAGCTTTTTTTGAGCTGGCCCATGCACTGTCGGAGGCCATGGACAAAATGTTTGAAGCACGATGTCATTGGGGGAAATACTGTCCGCTGGATGCCGACCGAATTCGCGGAAACTATCCCGAGCTCCAGTCGTTCCTGCGCATCGCTCGAGCCTTTGACGCGAAGGGACAATTTACAAACAGCTGGTTGGCGGGCATCATGCCAATATCCGGAGCGGACGAAGTGGTTCAAAAAAGTATCTAAAGCGTCAGTTTTGTCCAGTGTTTAACCGCTGGAGCAGAGCTTGGTTGGGCGGGTATCCACCCAACCAAGCGTCGCTCCGCGCGTATGCCGCAAACAGACCCACCAATCACGCATTTAGTTCGCTCCCCCAACACGCAATCGCGATCCCTGAGTCCACCGCGCTCGGCTTCGCAGTCAAGCGCGTTTAACTGAAGACGATTAGTTCGTCGCGGTGAATCACAACGCCGCCGACGCTATAACCCAACACCGATTGAATGTCCTCGCTGTGCCGACCGAGAATCGCTTGCAGCTCCGAGCTGTGGTAGCGGACCAAACCGACTCCGACCGGGTGCCCTTGGGGATCGACCATCCGTACTGCATCGCCGCGTTCGAACTCGCCGTCACAGCGCACGATCCCTTTGGCGAGCAAGCTTTTCTTGTTGGCCCGTACGGCTTCACAGGCACCTTGGTCCAATTCGATTCGACCTTGTGATTGCGGACCCGACAACAACCAGCGTTTGCGACTTTCCAATCGCGAGCCAAGAGCTCGAATCCTTGTGCCATCGCCCGCACCTGCTACTAACTTAAGCAGCACATCGGCTTGCTTCACGCCCGCGATCACGACTTCGACGGCGCTTTGTCGCGCGATTTGGGCGGCCTGCAACTTGGTGGCCATCCCGCCGGTCCCTAAACCACTGACGCTGCCACCGGCGATGGCGTGCAGTCCCTCATCGATGGTGCTGATTTCCCGGAGCAAGATCGCAGTGGGATCGCGAGTCGGATCGGCGCTCATGAGGCCTGGTTGATCCGTCAACATGATGAGCAAATCCGCGTTGGCCAACAGCGCGACGCGGGCCGAGAGATTGTCGTTATCACCGACTTTGATTTCGGCCGTGGCCACTGCATCATTTTCATTGATGATCGGGACGACGTTGGCCGCCAAGAGCCCCAGCAACGTGTCGCGCGCGTTGAGGAATCGTTCGCGATGTTCCAAGTCGGCTCGGGTCAGCAACATTTGTCCCACGAGCGTGTTATGAATTTCGAACAACGACTGCCACACCGACATCAGATAGACTTGTCCCAAGGCAGCCAAGACCTGTTTGTCGACCAGGGTTTCATCTTTTTTCTTGGCGTCCGTCACGGGGCTGGGACTGGGTGGCGATTGGATCGCAGCAACCATCCCGGCCATTTTTTCCCGCCCGGCAGCGATCGCTCCCGAGGTGACAACAATGACTTGATGTCCGGCCAAGCGCAGCTCTTGGACTTGCCGCGCCAGTTCCACCATGACGGACCTTTGCAGGCGCTTGGTACCACCGGTTAACGTGCTGGTCCCTAATTTAACGACAATTCGCATGGAGTGGTTTACCACAGGACTCGGCAGCGAATCGTTCCGGGAATCTCGCGAATTTTCGCGAGGGCTCGTTCCGAATACTGGGCGTCGATGTCGACGACCACGTACCCGATTTCGCCGAAGGTCTGCAAGTATTGGCCACTGATGTTGATCTCCAGTTCCGACAAGGTCTGGTTGATGGCCGACAAGATACCGGGACGATTCTCGTGCAAATGCAGCAAGCGATGTTTGTTCGGATACGAGGGCAGCGACACTTCGGGAAAGTTCACGCTGGACAGCGTCGTGCCGTTGTCGCAGTAACGGACCAACTTCTCGGCGACTTCGATCCCGATGTTGGCTTGGGCTTCCACGGTACTGCCACCGATATGTGGCGTGAGGATCACGTTTTGAAAGCGGCGTAGCGGAGATTGAAACTCTTCTTTGCTGGACTTGGGTTCGGTCGGGAACACATCGATCGCGGCGCCCAATAGTGATTTGTTTTCCAGGGCTGCTTCGAGCGCGCTGATATCGACCACTTGTCCGCGCGAGGCGTTGATCAACACAGCATCGTGCTTCATGAGTTGCAACTCGCGGCGACCAATCATGTTGATCGTCTCGGCGGTTTCCGGAACATGCAAACTCACAACATCGGCATGAACCAACACATGGTCACGGTCGACTTGCTGCGCGTTGCCCAACGGGAGTTTCGTCACGACATCGCAGAAGATGACTCGCATGCCCAGCGCTTCGGCCATAACACTCAGTTGCGTACCGATGTTGCCATAACCAATAATTCCCAAGGTCTTGCCGCGCAGTTCATACGAGCGATCGGCGGTTTTATCCCAGTAGCCTTGATGGCACATCGCGTTGCGTTCGGGAATGCGTCGTAGTAACAGTATGGCTTGAGCGATGACCAGTTCGGCAACGCTGCGCGTGTTCGAGTAGGGAGCGTTGAACACGGGGATGCCGCGCCACATAGCCGCGTCCAAATCAACTTGATTGGTTCCGATGCAGAAGCAACCAATCGCCAGCAAACGCTCCGCCGCTTCGATCATCTCGGCGGTCATTTGGGTGCGGGACCGCAGGCCGACAAAGGCCGCATCGCGAATGGCTTCGACCAACTGCGAGCCTTCCAAAGCGGTCGGATAAGTCTCCAGATTCGAGTAACCCGCGGCGCGCAACGTCCGGACGGCGGATTCGTGAATCCCCTCCAGCAACACAAATTTGATCTTATGACGTTCCATGGAAGTGGGCTTGTCGGCGGGTTGAAATTCCAAGGTCGAGGACATAGTTTCTTGCACTGGGGAAAACGGCGATGCTCCGCGAGGCTTTCGCGGCGGCTGATCCTAATAATCGGCAGGGACTGAACTGGAAGATAGGTCGCCCTACCGAATTGGGGGACATTCCTCCAAGTTTATCGGCTTTCGCTGATCACAATAGTGGCACACGATGTTCGTTCGACGCCTTGGCCGGCCGGCAGAATCCCCGTTCTGGGACACGATTTGCCGCTTACGGTGGATCGATGAACTTGTGTTGGTTAGCTAGGGCGTTGAGTTCTCCCTTGCCGGGTCTTTGGTGGTCCCTTTCACAGGACCGTTGATTTACTAGGAATTCTCATGGACTGGTTCGGACTGATATTGCTGGCAATTGTCCAAGGCGTGGCCGAATTTTTGCCGATCAGCTCGTCCGGGCATTTGGCTTTGGGGGCTCATTTTCTGGGATTAAGCGAAGGCCAAGATGAACTGAGCATCGTGCTGCACGGTGGAACGCTGGGTTCGATTCTGGTGTTCTACCATCGACGGATCCTGGCGTTGCTAAGTCAAGACCGACGTGTGATTCCGATGTTGATTGTCGGCACCATCCCAGCCGGATTGTTGGGCGTCTTTTTAAAGAAGATGGCTCCGTCGCTGTGGGGAATCGACATCATGGACGGCTTTCCAGCGGCCCTGACCGCCAGTCTTATGTTGCCGATTACTGGCCTGTTGATGTTGTCGATACCGTTGTTGCGGGCACGGCAACGCGACGAGGAGGCTTTGCAAGATTACCAACAGCTGACCTATCGCCAAGTCTTCGTGATTGGTTGTTTCCAGGCGTTTGCGCTGCTGCCGGGTATTTCACGCAGCGGCTCGACGATTTTTGCGGGGATTCTGACGGGACTGCGCAGCCAAGCGGCGGCCACCTTTTCTTTTCTGTTGGCGATTCCTGCGATCTGCGGTGCCATGACGTTGGAATTGAAGGACGTGATTGAAAACGGTTCGACGACTTCTCCGGTACTATTGGTGACGGGCGCGTTGATCTCGTTTGTGGTTGGCTTGGTGTCGTTGGTCCTCCTGTCCAAGTTCATCAACCAGGGAAAATTGCATTGGTTTGCCTATTGGACCATCCCGGTGGGTCTGTTGGCCGCGATTCAATTGTTGGCCGAATTCATGCGATCTCAAGTCGAAATGTAGGGAAACGCGCAGGTTTTGATTGAATCCATCCCCTGTCCATGGTAGATTGGACGCCTGTTGGAGGCAGTTGGAACACCATCGCGTTTGCTGGACGAGTCGTATGTTCGCTCTTAAATTGGTGGAAGTGCCTGAAGGTACCGCGACGACTTTGGTGGGCAAGGTTCTCAAGTTGAAGACGCTGCCGGCGACGATTGGTCGTGGTAAAGATGCGACGATCGTCGTTCAACATCGCAAGCTTTCTCGGCTCCATTGTCGGTTCTATATTTCCGAAGAGCGGCTGTACGTTCGTGACTTGGGTTCGACCAACGGCACCACCGTGAATGGGTCGCCCGTGGTTGGAGCCGAAGTGTTGCGAGAGGGTGATTTGGTTTCTGCGGGTGGCGTGGTTTTCCAAGTCGGACGTTTTGTGAAGAACTCCGAGATGGCTCCGGGCGCGGTTGGCAATGTATCGGAGCCCTTCGCTGCGGATGGTGTTCCACAAGCCTCCAAGGCTACACCGCCAATGGCGTCGAGTAATCGGGTCGTGGAGCCTGCGCCGGAATTCGTTGGAACCGATACCGTGGATTGGCGACCCACATCGACCGCTGAATCGCTCGTGGAGGCTAGTCATCTGGCCATTGAGCCCACCGATCCCAAAGATGCGACCTCGCAGATGGCTCCTGTTCCGGTTGTGGATTCGGAATGGAAGGGACCGGCGAAAGTCGCGCCGGTGTCGTCCGTGCAAATCGAGAGTTCCTGGTTGGAGAAAGCCGGCTCGGTGGATGCCTCCGAATTGCCGGACTTTGCCGAGGTGCCGCGCGTGGATGTGGATCCGAATGAAATCGACCTCGCGGATGTGGCCAACGCCAAGAAAGATGCATCCGTGACGGCTTTGGGCAACTTCTTCTCCAAACAGAATTTGCGGCGGAGTTGAACTTGACGGCCAACGGCACGGTTCGACGGCACCACAGACCCTGGTCATGGCCGTTCGTGTCTCGCACGCGACTGGGGTCGGTTTTGGTGGTGAGTTGGTGCGGCTTCGTACTCGCTTCTTGCTACAACCCATCACGAACGGCGGTCGCTGACGAACCACTTCCCCCGGCCGTGGCGTCACTGGAGTTCGCCATGAGCAGTTTTCTTTCGCCGGAGAGTCGACCGGTCAGCAAGCGCGTGAACGATCTCCGATTTTCGCCCGACCATAAAAACTTGGCGATTCGCGATGGAGACAACAATGTTTGGCAATACGATTTGAAAAGTCGTTCGGCCAAGTTGGCTCCTCGATCCACCAACGATAACCGCCGACTTCAAGACCTCGCCTATTCTGCTGACGGCCAACATTTGTACGCGATTGGCGAGCGTGGGACACCGAGTTGGGTTTGCTGGACTGCGAAGGATCTCGAATTGGCCAGCACCAGCAACTCGGTGGAGGGCCGCCATCTGGAGCGAACGCTGTCGGGGGACTTGATGATTAACGGTCGTGATGTGTTGAATCTTTCATCACCGATCGCGGTCCCTAAAATTCGCAAACGTTCGGGGTTGATTCGATCGCACGAGGGTTCCGTCACGTTGTTGATGAGCAACTTGTCGGGCTTGGGCGGTGAAAGCAGTTTGGATTGGAAAGACCAAGCGGATGAGGTGACGACGCATATTCCCACTCCCAAGTTGAACGCCCATTGGCAGCAGTTTTTGCAACGCCACGTTGGTCGCGCTGTGGGACGACAATCGTCCGTGGGTGGGTCTTTGATGCTTTCCCCGTGTGGCAATCGAGTGGTTCTTTTGGATCGTCGCGAGTTGATGCTGTGGGATGCTGCGACGAACGAATCATGGCAGCTGTTAGGACCTGACGAGGACGCTCCGCACCACCTGCCGTTGTCTGCCGATATTCTCACCGCGAAGTTTTCCCCAAACGGCCAATGGCTCGTGATCGGGACGGTGGGTCGCAGTGCTCCGGATCCGATTGCGG
>JBGSJV010000067.1:0-165931 GCA_041741535.1 Pirellulaceae bacterium
CTAAGTAATTTCTCCAGCTCAGCCCCGCTGTTCCAGAAAGCGCGCATTTAAAATCGGCCCCAAAACCTAATTCCACCCCGGAAAATACGGGCTCATGTCAAAAAAATAGATCAAATTTCACTTCCAAGTCAGGGCTAAACATGAACCGCAACGCCGTCTACAAACTGATCCATGACGCCCGACGAAAGCTTAAGGATGGTTTCGAGCGTGCCGGACTAACCAGCCAAGCGATCTTCGACGAATTGTCAGAAGGAAATCAATGATGCGACTAAGCTATCAACAAATCACCGACCTGATCGAACTCACGATCTTTGTCCAAGACGATACTTTGGGCTGTGACGGATGTTTGGAGTTGATGGATCAGTTCGCGCAAGCAGAGCTGGACGGTACCGCTATCCCCGACGCGTTGGAAGTCGTCCGAATCCACCTCGAGCAATGCAAGTGTTGCAAAGATGAGTACGAAGCGCTGTTGATCGCTCTGCGCGAGATCCAGTGACGATGACGCGGGCCACAGGTGGATAACGCTGCATTCAAAGGTGCGGAGTGAATTGCCTTTTGGTATCAAACTAAGGTTGGGTGGATTTGGTATAGTTCGACATACGTTCTTATAACGAACAACCACCTCGCTTCGCGCGAAATGTACCTCTGGCACGTTTCCCGTCAAGCGAAGTGGTCCAAGCTTCCGTGGCAAATTGTTTGCTGGAAGTGCTTCACTGCTTCGCAGTCATGCTTGCGAGCTTTTCCACGAAGTCATCCTTCGACATCCGATCCGTGTTGCTCTTGCCGACGTAGCGAAACATCTCGTTACCCGTGCCATCCAGAACCACAAGGGCCGGGTAATGGACGCTTTGACCATGGAACTGGTATCCGTCGGGAACCCCAAAACGCTTGGCCAGCTTTGCCCCGGCATCGCGATAAATCGTGGGTTGCGGGGTGTCCTCAGATTTCACGAGCTGCTTGCCCCATGCGCGGATGTCTTTTTCGCTGTCCGGCTTGATAAACAAGTGAATCACATCCGGAGTGGACGCCGCAAGTTGAGCGTACTCGTTCGTATAGCGGAGACAGAACGGACACTCGGTTTTGAGCAGGAAGTGCAAAACGATGGTCTTGCCTTGATGATCCTTCAATTCAAACTTCGTTTCGACTTCGGTTTTGGAGTCTCCGACAATCGCTGGGAGAGTGAAGTTTTCGACACCTTGAGCCAACACAAACTGCGGCATCGCGACCAACAGGGCCATGACCGCCAAAGTAACCACTTTCATAACGTTATCCTTGGAGCAAAAAAACAGAACAGAAACCCCGCAGGTGGAACGGCATGTTTGCCACGTGGTGGCACGACAAGTGTTCTTTTCGGGACCAGGTGTCCCGGCAGCGGTTAGCCATGCTGACGTGATGTTGTCTGCCGCGCTTACCCCAAAATTTAGGCAACCCAATGACCGTCTCCCAATGTCCACAGGCTGCCGTGCCTGAACCATTTGGTGTGGTTGTGGCTTGATAGAGTGTGCCCAAAAGAAAATTCAATCGTTGAGATCTCACGACAAATCTAATTCTGTGGCACTTGATACGCTTGAAAAGTGCAGCAGGGAAACATAAAACTGTGCCAAGGTCAAGCTTTTGGCCTGTTTTCGTCCGGCACACAAAAACTCTCCCTGCAAGATCTGATGCTCTTTACCCATGTCAAGTGCGTGTGAAAAAACGACGGCTCACTCCGGAACAAATGGATGACCCTGGGTTGTCCAAGGCGGAACACCAACTCGCTTTGGCAGGCTTGGCTCGATTGAATCGATGGTCGCGGGGTGATGCAGGTTTGTGGCAGGTATTGCAAACCGAGGCTCGGCGGATTTCTCCGCGTGCGTTACGAGTGCTGGACGTTGCCACGGGATCGGGCGATTTGCCCATCCGGCTAGCTCAACGAGCGCGCTCGGCCAACTTGCCAATACACTTTTCCGCATGTGACTGGAGCCCGACGGCGTTGGAAGTCGCAGCCCAAGCCGCGGCCCAAGCGCAGGTCTCGATCCCGTTTTTCCAGTTGGATGCGTTACTCGATGCCATTCCGTTAGAATTCGACGTCATCATGGTGTCGCTCTTTTTGCATCATTTGACGGACGAGCAGATCGTGGCGTTATTGTCGAAATTGGGGCAAGCGACACAGCGTCTTGTTTTAGTGAACGATTTGGCAAGAAGTTGGTGGAATTTTGGTGCGGTTTATCTTGCTTCACGGTTATTGAGCCGGTCCTCGGTGGTTCACTTCGACGGTCCGGTCTCGGTGCAGGCGGCCTTCACGCGAGCGGAACTAAGCGAATTGGCGCAACGCGGGGGACTGGAGAACGCCGCCGTGCATTCTCAATTCCCGGCTCGTTGGCTGCTTGTTTGGAGAAAGCCTCAATAATGTCTACGGCCGATGGTCCTGTTTGGGATGTTGCAATCATTGGAGCCGGTCCAAGCGGGAGCCTCTCGTCGTTGATCTTGGCTCGACTCGGATTGTCCGTGCTTCTGGTGGATCAATCCGAGTTCCCGCGGCGGAAAGTGTGCGGCGGTTGTTTGAACGGGAATTCGATGGCCGCCTTGAAGTCCTGCGGTTTAGCCGAGCTACCGGAACGACTTGGTGCGCAACCTGTAAAACGCGTGCGGATGGTGTACGGTGGGCGTTATGCCGAGTTGTCGCTTCAAGAGAATTGGAGTCTTTCTCGGTTCTGTTTCGATTGGGCATTGATCCAAGAAGCTCAAGCGGCCGGCGTAACCTTTGCTCCGTCCCATCGGGCGACGATGGGCGAAGTCAGGGGCAGTTGTCGCCAGGTCGAATTGCAATCCCGATCGGGGCATTCGACCATCGCTGCGCGAATCGTCATCATTGCTCACGGACTGAAGCAGGGAACGATTGCGAAAAACTCGCGACTGGGGGCTGGGACGGTCCTGACTCAAGTACCACAGCCCTTGCGTGATGAGGGTCTGTTGATGGTGATTGGTCGCGGTGGCTATGTGGGCGGGGTTCGGGTCGAAAAGGGCCAATATGATTTGGCCGCGGCGTTGGATGTTGATTTCTTGAAGATGCACGGCACGATTGCAAACGCTGTTCACGATCTCTTTCTTCAGGCAGGCTTTGCTGAAATCGCTGACGTCGCTACGGCGGATTGGAAAGGCACGCCATTGTTGACTCGACGACCCCAGCAAATCGCCGGAGAACGTTGGTTTGCGGTCGGAGACGCGACCGGTTATGTCGAACCATTCACGGGGGAAGGCATGGCGTGGGCCATGAACGGCGCGCTGGCCCTGGCTCCGATTGTGGAACGCTCGGTCGTGCAATGGCAGCCGCAAGCCATCCGTGAATGGAAGCATGTCCATCAGCGAACGATCGTGCGGCAACAATGGCCTTGCCGTCTCCTCGCGCAAGTGCTGCGTTGGCCTTGGTTGTCGCTAGGCCTCGTCGGCGGTTTGCGAATGTTTCCTGGATTGGCTCGGCCTGTATTGCGGCATCTGAGTCGGCCTCCTGCAAATCCGCAACGAGTAAAGCTATGACTGTTCAACTGAGTTGCATTGAAACGGCCGTCCCCGAAACCTGCGTACAATCACATGAATCGTTGCATATTGCTAACGCATTGTGCGGGCCCTACATGAGTGACGCGGGGTGGTTGCCAGCCGTGTATGAAAACTGCGGCGTCAAGCAGCGGTACCAAGTGTTGGGACAGGCCATTGTAAATGACTTGTTGCACGATACGCGAATATCGCAGTCTCCTTTTTTGCCCGGAAAAATCGGCGGCCCGACAACTGCCGAGCGGATGGCGATCTATACCAAAGAGGCCGGGCCGTTGGCGTTGCAGGCTGCGAGGAAAACGTTGCGAGAAGCCAAGTTATCCGGCGACCTCGTCACTCATTTGGTGACCGTTTCTTGCACGGGGTTTCAAGCGCCCGGAATCGACGTCTTGCTGATGCGTGAGTTGAAATTGCCGCCAGGCGTGGAGCGAACTCATGTTGGCTTTATGGGTTGCCACGGGGCGCTGAATGGATTGCGGGTGGCCAAAGTGTTTTGCGAAGCCAACCCTAAGGCCGTGGTACTGCTGGTTGCCGTGGAGCTGTGTAGCCTGCACTACTATTATGGTGCCGAACCAAGCAAAGTCATTGCCAATGCCTTGTTTGCTGATGGAGCTGCCGCGATGCTGGTCAGCCAGAAAATCCCGGGCATGGCGGTATTGGCATCGGGCTCCCAGTTGTTGCCAAATTCGGAACGAGAGATGGGTTGGGTGATTGGTGATCATGGCTTTGGGATGACGATGACCAAACAAATTCCCCGCTTGATCGAACAACATTTGTGTGCCTGGATCGAGACGTGGTTGCAAGCCCGTGGCATGGCCCTGGGCGACATTGCTCGCTGGGCGGTCCATCCGGGCGGGCCGAAAATCCTTGAAGCGGTTCAATCATCGCTAACGCTTCCGGCAACGGCCCTGACAGATTCGTGGCAGATTCTTGCGAGCTATGGCAACATGTCTTCGCCAACCGTTTTCTTCATCTTGAAAGAACAAAATCGGAAACCGGTGCCGGGGCCGACTGTTGTACTCGGCTTTGGACCTGGTCTCATCGTGGAAGCAGCCTTATTAACCGACTCGCCCGTAAACCCAATCCCGCCTCGTTAACACTCGATGAACCTGGGCAAGAGCCCAGTTGAGGCGGAAGCAATGCTCGAACGCCTGAATAATCGTTAGTTTCCGTCATGGGAAGTTGCGAAGAGATCTGTTTTATCTCGCGTTTGCCCATTCGCAGCCACACTAGGGCCGTCACATGTTATTTTTCCAATGAGACGGTGTGACACGTCACGAAACAAAAACAACGCAGTTGAGGATCAGCCATGTACGTCGGTCCCATTGAATGCCCGAAATGCAACCTTCCGATCGACGAGAATGCCCATTGGTGTCCGTATTGTTATTCCACAGCACCGGCGTCGGCCCCTTGGAATCAGGGCGCATGGGGGAATGTCGTATTGATTGGAGTACTAGTGGCGGTATTGCTGGGCGTTGATGCGTGTACCGGTACACGAATTGTCCCAACGATCTGGAACGCGATTCAGGCGAACGCGGGGCAATAGTCGCGTTGGAGGAGGGCATCCGTTATTAGTAGTGCCCTGAAGTCTCACGGAGTTGTCTCAATAGAGGTCTGACTCTCCGGACGCGTCTTTTTGCCCGGGACTTTGCCTGCCTTTCAAAGAGTCGGAAAATTTTGGGGACAACGACGAGGATGTGATAACTCGTCAAGTCTTGTGCACTACAAAACCCCCACCCACTTTCGCTAGCTTTCTCGCACAGAAATGTTCCCCGGCGAGTGTTAGAGATTGGCTTTTTGGATACCCGGAAGATCGACACCGACGCACGAACAAATTAGAATGCGACCCGTCGGGGTTTTTCTGCACGGTCTTTCACCTAACAACAAGCTGCTCCCGATGCAATTCTCTACCCAGCGGCGTGCTCTGGTGCTCGTTTCGTGTCTGTTGGTCATCGCCCTGTTTTGCGGACTTGTGTCAACGTCTCACGCAGGGTTGGTTGCATACGACGGCTTCAGTTATTCGAATGGCAATCTCGCTGGTCAAGGCGGTGGGACTGGATGGGGTGCGAGTTGGAGCCAAGGCAGCGGTACGATGCCAACCGTCGTCGACGGCGTTGCGAAACTGACGTTTACGGACGGATTAGTACAAAGTCAAGCCAGTCGAAATCTAAACACAACGTTGGGGGCCGATGGAACAACGACTTGGATTCGATTTAATGGGTCGTATTTGAACAACTCGAATTTTGGCACCCCGCCGCCGCTACCGTTTGGTGGTCTGAGCTTGATGAACGGTGTAAACGAGAGTTTGCTGATCGGCAAATTCAGCGGTGGGACGAATTGGTCGATGGGTACTAGTTCTGGTTCGGTAAGCACCACGGTTCCGGTTTATACGGGCGGTGATATCTGGGTACGCATCCTTCACTTCGCGGGGAACGACATCGTGAAGATGTGGGTAAACCCCTCCAACATGACTACCGAATCGAATTTAGACGGTGCGACCGCTGATTTGACAGGGTTGGACATTAGCTTCAATAGTATTATGCTGCACGGTCATCATGGCGGAATGAACTTTTCCACTCATACTTGGTCGTTTGACAATGTTCGGATTGGAACGTCCTTTGACGCCATGACGGCTGTTCCCGAGCCGTCGGCTTTGGCGTTGGTCGGACTCGTTGTGGTGGGAATGGGAGCGGTTCGGCGGCGAATCGTGTGAACCATGGAAGTCTTGTTTGTGGCTTTGCCAGTTGCGTTGTTGTTGGGTGCCGTCGCGGTCGTTGCATTTATCCTGGCGGCGCGCGGGGGCCAATTTGACGACCTAGAAACGCCGCCTCAACGCATGTTGTATGACGATGTCGAGGCGAAGCCTGAACCTCCCTCGGACGTCAAAAAGTAACCGCGAATCCATCCCCTAGGGTTGTCTAAGATCGCGCGACCCATTGATCGATAAATTCCCGAACAGGAGTGGCCCGCAGTTTTTCGAGGTCGTCGAATTGTTGGGCCAACGAGGCCGCTTGGGTTGCTGAAAAGTGTCGGTCGATGGCTGCTTGGTACTTTTGCTGCATCAGTGGCAGACCCTCGGCCCGCCTTCGTCGATGACCGACGGGGAAGTGGACTTCGACTTTTTCGGTGGCGGTTCCATCGGCAAAGAAAACCTGAATGCTGTTTGGGATCGAGCGCAGGTTCAAGTCGTAATAATCGCGCGAGAAGGATTCGTTTTCCCGGACGACCATCTTGGCCCGCAGGGCATCGATTGTTGGATCCGCAGCTACGGAGTCTTCGTAATCTTCCGCGACGAGACGTCCAAAGATTAGCGGCACGGCGATCATGTATTGCAGGCAATGATCGCGATCAGCGGGATTGTTGAGCGGCCCGCGTTTGTCGATGATTCGCACGCCAGGCTCCTGAGTTTCGATTTCAATCCGCGCAATCTGTTCCAATCGTCCCTTGACTTGCGGGTGCAACGTAAGAGCCGCTTCCACGGCGGTTTGCGCGTGGAATTCGGCGGGGAACGAAATCTTGAACAAAACATGTTCCATAACGTACGACTCGAGCGGTCGCGCTAAGGTGACGGGTTGATTCCGGAACAACACGTCTTGGAAGCCCCACTTTGGTGAGGACAACGCTAGAGGGTAGCCCATTTCACCCGCCCGAGCGATCAATGCCAATCGCACCGCTCGGCTGGTTGCATCGCCGGCCGCCCAACTCTTGCGCGACCCGGTACTGGGAGCATGTCGATAAGTTCGCAGGGCACCGCCGTCGATCCACGCCAGGCTGACGGCGTTCAACGCTTGTTGACGGGTGCAGCCCAACAGTTTGGCGGCGACGGCAGTCGATGCGATTCGCACTAGCAACACGTGGTCCAAACCGACGCGATTGAAGCCGTTGTTGATTGCCAAGATACCTTGGATTTCATGGGCTCGGATCATCGCCTCCAGCACCGCGTCAATGGTTAGATCGGGTTGACCATTCCCAGCCTGATAGTCCGCGCAGGCCAAGATGGCGCCCAAGTTATCGGACGGGTGTCCCCATTCGGCGGCCAACCACGTATCGTTGTAGTCCAGCCAGCGCACCATCGCACCGATGTTGAACGCGGCCATGACGGGCTCCAGACTAAAACCCGTGCCGGGGACGCGAGCGCCTGGCTCCAGGGAGGCACCCGGGACAATGGGGCCTAACAACTTGGTGCACGCCGGAAACTTCAGCGCCATCATCGCGCAGCCCAACGAGTCCATCAGGCACCAACGGGCCGTGTCCCAAGCCAGTTCACTCTTGATCGGAGGTCCGTAAACGTAGTCGATGATTTCGGTCAACAACGGATCTGTTTGAGTGGGTGCTGTGTAAGTGGAGGCACTCATGAAGTTTTTGCTCGAAAGGGATTGGGGCTTAGGTTTGTCGTAAAAGGGGGCTCCCCCTTTCCGGTCATGTCCGCTTGTCGTCATCCGCGTACGGTCTGTTTTGGCAAACACGACGACCAAACAACAACGGTGTAAATCACACACGATCCGCCAGAGGTACAAACGTCTGTTGGTCGGGTCCGATGTAGTCGGCGGCAGGTCGAATCAAGCGATTGTTGGCTCGTTGTTCCAAAACGTGGGCCGCCCAGCCTGTGATTCGCGAACAAACAAAAATGGGCGTGAACATGGGCGTGGGTATTCCCATGCAGTGGTAGGCCGTTGCGCTGTAGAAGTCCAGGTTGGGAAATAGCTTCTTTTCCCGCCACATGACTGCTTCGATGCGTTCGGAGACGGGATAGAGCACGTGGTCGCCGGCTTCACCCGACAACTTCTTGGCCCAGAGTTTGATCACCTCGTTGCGTGGATCAGAATCCCGATACACGCGATGGCCAAAGCCCATGATCAGTTCTTTGTCTTGCAGGGCTTGCATGATCCCAGTTTCCGCCTCTTCCGGGGTCGCGAAGCGTTCGATCAACTCCATAGCTGCTTCGTTCGCGCCGCCGTGCAACGGGCCACGCAACGTTCCGATCGCCGCCGTAATGGCGGAGTGCATATCCGATAGGGTGGCCGTGCAGACCCGAGCGGCAAACGTCGAGGCATTGAACTCGTGTTCGGCATACAAGGTGAGCGAGGCGTCCATCGCGCGTTCGTGCGTACGACTGGGTTGACGCCCGTGCAGCAATTCAAGGAAGTAGCCAGCCAAGCTGCGTTGTTGACCGCTCAGGGCGATTTCTCGACCGTCCTGATGAAAGCGGTGCCAATACAAGAGCATCGAAGGAAAGCAAGCCAGCAACCGCGTGGCCACAGCTTTGCCTTGCGCGGGTGTCGGCCGTTGGGGTTCGGGTTCCAGACATCCAAGGAGGGAACAACCGGTCCGCAGCACGTCCATCGGATGGGTGTTTGCGGGAATGCTTCTCAAAGTCGCTTTGAGTGCGGGGGGTAGGTCTCGTTGAGCAACCAATTGGTCGGTGAAGGCTGCCAACTGAGCGGCATTGGGGAGTTGGCCTTCCAACAACAAGTACGCGACTTCCTCAAAGGTTGCTTGTTCAGCCAGGTCAAAGATCGAGTACCCGCGATAGTTGAGCCCGGCTCCTTCTTTGCCAACCGTCGCGATGGCCGTCTCACCGGCGGTCACTCCGGCCAAACCACCGGTCTTCTTTTTGGGATCGCTGTTTTTCTTGGGATCGCTCATTGGTTCTCCTTGGCGAACAGTTGGTCTAGTTTTTGTTCGAACGCGTGGTAGCCCAAGTGTTGATAAAGTTGCTCGCGAGTTTGCATTTGATCGAGCAATGTTTTTTGGGTGCTTTGATGTCGAATGGTCCCAAAGACATTTGCGGCAGCCTGATTCATCGCTCGAAAGGCCGATAACGGATAAAGTGCCAGTCGAATTCCTGCGGATCGCAATTCGTCGACGGTCCAGAGCGGGGTTTTGCCAAATTCGGTGATATTCGCGAGCACGGGCGCCGGGACTTCTCGCGCAAACCGAGCGGCTTGTTCCAGCGTTTGTAGGGCCTCGGCAAAAATCATGTCCGCGCCCGTCGCCACGTATTGGCGAGCCCGTTCGATCGCTTCGTCCAGACCCAATTCGGCCAACGCATCCGTGCGCGCCATGATCACAAAGTTCGCGTCGGTACGAGCGTCCACGGCGGCTTTGATGCGATCGCACATTTCTGCGGTCGACGCCAGCGATTTATTCGGTCGATGACCGCAACGTTTGGCGCCTTGTTGATCTTCCAAGTGCATCCCGGCAGCACCGGCGCGGATGAACTGTTGGACCGTGCGGCCAATCGTGAAGGCGTGTCCCCAACCCGTGTCGGCATCGACCAACAACGGCACTTGCGTGACGGAGGTAATTCGCCGGATTTCTTCCGCGACCTCCGTGGCCGAGGTCATACCCAGATCCGGTAACCCAAAACATGCGTTCGCGACTCCGGCGCCGGATAAATAGATCGCGCGATATCCGGCCTGCGACGCCATCATCGCGCAATACGCGTTGATCGTGCCGACGACTTGCAATGGTTGCTCTTCCGCGACCGCTAGACGGAAACGGGCTCCCGCGCTGTTAAGTTCCGTACCCAGTTCGCTGGCCATGACGAGTCCTACATAAAATGTTTCACGAACAGTGCGGAACTGTACACGACGACGGCCCCGACAATCAAGATCCCGATTCGCATTAGCCACCGGGCCTTGTCCAGATTCTTCCACGCGACCAGTTGCGTCACGACACAGACAAATGCCACAACGCCCATTTTGTAGTAGATCATCACGGCAAAGCCGTAATTCTGCAAAAAGTAATTGGCGACGGGATTGGATTCGATGGCGCCACTCCGAATCAAAATATAAGTTACGAACACATCCAGGCAGTTGGCGAAGATGAACCAAGTCGTTTCGTTTTGAAGTGGCAGCTCGCCCGACAAGAACCGGGCTAAGCCGTTGTGCGAATGTTCATTGTGCACATGTGGACTGTGCGAGTGGTCACTGTGCACGTGATTGCGGTCCAAGTCGTTCGCCATGGTCGGTTCCTGAATCGTTCGCCGCGGGTGCCTGGACCAAAGAAGCTACCGAAGCTACAGTCCTAGACGGATTCGTCGTCGACCGGGCATAATACCATCTTTCCCGAGCAAGCGGGTCGCGGGAGCCTTGCCTTGGCCGCTCCAAGTACCTATCGACAACACGCTGGAAGTCCGGTTTGAACCTAGAACAATTCCGCCAAGCTCTGGAAGCCTGGTGGCGAACACCGCCGCAGTTTGTTGGAGCCGACAGCCCGGCACGATTTGCGGACGCCGACAGCCCGGCACGATTTGCGGACGCCGACAGCTCGGCACGATTTGCGGACGCCGATATTCCGGCACGATTTGCGGGTGCCGATATTCCGGCATTGCGTCTGATCGAACCGGTGATGGCTCAGCTTCCACCGCTCGACGTCGCCGTTGCGATTTTGGATTTACTTGAGCCATCGACGTCGAACCACGGCGTCGATTTCGGGAATTCGAGGGATGCGACGGCGTGGGGACCCGATGATCCGGCGGATGCCGTAGGTGATTGGAACATACGCAAGCGGGCGAGTCTCTTGTCGGCTTGGGTCCGGTCGGCGATTGGCCATGGGTCCCGTTTTTCGGCCGTGCCTGACGCGGAATTGGCAAAGGTCTTGAATCGCGTGGAGGCCGTTTACTGCCGACTGGCCGCTGATGACCGCGAGCGTTGCCAATGGCTGGCCTGGTTGGCGTGGGGAAACGAGACTTGTGCCCGTGTTTGGTGTCAATTACTGACGCAAGACCCACCGCGGCATGAAGCAGGAATTCGCGAAGTTTTTGAGCCCTTGATTCGGCGACCTGATCCACCCGTTTCGGTCCTGTTTCCCGGTTTGTTGGAGGCGATCTCCGAACTTGGGCTGGCGACAGCAATTTTGGATTTGGCGAACTACATGTACCGGCAGAAGCAGACGCGGCCCCACCCGGCTAGTTCACGGTTGGTACCGTTATCGCAATTGTTGGCGAATGTCACCCAACAATTGTTGCGAATCGAAGCCGCTCCGTTGGCCGCCGGAATACCACCGGAGCAATTGAGTCGCGTGATCAACGACTCAGTGGGACTCGTTAGCGCGTTGTGCGACTTCTTGGCGTTGCAGGGCGATGTGTCGGTGGTCGGGAAGTTGTATCCCTGTTTGGAGCTTCGCCATCGACGAGTCCAGGTAGAAGCCGCGTATGCATTGGCGACTCTAGGAGAGGAAGCGGGGAAGGAGCGTTTGGTTGGATTGGCGGACGAGCCATTGGTGCGCCGTCGCGTGTTGGCTTATTGCGAGCCGCTCGGACTGTTGCCGAAAGTACCGGCTGAATTCCAAACCAAAGCTGCCTTGGCCGAAAGTGAACTGGTTCTAAGTTTGGCCCATCCGCAAAACATGGGCTTGGCTCCCCATTCCACCAAGTTACTGGACCAGCGTACGCAATGCTGGCCGGGATACGAACATCCGGTCGAATGTTACCTGTTCGAGTTTGTGTATCCCTTTACCGATCAACCGTACCGAAACGTTGGCATCGTCGGCCCGGTGACGCATAGTTTTTCCGCGGTCCTCTGCGAGTTATCCGTCGACGATCTTTACGCAGTTTTCGCCGGATGGCATGTTTCCCATCCCGAGATTTACGCCGTTGAGTCGGCTCAGTTCGGTCCGCAACAGGCAGGGACGCTCGCGCGTTTGAAGCGTCGCCTCACGGACCATGGGGTGGAGGAAGTGGAGCCCCAAATATTAGGGCACTTTTTCGCGGAGTGGATTTTGGTTGGTCGTGGGCGTCGCGGCGATGAGGTTGGCTGGGTAGTTGCCGGACCGGACGTTCCACTTTGGTTGCCGGATAATGGGGGGTTCGAGAGCCTCGACGCCGGGTTGGTGTGGTATTTTTGGCTCGGGCGAACCTTGTTGCAGCAGTTTAATGCCACCGGCGAGCCCGCCTGATTTCTGCGGCAAGGCTCCTTCCAACTCAGAGAACGACGGAGTAAACTTGTCGGCGAAAGTCGGGCAATTTCGACTAGATGGTGGGTGTAGCTCAGTTGGTTAGAGCGCCAGATTGTGATTCTGGATGTCGGGGGTTCGAGTCCCCTCTCCCACCCTTTCACCGGTCGGTCTGGATTTAGGACCGGTGATGATTTCGCTGGTCAGCCGGCGATGCCCTTCTTCGCCGATCCATCGGCGTTGAGTGATAATCCCCTTGGTAAGGAAACGTGACGATGCCTCTAGTCCCTCTCCGTGTGGTCTTGGATTTTGCTGCTGAAAACGACTTTGGCGTGGCGGCCTTTAACGTAAACAACATGGAGCAAATCCAATCCATTATGGAGGCGGCCAAGGAAACCGATTCACCGGTGATTGTTCAGGCCTCGCGCGGTGCACGGTCGTACTCGCAAGACAACTATCTGCGCCACTTGATGTTGGCGGCTGCAGAACTCTACCCGGAAATTCCGATCGTCATGCATCAGGATCACGGCAATAGTCCCGCCACTTGCCTCAGCGCGATCGAAAACGGTTTTACCTCGGTGATGATGGACGGTTCGCTCAAAGAAGATGGGAAGTCGCCGGCCGATTATGCATATAATGTTCGTGTCACCCGAGAAGTGGTGAACTTGGCACATGCTCGCGGCGTGAGTGTCGAAGGAGAACTCGGTTGTTTGGGTTCGCTTGAATCAGGCGAAGGCGAAGCGGAAGACGGCCATGGTGCCGAAGGGAAACTATCCCACGACCAATTGCTAACCGACCCTGAAGAAGCGGCTCGCTTTGTCGAAGAAACCAATGTCGATGCGTTGGCGGTCGCTATCGGAACAAGCCACGGGGCTTACAAGTTCACTCGCAAGCCCGACGGCGACGTGTTGGCCATGAGCCGAATTGAAGAAATCCACCGTCGCTTGCCAAACACCCACTTGGTGATGCACGGCAGCAGCAGTGTGCCACAGGAGCTGCAAGACATTATCAACAAGTACGGTGGGCAAATTCGCCAGACATACGGTGTGCCGGTTGAAGAAATCCAACGCGGGATCAAGTCCGGTGTTCGCAAGATCAACGTCGACACGGACAACCGGTTGGCGATCACTGGGGCAATTCGCAAAGTTTTGATGGAAAGCCCTGAGAAGTTTGACCCTCGCGATTACCTAAAGCCGGCGCGCGATGCTATGAAAAAGGTCTGTGTCCAACGCATGGTCTCGTTTGGACAGGCTGGGTTTGCCTCAAAGATGCGGCAGTTGGCCTTGGTTTAATCGGTTCAACTCGGGGCAGTGAACCTAAACGGGGCGATTTGCAAGAGCCACTTCACTCCGGTCGGCAGAGGATTTCCTCTTGCCGACCGGAGTGGCTCGGTTTTAAGACGCATTGGGGCGGGAAAGTAATGCGTTGCGTTGGGTTCGACGCACCAGGCGTTCCAGTAACGCACTCTGTAGCGGCTCATCAGGCCGCATCCCGTAATGCTCCAGCAGTTGTTGAAGCGCGCGGTCTATTTTTCCCGCGAGCAACGGATCGTCTAAGGCAATGAAGTAGCCCAGCAGGCAGCGCGGCGCAAATGACCGGCAAAAGTCTCGCACTTGATCATCTTCCGCGCGGATTGGATGTCGTTCCGCAACCAATACTCCAATTTTAGAGACGGAGCCAACCGGGTTGTTCGCGTGCCGGCTGTCTGATTTTGCGGAATGCCGAAGAAGTGAACGAGAGTCCGGTGGCGTGGGCAGCGACAATTGTCCCGTGAGCGCCAGGCATACGCCGGTCGTCAAGTTGTGTCTGCCATGCGACCGTGTTGACGCTTGTTGGGATTGCCATTGTCGTTCGTGCATTTGATTGACGATCGACGGACTCAAGGGTCCTACATGGATTTGGTATGGAACGTTGGCCTGCTCCAACACCGTTTGCAATTGCTCGAAAGTCTGCGGAAAGTGAGCCAAGATCATGGTCAACGGAACACGTGCAGGATCTGGTAGCCAACGAATCATTTGTTGATTCAGTTGGCTACGCGACGCCATAAACGTGTCCGGGAACTCTTGGACTTTGGGTCGAAGAAAGTCCAACCACCGCGGCCAACCTGAGTTCATCGGGGCACCGTTTGCAAACGATCTTGGCTTTCTCGCGCGAGGCAGGTTCCTTACTGGTTGCCGGGCCGACCTGACCGACCAGAGCTGCTACCGCCGCCGGCGCCCGGTGGAGGTCCGTTATTGTTGCCGCCACCGAAGCCGCTGCGCCCGGACCGACCACTACTACCACCGCCGCCAGCACCCGGTGGAGGACCGCTTCCGCCGCCGCCACCTGGCAAGCCACTGCGTCCACTGCGTCCACCCGCGCCGCTGCGACCACGGCCGGACCCATCTTCATCTTCTTCGGATGCCTTGTCGGCCTCAGCTAATTTATCAACCAAACCATCTTCCCGCAAAACTTCGCCACTTAACCAGGTCAAATCACGGGCATCACGAACGGCCGACTTGACCATTAGTTGTCCGGAAGAATCCAACAACAGGGCTTCGGTGGGAACTTTGAATTTGGTTTTCGACGCGGACGCGTTTTCGATTTCTCGGCCGCCCAAAAAGTCCACCAAGACCATTCCACTGGTCCCCTTGTACCCCGGTGGCTTTCCTGACTCGACTGCGGAACCGTCGTTGTTCTCCAATTTCTTGTATTCGCGAGTAATGGGATCCAAAACCTTGGTGAGGCTTGAACCACCCAGGACAGATCCTGGATAGACGTTTTCCAACATCAAAGGAACTTGAATTCCAAACGTGCTATCCCATACGGTGGTCACCAATCGAACGGCTCCTTCGCGTACACTGTAGCTGACCACCTTATTTTCCGCTGGCGATTTTGCCATCGACGGAATCGTGGCAGTCGACACAAAGGCTTCACCCAATACCGACTGCACGGTTACCGGTGATGTTGGTTCGCTCCATGGGCTGGGGCGACAATTTTTGAGAATCGGCAAAGGGCGTTCCAATTTGGCTTCAAGCGCCAATCGCTCACGAACTTCCGGGGCCAAATGATCAAGCTTGACCTTCGATTGAATGATCTCCGTTTCCAAATCCTCGTCATCTTCAACTTCGGCTTGTGTTTCGGCATCGGATGCGGTTGCTGACATCACGGTCGCTTTTCGCGACGCGACTGCCTCGACGTATCCTTCCATCTTGATCGGATTGTTCGGATCGTAGAGCCAATAACGGACTCGATACTCGTACTGATTACCGGGCTCGACGGTTGGGTCACTAAAGCGAACCAACTTGTAATCGACCAAATCCAGCGGTTCTTCAATCTCCACGCTCGACACGCCGGACTGACCACCGGTGCCCGACCTACCCGACATACCCGACATGCCGGACATTCCCGACATGCCACTTGGCGGCCCCGACATTCCAGACCTTCCCGACATGCCCGACATCCCGCTAGGAGGTCCCGACATTCCGCTGGGCGGCCCAGACATTCCGGACCTACCCGACATGCCACTACGCCCGGACGAACCGGACGAACCCGTCCGCCCGGCGGACGAGTCTGGAGTCGACTCGGCCAGCAAAGGATCCACCGGCAACTGCATCTCAGGAATCATGGAGTGTCGGGACACACCGTAATAGTCCTGGAGCAACACGGGCGGATAAGGACGAGTCAAAACTCGATTCATGAATTTGTCATCGAATGGATCCGGAGCACTAACGACGTAGGTTTTTTCTTGTTCACGGATTTTGCTGGTGTAATCGACCCATTCGCCCCCGTTGACCCGACGTTGAATTTCCATGTACCGGACAACAAATCGATCGTTGGTCGCGTCGTACCCAATGGATTTACGGAAGGCACCGCGGAAATCGGTGTACAATTGTTTGAACGGAAACAGGTATTTGACCGTCGCCACATACCGATCAACCGGGGCTGGATTGGCTAATTCTTTCAAGCCTGCTTTGGTCGGGTCGATTCCGGTCGCGGCCATCACCGCACCCAGATCAACGCCTGGCTCAGCTTTCTTGGCGTTACTGCCATCTTCCATCGTTGGTCCATTGGTACGGCCTGTTCCACCCATTACGGGGTCTTCCATGTCCAACGTTGCCAACATCGACAACGGGTGTCGGTCGCTTGCCGTATCGGCAATACTCATCCGAGCAACATGCGTTTCGGGGTTCGACACAGGCAACAGCGCTGGATCAGATCGCAAGGGAGCCGACGCGGAACGTCGAGCCAAGAGATAATCAAAGACATAGTCGGACGCGGCGACTTGCACCTTGTTCGAGTCCAATTTCTCGACCGTGTTGGCAATGGCCAATCGGTGGGGTCGCAACTCTTCCCACTGACCGTTCTTGATATGGTTCTCGGCGGTTGTCACCGTGCTTTCCAGCGAAGTTGGCGTGCGGTCTTGCAGATCAGGCTTCAGTCCGACACCTAAATAGGCAAAGGTGCCCAACAGGCCAGCCGCCACGGCCAACCCAACCTTTTCGCCGTGGCGAACAAAAAAGGCCTTGGCCTTGTTTTCATTCAATTCCATCTCGAACTTATTCACGGTCAAACTCCTACGATAGGTTGCTGGTTCGGGCCAGTGTCATTGCCAGTGTCTGTAACGGTGTTGGACGATCTCAAGCGGTACTCGAATTATAGCGAGGGTGCCGCTGGGGTTGCTTCCGTGGTTCGTCCCAAGGCTTCCGGAGCCGGAGCGCTGTAAAACTTCATCACTCCGTAAATCTCCAAAGGCACCAAAAAGTGCGAGTTGAATTCGGGGCTCTTGAAGGTTTGTTCTTTGCCGCCACCGACAGGTCCACCTCCACCGCCACCGCCACCGCCACCCGCATCATCATCGCTGATCGTCATCGATTCACCGGAACCGCCGCCGCCCGATCCTGCGACACTGGGACCTCTACGGGCGCCACCGCCTTTCTTTTCGCCGAGAGTCGAGACCGCTTCAACCGGCAGTTCGCCGCCAATCAGCGTGATTTGCCGAACTTCCAACGGAATTTTGGCGTTGGCACATTTCTCTAAAATCTCGCCAATTCGACGCTCGTCCACTCGCAATCGCAAACGAACGGGAACGCGTTTGACAACCGACATCCACGAGTCCGGACCAAGCTGGTTGCTCGAGACCGACTGGCGGTACTTGCTGGATTCGATCGGCTTGAAGTCTTTGTCGATGTATCGCAAATGGGCCGGGTCCAACCTTTCGGCCTCCGATGCGGAAACGGTCGTTGAATTCGCACTGTTTCCACCGCCTAACATGTTCTCCATGTATTGCTTCATCATGTCCATGCGGCCCTCGGCGTCCGCCATGGCTCCCCCCCCACCGCCACCGGCGGCATTGTCAACCTCCAATGGTTTGGCTTCGTGAGCTTCTTTTCCAATCATGATGCTGTTGATCTCACGAATGGCCGCTTGGGACGGGACGCTGGCATCTTTGTTGGCTTCTTTGACGATTTCCAGGACACCATTGAGGAGCACCAAATTTTCCTTTAAATACACGACTTGAATGGTGGTCGGGGTGCCATCGACGGATTGATTTCCGTTGCGTTTGAAATTGGTCGTCAAATCGTACCACTTCATCTGATCGTTCACGGACCAATCGACGATGGGTTCATTAAACATCAGCTTTTCCATATCGTCTTTGGCTTCATCGCTGGCGACAACGGCCGGCGCCTTGTCTGCTTCGCCGGTCACTTCTTCCGCGTTCCACTTCGCGCGAACGGAGGTGACGAGGGCAGGCAAGAATCGAGGGAAGATGGTTTTCACTTGCTTACGGAACAGTTCTCGAACCTCTCCTTCGGACGAGTTCGGATCGAATTTCAATTGCTCAGGGCGCAAAGAATCAAAGTGTTTGGCGACATTCGGATCCATGACATTTCCAGGCCACGACAACAAGTCCTTTTGTTCCGAGAACAGCTTTGTCCAGGCCGCCAAGACTTCGTCTTTGCCGCCGTCAATTTCTTTGGTCATGCCGGCGAGCGTCTCATCATTTGGATGAACACTTGGACCGGCCGCGTCAGCGACCTCGGCCCGAACGCTGCTCACGTTCTTGGCTTTGGTTTCCGCGCTCAAAATGTCGCTCTTTTGGCGGTTGATCAGCTCCCCAGCCGCCATCCACGACCAAACGCCGACTCCAATGGTGGCCAACACGACCACACCGGACAAAATCCAAAAGTGGTGCTTGATAAGAGGCTTGAGCTTTTCCATGTTCGTGGTCCTTTTTCTTGATCCCTAAGCTGCCCTAATGACAATCGGTTTCTGGTTCCCGTCTGATCCCGTTGGTGCGGCGATTTCGGCCCGAACGACTCGGGGCTTATCACGGCGCCTACGAGCCGTTGGCTTCCTGGCTGGCGTTTTCTGCGTTTTTGGCGGCCTCGGCTTGTTCGGCCGCTTTCCGGGCTTTTTCCAAGCGAGCTTCTTTCCGAGCCCGGATCTGTTCTTCTGTTTGTGGCATCCAAGCGGCCATGACCACGAAGGTGGTGCGATTGACACTCACGCCGTCGGTGATCTCGGCAACTTCCGATTGGCCACTGCCGCCGCCCATGCCTCCCATGCCGGACTTCATGCCCGCGCCCATCTTCTTCTGCATTTCTTTGACGCGGTCTTCTTCGGACATCTCGGTCATGCTCGCTTCGTCGGCAGCTTCTTTGGCGGCATCTTCCTTCTTAGCACCTGGAACCATGGTCGGGGTTGGGGCCGATGAAGACATGATCGTCGGTCGAACAATTCCTAAATCTTGCAACAGATAGGTTTCGCCCGCAATGGTCACCTCTTTGTTGAGTAAGTTGTAAAGCAACGTTTCGCGCACAAATGCGGCACCCGTCGCTAACCCTGCCTCGGCTCGTTCGGTGCTGTTGACGTAATGATGACCGCTAAGTCGAATCGTCCAGCCGGCCCCCTTGGGAGTATCGGCATCGGCATCCGTCGTGGTCGTTTCGGTCGCTACGGTTGTACCCGCTGGCGGTGGCGTAATCCCGAGCGCCTGGTCCAACTTCTTCAAGTCGTTTTCGTAAGTCGTCTTGACGTCGCCGGTATACCATTTGGTCAGATCGTCAAAATAGTCTTGGGTCATGCCGTCAATAAAGATCTCTTCGCGATCGAGGAACGGTAGCGTTTCTGGATCGACTTGATTGTCTTGGGAGCGAGGGTCTTTGGGAATCAACTGGCTAATCGCCGACAAGACACGCAGCATTTGGGTGCGCGATGTGGCCGCACTGACCAACTCGCCGCCCAAATCATTTACATAACCCAGCTCGGTCCTGAGTTTGTCGTCATCCCCTTTTAACTGACCACTTTTCTTGCTGACTGCGTCGGCTTTACTCTTGGCAGCGCCCCATGTCTTGTTGTTGGCGTCCGCAAAGTTGTTGCTGGTGGAGTAACCGTACAAACTGCCCAAGGCGTGTTGCACGGCCAGACCCACCATGACCATGGCTACCGCACTCAAGACCCACGGCTTTTTGGAGCGGACGATCTTTTCAACGATGAATTCTTCCGGCAACAGATTCGTCGTCATCTCGGACTCGCCCAGCGCTTGAATGCACAAGCCATAGCAGGGCGAAAACGCGCGCATGTTATCCGCAAACGTCTTCTGACTGGTGACATCCCCGCCGCCCAGCTTCTCGAACTTCTCAAAACGGTCGATCGACAACTCCAGCTGCTGTTCCAAGAACTGCCGCAAGCCGGGCAACTTGCTGGCATTGCCCAACATCAATGTTCGCCCAAAGGTCGCGTTGCGATCGATCGAGCGGAAGTAATTGAGCGAGCGAACCAGTTCGTCACTCAAGTCTGAAAAAACCGGTCGCATCGAGGTGAAGATCGCTTTGGGGTCCTCCGCCTGCCGCGAGTTTAGCTTCAAGTGTTCGGCTTTGGCATGGGTTAGTTTCATCTCCCGAGCCAACTGTTTGGTGAAGTGATTGCCGCCAATCGCGATATTGCGCAACCAGAGTCGCAGTCCGTTTGAAATGACCACGTCGGTTGATTCGGTTCCGATCGATATCACCAGTGTATAAGGCGGGGGATTTTCCGGGTCAACCGAAGCCGCCTTAGGCAACTCGCCCAAGACATCATGGCAAATCATGTTGTAGGTTGCGATCGGTGACAATTGAATGATGTCCACCTCGACACCGGCGTCGAGGAATGGTTGCATCGCGCGGTAAACGGCTTCCCGTTTCATCGCCAACAATCCAATTTCCGCGTCGGTCAACTGACCATCGTCGATGAAGCCGCCCAATTGCTGCCAGTCCCAGACCACTTCGTCGATCTGGAATGGAATCTGTTGTTTCGCTTCGTACTTGACGATACTGGGCAGCAATTTTGGCTCAATGGACGGGGGGCGAAAGAACCGAGCCAAACCTGACTGACCTGAAACCGAAATGGCCACCTTGTCCCCGCGAACTTTGTTGCGGGACAGAAACTGCTCCAAGGCTTCCCGGATGGTCTCTTCGGGACGAGCGTCCGGCTGGCTAAGCGGTTTGGGATACTCGATATAATCGAACCCAATTGCGGTCACCTGGCCGTCCGCTCCCAAGTTGCAACGTAGAGCTTTTAGGGCACATTGACCGATATCCACTCCCCAAGCTGCCTGTTGTTTCGCCATTGCTGCGTTGTTCCTCAAAAAACCTGGACGTCGAGCAGAGATTGGACTACTCGAGTGCGTCTCCGAGTTCCCGAAAATCGTGGGAAATAAAAGTTGTACGGCTACCGCTGTCGCCGTGAAGGCGCAGGACACCCGCCCATCGTGATACGACACCACCCCTTGGCCGACCACGTCTGCAAATCCAGTATAGACAAAACCTGGGTATTTTCGCCCTAGCACTTGCCAACTTCTCGATTTTATTATCGAGTAACCCGTCCGGCGAGTGCGGGTTGTGCCGTTCAAGACCGGTAGGGCTTTTACCAGCCAACCGCTACCATATACCCCACGCGGAACGTCCCCCGCAAGCAATCTGGACTACTGCCTCCGAGAATTCGGTCACGATGATCAACACTCTAAGACTGCTGCTGCCGTGCCATAGCTTGGAGGATTTCCCGACCTTCCACGAGGGCGAGGATGCGGAAAATCTGCTGGTTGCCTGGACCGCTTCGTGGCATCCACTGCTGTTACATCATTGCCAGAAACTGCCCGAATGGGGACGGGTCGAAAACAGCCCCGAGTCGTGTACGGGCACCTTGTTCCTGATTCCCCGCGTCTCCTTGGCGCGTGTCCCGAGCGGTTTTCGCGACCGCTGTGGCGACCAAGGTGGGATTTGTCTGGATGTGCCGACGAATCGCGAGGCGGCCGTCGTCGCGTTGGCCGAGGCTTGTGGCGGCGATTCTCAATTCGCCACGTGCTCCGCCGATATGGTGCAAGCATTTTTCGCACTGGCGTATACATACTTGCAGATCGAACTGTTGACGCGACAGCTGCGCTACACGAGCAATTTGGATCAGGCCCACTTCCAAACCCAGGTTCTCAAAGCTGCGGAGGCGGTCGTCGCTGGAGATCCAATCGCGGCTGACGAGGCGTTGGGCCGATGTTTTGATCTGTTGTCCGAGGAGCGGCATCGCTACTACCCGATGCCCTCGTTCTTGTGCGACCTGACGCTACTGGCCCCAACCACGCTGGGGTCGGCCCTGGCCGAGCAGCTTCGTTCGCCAATCGCATTTAATCTGCTCGCAACAGCCGACTTGCTCCAACATATTCAGAAATCTTCACCAGATCTGTGGTCGCTGATTCGGACGGCCGTGGATGACAGGCGCCTGATGACCGTGGGGAGCGGATTTAATCAGGCACCGACCGGGCTACTGTCGCACGAAACCCTATGTCGTAATTTGGCTTGGGGTCAGCAAGTGCTAAGCAGCGCGTTGGGTGGTCCGACCCGCGTGTTCGCGCGACGCTTGCCGGGTCTGGAAGCCACGTTGCCCGGCCTGCTGTTGCGTTATGGATATCGAGAGGCACTGCACGAAACCTTCCAACCAAGTCGTTTGCCGCAGACATCTCACACCTATCTCCGATGGCAGGGTATCGACGGCGAGACCATCCCGAGCCTGACGAAGACGATTTACGACGCCAACAATCCACAAGCGTTTCTAAAGCTTGGCATTCGCATTGGCGAGTGTTTGGATGTCGATCACGTCGCCGCTAGTCAATTTGTGCACTGGCCGGGGCAATGTTCGGTCGCATATCAAGACTTGATCGTTTCGGCGGCCCGCTGTGATGCGCTGGGGCAGTGGTGCTTGTTGGACGATCTCATCGGGCAAATCAACGATCCAGGTTATAGCCCGACCATTTCGACCTACGACTATCGCGCGGCTTATCTCAAGTTATTGCTGGAAGAGTCTTCACCCCCAGCGGTTGCCGAAACGCTGATCCAACAGGTGCAGCAATTGGTTCGGCGTGAGCGGGAAATGCACCAGACCACGCTGCTCTCGGGTCTCGCCCAATTGGCGGTTGGCAGCGCGACGAAGGACCCCGAACCGACCCGAACCCAGCGCGACGATTCCGACGTCGAACCGCCAACGGAGACCCTGTTGGCGTTGTGGGAACGTTTGCTGGACCCGGCCGAGGAAGTGGCGGATCGACGAGATTCTTCCGAGCAACAACTGGTTAGGTCATTGACCACGGATGGCACAACCCATCGAATGGTCGTCAACAGTTCGTGCCAATCCCGACGGCTCTTGCTTACCCCGGACGACTTGGGCGGCTGTCACCCAGGTTCATTGCCACAAGATCAAGTTTATGCGGCCTATCGAGATCGACGTGGGTGGTGGGCCGTGGTGGACGTTCCTTCGTTTGGCTACCTGCATTTTTCTCCGCAGCCCGCGGCAACGAAAGGCGTGCGGCAACCTCGGCACAAGCTGGTGGTCGGGAAAACCACCTTGCGGAATGAGTTTCTTACGGCGGCGATCGACCCCCAGACAGGGGCATTGCGTTCTGTCCACGACTATCAGGGGCGAAGCAACCTTTGCTCGTTGCAATTGGGTTGGTTCGATCAAGAAATCAAAAACACCATCGGCAAGTTGATGAAGGGACAGGTCGCGACCGATTGGAAGCAAAGCTTGTCGCAACTGATGGGATCACGCGACGTCGATGGAAGCCGGCGGCAGTTGGCGCTTCACGCGGAAGGTTACACGACGATGAAAGCGCAATCGCTCGACGTGGTGACCAATAATCCGCTCCTGGGCCACATTCGCACGACCGGTCGTGTGTTGCTCATGGACAAAGTGATTGCCAAATACACGATTGATTACCGCCTACATTTGGGAAGTCGATTCTTGGTTGTGTCGGCGGAAGTCACCCCATCAACGAAAGCCAAACTGATCCCGTTCAACGACGACGACAACTACGAGTTTCCGCCACAAGCTCCGTTGGCCGGCAGTGGATTTCGTCGGTACTTTGCGTGGCGCTTCGCCCACGCGCATCCCAGCGCCGAAGTTTATCGCGATTTGAATGGCTGGAAACTCGAAGCGACGCGGCCCACGACCGAAGCGCCGCGTCTGCTCGAATTTCAAAACGTGGATCAATCGTTGGCCTTGTTGACGGGCGGATTGGCGTTTCATCGCTTTCCCGCCGACGGACGTTGCGACACCATCGTGAGCTTGTCGCCGCTGGCACCGGTAAAGACCGAAATTGCTCTGGGACTAAGCCCGAAGCACAGCATCACGGCAGCCAGTCAGTTTCTGGATCACCCTCGCGTTTTGTCCTGTGGTCCGCTGCGAAAAAGCTTGCCGGCCGGGGCCTGGTTGTTTCGCTGCAGCTCAAAAAACGTGGTGGTTTCGGACTGGGAAAATCGCTACGAAGCGGGAGCGTGGGTTGGAGTGCGAGTTCGACTGCTGGAAACGACCGGCCGATCCCGGAAGATCAAGCTGGAGTTTGCTGGCCACCCAACGGCGGCGCGCGCGACGTTGCCCCCGGCCGCTGATCCGCCGCTGCACAAGTCGCTGCCGTCCGTACGTTTGGACGACGGACAGATCATCTGTGAATTGGGCCCCTGCGAATCGTTGGATTTGGAAGTGGATTTTGGGAGCCGGTCATGATCGTGACGATCGATGGCCCGGCTGGAGCGGGAAAGAGCACGATCGCCAAACGTTTGGCCGAGGAATTGGACTTTCAGTTTCTCGACACGGGAGCGATGTACCGAGCGCTGACATGGCACGCGCAGAAATCGGGCGTTCGTTTGACGGCCGCCGTCGAGCTGGCAACTCACTGTTTGGCGGTGCCCTTGCAAATCCGGTCCGGGACGCTGTGGGTGGAACAAGTCGCCATGGGCGCGGAAATCCGGACCCCGGAAGTCTCACGCGATATTCACTATGTGGCCGACAACGTTCAAATTCGGCGACACTTGGTCGATCTACAAAGGCAATGGGTTTGTGACGCCAATTTTGTGAGCGAAGGCCGAGATCAGGGAACGGTCGCGTTTCCTTCGGCCGAGTGCAAGTTTTTTCTCACGGCCACGCCGGAGACTCGCGCTCGCCGACGACAGCGCCAATTGCAACAACAGAACCTGCCCAGCGTGTACGAAGAGATCTTGGCAGCGCAGTTGGACCGCGATCGTCGTGATCAAAGTCGCCCCGAAGGTCGACTGTTAAAAGCCGCGGACGCAATCACCATCCAGACGGACGAGATGTCGATCTCAGATGTGGTGGCTCGATTGGCCAACATCGTGCAAGTCCGCTTGTCGCCGAGGATTCCGTGACGTGGTTTTTCAACAACGGAAGTCGTGGTTACTTGCGCTGCGCCGTTTGTCACGAGTGCAGGTTTCCCCGTGGGCAGCCCCGTGGGCCGCGACGTGTTGGCTGGTTTATTGGTTGTTGTTTGCGACGTTGATTGGCACGGCGGCCGGTGTGAGTTCGGCCGGTTTTCTGGTCGCCTTGGATTGGGTCACCCAGCACCGCGAAGCACATCCATGGCTGATCGCATTCTTGCCGGCCACCGGCGGACTCCTAGGGTGGATCTATCATCGTTACGGCCAACGAGCCAATCTTGGTTACAACGTCATCTTGGACGAAATTCATCAGCCAACCATGGTCTTGCCGGTCCGCATGGCGCCTCTGGTTTTGGTCGGAACCCTGGTCACGCATTGGTTTGGTGGCTCCGCCGGACGTGAGGGCACCGCGGTGCAGATCTCGGCCGCGCTGTCGGATCAGCTCACCTACATGTTGGGTGTACCGCGCCGCAATCGATCCACTTTGTTGGTGATGGGCATCAGCGCCGGCTTTGCGGCGGTTTTTGGAACTCCGTTGGCCGGCGCGATCTTCGCTCTCGAAGTTTTAGTCATTGGCCGATGTCGTTACGAATCACTGTTGCCTAGTCTGATGGCGGCGTTGATTGCCGATCAAGTATGTCAAGCGTGTGGTGTGGGGCATACGCATTACAACGTGGGCACGATTCCACTGGCGACACCGTTCACGTTGGGTTGCGCCATGATCGTGGGCGCGCTATGCGGAATCGTGGCACTGGGATTTACCAAGCTTAGCCACTTCGTGACCGAGGCGTTTCGCCGCAGCATCGGCTATCCACCCCTGCGTCCAGTTATCGGCGGACTGATCGTCGCGGCGTTTGTCGGGGTGTCCGGCAGTACTCGATGGATCGGTTTGGGGATCCCCGTGATCGAACAAGCCTTCAGCGAACCGAGCGGGTGGTACGATTTTCTTTGGAAGTTGATTTTGACGGCCATCACGGTCGGCGCGGGTTTTAAGGGCGGAGAAGTGACGCCCCTATTCTTTATCGGGGCAACATTGGGCAGCGCGCTGTCGCTGATCGTGCCGCTGCCGGTTGGACTGTTGGCCGCCATCGGGTTCATCGCCGTTTTCGCCGGAGCGACCCATACTCCGTTGGCATGTATCATCATGGGACTAGAACTGTTTGGCATGGAAGCCGCGTGGTATTTGGCCATCGCCAGCGTCACCGCCTACACGTTTTCCGGGCAGACCGGAATTTATCAAGCCCAACGATCGGGTCATTCCAAACACGGACAATCGTGATTCAACGACCCGTGTTATTGAAGAATGAACCAAGCCGCGTCCGATGCAACTGCCGACGCGGTTTAGCGTGGCGTCGGCTCGATGGGCGCGAGTTCATTAGGCGCCAATTCACTAGGCACCAATTCACCGGACGAGGATGCGTTGGGAACCCATTCGTTGGATGTTGGAGCGATCGGTTGGCCAGGCTCGGCGACCGAGGCGACTTGGGTCTGCATCACTTCGCCCATGGCCAGCAGCAGTGATTGGCGAGTCAACGCCAGTTGCAAGTCGGCCGATGCCAGACGAATCTCGGCGTCTTGTAGGCGTCTTTGTCCGGTTAACAATTGCTCGAGGGCGATTGAAGGTGACGTGCCTTGAGTCGCGTTGCCTTCGACCAAAGCAGCGGCTTCCCACCGCTGTTGCATGTGCGCCAAGGCAGCTCGCATGTCCAATACCGATTGGGCTGCGGCGGCGCGCGATTGGATCGCGGTTTCGACGCGAATGTGAGCGGTCTTCACTTGGGTGATAACTTCGTTGCGGGCGACCTGATAGGCATCCATCGCCTGTTGTTTTTGTAGCTCGTCGCGTTGGACGGCTGCTTTGGCTTGACGGCGACCGTACGGAATTTCGTACTCGAGTCCACCATAATATCCCGGCGTCGATGCGCCAAATTGATTGGCCCAGGCTCGTTCAATACCTGTATCACCCGCCAATCCACTTGCGTAGACACCTAACACCAAATCCAACTTCGGTGCCAAGCCGCATCGGCTCATGAACAGTTGTCGATCGGCCGCTTGCGTCCGAGTGTCCTCTCGTTGCAGTTCCCAGCGATTGACCAATGCCCGATCGATGGCGTCGTGCAAGGCAACATATTCTTGCGGAAATACTTCGTCAAAGAACTCGACCGGGATCAATTCCACATCCTGATCGCTGGCAAAATCGGCGTCGTTAATTTTGTCACGAAGCAGAACTTCGATCTCACGGAGGCTGCGCTGCGAATCCAACAATTCGGTTTCTCGTTGACTGACATCCGACTTCGCGGCGGCTACTTGATTGGCGGAGGCGTCGTAGTTGGCGCGAGCCGTCAAGATATCCAAGACCTGCTTGGCTCGATCACGACTCCGCTCGGTCTGCAACACAACTTGGCGAGCGTGGAGCAGTTGCCAATAGAGGGTTCCGATCTCCACCATTTCCCGCTGCAGTTCCGCTTGATACTCGTAAAACGAGACTTGGCCTTGCAGTTCGGCCAACACAATCAGCGACCGATTGAATTCCCGGCCACTATTGCGGAGCATCGGATGGGTGATGTCCAGGCCCAACGTTGCCGTCCCTTGATCCTGTGGACTGAAGAACGTCGAGTTGCTGTTCTTGAATCCCAAACGTTGCGACAAGTCGGCGGTCGTACCTGTGGCAAAGCGGCGTTGCACGCCCGCCGTTGCGGACCAGGTGTTGTCCTTCAGAATCGGTGGTCCGCCCGTTTGTAGTTGATTGGCAACCGGGTCGGCATCATCGCGATATTTGGTATCCAGCCGCAACACGGGATCGAAGATCGAACGCTCGCGTTCGGTTTCGGTTTCTGCCAACGCCGGTCTTCGCTGCAGCATGCGAATCTTGGGGGACTGGGCAATCGCTTGATCGATCAAGTCAGATAGTCCAACTTGACGCAAGACCGCTTGGTCACGTTGCACATCGGCCACTCGCGCCAACCACCATTCGGGCAGCTCATCGTTCGCTTGCTTGAACACAGATTCTTGAGCCGCACCCAGGGGATCAATCGTCGTCGAGGGCTGATTCGCCAGCTTGATGGGCTCTGCGACAATCACATCCGAACCCACACCCGTTGGTGGCAGGGCGGTTACGACGGGGCGTGCAGGAATTTGGTTGGACATTCCGGCGTGAGGATCCAGATGGTTGCCATCTGCAATTTTGTCACTCGGTTCAAATGAAAATGCAAGCGGTTGTCGATGGCGCTGGTGTTGGAATAAGGACTTGGTGAAATAGCGTCCGGGAATCTCGACATGGTGCTCCGACTCCGTCGCGGTGGTCGCTAATGAATCGCCCCACAGTCGCAGCTGATCCGCTTCAACGTTGGACGCGATGGTCGTGGCTCCAAATCCAATACTGGCGGGATCCAAGAAGGATGGCGCGAACGTCACTGGTTGCCCTTTAATTTCAGCCGCGGATCCCACGGAGTCCGGGGGTTGCAACCCAACTTGCCACAGCGCTTGGTTCGCTGATTGTCGATCGATTTCTGCGGAGGTGCCGCCGACCTGTTGAATGATCGTTGGGCTAAGTTCGGCGGGAGCGAAGGGCAAGGGTTCCGCGTTCGATTCCACGACCGCTCGGGGACGAAGCGGGTTGCCTTGGTGAAGGACCGTGGGTTTCTCTAGCTCGCGAAGTCGCGGCTGATCCGAGTCGGATGATCGGATGGAGTTGTCGTTAGCGGCGCTGGTGGCGGGTAATGATCCGTTTAACGAATCGAGCAACGAGTGTCCGACCCACGGTGTGCATCCCGACGAAATGACGAACAAACCTCCCGCCAAAGGCCCCAGGAGGGTTGTGCGGCGGTTCGTCCCACATCGGTAAAAAAGATGAAGTAGTTTCATGGAGCGGCGTCTGGGTGAGTTGACCGTCGAAATCGAACGGGTGGCAAAAGTTCGATTCTGCGGAATGAATCGGTTCTTCTCATTGGTTGCGATGAATTGGTTGTAGCGAGGTCGTGCAACTGGGATTTTCGCGCGAATCACCCAGGCTTGCCTCTTTTGACCAACCGGCACGCTCTGGCGGGCAAAATGCCGTTTACGCAGATTTTGCGGGCAGCAGACTGTGGGATCCCGGTATTTTTTCAGCTTCACGCCAGCTTCGCGGGATCTGGCGACCTAGATTCGGAAGGCGCCGCGGGGTATGCGCGTGTTGAATTCCCGTGCAACGTGATGACCTGCTGTGAGTTAAAGCCATCGCTTTAATAATGTCCGATGTGGAAGAAAGCCGGAAATTTTCGAGTGGCGTTATCCGTGGGACTCATGGTCGCATCGGCTATGTGGATCGCCAATACGCTCGGCTGGTTTCCGAACCTTCGTCAGGCGGAACTCGATCGTCGCCTACAATTGGCCAACAGTTTTGCGTTGCCGGTGAGCCAACATCTTCAACGGCAACGGATGCCAGAGATTGAAACGCTATTGAAGTCGTTTCTGGCGCGTCATCCCGAGTTCGAGTCAGCCGGTTGGCGGACGCGAACCGGTCGATTGTTGGTCGACGTTGGCCAACATCGGGCCAACTGGAACAACGACACGTCCGACCCAAACAACTTGAGTATTGATGTCGCTTTGGGAGGGCAACCCACGGGCGCTTTGGAGTTTCGCTTGGCCAAGATTCCCGAATTGGGAATCGGGTACGCGTACACCGTGTATCCCGGCCCCATGATTTATGCGACTGCCTTGAGCTGCTTTCTGTTGGCTTGGTTTGTCATTTCCCGCGCAGATCGTCGCCAACGACTTCCGCAAGGTAGTCTGGCGTGTGTCCACTCTGCCTTTGACGCCCTGACCGAAGCCGTGTTCATGGTCGACCAACGCGGTCGGATCGTGCTCCATAATTTTGCATTTGGAAAATTGACCGGCAAATCCGACCGTGTCCTCACCGATGCGTCCGAGTTTACATGGCTCGATTCATCCGGAGGTCACACGGTCGCCGTTCTCCCTTGGCAGGCCACGTTGGCCGACGGACAACCACGGCGCGGGATCGTCATTGGGTTCGAACAACAAGGCCAGAACCTCAAGCTTCTTCGTGTCAACGCGGTACCCGTGCAGGTCAAGAACCATCGACCTGACGGAGTGATGGTCTCACTGGAAGACATCACCATTGAAGAATTGCAACGAGCCGAAATGGTTCGCGTCATGTCGGACCTACGAAAAACGGAAGCGGAAATCAAAGTAAAAAATTCGGAACTGCAGTTCTTGGCCACGTCGGATGCGTTGACGGGTTGTCTCAATCGCCGCAGTTTTTATCAAACTTACGATAGCTTGATCTCGTCGGGCAAATTTGCACCTTGCTCGCTGATCATGTGCGACATTGATCATTTCAAACGAGTCAACGATCAACATGGACATGCGACTGGCGATTTGGTCCTAAAGCATGTGGGAATGATCTTGCGCGGCTTGGCTCCGAACAACGATTGGGTATTCCGCTTGGGCGGAGAAGAGTTTTGCATTCTGTTGCCGCAGATCAATGCCCGTTCGGCATTCGAAATCGCTGAAGCCATCCGCGAGGCGATTGCTGAAAACCCAATTGAAGGACTAACGGTCACGGCCAGCTTCGGGTTGATGTCTTTGACCTACGAAGACCCCAGCCCAGACATCCTGTTGGAAAACGCGGATCGTGCGCTCTATTACTCGAAACACGATGGGCGCAACCGGGTTACCCATTACGAGTCACTACCCGAAGTCCAAGGTGATGCGAAGACCTGCTCGTTACGCCCGGACTTAAGCACCTCGTCACCCTCGTTGCCGTGCAGCGCGTTGACCGCGCTTATGAAGACCTTGGCGTATCGGGAGCCGGGCACCGCCAGCCATTCCGTGCGCGTCGCCAACTTGTGTGTGAAAACCGCAAAACGGTTGCTTCCCGCCGCCGAGGTCCATGTCTTGGAGGCGGCTGCGTTGCTACACGACATCGGGAAAATCGGGATTCCGGATTCGATTTTACTCAAACCGGATCGTTTGACTCCGCAAGAATGGGAGATCATGGACGAACACGACGCGTACAGCCAGGAAATTCTCCGGGCCGCGTTTGGTTCCGCCGATGTGATCAAAATTGTCGAATGTCACCATGCCTACTTTGGGAAATCTCACAAGGGTTTGCCCGCCGGACGGGCCATTCCGTTGGGATCAAGGATACTGGCAATTTGTGACGCCTACGACGCGATGGTCAGTGATCGAGTTTATCGGAAAGCCTGTTCGCACGAAGCCGCTTTGAGCGAACTACGGAAATGCGCTCCCGAACAGTTCGACCCAGAAATTGTGGAGGTTTTTGCACAATGCGTAGGCGACGGCCTAACCGCGGTTGCCGAAATCTTCGACCCCGACTTCCAGCCGGTTCTCGCCCAACTCGCCAATCTGGACCATGCCCTGGCTGAAAGCGATTTCAGTGCCGTCCGCCAACTATCGAAACAACTGGCCCAGCAGATGACCCAGCAGTCGGGTCTTGATGTTTTGCAAGAAGACTTCGCGCGTTTGCACCGCTCGCTGGATCAAGAGTCGCTCCAATGGCTCGATCTACAAGAGCAAGCGCACGAAATCGTCGAACATTGTCGCGCTGCGCAAGACACATTACTAACCCATGACTTTTGCAACCGAGTCGAACGGAGCCTAACGAACTTGATGCATCCGGCCGGCCGCGCGTTCTAAATCGAAACTCACTAGTGCTTTGTCAACTTTAATAATTAGGGTCAGGTAAAGGGGTCAGGAGTCAATTGTGCGAAGCATCCGCGGGGCCGTTCCGGCAATTGACTCCTGACCCCTTTACCTGACCGGACCCTAAAATTAAGCGTTGACAAAGCACTAGATAAATCGAGCCAATCGCCCGCGCCGGCGAATTGGCTCATGTCAACTTAGCGCTCACCAACTCAACGTCGACGGCGGACGCAAATCCCGAGAAGCGCGGTAACACCCAGCACCAAAGCAGAGTGCGGTTCCGGCACCGCGCCAAACGCAACAAAGTCGCCTTGATAGCGAACATTGCCGGCAAAAACACCTTCCGAGAAATCCCAATTGAAATCAAACGAACCCGTGACGGTGACAACGTCACCCGCACGAGACACCGTGTAGTCGACGAAATCTTGATTGTTGTTGAAGTCAAAATCAAACGGCTCGTCGGTAAATCCTCCACCATTGACGACAAACCGACCGTGATTTCGCAGGACATTTCCCAACTGACTAAATTGCCCACCGGCAACCGAGCCCGCGCCCCCAAAACTGGTCAAGTCAATCTCCGTGTTCCCCGGAGCCGACGCAATGGTAATGAGTCCGATCCCAGCAAAATTGAAATTGAAATTCAAACCGTCCGCCAAATTGGACTCGAACAATTGGATCTGAGCCGTGCCAAACGGCGGCCCGTTTGTACCCAAGCTAACATTCATCGGCCCAGCCAAACTGGATGTGTCCGTACTCTGCAAGGTTTGGCCGGTTGGAATCGCGGTCGCAGTGAAAGTCACCAACGTACTGGGTCGATAGTGCAAGCAACAAACCCACCGATGTAATGAGGAATTTCATGCGTCATCTCCGCAATAGGAATCAATAAAAAAGGGAATCCCCAGCGGCTTAAGTTACTCGGCGAGCCATCAAAGTCAATGGAATTCACCAAAAAGGCACGGAAAGGGGACTAGATTTCCCTAGCGCCGAAAATGCCAGCTCTAATACAACCAGTAGACCACTTCCCGCGGATGATCCAATTCCCACAACGCAAAATGGGCCCGAAGACCGGGCTGCAAACGGCCTCGGTCGGTTAGTCCAAGGGCGGCCGCCGCGTTTGCCGTCATTCCGGCCCACGCTTCCTGCGGAGTCAAGCCAAACAGGGTGCAAACCATATTGCCGGCCAACGGTAAGGAGAGGAGCGGGGAACTACCCGGATTGTGATCCGTCGCAACGGCGATGCGAATTCCGGCCTGCCGGAGCTTGGCCACCGGCGGTGGCGTTGTTTGCCGGAGAGTGTAGTACGCGCCAGGCAACAAAACCGCGACGGTTCCGGCCGGCTTCATGGCGGCGATTCCGGCGTCATCCAAATACTCCAAATGGTCGCAACTCAAGGCACCATAACTGGCCGCCAATGCCGCGCCACCCTGCAAGGACAATTGTTCGGCGTGACATTTGATCGGTAATCCCAAACGAACGGCACACTCGAAAACGCGTCGTGTCTGCTCGAGCGAAAAGCCGACCGTATCACAAAACGCGTCGACTGCGTCAATCAACCCTTGCGCTTTCCAGTGCGGCAACCAATCGCAAACCACGTCCACGTACGCGTCCGCATTGCCGGAAAATTCTGCGGGCACGGTGTGAGCCGACAGACTCGTGGTGACGACCGACAGTCCACATTCGTGGCCAACTTGACGAGCCACCTCCAAACATCGAGTCTCGGTGTCGTAGTCCAAACCATAACCGGACTTGATTTCGATGGTCGTGACGCCAGCGTTTTGTAAACGTCGGGCTCGTTGGCAGGCTTTGCCTAACAATTCCGCGCGCGAAGCAGCTCGAGTTGCGGAGACGGTCGCACGAATCCCGCCTCCCGCTCGCGCGATTTCTTCGTAACCGACACCGCCCAGCCGCATTTCGAATTCAGCATCGCGTTTGCCACCGTAGACTAGATGGGTGTGACAATCGATCAAGCCGGGCGTCAAGAGCTTACCGGCAAGGTCATGTTCGAGCTCCATCACTTGCCGAAGCTCAGCGGGCAATTGATGATCGGGTCCTAACCAGACGATTGTCTCGCCGCGAGTCACCACGGACCAGCCTTCTTTGGGGTCCCAACCGTCGGGGCCATGCAACGATGTGATTCGACCATTTCGCCACACCGTCAAGGAATCGCCTGCACCCATGTTCGTGAGACCACCGGTGGCAGGGATCATCGTGATTCGTCCCATAATCGCGGTAACAGGTCGGAACACGATTCACCGACGGCACCGGCCAGCACCAATTGTTTAGCGGCTTCGATGTCCGGAGCAAACAAACGATCGCGGTCGTAAAAGGCCACTTCACGTCGCAAACGCTCTTGAACGACTTGCAAACGTTGTGAAGTTTGCAACGGACGATGAAAGTCGATGCCTTGTGCCGCTGCCAACCATTCGATGCCGAGAATCGTGCCGGTGTTCTGAATCATTTCGTCAAGCCTGCGAGCGGCAAACGTGGCCATGCTCACGTGATCTTCTTGGTTCGCTGAGGTTGGTAGGCTATCGATACTGGCCGGATGGGCCAACGATTTGTTTTCCGAAGCAAGTGCGGCCGCCGTGACATGGGCAATCATAAAACCCGAATTGAGCCCCGCTCCTTCCACCAAAAACGGAGGCAAGCCCGACAAGGTCGCGTCGATCAACAAGGCCACACGTCGCTCGGCAATCGAACCAATCTCGGCAATCGCCAAGGCCAAGCTATCCGCCGCAAAGGCCACAGGCTGAGCATGGAAATTGCCACCCGCCAAGATCTCTTGCGTCTCGGCAAACACCAGCGGGTTATCCGTGACCGCATTGGCCTCGGTCAATAGAGTTCGTTGAGCGTTGACGATCAAATCGCGACAAGCACCCAACACTTGCGGTTGGCAACGCAAGCTGTACGGGTCCTGCACGCGCGGATCATTCTCCAAGTGCGAGCGGCGAATTTCGCTGTCGCGCAAAAGCGCGCGAGTGACTTCAGCGACCACCATTTGCCCAGGTTGGCCACGCACGATTTGAATCCGTGGATCAAACGGTTCATCACTGCCTTTGGCGGCATCCACCGAAACAGCTCCGATAACTGCGGAGGCTTCCAATAAACGACGAGCCATCAAGAGTCCGTGCCAGGCCAAGGCGGTCGAAACTTGTGTACCGTTGATCAAAGCCAAACCTTCTTTGGCTTCCAACACCAGCGGCCTTAAACCGACATGTTCCAACGCTTGGCGGGCCGGCGTGGATTCGCCTCGAAACCGAACGGTCCCTTCGCCTAACAGGGCCAGTGTCATGTGGGCCAACGGCGCCAGATCCCCCGAAGCACCCACCGAACCTTTGCCCGGAATTAAAGGCAGAATGTCGTGGTTCAGTAAATCCAACAGTCCAGTGACGACGGCGCGACGGACTCCCGAATAGCCCTGCGCAAGACTGGTGGCCTTCAACAGCAACACCAAACGCACCACCGCATCGGATAACGGCGGTCCTGTCCCCACGGCATGTGAAAGAATCAAATTTCGCTGCAAGTCGCGGAGCTGGCCATCCGCAATTCGAGTTCGAGCCAACTTGCCGAATCCGGTATTGATCCCATACGCCGGGCGCTGGGTCGCCAAAATTTGCTGAACGGTTTCGGCCGCCGCATCGATTTTGGCAAAGCACTCCGGCGATAGGCTCACTTGGACTCGATCGGCCCAACACGCGAACAGGTCCGACCACAACAATCGACCGGGAACAACCGCAAAAGGAGCTTGCTTCATGCGTTGCCTTTCGACTTAGGCTTTGCCCTAAAAGGGAGCTGACCTGCTCCAGTCATGTCTTTTTGTCCGGGATTTTGCCGGCCCACCAAAGCCAATCGTTCCTACACCTAGCGACCGCCGAGGTCTTTCTCCAACCGATCATCGATCAAACCGTAAGCGCCGCGTCCTTCGACCGCTTCGCGCTTGCGCGCGACTTCCTCGATTTCTGGGATATCTGCTTGCCAGAATTTTTCGCGTTCGCTGCGTTCCGACGGGCTATTCAAGGGAATCATCACTCGCATCCCCACGCCGGTGGCCGGGAAGCTGGTGTACCAGTAGGGGCTGCGGGGTTGATTGGGATCGCTGTCGCGCCACAGGTCTTCACTCACCAAGCGAGAAGCCACTCGGCAATCGCTCGGCGGCAACTCAAACGAGCCGCCTTTGGCCACGCGGCCGAACCATTGATGCGGCCAACGAAACGCCGTGGCCACCGTCAGGTTCTCTTGCCCTGCCAAATGTTCGTAGCCGTTTTCGTAAGCCATATCCAAAACCCATTCGGCCACGTTGCCATGCATGTCGTACAAGCCAAAGGCGTTGGGTTTCTTCTGACCCACATCATGCCGCGCGTATTCGCCGTTTTCTTCAAACCAAGCATGTTCGCCCAATTCCGCGGGATCATCGCCGAAGGAGTAGGCGGTTGTGCTGCCCGCTCGGCAGGCGTATTCCCATTCGGGTTCCGTTGGCAAACGAAAGAAGACCTTCGTCGACAACGACAACCACTTCGTGTACTGCTTGGCTGAAAACTGGCTCATGGTCGCGGCCGGCTCGTTGGGTCCTTTGCCGGCGTCAAAGGTAAACCCGGGATCGTACAAGTTGCTGGGGGCGGCGATGGCGTCGATTCGATTTTCGTCCGTCAACTTGCGCAGGCCTTGATCGTTGAATCGTTTGAATGCATCGTGGAAGGACATGAAGTGCTTGTACTGCTTCCACGTCACTTCGTGTTTCGCCATCCAAAACGGCGAGACCTCCACTTCCACCTGCGGCCCTTCGTTTTCTTGCCGCCCCTCTTCGGTTTCTGGACTGCCCAACAGAACTTTGCCGCCGGGGACCGGAATCATCTCGATCAACAAGTCGGTCTCGGGAATCTTCAAGCTAAACGGGACCATGTAGCCTGCGTCGGTTTTAACAAACGGTTGTTCGGCCGGTTGCTCCTGAACCAGGCCCGGGAAATCCGTTGGAAAATTCGGAGATCCACTCAGCTCTTTTTCCGCGGTTCGCGAGTCGTCCGCGACTTGAACGGCGTTCAGGCCGCCGCAGTACAGACTGCCCAGCAAACATCCGACCAACAACCACTTCCAACCTATTATCTGTCGCACCTTGTTTGTTCTTTCGTTCTTGAGAAACGATTCGTTGATCTGGGAAATCACCGCGACCCTTCGGGAATCGTAGCTAACGTCGCCAGACGCTGGAGGGCCCATGTTCGTTCTCGACTTGCAGACCGTCCACCGTCTGGCGACGGTAGCAACGCTGGCTGGTAGAACCTAGTATACGTGACATTCGATTTTCTGTCGAATTGTTCAGCGGCCGCCCACTATCGCTGATGCTCTTGTTGATAGTGTTTTTGCAGCAAGTCGCGGCCGAAATCGCCGTCGAAGTCGCGCCAGGCCGCATGGATGTGATTGGCGTCGTTCTGCGTCTTGTCGTACTCAAAAACGTGGGCCTCGCTTTGGATCCGGTAGTAGTGTGGTGCACCGGGTTTGGTATCACCAACCCAGACAAATCGCAAGCCTTTCTCGTCGGTACCCGAGGAATCTCGCTCGGCATCGCTGGTGGATCGAAAATTACCAGCATAATATTTCATTAGCTGACGCAACTTCTGTTGCTGTGGAGCAGACAACTCTCCGTAGGCAATTCCAACCAGCGGGCCAAACACTTCTGCGGCAACCGCCGGCTGATTCCCCGTGAGCAAGTCGCCAGGTACATCCATCGCAACGATTGCTTTCCCACGTTGGTCCTGTGTCAATGATTCAACTAACTCGCGAGCTAAAGACTCTTCCTCGTCCAACACGCGCAGACCATTCAACGGTCCCTGCCGTACTTCCGCCGGGTTCGAACCCCAGAACACAGGTGTCACGGCGATGTGCTGGCCACCTTGGACCGTAAAGTTCAGCGAAAGATGATGACCTTCAAATCGCCAGCCCCAAGTGCCTTCGGCCGCTGGCTGACCATACACGCTGAGATAGTACAAATCGGAATTGCGGATCGGGTTGCTGTTTTCCATCTCGAACAACACCTGTTCCAGGGCCATGATCGAAACCGCTTTGTGATAGCCGCCATTCGACAAGACCGTCGAGAGCAGCGCGTGGGTCAGCAAGCGTTGTTGGGAGGTCATTTCCGTCAGCGGCAAACCGTTTCGCTTCCCCTCAGGCACGATAAATTTGTCCGGAACAAAGTTCCATTGCTCGCGGGCTGGACCGTCAAACGGCTGCAAGCATTTTGCGCGTTGTGATTCATCCAACAGCGCCACAATCCGCTGGGCGGTCTGGGTCATTTCCGCGACGGGATCATCCGCCAAAACGAATGAGGAACCAATCCCAAGACTGGCGACGGCGAAGCAAGCAAACCCCAGCAGCCAACCGGTTGTCGTGATACCTAGGCCCGCTCGTGTTCTGTTGTGTAAAGCCATTCGAAAGTCTTTCAAAAACGCAGCCAAATACTCCAAGGCCACCGGCCGCGGATTGCCCTACACCGGAATCCGGCGGAGGGCGTGCATTATAGGTCCAATCCCCGCCCATGTCGAATCTGCATCCAAGTAGCGATTCTGCCTCGTCCCGTCGATAATGGATGGTCCCAGAAAATTGTCTCGAAAAATTGGCCCGTAGGCGATCTCGCGGCCAGCTACTAAGATGGCGGTCCGGGTCATCCTGTGGATGCTGCCCCGATGGTTCGAATGGTCCGGCAGCCAGAGAATGGCGCCCCGAGCAGGCCAGCCCGAGAACCTAAGCTAACGTAAGGCACACGAGAAAGGCACAAATCATGAGTGCAGAAAAGCGAATTCAAGAACTTGGCCTGGTCATTCCACCGGTACCGAAACCGGGCGGAGTCTACAAGCCGACCGTTCAACACGGTGACTTGCTCTACGTTTCCGGCCACGTCCCCGTGCTGCCGGATGGCTCGCTGGTCAAAGGGCGCGTCAATTCTGACGCCGACCTGGATGCGGGCTACCAAGCCGCTCGACAAGTGGGTTTGACCATGTTGGCCACGTTGAGGAAGGACCTGGGGTCGCTGGATCGTATTGTGCGAGTCATCAAGCTGTTGGGCTTGGTCAACTCGGGACCGGAATTTTACAACCACCCGAAAGTCATCAATGGCTGCAGTGAACTGTTCGCGCAAGTCTTTGGCGATGACGCTGGGGTGGGGACTCGCAGTGCTTTTGGCGTCTCGGCGCTGCCCGTCGGTGTGATGGTCGAAATCGAAGCCTTGTTCGAGATTCGCTCATGAACGACGCCGAAACGACCATCGCGGATCTAAAGCAGGTCTTGGGTGAATTTGTCGATCAACGCGATTGGCGACAGTTTCATTCGCCAAAGAATCTCGCGATGTCGTTGGCGATCGAGGCCGCCGAGTTGATGGAGCACTTTCAGTGGCTTGATGTGCAGGATAGTCGCGAGATTATCAACGAGCCCGACCGCAAACGGGCCATCGCGGAAGAAATCGCCGACGTGTTGTGTTACACGTTGGCGATCGCCAATTCGATGGAACTGGACTTGGCGACGGCCTTCGAACATAAAATGGCCAAGAACCGACTCAAGTATCCTGCGGATCAATTTCGCGGTCGCTGGGGACGAGATCACCAAGTTCCAACGCCAACTCAACACTCACCGATTCACCCTGTTAACCCACAGTCTTCTTCATGACCTCGCCCGAAACTTCCGTTGCCGCCGCTTCAACCGCTCAAGAAAAACAAGTCGTGGTACGACCGCCCGGGCGGCAAGCCGTGTTGGCCGGACATCCGTGGTTACGTCGCAACTCGATTGCTTCAACGGGTGGCGATCTGCAAAGCGGAGATGAAGTCGTTATCCTGGATCGCGAAGGCAATGGATGTGGCCGGGGCCTCTACAATCCCGACAGTCAATTGTCGGTGCGAGTGTACAGCCGGCAGGCCAATCAGCCTCTGGATCAATCCTTCTGGCACCAACGTTTGGAACGAGCGGTCGCGCTACGTCGACAGTTGAATCTGTTGCAGCCCGACGGCGCCTGCCGACTCGTGTTCAGCGAGGCAGATCAGCTGAGTGGGCTGATTGTCGATCAATACGCAGACACGCTGGTGCTCTCACTGACCGCGCAAGCCATTTACCAGCGCTGGCAAATATTTTCCGATTGGTTTCGCGATCACTTTCGGGTCATCCCGATTCGCAGAATCCTGGTCCGTACGGATGCGAACATCTTGCGGCAAGAAAACATGCCCGAATTTCAGGACGTGCCGGTAGGCGAGCTACCCACTGCTCCCATTGAATTTTCTGAAAACGGCATCCGGTTTCAAGTCGATCCGATTGCCGGCCAAAAAACGGGATTCTATTTGGATCAACGCGACAATCGCGCAAGGTTAGGGCGTTTGGCGACGGGGCGAACGCTGGATATCTGCTGCTATACCGGCGGGTTTTCATTGGCGGCTGCGAAACTGGGGCAGACCACGGCCATCATGGCCGTCGATTCATCGATGGCCGCTCTCGAACAAGCGGAACGTCATGCCGCACTTAATCAGGTTTCAGGCATTGATTTTGTAAAAGGGGACTGCTTTGATTTCTTAGCGCATTTGAAGGCGGAAGGGCGTCAGTTCGATACGATCGTCTTGGATCCACCCAAGTTTGCTGGGCGGCAACACGACGTCAACCATGCCCTCCAAGCCTACACACGCTTGAATCGTTTGGCACTGGATGTCATGGCACCAGGCGGCTTGCTCATGTCGTGCAGTTGTTCGGGCCGCGTTTTGCCAGAAGAGTTTTGGCAGGCCGTGATGTTGGCTGGGCGAAAAGCCAATCGTGAGATTCAGGTCCTGGAGCAAACCGGCGCCAGCCCCGATCATCCAGCCCTTATGTCGTGCCCGGAAACCCAGTACCTCAAGTGTCTGCTTTGTCGCGTGTTATGAAGCCACGTTCGCCAACGCTGTGAAGCATTCTTCGTGGCGACATTAGGCCCGAATGGGCCGACCACAACCTCTGCCGGTGTGCGCGAGCCACCGGTTGGAATTGACTCTCAATGCGAAAAGGCCTGAATGGCCGACACAACTTTAAACGGGACTCGTAAAAAATGCTTCACAGCGGTGCACGTTTGTTGCGGCGTTTGTTTCGTCGTACGTGAATAGGCAAGTACCACAAATACGCGCCAGATAACCACAATCCAAGCAATATCAGGCCGCTGGGAAAAAACACATAGTACTTGCTGAATTCGCCAAAAAATGAACCGTCGTGCAGCGTTTCGATCCAGTCGCTACGACGATAGGCCGCATGCAGGACCTCACCCGTGGACCAATCGATTTGGACTTCCCAGCGATTGCGACATTGAATCTTGATGAGACTGCGATCCGGTCGCACATCGAGGCGATCGATATCCGCCCAGGTCGAAACGTTGGCCTCGGGAACTTGTCGGGTCGCCGACAAAATCGCCTCCCAATCCACGGTGGCCACTCCCGTTGCGCCCCGCATCGTGGGGGGCTGGACCCACGGCACTTCTTTTTTGACCTGCAAGAGCAAGCCAGTGACAATCACCAAGAAGACCGGGACGATGGTCAAGATCGCACCCCAGCGATGAAGTTTTCGACTCCAACGGTTTAGCGACATTTTACCGTCCGAAGAATTGGTCCATCATCTTATCCATGCCTGGAATGGACAGCCCGCCGGTCATTTCTTCAATCTTTTCCCGATGCAAGGCTTTGCCTTTGTCCAAGGCGTCATTTACGGCCTGGGCGATTAGTGTTTCGATAAAGCCGCGATCCCCTTCGGCAAACACTTCTGGATCAATAATCACGTTACGGATTTCGCCACTGCCGTCAGCTTCGACGCGGACCATGTCGCCACCCGCGGAGCCCTCAACGATCTGGGACTTCAGTTCGTCGCGTATCGCTCCAGCCCGTGCCTGCATCGCACCGGCTTGCTTCATGAGGTTGGCCAAGTCACCAAGTTTTCCGAACATTACTTTACGCTCTCCGAATCTAGTGCTTTGTCACCATTTAATTTTGGGGTCGGTCTGGTAAAGGGGTCAGGAGTCAATTGCCGGAACGGCCCTGCGGGTGCTTCGCAAAATGGACTCCTGACCCCTTTACCAGACCCCAAGTTTTGGTTGAGACAAAGCACTAGCCTTCCCCAAAACTGACCAACCAACGCCGGTTGAATCTCGCGATTAGCACACCCATCACGATTCCCCACCCGACGATCGTCACCAACACATAGCCACCGAAATGCCAGTAATAGCCGGCCATCTCCGTTGCCATGATCGGCCCCCGAGCAGGAATAGTCAACTGGTTCAAATGGTTGTTGATCGCCGGCAAACGGGCGGCTGCGGAGAAAGGTGAAAACAGACTCGCGAACTCCACCACCCAAGGCGTCGCGGACGAGGGCAGGAAGAACCGGAAAAAAATTTCCATCGCCGGAGGCGCGAAATACAACAACAGGATCAACGAGTACGTCAACACGATCGCGTGCGAAGTCTTGCGACAAACCGACGAACAGAACATCCCGAGAATCGTGGTCGAAACACATGTCAACAAAATCAAGATCACAAAACCACCGACGGATGGCAGCACCAAATAGAACTGTTGAAAGTTCAAGACAATGCCCAGCACCAACGGCCAAGCCATCAACAGGGTCAGAACCGTCGAAACGCGAAAACCGGCCAACATCTTGCCCAGCACGATCGTCCACGGACTCAGAGTCGTCGTCAACAGCAAATCCAACGTTTGACGCTCCCGCTCGCTTGTGATCGCCCCGGCCGAAAATACGGGCCCTAACAAAATATTGAACAAGACGATGTAACACGGAAAAATGAACGCGAACTCCGTCGCGAAATAGAGCGTCGGCAATAGAAATACGCTGAGGACAAATCCGACCTGAATCAAGACCCGCATCATCAGCGTGCCCTGGCTCAAAATTTCCGATCGCATTTCCTTGTCGTAGACCGGGTTGATGTGGTCTTCCATCAAGGTCGTGCGTTTGGCCGGGGCAAACCAACGATCCGGCCAAGCGTTGCGATCGATGTATAACCCAACAACTTCTTGTTTTTCGATCTCTTGGTCCAGAACCTCCTTTCCCTCACTGCCAATATCCGGCGGATACAACATTCGATTCGCAACAAAGTGAAACAACCCAACGCACAACGGAATGGCGAGAACCGGCAAGACACCCAACACAAACTGCAAGCGAAACGTGGCCAAATTGCGAAAACCAAACCAAAACGCGGCCGCCAACAACAACATTGGCAGGATGACGATGTAACTTGTGACCAACGCCGAACTGGTTCGTGAGAAGATGCTGCTGCACGTCAAACTAATCATCGAGAAGACGAGCAAACACACCGTCATGCCAAAATAACCGCCCATGACCTCCAGCGGCGAGACCCCACCTAACGGCATGCACAGCATCACGATAGGCAACGATGCTACCATCATCAGCAGCAGGTGGGTAACCGATGCCATCCACTTGCCCCAGGTCACCGCGGACGTCGACAATGGACTGGCTAAGAGCATCTCGTACGTCAATCGCTCTTTTTCGCCGCAGATCGAACCCGCCGCGAAACTGGGGGCCAACAAAGCCGCAATTACAAATTGCCCCAAGAAGAAAAAGTCCACCAGCTCTCGATTGGCTTGCGACTTCTCACTCAAGTCCAGCCGAGTTTCCATGGGCCATGCGAAGTAGATCACGCCCGCCAATACCATCTGAAAGAGCAGCAACATCAAAAACGAACGATCCGTCCGCAGATTGATCATCAGTTCACGATGCAGGACCGGGTTGTTGCGTACAAACATGGCCACCACAATGCAAGGCGATTACAAAAATTCAAACCGAGAGATTATCTCAACCGGTACGGGCAGTCGGTTCGGAACATTGCCCAGTAGCGAAGCGAAGTAATAACGAAAGCGAGGGACCCCCAAATGGGATCCCTCGCTCCCCATTTCGAACCGGCGCATCTTAGTGATGATGGGCTTCGATCTTGACGTGCAATTGGCCGTCGGCCGTTTCGACGATCAACTCGGTGCCAATTTGAGTGGCTGCCAACAACGCCTTGTCAACACATTCGAAAGTGGTGGCAACCCCGTCTGCGTCCGCGTCAGTGGCGGTTAGTGCAAATTCTTTGCGTTGGTCGCCGCTTGTCGCCACGAAGTAGGCCTTGGTAACCTTCCGGCCTTTCAACTCTTTGTGGTCGTCCGACAACAAATAAACGATCACCTTGTCTTCGTTGTCCTTGTGGTCCCAAGCGGCCCAACCTTTGTTGTCGTCAAACTTAACCACATGACCGCCTTTGGGGCCCATTGCATGAGCATGATCGTCGTGATCGTCGCCGTGATCGTGATCATGATCATGATCATGATCATGATCATGGCTGTCGCCGCTGGTCTGCTTCGCGTCTTTAGGTTTTGTCGTGTCGTCACAACCGGTCAGCCCGGACACTGCAAACATCAGGGCCAGCAAAAGCCCAACTTGATTTAGGTTCTTCATCAAACTTCCCTATCTCCATCAACCGTGAAAATAATCTCGAAGTGCGACAGTTGTCGCACAACCAGCACAAGCACCAGTATACGGGTCCACTTCAACCCACTTCTTCCACAATCATAGCCAATCCAAAATCGACTTATAAGCACAGACCCCGCCACTTGTCACCATTTTGTTGCAATTTGGTTGCAAGTGTAGAAATTGCCGACCGAAGCGGAAAAGATGACCGTTGGTGAACCGCTGACTCACGGCTGGCTTGGTCGGTCTGCTAGCAATTGACGTCGATAAATGTTTGAAAACGACGATAATCAATGGGATTTTGCTAATGAACCGGTGCATTGCAGCGACTATCTATCGGTTTGGCCCTTGAGTTGCAGAACATCGTCTGCCGCCTGAAAAAGACTGCCAACCAGATCAGCAGCGAGTCTCAGGAAGTTTCGAGATTCAGGCAGTCGCAAGAACTTTTCCACAAAGGAGTGTTTCAATGTTGGTGTTGACAAGAAAGTTGGATCAATCAATCCAGATCGGTGACGATGTAACGATCACCATTTTGGCAGTGAAGGGGAATACGGTTCGAATTGGGATCTCGGCCCCTGACCACGTGCGGATCGCGCGTCGGGAGTTGCATGACAAGCGGCGTGACAGCGGAGTGGAACAGGCAGCCCAAACGCCCAGCGAGGCATCCCAAGGTGCCGAGATGGAAGTGATCGAGATCCAGAGCCGTCCTAATGCGTCGATCAAAATCGAACGACTGGGGGCATCGTCCCAAGGTCAAGGCGGGACTCGCGTCACTCCGCCGCAATCGTTGCCGCCGTTGCACTCGCGGTTGCCGATGTTCTCCGATGGCAATTACGAAACGCATCACTTGCGAATTCGAATGGAAGAACCAAACGTCCGTGATGTCTCACAGACTTAGGCGGCTCTCCGAGCAGTCACGCGAGTTCAATCAGGCGGCTGCGCGTCCATTGTGCCGCAGGCGAATTTCCTCCGGTGCAATGACATGTTTCTGGGCGTGACCACGCAACGTGTCGCGCACCCGCCGCCGGATGCTCGCTCGAATCGCTCGATGGTAACCTACCGAAGCCGTAAACAGCGTTAACAAATCAATGAACTGAGTATCGTTGACCAGTTCATGGTTCTGCAAATCGACGTAACTGTCGGATGCAAAGCACATCAATTTGCCGTCCACCAATCCAATCCAGGTGCCGTCGACATACACGTCAAAATCGGGGCCCAGGGAAACCCAGCGTTGTTGCAAGCGAACGTACCACATTCGTTGGCCATCGAAGTAGCTGAAGCTAAACATCGAAGGAAAGCGAAACGTGCGATGATTCTCTTGGATCGTGGTCACGCATTGGGATTGCGGCAACATAACCAAGAGCGTGACCAGACTGCGACGACTGCCAAGACTGTTGTGGATTTCGGCGCTGGTCATTTCTTCAATGGTGCCACACCAACGCGTGGTTTGGCCTGTGTTCTTGAACAGTTTGAGCACCAATCGGCGGGATTCGACGTCGGTTTCGCTGAGGTTCCAGATCTCGTCTTCGGCCAATCGTTCATCCAGTCGTTCGGTTTGACCTGCATTCAAGGCACCAGTCGCGCAAATCCCCTGCTTTAGCCACTCGCGGCGTTGTTTTTTGATCGCCTTCAGCGTCCGGCTAACTTCTGTCGGTGAAGGTCTCCAAGCGTCCGAACGAACACCAATCACATGTGTCTGGACCCAGCCTTGCTCGCCGGCTAGTTCTGAAATCGTCCCGATCACTTCCATGCCCTTGGTGAAATGGGCAGAATCGGCGCCTTTGAGACGTTGCAGCAAGTTGATGTTGCTCGGATGTAGACTCGGAACGGCCCACATGTCGACGTAGCGACTGCATTCGTTTTGATACGGGTTGGTCATGGTCGCGCGCAGGTCTCGGGGGTTCAACTTTTAGAACCGGATCGAGCCACAGCAACTACAACGTTTTGGCCAAAAAATCAAGGCCAATCCAAAAGTGAGGACGACCAATACGACCTTGATCAGCAACGAAACCTTGACAGCGATGTGCTTGTCGTACCGATAGCATTGCTCGCAGAACAATACCATGCGATCTTTCGTCCCAGGAGACTTCTTTGGCTCCGGCGAGATTTGCTCGGTCATGATGGTGGATTTCCCTGCCTCTCCAGTGTGTGAGACGCGACTGATCAATTTGTTCATAAACGGCCTGCTACAAACGGTTACGGATCCAAAGTGGCTTTTAGGGTTACGTCTGGTAAAGGTGTCAGGAGTCAATTGCCGCTACGGCCATCGGGTGCATTGCACAATGGACTCCTGACACCTTTACCAGACCCTAAGTTTTGGATTTGACAAAGCACTAAGTGGTTGGTGAGTCTCACGTTCACCAACGACCGATGCCCTTCTGATTGCAGACTGCCAGCTTATGGACCTGCCAATTACGGCGTAAATATCTTAACCAGAACCTCACATCGGTCCAGACAATTTAGGTCGAAAACTGCCCGAGTTCGGGGCAAAATTACACGGGAGTGACACTTTTTCTCAGAAAACCACCGTCAGCGGGCATTTCGCGCTCTAATCGCCACAGGATGCGACCATTTCTGACTACAAACCGGACCCACGTTCTATGCTGAGGTTGGATGATTCCTGCTCAATGATCTTCTGCCAAAGCTGCTGGATGGCGGCTTGCTTTACTTTCTCAACCACTTGGGAGTAGGTCTGAGAACCAGGTGTTTCTTCCAAGACCGTCAGCAGATGAACGCCGTGCGGCGAAACGATGGGCTGGCTGACTTCTCCCAGTGGTAACCGAAAGACAGCTCGCGAAACGACTTCTGCCAACGGACCTTCGCGAACAACCCAGCCCAATTCACCGCCCGCATCCGCCGTGGTTCCTTCCGAGAACTGAGCGGCGGCTTGGGCAAAAGTCAGCGAACCACTTTGAATCTGTTGGCGAACCTCTTCCAACTTCCGTTGACCAGCCACTTGCGACTTGGTCCTCTCATCCTCTCCATCAGGTTTTTTCGGATCGACGGGCGGAATTACGAGCACGATGTGAGCCACGCGTTTTTTGGTGCCATCAAATTCCGACTGGAACTGCTGGAAATATTTCTGAAGCGAATCGTCGGTGACGCGGCGATCCAAGTAGCCCTGCCAACTCAGTTCCCAGTGACGAAACTGGAACAAACTCTCTTCACGGATGCCGAATGATTGTCGGTAGGTATCCAGACTAGATCCCAGCATTTGCAATCGTTCGTCCCAAGCCCGCAGATCCGACTCAACTTTCGCCCGTGGGACCGCCATTTGTTGTCGTTCCAAAAAAGCCAGCACGACTTGACGTTCGATCCATTGATCGACGGCTGCCAAAACGACGGCCCGCGGGATCTCGGTGGGCGTTGTTTCCTTGTCCGCAGGAGTTTTTCCTAACCAACGATCCATGGCGTCTTGTTGCCCACTCGTGGACGCGCGGACTTGGCTCAGCAGAAAGCGCACCTCTGCCATGCCAACCGGCCTTCCTTGTACAAATGCGAGTGCAACGTCCATCTTCGTGCCATCGTTGGCGGGCTTAGGCGTCTCGTCTTGTGCTGGCATTGGTGAGCCAACTCCGGCAAGCCACAACGACAGCCCGAGGGAATACTTAACAACCATCATCCCGGTGTGAAAACTCACGAGTCATCCTCTTTCAGCAGGCCCCACGAAAACACGATCACGTGACACAAAGTCGTTCAGCGGAGAGGAATGTCTTTCAGGTGGAACGGAACCTCCGACTCCATCAATATTCCCGGACTGCGATAAATCAACTGCAGTCCATCCAGATCCTCAAAGCGATCAAAAATATACACCAGCGCGAGCCCCTGCTCGCGCCGGCCGCCGGATTCGATAGTTAGGTACCCGTGCGACTGTCCTTCACGATCGCGGATTTCGATTTGGTTTTGATAGATCCAACCGAGATGGGATTCCAAGCTCTGCTTGGCGTCAGAAAATTGAATGCCGATCTTGAGCAACATCAAGTGTTCGTCATAGCTCACTTCCTCCAATTGGACTTTGATCCCTGACTTGTCGATTGTCTGCTTGGTTTCGACTGCGGTCTTCAAGTTCTCGAAGCGAAAGGTCTCTTCGCGGCCCGCCACCAACAGATTGAACTTGCCCCGAATATCGACGGTCTTGGTGTCCCACTCATCCAAATTAGGCCACGCAAAGTTGGCTCGCGCTCCCGACTTTTCGTTCGTGACACCAAAGCCGACGCGTTCCCCTTCGCCGCCCACCACTTGCTTGACCGCTGGGTCCGCCGGGTTGAGAATTTCGACGCCATCCAACGGCAAGTCCAATCGAATCACTCGTAGCTTTGGCTCCCATTCCAATTGCAACGCAAACTGCAATTGCGGTGGCAGGGAGCTCGTCAAATCCCGCGAGTATTGCAATCGAGTGGGACTGACGCGAAAGGCGCCATGATAACTGGCCAACGCCCGGCGCGAGGCTCGATCGACGGCCGGGGAGAGCGTGACACCTTGTGACTGTTCCACTTCAAAAGTCAATTGCAGTCGGTCCATAATTTCGTCCAACGCCGCCCAATAGGAAACGCCTTCCCAATCGACGCTGAGGCGTTTTTGGTCCCCAACAGCCGCCACGGTTACATTGTTCGTTTGTTGACGAACAAGCTCCAACAACTGTGGCAGATCAAACTCGCCCTGGAGGTTGATCGCGATTGGTTGGGCAACTTCGGCGGCGGTCCGTGTTTCCAAAGCCAAGCGAACACGCGTCAGTCGTTCCTTTAGTTCCGCGGATTGATTTTCGAGTTCGGGTGGTAAGTAGTCGAGCAGCTTGGTGCCGATCGCCAATAAGTCACGTTCGGCTTGATCTCTTTGCCCCAGTTCATCCGCATTTAGCTGCCTCAACAACAGGCGAACCCGACGCTGCAATTCTGGATCAAGCGTGACCGGTTCGGCATTTTCGTCTGGATCCTGGAAACGAACGGCTGCGAACAAGGGGTTTGTTTTCCAACCATCCGTCGACACCCCACAGGCCAGAAAAATCAGCAGCCATACGAACCCGTTGCGCGAAGGCAACTGTCGGAAAAAGTTCTTGATCCAGTATTGAAACATTTTGAACGCGAGCATCCGGTTCTCCTATCAGTTGATATACCCCCATCCGATTATTCGGCCAAGGCAATCGGCACAATCATCATAAACCAATGCTCGGCCGAAAGCGAACCAGCAAGTTAGATCCGGCGGGAGATGCACCAAGTTCCCGCAAGCTAGGCTTCCAAACCCCAACCGCTCGAGGAATCCGGGTTCCGCTCGAAATTGGATCAACGAAGATGGCACGTTATTACATGTATCTACTGATGTTTGGTTGTTCCACCGTGGCGAGCATGGTGATCGTGCAACAGATTCGAGGGCCCGGGAATTTGGTTGGTGGCAACTGGTCCTCGTTGTTAGAGAAGTTTTTGGACCGCGGCGAACTCCTGAAGACTCTCAAGTCGTTGCCCACAACGGACGCCAATACTCAACCCGGATCGACTCCCTTGGCCGGCGCCAGTTCAACGTCGATCGAGGTTGTCGGTCGGCAGCGGGAGCTAAAGACCAATCAAGTCGTTCGCTTGCAAACCGGACCGGAAACGATCTTGGGCCGTGTGCTGGCCTGGGATGACGTTCAATTGGTGCTGTTATCCGACCGAGGTGCCCTGCGATATGTTCCGTGGTCGTCTCAGACGGAGTTCCTTGAAGTCGAAGGGACCCTGCAGCCGTTGTCATCCGCGCTGCTACAGACAGAACTCCAAAAAGAGTTTGGATCCGAATTCTCCGTACGAGCGTCCGCTCAGTTTGTAGTGGTCCAGCCAAAGAATTGCCAACGAGACTGGGCACGCTCGATGCAACAATTCTACGGCAACGTCCAGACCTACTGCGCGGCTCGGCAGATTCCAATGAAACATCCACAGTTCCCCTTGGTCGCGATCGTTTTACCAAGTCGACAAGCCATGGTGGACTACGCAGCCAAGCAACAAGATCGAATCGGCAGCAACTTTCTCGCGTACTACAGTTTGAGTTCCAATCGCGTCTTGATGTACGACTCCGGCCGCAAGGATCAGACGTCGAACGGCGCCTTGGAACTTGCGACAGTGTTTCATGAGGCGTTTCATCAAGTGGCTTTTAACACGGGTCTGCACAAACGGACCGCCGCTCCGCCCCTATGGATTTCCGAAGGCATGGCGGCGGCCTTTGAGACACCCGGGATGGCCGACCACCGCCGCTCGCGGACAGTCTCCGATCGAGTTCATCCCGACCACCTCCGCTTGTTCTTGGAGTACGCCGACCGGCCCGACTTCAGCCGGACATTAGCGCAATTGGTGGAGCAAGACAAGCTGTTTCAAACCGACGCAACTCAAGCCTACGCGGTCTCTTGGGCCATGGCATTCTACTGGATGGAGCACGCGCCCCATGCGTTTGCGGATTACCTGAAGACGTGCAACCAACGGGCCGCCTTTGTGGATGCCGATCCCAAACGTCGGCAAAAAGAATTCCAAACCTTATCCAAGTCGACGATGGACGAATTTGCGACGCGACTCAAGAATTACTTCGAACGACTGTAGGTCTGATAGGTAAACGAAGTACCGTTCCATGAACGGACTTATTTCGCTGCGGAATCGCTCGGCGACACAATGCTGGGCGATATGCATAAACCTTTGGGCAAAGTAGGTCACCACCCAGCATTGCTCTGCGGCGCGGCTAAACGAAAATGGAACCGTATTGCCGTTAACCGAGGGCCTGTTGAATTTTTTGGATCAATCCCGTCGTTGCTTCACCCGCGTGACGCATCTTGAACAGGGCTGCGGAAAAATATCGATCGCGCCATGCTGGCCCAATATTGAAATAATCTTCCAAGATCGCCGAACTATATTTGTAGTCGTGCGAATCATCTCCTTTGAGGAAGATCAACGTTCGCGCCTGTTGAATCAATGGGTAAATGGGATGACCATGCTGCAAATAGCTGAACGTTTGTTGGGCAGCAGAGGACGCATCGCGCCCTAGCTCGGAGAATATTTTCTGCGGCCATTCCTTGGCGTTGGCCGGATCGTCCCCCGCTTGCAACTGTTCGACCGACCGATCCGCCAATGCACCTCGCCGCCGAGACTCCGCCAGGAAGTGTGACAAGAACGCGGCGTTTTGCAAAATGATAAAAGCCCGAGTCCGTGCGTTGCGAACTTTTCGAAAGATGTAGTTCATCGCATTGGTCGTGGTCACCGCATGGAGCGGCACAATTCCCGGTTGACGCATGGTGAGCTCGCTGGCGAACACAAACATCGCATCGTAGAGCGAAGCGGTGGCGACGCCGCGCTGCAATTGCTGAAAGACCAACTCGCTGGCCTCGGTTGCGTTTCCACGCCGGAGGCATTCAAGCAACTCCACCGTCGCGCTTTCGTCGTTGGCGCCTGCCATCCAGTCGTCCCGCAGTTGTTGAGCCAGGAGCCAATTGCTACGGCCGTCACGATCCGCCGCCAAATCACTCGTCGATGGATTTGGCTCGCCCACATGATTGAGCAGCGCGTAACTTAAACTGCGAAGCACAGGTTCGGCATGATACCAGCCAATGGTCTCCAGCGTCCGATACGAGTTGGCAAGATAAATCGCTTTGTGGCCGATGCTCCGGAAATCTCGGGCGGCGTATTCGGCGAACTGTTCAAAGATCTCGTCGGACGAATGAACTCGGGCCAGGGCCGCCGTCGCGACATCGGCTCGCGTTTCATCCCAAGTATCCATCGCCGCGCGGAACTCGGTCAGACTCTGATTCGGCAACGGGAGACGCGATGGGTCAACGGCAACCATCGTCCAATTCCCTTCTTCCACGTCGCGCGCCTGCGACCGCTTGAAACTGTCGACCGCCCAGAGCAACGGCAGCCATTTTTCAGTGGCCGGTGCATCGATGCTCGCCAAATGCGCGGAGTTCACCACCAAAACTGCATGGAACTTGAACCCAACTGACGGACGTGGTTGAACGTTGCGAATCCCAGCCAAGAACAGGGCCGCGAGAAACTGGCGATAGCCGATTCGCCCACTCCGAACATGCTGGGCCATCACACCAATGACTTGCTCGTGGGGAGTTTCTTCCAACACGCGAACCCACGGCTCGATCTCCTCGTTGAACCGTACGTGATCGGTTCGCCACCCCGCCGGACCATCAAGCCGACTTGCGGGTAATGGGAGTTTTGCCAACAATCCCGCGACCAAGCTGCTCGAAGTTAAACCTGCCAAAAACTCTCGTCGAAGAACGGTAGACATGGTGGTTCTCTTCTTTCGCGATGCGAATCTTTGGCTCGAAAATAGTCGTGGATCGCTCCGCGATCCAACGTTGGTTCGCGGAGCGAACCACGACTATTTGGCTTTGCTACTTGGCGGCTGTCGGCCAGCCCGGAATTTCAAGCTGCCGGAGAACTTCGGCCAAATGTTCACCGGTCAAGGCATAACTCGCGGTTCGCCCGGCTCGCGCAATATTGACACCCACCACATCGCCCGACAAGTTGACCAAAGGTCCGCCGCACTGCTCCGGCAACAAAGGCGAATCGTGTTGCATCGCCCAGGGAAACGAACTCGCGCGTTGGCTATTGATACTTCCCAATAGATTCATCGCCTCGTACCGCGGTGCATCGACCGACATGTTTCGCGAGTTCCCCAAGCGAACCGTAAAATCCATGATCGAATCGCCCCGCTTCGTCTTGACCGTCAACTCGTCGCCCGCTCGGTACTTACGGATCAGGCTGACAAACTCCGGAACCTTTTTGACTTCGCGTCCTTGAACCGACATGATCACATCCCCGTCACGCAGCCCGGCTCGGTACGCGGCGTTCTGGACTTTATAAATCGCAATCCCGTCAGGTGCCTCTTCGGGAACAACGCCAATCTGTCCCCGATTGCGTTCGAGTAAACTGCGGGCTTCGCAGCTGCATACCCCAAGAGTCATGATTGGTTCACGCACGCCAACCGAAAGCAACAACTGACCGGGTTGCGGTTCCGCTGCGTGGAGATGGACCGGTTGGTAAGTTCCTGCTTCGAGCTTCAACAGCGCGATGTCGTTTTCCGAGTCGATCTTAACAATCGTGGCTGACACGGTTTTATCTCGTCCGAAGCGAGCTTTGATCGGCTGGTCTTGTTCCAGTTCGCTGGCTTTGGTGATCGCATAACCATCACTCGTCACAACCGTTCCCACGGAGACCCAGTAAGTTGGATTGATGACTTCAAACGTGGACGCGCGAACACCAGAAACCACTGGATGTAATTCGCGGAGGACGGACGGATTCTCTCGTTCGTAGCTGCCGATTCGGCGATCGCGGATCGCATTCAGTTCCTGTTGGCTCCGTCGTCCACGATTGTCTTGCAATCGCTGCAAAATTTCCGGCGTGTCTTGCGGGTCGTCAATCGAAGGTTCGACTGGAGCATGCGTTGGTGACGTCGAAGGTGCACTTTGGCCGGTTGTAACCGCCGGGCTCAAGCCGTCTAATGTGATGCCCATCATGGCCACCACAACCAGCCAGAAACTTCCGATGACGTTGCGATTGGCGCATTTCGAGTAGGGTGTATTGGTTTCCGACATCATGTACTGAATCTCCTTTACGGGACCGATCGACTCCCGACATTCTACTTGGTTTCCAGCTGCCCCAAGATAATCTGGTATTCTATTTTTTCAGAACCACGGCGGACAACGATCTTAACAGAATCTCCCGCCCGTTTGGTCCCAATCTGGTCGACCAAAGCTTTGGGGGACGTGATGGCGTTGCCATTGAACATTTCGACAATGTCGCCAACCTGCAATCCGACCCGAGCGGCGGCCGAATTCGGTTTGATCACCCGCAATACAGGTTGCGAGTCCTCAGAGTCCATTTCCACACCTAAGACTGCCGAACCAACCGACGGACTGTCCGGGTTGGCCTCTTTATCCGGTTGGCTTCGCGGCGGGCGACGCGCGCCGCGCGGCGTCTCCCCTTCGTCCGAATCCGGCGGCCGAGTTCCCGGTAAATGCCCCCACGATTCGCCGCTCTTCAAACGATCCCAGTCGCGATGAAAGGTTTGAATCGAGACATGGCGGTTCTCCGCAATCGACTCACCAATCGAAGAATGGATGCCAACCACTTGTCCGTCCAAACTAAACAACGGCCCACCAGAATCGCCGCCAATAATTGGGCAATCGGACGTCACCGCCTCACGTTCCAATTGAATAACGCGACCGATTCGCACCGGAGGACGCCGACCCAAATCGTGACCACCCGAATGCCCGACGGCGACCACCCACTCGCCACGTCGCAGTCGGCTGGCATCGCCCAACTCGACGTGCGGCCAGGGGCCTTCCTCTTGAATCTGCAACATGCCGGCGTCCTGGTTCAAATTCTTACCCAATGGTTTGGCCGTTGCGGTTCGGCCGTTTGGCAGTTGAATCGTAAACTCTGTCGCCCGCGAGATAATGACATGGCCAGCCGTGAGGACCAAGCCATCGGGACTGACGATGACGCCGCTGCCATAGCTTTCACCATCGGTAATGGCCACCACCGCGTCCGTAACGTCCGCCACGACTTGTTGCACCGCCGCTTCGCGCTTTCGCCATTCTTCCAAGGAGCCGATCGATGTCGGAGTGGAAGCCTTCGACTGGGCTTCCACCTTGGACAGGCCCAAGAATCCCGCCCCAGTCAAAATCAGCACAGACACGATCGAGATTACCCGACGCCACAGGACCCGGCCGCGCTGCGTCCGCCCATGTCCGCGCTTTCGACGGCTCTTCCGAACCGCCGAGTTGATTGAGGGAGAGTTGATAGGAGACCGCAACATGGGATGTCTTTCGGAAATGGCTTGGACCTCTAACCCCACGACTAACTCGGAGTTTCGCGCAATCGCCCCGCGCCTGGCTCCACCCGTCGGTCCCACGAACCATGAGGCCTGACAGGTCAAAGTTGCCACTCCTGCCCCGGATCATTCGCCCAACACCCACGGTTTTCGGCAACCAATTTGGTGGCTTCCTATTTTATCCGGCTTCGGATCGATAATCTCTCAACAATTCAAGTAGAAGTTACATAAAACTATCAAAATCGGTGGCAACCGCGCCCGGTAGACGTCCCCGCCACCCCTGCAAACTTCAGAAAATCGCGGACTTCTTGGGTACCCGGCGACTCTACCGCCAAGAAAACGAGTGGTACCGTCCGTGTTTCGAATAGTTGGAATTTTATTTGGATTTGCTGTCGGTCAGGAAGCCTCCCCGGGAATGAAGCCCTTGTCTGGTTGCGATTCCTGTCCCGCAACGCCGCAACCAGTCATGAACGGCCGGGATCAGGACCACCACAATAATTTCCAGGAAACTCCCATGCGAATTCAAACGCTAACCGCAACCTTGACCATGATCGTTTTCAGCTGGATGCCAAGCTCGCACACCCCAAGTATCGCGGCACAGGAAAGTGACGTGACGGGCAATAGCTTGAAAGTCAAAGCTGACCCTAATTTCGTTCCAATCAATTCTAGCGGCCAGGAAGAAGCCTTGTTGGAAATGGGCGAGGCGTTTGCCATGCAAATCGCCCTTGAGCTGGACATTCGCATGCCCGATGCGGTGTCGGGTCGCCTGCTGAGTGACCCACAAACGGGCCGCTCGCTCTTTGTGTTTAAAGTGGTCGATGAATATGGGGAGGTGACCGCGCTGTTGTTTGATCGCCGTGGGAATTTGTTGTCGACGGACCCAACCTCATGGATGGATGCGATCGACGTCGAACAGTCCCCGATTCATCCCGAATTGAAGGCCGCCATGGAGACTGCCAACAAAGATGCCTCGCTGCAAGTCATGTTGTGGTGCCGAACCCCGGAGATCCTTCCGGCACGACCCCGCTTGGAGGTCCGTGACGTCAAAGCCGTCGCCGACCAGAAGCCCGCCAACGGTCGTCTTCGCTTGGTGGAGGTCCCTGCGGAACTTCCGCCCCTGTCCGCCGACCTGCAAGAGTTAGCCATGAGTGGAACCGACAGCGTCGCGCAGCGTTTGTTGGAAATGAATATCGAATTTCAGGTCACCGAAGATGCGCCGGTGATCTACGCGTCGTTGACCCCTGCCGAACTCGAATCCATCGCCACCCATCCCGAAATCTTGGAGTGCTACTTGGAAACAAACAACGTTCCATCGATGGCCACTTCTCGACAAGTCATGCGCGCGAACACGGTCAATAGTCGAGGAATTACGGGAAATGGCGTGCGAGTGGGAGTCATCGAAGTAGGTGGCCGAATCAACTTTGCAAATCCGTGGCTCACCGGTACTCAACGTCTCGACAATACTTGCTTCAACAATCATGCGGCTATGGTGGCGGGCGTCATCGCGAGTCGCCACGGAACGCATCGTGGGATCGCTCCCGACGCACAACTATTCGTAGGAGGGTCGTGCGGAGGCTTCGATTCCCAATTGCAGTCCGCCATGACCGCGGCCACGACATGGGGTGTCCGAGTTATCAACAACAGTTGGAACTCTACCGATAGTTCAAGAATCCCGAATGGAATGGCTCGCTTCGTCGATCGCTTGGTGGGCCTCAATTATCGGGTCGTCGTTCAATCAGCTGGGAATAGTGGCAACGCGGCTGGGAACGTCGCAAATCCTGCCACGTTCTACAACGGGATTTCAGTGGGAGCCCTCGACGACCGCGGTACAGTATCGACGTGGGACGACCGCATGGCCAGTTTCTCAAGCTACTTGAACCCCTTGTCGAGCTACAGCGATCGAGTCAAACCTGAAGTCGTAGCACCTGGAACGAACATCACCAGCCTGACAAATTCATCCGACTGGTTAGGCACAGGTAGCGGCACCAGCTACGCGGCGCCAGCCGTCGCGGGAACGGCGGCATTAATCCTTCAACGATCTCCGAGTCTCCGGGACTGGCCTGAAACCATCAAGGCCATCGTCATGGCTACTGCCCTGCAGAATATTGAAGGCGATGCCCGACTCAGCACGTACGATGGGGTCGGTAGTGTGCAAGCAGATCGAGCCGACGATGTCACTCGTGGCATCAACGGCGGTTGGAACGGTCAGCCGTATACAGCAACCACAAACGCCAATTTTGACGTCCGACAAGTCTACTTGACCGCAGGACGACGAACCCGCGTCGTTTTGGCCTGGAATCAAGACACGAATTACAGCCAGTACTCGAGCCGCCCAGCCGTCGACTTGGATTTGCAAATCTTGCGACCTAACGGAACCATTCATGTTGGTTCCAGCAGTTGGGACAATACCTACGAGATCGTCGACTTTACGCCAACGGTCAGCGGGTGGCACACCATTCGCGTCAAGCGTCTAAGAACCAGCGGAGCGATCAATGGCATCGGAGTCGCGTGGTACCAACCTTGATCGGACCGACCAGCGGGAAAGGCGAAATGCTCGCCGCGACCGAAGGCACACCAGTCCCTCGACCAATCACGAGCCCATTCGGACTCGTGATTGGGTTTTGCAATTCTCCAGGAAGTTACTTAGCCCCATACGGAACGGATTCGCCCCAGTTTTCGCTCCACCGAACGGACCGCACAATTCAATTCCACGGCAATTTCCTCGTTGGTGAATCCCTGAAGTTTCATGATCGCGATTTTTCGTAAAACATCGTCGTCCAACTGATCCAATAACTCGTGACATTCACTGGAGAGCTCTTCGGCCAATTCGGAGCTGGAATCGACACCGGCGACATCATCGATGCCGCCTTGGTGTTGTGTCGGATCGCCAAAGATTGATTCTCCACGGACTTGCCCGCCACCTCGTTTGACAGCCATTAGGTGTCGGATTCTTTTGCCCGCTTTCCTGGAGGTGATCGTCAGGAGAATCTTCCACAAGTCGTCTCGATTTTCCAGTTCAGGGAACTGGCCTGACAGGACACCCCGGTGCAAGTCGTGCAAAGCACTGAGCGCCAAATCTTCTTCGTCGGCGTCTCGTCGCGGTACCCCACCCAATTTGCGGTCTGCATATCGCACAAGTCGCTCGTAAAAGTGTTGCCAAATTTTGGCCGTTGCGGCAGGCGAACCCTGCTTCAAAGCCTGCAACCAGACGGTGACTTCGCCATCGTTTTCCGACATATTGAACACCTAGCCCTTCCCAGCAAACATCTTCGAAAAAGCCGCTGCAAGGTTATTCCTGGGAATCCCCAATCATGATCCCAGCCGCTGACAAACGTTCCCCAGCATACTTGTGCACACTGGTACACTTCCGCAATCTCGCCTGCAGGAACTCACGATAACTTGCATCCCGTTTTAAATCCGCGAACATCTTGTCGATTCTCGATTCGAAGAGCGCCCTAACCGCTTGGTTCGGCGTTTGTTCCTCGGATTCAGCAAGCTGGTCCGCCAGGAAAACGATGGATTCGAAGCCTTGCATGTCGTCCGAGGCCCAAACTTGCTCATTCACATGGTCTTCCACTCGAAGTCTCGCCAAACGCCCAACTTCCGCGTTTTCCGTGACGTACGTCGCGTTGTAATATAACCGCAGGCTATGCAGACAAATGTCATGACTCAAATCTCTCTGCAGTCCAAATTGGTCCCGGGCACCAATGTACTCGTCGCACGCGCGCTGCCGAAACTCGAAATCCTCATTCCACTGTTCCCGAGTCAAACTCGTATCCGCGAGATTGCCTAAGGAACGAGCGACACCGATTTGATAGTCCATCACCAATGGGTAAGTTTCGCGTAGGCTTTCGTATTGTTTGAGGTTCTCTTGAAACAAACGCATGGACTCCGTCGAATCAATGCGAACGATCGATAGTCCAAGCGTGTTTCGAATTCGACAACGACACAGAACGGCATCCACCGATTCAGGATTCTGCAGTTGATCCAAGACCTGCAGAGCTTTCTCCAATACCCGTTTGTGTGAAGTTGGGAATCCTTGTTCGCCGAAAGTTCGAGACAGTTCGTCGTTAATCGGCGGACTCTTGTACAAGCCAAGCCCCAAGAAGGAAATCGCATCCGCCAATTCCACTAGTGCGTTATCGCTCGGTTCCAATTCCGTCAACGCTTGGCGACATCGCAACTCACCCAGAGTCTCGCGCATCATCGCAAACAACTCTGGACCACGTCGATACTTCAAATAGATCGCTCGCCCGGCAATTCGATGTAACTTTGCTTGGAGCAGTAGGGAATCACGATCGGACTGAGTATATTTGGCACCGGCGCTGGCTAACTGAGATAACGATTTCTCGACAACTTCAATCGCATGGTCCAAACGTTCGGCATCCAGGTCGTTGGTACCTCTCGCGACCGCGATGCTGGTCGCGAGGTGCAAGCCATCCGAGGTCGATCCGAGGACTCCGGAAACGGACGGCAAAAGCTCTTCTGCATAGGAAAGAAAATCGTTGGCGTCATCCAAGCGACCAATCCGATTGGCGACCTCTGCAACCCGCAGCAGTTGCCGGAGATGTCGCTTTGCCCGGTGTGCATCCAACCGACTTGGATCAAGTCCCAAGTGATTTCGTCGATAACCTTCGAAAATGGCGTCGCATAAAACATGGTTTTGTGGGCTTCGCAGGATTTCAGAACTCTGCAGTAACTCGGCTTGCGAGTCCAGCGCCTCCAACAAGGCGTCAACGGTGCGATAGGCTTGTTCGCGTTCGCTTCTGGCGTCTAACCAAAGCCAGCCCATCCAAATTGCCGTCGCGCTAATCAAGACGGTTGCAACTAACAATCGGTAGTTTCTGCGAATCGCTCGTGACCATTTGGCCGACCATCCCTCACGACTAGCTAACAGCGGATTGCCGTCCAGATATCTTTGAAATTCTAGTGCAACTTCCCCCGCGGATGCGTATCTTTGCTCCAAAGTTTGCAAACACTTCAAACAAATATGCTGCAACCGCTCATCCAAGTGCGAGCCACGATTCAGTGGAGGCGAGGGCACGACCGTGGGGTCTCGTAACAGACGCAAAAGTTCGTGGTAGTTGGCTGCCTGGTCGTCAAATGGGGCGCGCCCGGAAAGCAGAAAGTACAAAATAGCACCCAGCCCATAGACATCAACAGATAACGCCGGTGAGGACGATCGTCCCACCAACGCTTCAGGAGCCATGTAATCGAGCGAACCGACCGCTTCGCCCGTTCCCGTCAGCTGTGCAGCCCCCGCCACCGCCGCAACACCAAAGTCGATCAGTTTTGGTGTCGGCGTTTGGTTGGATCCATCGGTAATCAGCACATTCCGAGGTTTTAAATCCCGATGCACAACGCCCCGTTCGTTCGCGTATTCCACGGCTCGGGCCAACGACAACATCAGGTTTGCAATCAACGAACTCGTCAGTTCCTTGGCATGCAAACTTCTCCATTCTTGCAAGTTTTTTCCGTCGACCAACTCCATCGTAAAATAGGAGCCATCGTCCGCCACCGAGAATACTTCGACGATATTGGGATGCACCAGACGTCCCAATGTCTCGTGCTCCCGATGGAAGCGATCGCGAATCGTCTGTTGGTGGCGGTAACGCCGTGACAAGAATTTGATCGCGACCGGCTTTCCGCCCTGCCTGCCACGATACACATCACCCATTCCGCCCGAGCCAATCAAGTTGCCTAACTCGACATCGGGGATTTCACTTGGGTCGCTGGTGGGTCGAAGGGGCACCGAGATTGCAAAGGTGGCAACCACAGAATCGCGGTCGCTGTTCGACGCTCCCAGATTTTCCGCTTCCGTTCGCCGCCACGGTGTCGACGCCTCAAGTATTTCTCGAATGATGGTCTCATACTGCGGGAACGCAATGACCAGTTCGTCGACACGTTGCGGGAGCTGATGACTCGGGAGAAGTTCCCGGTCCAATAACAAGATTTCGCTAAGCAGTTGTCCGCGAGCTTCCGACTCCACTTGCTCCAACAACTCCGCAATGGAAGGCTGGTTTGGAGTTGAAAACGTTCGCTCGTACCGATCACAAAGATTGTCGATCAAACGAATGAGGTCGGCGTTCATTTCAGGACCACTGGTACAAAATCAGGTTCCCTGAACGCGAAACGGCTCGGCGGAACGTTAGGCGGCCGAACGGAATTTTTTGGTTGGAACCGCCGAAGTTGGAGTCGAAGATTTGGCTCGGCTCACGTCCTCAGCGGCCGACTCGTCTCCGTCGCTAACGAGTCCTCGACTGCTGTACCCCCTGCCATCCAAAGCCTTACCGTGCAGGTTTGGTTGACGAAGCGAATGCAGCCCCGACAGTCGCTCCCAGGCCACTCGCCATAGTTGGGGAGACAAACAACCGCGAGCCACTTCCGCCAATCCCACGCGAACCGCACGCCAATATAACGAACTGCGCGGCGTTGTGTTCGCTAACTCAAGGATGCGATTTGACGAACGGCCACACAACCGGTAACCGGCCTCAATATCCGCCGCGACGGCTTCATTGGCCGACAGATTCCCGCTGATCCACTGGTGCGACCAACCGTTTTGCTGCACAAACAACCCCAACGAAAGCTCGACGTAGCCGCTTGGCAGACGTAATCCACCGGTCGAGCCCCACTGTTCGAGGAGCCGACGTTGCACCAAACCCGCCCAACCCGTCGGGCCAACGACCTGCAACTGCGGAGATAGATCTGCCGCCGACCATTGCTCGCCAACCAAATCTTCCAAGCAAACCGGATGAAAGCGATCCGTGAGCACGACGCTGCTAGCAAGGCACCGACTGCCGGATTCGTCTCCACCAGAACTCGAGGCCCCAGTAGCTTCGCTTCGCTCAACAATTCTCGGTGAGCCAAGACCTAGGTCACGTTGCTGGATCGAATTCAACGCACCTTCTAAGGCTTCCTCGGTCATTTCAATTCCCGGGGACAACCAACAAATCCAGGCAGAAGTGGCCGAATCAGCCGCCAACGCCGCACGGCCCAACGGGGTGGACGCCAAACGAAAATCGACGAACACCGAGCCGATTTCGTCCAGGATCCCGTATTGATCCTGGTAGTCACCCGCGATGGCCGCCAGAACTTCCACCTGCGACCCAGCATATCGCAAGACACTGGCCAGCGTCGTTTCGAACTTGTCCACTTGATCCATCAAGGGAACGATGATTGTCAATCGAGGCATTCAATGACCTTCGTTACCGCAGCATTCCATTGCTGCCCATGGTCCTTCGTCGACCAAACGCGGCCTGCGAAGCGACGGACCTAAATCCCAACTCTACCCGGCGATGAAGAGTGGTGATTTTCTTTTCCCAGTCAACTTTCGGCTACTCGGGATGCCAAAGTTGATTCGAATTGGCGAATCCCGCACGGCCGTTACGACAGGTTCCACAGCTGGCGCTTTCGCCAAAATCTACCGAGTTCCGCTTTCATCCGGACGCAAGTGCTAGCAACCACAGAATTCACGGTCGATTCGTAACGACGTTGGCCAAAACGTGGTGTGAGTTCAATTCTATTTCAGACGTTTGATGATATGCCAGCCATACGGGCTGTTCGTCGCGTCATATTCCGTCATGCCAATTTCGCCAGGCTCCAGCCCGAAGCTGATATCTCCAAACGAACGGACCATTCCGCCGCGCGGATAAACCGACCCAGTGGGGGCGTTGTTTTCTCTCACCTCAGGCGCCACTTCCGTGGAAAAATTCGACATCGAATAGATTCCCGGCGATTGGTCATTCGTGAACTCCTGTACGAGTTGCGCGAAATCTTCACCGGCACGGGCTCGCTGCAAGAGCTTGTGGGCCAACTCGTCAGACTCTTCTTTGGTCCGTTCGATTTCTTTTCCGGGTACCGACCCACGGAAGCCCACCAGAATGTGTTGGACGGTGATGACCTCTGGCCCAACAAACCGCGAACCGTGCGGAATCAGCTGCGACGTGCCTAGCTCAAAATCAAACACTGCCGATGAGACTTGTACTTCCGCAGGTTGATCCACACTTTCCGGGAAATGCATGAAGCCGATGGCAACGCGACCTTGCAAGGCATCGATCCCGATATAGTCACCGAAGAAAACGTCCGGCCGACAGTCGAACTCGGGAACGTCCACCGGAATATAGGAAAACTTGTGACCATCCAGACTTCGGGCCAGAGTCAACCGCGTGCGAGTCCCGGTGGTCGCCGACCGATCGTAATACGCAATGTTGATAGAGCCATCGGCCGGGTCCACTGCCATCCAGGTAAAGAACTGATCGCGACCGTTGTCGGTCGAGGGGTCGTTGACTTGCCGAGGCGGCGACCAAGTCGCGCCACCATCGGTCGACGACATCAGGAACACGTCCTTGTTGCCGTTTCGTTCGTCGATCCAATTCACATAGATCGTTCCTCGCGATGGTCCGCGTGATGCATCGACAATCGTGACGGGCATTCCATTATGGCGTGAGACACCTTCGACATCCGAAGCCCAGCCTCCCGGCGTTTCGCACAAAACGCGATCGACGCCGAAGGTGACTCCGCCATCGGTCGACTTGTCAAATTCCAAGCCACGCGGTCCACCCCAAACAACATAGACCGTACCGTCAGGCCCCACGGCTGGAACAGCGCCTTCGACCGTCCCGTCATCGTCCACGCAATCACCGGGCGCGTCTGAAATTCGAATTGGTGCGGCAAACGTTTGGCCGCCGTCCGTACTTCGTGAGAACAAGATGTGCGAGTGATCCGTTGGATCTTTGCTGCCATAAACATCAAATCGCGTCCAAGAAGCATAGAGGTTGCCGACATGCGGGGAGCGGCGCTGTCGATCAAAGACCAACCACGGCTTGTCCTCGAAGGGTGTCTTGGTGTTGAGATGATCAACGATCATGGTCCGCGGACCCCAAGTCTTGCCACCGTCGTCGCTGGTCGTGAGTCCAATCCCGTTGGCGGCAACCGTCGGTCGATCTTCCCAGAGTCCCTGGAAGGAAATGAACGCATGCACGCAGCGGCCATTGGCATCGAACAAGACCACGTCGTCGCCTTGGGTCCGTTGATCGATGTTGGGAACGGCCGACGCGGCCCACGTCTTGCCGCCATCGGACGAGATGTAAGTCATATTCGAAGCAGCAAGCCCTTCGCCGCGAACCAAGCTGCCCGCAATAAGGTTGTTGACGTTGAGCGGATTGATGGCGATTGAAATTTCCGCCGAAGTCTTGACGTCCGGAGGAGCAACTCGCGTGATGATCTGTTGGGCGGACACAGGATTCACCAGCGCCCAGCTACCAAGCAATAGGCCAAGCCAAGAAAACCAATCGTTGCGAACGCATGAACCAAAGGAACAAGTCATGACGATTTACTTTCAGTGGCTGGGGCATTGTCGTGGATCGCTCCGCGATCCAAAATAGGTTCGCGGAGCGAACCACTACAATCCAAAATTGGTTCGCGGAGCGAACCACTACAATTTGGCATTGGTTCGCGGAGCGAACCACTACTCTCTGACGGGTGTTCGGTCTCGTTCAATACATAACGCATGCTACCATGCATTATCGTAGTCAGTAGGATAAGCTCGAACAAGAAAACGACAGCAAACGGTCCAAATTCTTGAGTCGGTCCCCCCAGAAAAAGTATGCCGAGACCAAGGACCAACGACATCGCCGCATCGACATTGCACAACAGTGCCGCCGGCAACACCACCAACATCAAGACCATCCGGCGCAGAGGATGATCCGCTCCACATTGTTGCAAAAACCACGTTGCGCGAAACCACAGATACACACAAAAGAACACGGCCAGCACGGTCGCAAACTTGACGGTTTCCTGCCCGGGATACTCGTAGTATCGAACCGGGTGGAATTGCCAGGCGTTACGGGCCAACGCCATGATTAGCCCAATCCAAACCGACAACGACAGTAGATCGACGACGTTAAACCGGGGCCAGCCCCATATCACCCGCAGCCGTTGCCGAAGCTGATAACGGCGCAGAATCCAAGGAGCGTACCAAAAGCCCAAAAAGGCGCCCGCTGTGAACGCGTCTCGCAGCGAAATACCGGGCCATGATCCCAGAATGGTCTTCGGCGGCAGCAGAGCGTAACAAAGGAGCAGGTACAACATCGGTGTTTGCTTTTCGGTGAACCGCGATCATCGAAATGACTTCAAAATTCCGATCTGAGCTATCGACCAAATTGTAGCACGAGCGCCCCGATCGTGCCCGGAGCGGAATTGCGACCGAAGCTCAAGATAAGAACTCGAATCGGAACTGGCCGTCGTTGAATGCACCGAGTGCGATCGGGGCACTCGCTCGACGATCCGAATCTCCCAAACTTGGTTCAATGGATCGTTCGGTTTACTGCTGCCTCGACTGTGTTGGGTCCTGAAGGCCGTTGAATCGACGTAACTTCAATCCTATTCAAAAGGAAGCAGAGCGACTTTCTTGGACATGGAAATCACACAGATACCCATCCAAGCGACCAAATAGTCGGGCCTCACCAGAAAAAGCGGTTTCGCCACAACGAACTTCATAATCGCTCCATTCGCCGCGGTGCTAGATTCGACCGGAGTCGAAGTCGTCCGCTATTTCAATCCCTCTTGGTCTGCTCTGCGTCATCCCAATCTCGCGCGGTGCATTCTCTTCTGGACTTCCACGCAAAGCGAAACCGATTCGGCCGGATTCGACGTTATCCGGCATTTCAATCGGTCTTGGTCTTCTCTGCGTCATCCCTATCTCGCGCGGTGCGTTCTCTTCTGGACTTCCACGCGAAGCCAAACCGATTCGACCGGATTCGACGTTATCCGGCATTTCAATCCGTCCTAGTCTTCTCTGCGGTTTCCCCATCTCGCGCGGTGCATTCTCGTCTAGACCGCCACGCGAAGCCAAACCAATTCGGCCGGAGCCACAGTCGTCCGGCATTTCAATCGGTCCTGGTCTTCTCTGCGTATTCCCTATCTCGCGCGGTGCATTCTCTTCTGGACCGCCACGCCAAGCCAAACCAATTCGACCGGAGCCACAGTCGTCCGGCATTTCAATCGCTCTTGGTCTTCTCTGCGTATTCCCAATCTCGCGCGGTGCATTCTCTTCTAGACCTCCACGCGAAGCCAAACCGCGTCGGCCGGATTCGACGTTATCCAGCGTTTCAATCGGTCTTGGGCTTCTCTGCGTCATCCCAATCTCGCGCGGTGCATTCTCTTCTGGACCTCCACGCGAAGCGAAACCAATTCGCCCAGAGCCGAAGTCGTCCGCTATTTCAATCGGTCTTGGGTTTCCTGCGTTTTCCCTATCTCGCGCGGTGCATGACTGGCGTGGCCCTACCTTCCGTTCAAAAATAGTTGCCCGATTTTTTTTGGTGACTGTGTCGTTCGAATTTGCCCTATTTGCCCGGAGTGGTTCTGATTATTCCCTAACCGATCGGACGAGTGCCTTGGGCCTGTCCACGGGGATGAGCATGCGAAACAAAATCGTTGACTTCACGGAATCTGCACCTTAATCTCATGGGTTTTGACATCCAACGGAATCGCCATACCAGCAGTATTTGCTGCGGGGTAGGGTTGTTCCATTGGAACAAAACAGGCAGCTGCGCCGCAACGGCTGCCCCCTGGGGTTGTGGCTCGCGTCAAATTAACCAGATTGTTTGTGTCGAATGAGTGGTCAAGTTTATCGGGGTCAGCCGGTTCCGGAGTTCTACGATCCGCAGTGGGAACACGAGAATTGCGGCGTTGGGTTTATTGCTCATATCAAGGGACAGCGGTCCCACGAGATCGTCAAAGATGCGTTGACCATGCTGCATCGCATGGACCATCGGGGTGGTTGTGGTTGTGAAGCCAACACCGGCGATGGAGCCGGCATTCTTACTGCCAAACCCCACGAGTTCTATCGAGCCAAGTTGTGGGAAGAGTTACAAGTGGAATTGCCGCCCGCCGATCAGTACGGCTGCGGGCTAGTGTTTTTCCCCACCCACGATCCCACCCGCCAGTATTGCTCGCAAGTGTTTGAGCGTTATGCGGAGGAGTTGGGTTTGCGGGTCGTGTGTTGGCGACCGGTCCCAACCTGTCCCGACGCGGCGGACCTGGGCCGTACGGCTCGCGATGCCATGCCGCTCATTTATCAGTGTTTTGTCGCGGCACGGCACGAATCTCTGGAAGCGGGAGAACTCGAACGGCGATTGTACACGCTGCGGAAACGAGCGGCCCATCGGCTCAACGAAGCGGGCGCCGCGCCAGGCAAGAGCTTTTATCTGTGTTCGCTGTCAACCAAAGTCGTCGTCTACAAGGGAATGCTGACGACCCAACAGCTACCGATCTTCTATTCGGATCTGGTCGATCCCCGTTATCGCAGCCACTTGGCCATGGTTCACTCGCGTTTTTCGACCAACACGTTGCCCAGTTGGGATCGAGCCCAACCGCTGCGTTGGATGTGCCATAACGGCGAGATCAACACGGTGCAAGGCAACAAGAATTGGTTGCGGTCTCGGGAGAGCCTGATGCACTGCCCGCAGTTCGGCGACCGGTTGTCTTCGTTGTTCCCTATCGTCGAACCAGATGTCAGCGATTCCGGAGCTTTCGACAACGCGTTGGAGTTGCAAATGATGACCCAGCGTTCGTTGCCCGAAGCCGTGATGATGATGATCCCGGAGGCTTGGCAGAATCACACACAAATGGCTGCCGCGCGGCGAGAATTCTATGATTTCCATTCGCTGATTCAGGAACCGTGGGACGGCCCGGCCAGTATCAGCTTTACCGACGGCCGCTACATTGGCGCCGTTTTGGATCGCAATGGACTCCGCCCGAGTCGCTACTGGGTCACGTCCGACGATCGCGTCATCATGGCCAGCGAAGTGGGCGTGGTCGATGTACTGCCACGACACGTGGTTCGCAAAGGTCGACTGCAGCCAGGCCGTATGTTCCTGGTGGACTTCGAACAAGGCATGATCATTGACGACCAACAACTCAAAGCCGATTTGGCCGCCCAGCGACCCTACGGCGAATGGCTGAAAACTCAACGCCTCTGTATCGCAGATTTGGCCGCCGAACACGAGTCCTACAATGGAAGTTCGGACGCAGGACGCGAGCGCCGCGATGCGTTGCTAGATTCCCCGGTTTACTCGGCGACGGAATTGACCCAGCGCATGACGGCCGCCGGGTACACTCGCGAGTCGGTCGAGATGGTACTCATTCCGTTGATCGAACAGCACAAGGATCCGATCGGATCGATGGGCAATGACGCGGCGTTGGCTTGTTTGAGCAACAAGCCACGACTGCTCTACGACTATTTCCGCCAATTGTTCGCTCAGGTCACGAACCCTCCGATCGATTCGATTCGCGAAGAGATCGTGATGTCGTTGGAGGCCCACATTGGCCCCGAACATAACTTGCTGGCGGTCTCACCGGAACACGCGCGACGGCTCCGCATTCCGCACCCAATCCTGTCACCTGCCGAGTTTATTTGCCTGCGCGAAATTGAAATTCGCAGCCAAGCGAACGGCGAAGGCATGCGACCATGGCGCCTGCAGACGCTGGATATGACTTACCCGGTCACCGCAGAACAGACCGCAACGTTGATCGTAGATCGGCCACAAGCCAATCGTCCCGCAGGTACTTCGTTGCAACAATGTTTGGATCGCTTGTGCCATGAGGCCGAACATGCGGTCTTGCAGGGCGTATCGTTTTTGGTGCTCAGCGATCGAGCGGTCGGACCGCAACGCGTGGCCGTCAGCTCCCTGTTGGCCTTGGGCGCTGTCCATCAACATTTGATCAAGCGTCAATTGCGCAACCGAGTCGGTCTGATCGTCGAGAGCGGTGAAGCGCGTGAAGTTCACCACTTCTGCTTGTTGGTCGGCTATGGCGCGGACGCGATTTATCCTTACTTGGCTTATCAAGCTTTGTCGTCGGCGTACGAAGCCGGACAGTTGCCCGTGAAGTCCCCCACCGGTGTGGTTTCGGCTTTTCGCGATGCCATTGGCAAGGGCATGCTGAAAGTCATGGCAAAGATGGGGATATCCACCTTGCCCAGTTACAAAGGTGCTCAGATCTTTGAAGCATTGGGCTTGAGCGCGGAAGTCATGACCCGTGCCTTTACGGGTTCGGCCAGTCGAATTTCCGGCGTGGGATTTGATGTGTTGGCAACCGAAGCGGCGATTTGGCACCAATTTGGCTACGGGCCTCGCTCGCAGGCGGCATCCGGTCGGTTGCCAAACTTGGGCGATTACCATTGGCGCAGCGATGGGGAACAACACGCGTGGACACCGTTCAATATTGCTGACTTGCAGCAAGCCGCCCAAAGCAACGATCGCGATGCCTATTGGCGATTTGCCGAACGGGTCAATCAAGAAACCAACCGAGCCTGTCATTTGCGCGGTTTGCTCCGCATCCGCAAGGAACAGCGTTCTCCCATTCCGTTGGAAGAGGTGGAATCGGCCAAGAACATCGTGCGGCGCATCTGTACGGGTGCGATGAGCTTTGGTTCGATCTCCGCCGAAGCCCACGAGAGCTTGGCGGTGGCCATGAATCGGATCGGCGGCAAGAGCAACACCGGCGAAGGTGGCGAAGACCCGCGTCGATTCTTGCCACTGTCGGGTGGCGATTCCCGTCGCTCGGCGATCAAGCAAGTCGCCAGTGGTCGCTTCGGCGTTACCGCGTATTACTTGACCAACGCGGACGAGTTGCAAATCAAGATCGCGCAAGGTGCCAAGCCGGGTGAAGGTGGTGAACTGCCCGGACACAAGGTCAACACGACGATTGCGGCGACTCGTCATAGCACTCCGGGTGTTGGCTTGATCAGTCCACACCCGCATCACGACATCTATTCGATCGAAGACTGGGCTCAACTGATCTTCGTCTTGAAGAACACCAATCCCTCGGCGCGCGTTAGCGTAAAATTGGTGTCCGAAGTGGGTGTGGGCACGGTCGCTTCCGGTGTTGCCAAAGCCAAAGCCGACAATATCTTGATCGCGGGTGCGGATGGTGGTACCGGTGCATCTCCGTTGACGAGCATCAAGTACGCGGGCCTACCTTGGGAGTTGGGTTTGGCCGAGACGCACCAAGCGTTGGTGGCCAATGGATTGCGGAGTCGAATCCGATTGCAAACCGACGGGCAACTGAAGACCGGACGAGATCTGGTCATTGCGACGTTATTGGGCGCGGAAGAGTTTGGCTTTGCGACCGCGCCGTTGATTGTGTTGGGCTGTTTGATGATGCGAAAGTGTCACCTGAACACCTGCCCGGTCGGCATTGCTACGCAGGATCCCAAACTGCGTGCCAAGTTCGCCGGACAACCGGAACATGTCATCAACTACTTCTTTATGGTCGCCGAGGAAGCTCGCCAATGGATGGCGGATTTGGGCTTCCGCTCGATCGAAGAAATGGTGGGACGCAGCGACTTGTTGGAGTGGGACACCAGTATCGACCACTGGAAAGCCAAGTCATTGGACATGTCGGCTGTTTTGGGTCACGGCACGGACCTGGACCTGAACGTTTGCCACTCGCAGAGCCAGCAACATGATCTAGAAACCGTCTTGGACGTGCGGCTGCAGGAAATGGGCAAAAACGCCATTCTCCAATACCGCCGCACGCGATTCGAACTGCCGATCCACAATACGGACCGCACCACGGGCGCTTTGTTGTCGCACGAGGTCACGAAACGGTATAACGATTTGGGTATGCCGGATGGGACGTTGCATATCAAGTTTTATGGGTCCGCCGGCCAGAGTTTTGGGGCGTGGGTGACTCGTGGAGTGACACTGGAAGTTGAAGGCGATGCCAACGACTACGTGGGCAAAGGTTTGTGTGGCGGACGTGTGATTATTTATCCGCCCACCGAATCACCTCTCGTTCCCGAAGACAATATCTTGATTGGCAACGTGGCGTTGTTTGGCGCGACCAGCGGGATGGCGTTCTTCCGTGGCATTGCGGCCGAACGCTTTGCAGTTCGCAATAGTGGCGCGATCGCCGTGGTCGAAGGAGTTGGCGATCATGGCTGCGAGTACATGACCGGCGGACGCGTCGTGGTGTTGGGCCCAACCGGGCGCAACTTTGCAGCGGGAATGTCGGGCGGGATTGCGTTCGTTTACGATCCCAACGAGCAGCTCATCAAAAACTGCAATTTGGAAACCGTGCAAATCGAAGAAGTAAGTTCCGAAGAAGATATCTCGGAACTGCGTGAGCTGATTCGCCGTCATCAAATGTATACCGGCTCCGAAGTTGCGTCGCGCATCTTGGACCAGTGGCCAAGTGTCTTAGCGGGTTTCCGCCGCGTGATGCCCATCGACTATCTGAAGGCGATGCAACAAGGCGTTGCGACACGTCAAAACCTAGAACCGGTCCGCTAATTCGCAGTGGGAACAAAGGATACAACATGGGAAAACCTACGGGTTTCATGGAGTTCGCTCGTCAGACCGCCAAGAAGCGTGCCCCCGAGCAACGTGTGCAAGATTTTGCTGAATTCGAGAATCGACTGCCGTTGCCGGTTTTGCAACAGCAGGGCGCGCGTTGCATGAATTGCGGCATTCCGTTTTGCCATACGGGTGGCATGATCGCCAACATGGCCGCCGGTTGTCCGCTCAACAACTTGATTCCCGAATGGAACGATTTGGTCTATCGAGATTCATGGGCGGCTGCCTACGATCGTTTGGATCAAACGAATCCGTTCCCTGAATTTACCGGACGTGTCTGCCCGGCGCCTTGTGAAGGATCTTGTTGCTTGGGTGTTAATGAGCCACCAGTGACCATCAAATCGATCGAATGCGAAATCATCGATCGTGCCTGGGACGAAGGTTGGGTTACCCCGAAGCCACCGCAAACTTCGTCCGGTAAAAAAGTCGCGGTTGTGGGAGCGGGACCGGCTGGTTTAGCGTGTGCCCAGGGTTTGCGACGTCTGGGTCACGAGGTGACGGTTTACGAACGAGACGATCGAGTGGGAGGCCTACTGATGTATGGCATTCCCAACATGAAGTTGGACAAACAGATTGTTCAACGGCGCGTAGATCAGTTGTCCGCCGAAGGCGTTCGGTTCGTGACAGGCGTGGAGATCGGCAAGGACCTGACCGCCGATCAATTGAAGGCCGATCACGACGCCCTGGTGTTGGCGATCGGATCCACTCGGCCGATGGATCTCAAGATTCCTGGTCGAGACCTGCACGGTGTCCATTTTGCGATGGAGTACTTGGTCGGCAATACCAAGAGCTTGTTGAACTCGCAGTTTGCTGATCACAAGTTTATCGATCCAAGTGGCAAACAGGTCGTTGTGATTGGGGGCGGCGATACGGGGAACGATTGTTTGGGCACTTCCGTTCGTCATGGCTGCGCCGGCTTGGTCAACTTGGAGATCGTTCCTCGTCCGCCGGCGGAACGAGCAGCCAACAATCCTTGGCCGCAATGGCCGCGAGTCTTTCGCGTGGATTATGGTCACGAAGAAGCGGCGGCGATCTTTGGCAACGATCCGCGACAGTACGGCGTGCAAACTTTGGCGTTTTTAGGCAACGACCAAGGACAGTTGACAGGCATTCGGGTGCAACAGGTCGATTGGACACGGCCAGCCCCCGGGGCACCGTTTTCGGCAGTCGAAGGTAGCGAGCGCGTGTTACCTGCGGATCTGGTGTTCTTGGCCTTGGGCTTTGTCGGACCCGATGCCACCATCGCCGAACAACTGGGGCTAACCTTGGATCGTCGAGGCAACATTCAAGCCAGCTTGGGTGAATTTGCGACAAACGTCCCAGGCGTGTTTTCGGTGGGTGATTGCCGCCGCGGTCAAAGCCTGGTGGTGTGGGCCATGCGCGAAGGTCGCGATGCCGCGTTGGTGGTTCAACGATACCTGTCGACTTTGGTGAATTGACCGCAGATCGAGGTGCTAACGATGAAACGAGTTCATGTCATTGGCCGAAAGAACCACGGCAAGACTCGGCTCGTGACCGAGTTGGTCCGGCATCTCGCCCAGCGCGGCTGGCGGGTGGGCACGATCAAGCACACCCATCATCAACATGAATTGGACACCCCAGGAAAAGATTCCTGGCAACATCGCCAGGCGGGGTCGATCCGCGTCGGCGTGTTGTCGCATCAACTGAGTGCGGTGTTTTTGCCGGTCAGTGGTGCCGCAGATTCCGAGGACCGCTACAACGAAATTGCACCGCTGTACAGCGACTGCGACTTGGTCATCGTGGAAGGAAACGTGGCCGCGACGGCTCCCAAGATCGAGGTTTGGCGAGAAGAACTGGGTACCGACCCCATCTATCAGAACGATCCGGGTGTCGAGGTGGTGGTCACCGACGCGTCTTTGACACTAACCCCGCCTCGATTTACGCTGTTGCCAACGGCGATCGAATCTTTGGCGGATTGGGTGCTGTTCCGGCTAAAGATATCTAACAACTCGAAATAGGCAATGAGCACCACCGATTCTTCCGCAACTGCTGCCAACGCCACCGTGGCTTCGCCCGACAAAACCCGCGTCGGCTGGGTGGGAACCGGTGTCATGGGGCAAAGCATGTGTCGGCATTTGCGGGATGCGGGATATTCGATCTACGTCTACAACCGCACCAAATCCAAGACGGACGGATTGGTTGAAGCAGGTGCCCAGTGGGCGACCAGCCCTCGCGCGGTGGCCGAACAAAGTGATATTGTCGTGACGATGGTCGGCTACCCACGCGACGTGCGCGAAACCATCCTGGGGGTCGATGGGGTTTTGGCGGGATTGAAGCCGGGCGGGATCGTCATCGACATGACCACCAGCGAACCCGCGTTGGCCAGAGAGATCGCCACGCGCGCCGAAGCGCAAGGTTGCGAGGCCTTGGATGCCCCGGTGTCCGGCGGCGACGTTGGAGCCCGAGCGGCCGCATTATCAATCATGGTGGGTGGCAAGGCTGACGTACTCCAAACGGCCTTGCCCCTGTTTTCGTTGATGGGGCGGACGATCCAGCATCAAGGGCCCGCCGGTTGTGGTCAGCATACCAAGATGGTGAATCAAATCCTGATCGCCAGCGGAATGGTTGGTATTTGCGAAGCGTTGTTGTACGGTTACCAAGCCGGCTTGGACCTGGAGACGGTTCTGAAGAGCGTGTCGGCGGGAGCGGCGGGCAGTTGGTCGCTCTCCAACCTGACCCCGCGCATGTTATCGGGTGACTTTCGCCCCGGTTTCTTCGTCGAGCACTTGATCAAGGATCTGGGGATTGCTTTGGCGGAATCTCGGCGGATGGGGCTGGTACTACCAGGCTTGGCCCTGGCCGAACAGCTCTACTTGGCAACGGCCGCGGCTGGGTGGGAAAGAAACGGCACTCAGGCCCTACTGTTGGCGCTTGCCCGCGTGTCCAATGTTTCATGGCCCAATGGGCCCGAATCCAAACCGCCGCAGTCGCCTTTTCCAGCAGCCGATCGCGAATAGGAAAAACATGTTCGTAGAACCGATGGCTACTTTTGACCCGCAGGTGATACGTCGGGATTTTCCGATTCTGCAGCAATCGATTCATCGCAATCGCCCGTTGGTCTATTTTGATAATGCGGCTTCGACCCAGCGTCCCAACGCCGTGATTGAAGCGATGGCCGAATGTTATCGCCACGACTATTCCAACGTGCATCGCGGGATTCATACGCTGAGCGAACGAATGACGGTGCGTTTCGAACAAGCTCGACAACAAGTCCAGCGGTTCTTGGGGGCTCGGCATTCGCATGAGATCATCTTCACCAGCGGAACCACGGCGGCTGTCAATTTGGTCGCGCACAGCTTTGGGGAGGGGTTGAAGGCCGGAGACGAGATCGTCCTGAGCGTGATGGAACACCACAGCAACATTGTTCCCTGGCAGCAATTGGCGGCTCGCCAAGGGATTGTCCTGCGTTGGGTGGGACTCCGGGATGACGGTACTTTGGATCTGGAACAGTTTCAAGCAACGCTCAACGCACGGACCCGCTTGGTGGCCATCGCGATGGTCTCGAACGTGCTGGGCGTGATCAATCCGATCCAACAATTATGCCAATGGAGTCATGCCGCCGGTGCGGTGGTCATGGTGGACGCGGCCCAAGCCGTGCCCCACATGCCGATCAACGTCGAGGAATTGGGCTGCGACTTCTTGGCGTTTAGCGGGCACAAGATGTTAGGTCCCACCGGCATCGGTGTTTTGTACGGACGGGAAGAGTTGTTGGACGCGTTGCCACCGTTTCTTGGGGGCGGCAGCATGATCGATATCGTGGAACAAGCCGGATTCAAGCCAGCAGGTCTGCCGGCAAAGTTCGAAGCGGGCACGCCACCGATTGTCGAAGCGATTGGCTTGAGTGCCGCCATCGACTATTTGGACAAGCTTGGATTAGAACAAATCGACGCACACGAGCGAAACTTGGCTCGGCGATGCATCGCGGGCTTGTCGGCGATTCCAGGGATTCGCATCTTGGGGCCAACCACCGGTGATCGAATTGGCGTGGTATCGTTCGTTGCGGATGGAGTGAACTCGCAAGATTGGGCGAGATTCTTGGATTTCCGCGGGATCGCCACCCGGGCGGGACACCATTGTGCGATGCCATTGCATCAAAGCCTTGGCCTAGCCAACAGTGTGCGCGCCAGTTTTTACCTCTATAACACGATCGAAGAGGTCGAACAATTCATCGCGACATTGCCGGACGTCTTGGACCGGCTCCGTTAACGCTATCAAGAGCGGAAGGCACGGGAATCGAACCCGCAACCCCTTGCGGGGCACTTCATTTCCAATGAAGCCGCTAGCCATTCGCTTACCTTCCAACGGCCGCTTCCATCATAATCGATGGCCCAAAGTTCGGGAAGGCTAACGTTGATCGGTCTGATTCGACTGATCGGTCTGATCCGACTGATCGGTCTGATCCGACTTCTCCTCTAGCAGTCCGGCTTCGCGTTTCCGGGCTTCAATGTCTTGGGTGGTCATCAGGTTCTTGATGTTGGCCCGGCCGTAACGGCGAACTCGTTCGTCGATAAACCATTGCATTGGGAAGTCATCAGGCCATTCCCGTCCCACGTCTTTCAAGTGGGCGTTGAACTTCGTGAACTCTTGCATGAGGTCTTCGATCAGCGTGCTTTCGCCATCGTGAAGTCCGGGATAGGGCTTCAACGCGTCGCTGGTGTGTTGGAAGTACCGCGTCAAGGCATCAATCGCACCGTCCCGTTTGACCAAGCTGGTTACGCCGTTTTCGTCGGTGACTTCTTCTTCGTAGCTTTCCAGAATGCCCTGTCGCACCAGTTCTGCTGCTTCATAAGCTGCTTGGCGGGCCAACACTCCCGGCACGGTGGATTCCATGTTCGTGACGTCTCGCCAATAGTTGTAGTTCACCGTGTAGCGATAACTGTCCATCTGACCGACCAGGAATTCGCCATCGGCCAGTTCCCGCAACAGGTTGTCGGCTTTCACCTTGTTTTCGGCAGGAGCACGTGCGGCAACTTCTTGCTCATAAACACGGATGTCCATATCGATGCGAATCATTTCCATCATTTCTTTGTACTGCCGCTCGGCTTCCGGCATATTGAGGATTTGTTGATCCATCGGACTGAGGCGGGCGATTTTTTCCTTCGTGATTTCTTGCCGAACGCCGGGGGCCAGCTCGTCCATTCGTCGAGCGATTCCTTGCTGAAACTCCACCTGCCGTTCGAGATCTTCGAGGCGAATGACAGCCCCAAAACTCGTCGTGATATCGCGTTTGCCAAATCCTTGGCGATCACTGATCGGATCGCGATCCGTCCAAGCTTCGTACGCAGTTCGCCAAGCTCGACGAGTCGCTTCACCGGGACGGAAATCGACCGAGAGTGATTCCGCATATTGACGCAATTGCTGCGGACCCTTGACCCAGTACATCAAATCGCTGGTTCGCTTGGGAACGCCCAAGTTTTCTCGCATGTGGTAGGACTTGTCGTACCACCAGTACGACAACATCCAAGAATCAAATCCACCCGCTTCCGGACGGTCAAACAATTCTGGGTTGATAAACTTGCTGACGAAGGTGTCGACATACTCTCGGTCTTTCCGCAGGATCTGTCGAAACTGCTTCTTTTCGTCCGAAACGCCAAACTTGATCCCGGTATGCAAGCCCAAGTTGTCGTAGATGCGGTGATCCCGTCGGTTGTAAGATACGCCCTTGGCGAAAAAGTTCAGGCCTTCTTTGACCCAAAAGTATCGATCTTGGTAATCGTCAAACTCGCGGGAGATGTTGTACGCCAAATTGTGCCCTTGGAACTCCCACACCGAAATGAAATTGGGCTGCAGCAAGACCAAGGTATCGACCGTTCCCGAAACCTTATCAAACGCCTTCTTTTCTTGATAAGCATTCGCTTGGTTCCACAACACATTGACTGCGATTCCATGCAGTCCCATGGAAGCCAATTTCATCACTTCGCTGGTTGGATCAATACTGCTCAAGCTGGCTTGAGACAGATTGTGTTCCGAGCGCAGTTGCGAAATGGTGCCACCGGTGGCTTCCCCCGCTTGATTGGGGTCCTTGCTAATCTGGTTGGGCCGAGCCAAAAAGGAGATCGGCACCAACAGGATCGCTGCCAAAATACCGTAAATCGCCTTGCGATAATGGGAAGGTGCAAAGTTCATGCGGCCGCAATCTCCCTGGTCTTGAAGCAGAAGTAACCGATCACCATCATACCAGCGGCAAACGTGAATGCCGTCAGCAAGTTGATCAACAACAGTTGATTATCAATGGTGTAGCCGTAAGCCAAATAGTTGGCCAGATTGAAGTTTTCGAACCGAGGTACCGCAAAGGACAGACTTTTCAAGCCTGGCAATAATAACTGCTTGTCCACAAACTTCAGAATCTCCGTACCTAGCCCGGGCGGCAACGGATGTTGCAAGTTCATCTGAGTGACCAACCGATACAGCGCTTCCGATGGTCCGCCACCCCACATGTTCGCCAGTTTATCCGTACTCAACACGGAATTCGCGACGAACACGATAAAATTCGCCGAGTAACCAAAGACGACTACGCCGACCGAGCTGATCAGCACGACAGGACCTTTGAGGAAGGTACTGAGGGCAATGCTCAAAGCGATGATCGCCAACATCTGAGCCCAAATACCCAAGAACCCTCGCACGTAATTCCAACCAAATGACGTGTCACCGGCATGGAAGTAGATACTGGCCCGAGCCACACCCAAGTACTGCTTTTGATCGATACAACGGACGATGAGATCCAGTTCGCCATTGGTGGCCAAGTCTTCAAAAAAGTCCAACTCTTGATTGGTGCGGTCCGGCTGCCCGACGGCTCGGATCGTGCCATTCTTCATTTTGCGCGGAATCGTTAAGGTCTGAACCTTGAACTCTTCCGTTTCAAACGGAATCTTGACCGATTTGACCTGGGCGGTTTCGGTCTCGGCGACGTCGACGACGTTCCGCAGCTCGATCTCGGCTTCGATCCGTCGACGGAGATCACCGATGTGCGTGCGGAACACCGCCAAATTCAAATCCAAATTGACTTGATCGGCATTTGAAAACTTTGCCGCTGTCAGCCCCGAAAATCGAAACGTGGCCGTGCTTTGGGTACCACCTTGAATGTACTTGTGATAGTCCCAAACTTCACCCACATTGACACCGGTGGCAGGGGAGCCTGTCTCGTCCGTGAGTGTCAACGCGGCCAAGTCACCGCGCGGTGAGGAGTAAATCGGCTGACGGGCCCGCAGGTTTCCTCGTGGCGGACCAAAACGAACCATTTTCGGGTGTTGGGTTACGGGATCCGATTCCACAACTTCGACATCGTGTGTGTGTCCCGCGGTCTCATCCGCAACCACATCAAACGCCCCATCCGGAAGCTGAACAATCGCCAATCGATGTACGTGATCGTTGTTGCGAGTCGTGAACACGGACGACTCAAAAGCGGCCCTAGGGTCAAACGGCCGACGTCCATCAGGCGTGAAGCCATCCACGATCGGCAACCACTTATCGACCGTAATTTCCTCACTTAGTTCGTGCGTGTGGTCAATTCCTCGAACCATAAACACATAGCTCAAGCCGCCCACAATCGCCAACAAAACGGTCCCAATCACGGCAAACCCAACAAACCGTCCCAACACGATTTCACTGGCCCGAACCGGCTTGGTGACCACCGTGTAGATCGTTTTGGACATGATGTCGTTGGGCAAACTGAAGGCACTGACCAACACCGCAAAAATCGAAATCAGAACTTGAGCTGCAAAGAACAGGAACGCCACGTAACTGCGTTCCGGATTTTTTCCTCCGCCGCCGATGAACCAGCCCGCGATGGCCAACGCCGCCACAAATATGGCCAAGGTTACGACAAACAATCGGAAATTCTCTTTAATCGCCAAACGCGCAATCGCCCAAATTCGACGAAATTTCATCCCAAACAAATCGGGAACCGCTTGAAAGACCGTCTGCGACACCGCATAAAACGCCTCGCCGGGACCGTGGCGAAAACTCGAAACAATAAATCCCAACAGCAGTCCCGACACGGCACAGATGACCGTAACAAAGACAAACGTCAACAGCGCGCCGTCGGTCAACAACCAATCAGAAAATGAGCGAAATTCTTCGACAACCATTTCGTATCTACCTGTCAGATCTTTCTAATCGGTCACCTCAGGACCACCACCACGGCGGTTCCCCAAGGTCCTGGATTTCCTGAGGTCTTAGCGGGTGCCGTTGTCGTCGCCGCTGCCGATAATGCCCCGAGCACCAGGCCGGGCTTGGCTTTCGCGAATAATGTCCAAGAACAAGTTCTCCAACGTATTCTTCGGACTGGATACATCCAACATCTTGCCGCCGCTTTGGGACAAGATCTCGGCGATCTTTGCCTGAGCATCTTTGGTCAGACCCTCGACGCGAATTTGCTGCTGGTTGGTCACTTCCAGCAGTTCATCAACGCGCCCCAACTCTTTAAGTTCGCCCTGATAGAGAATCGCAATTCGATCGCAAACGTCCTGGACATCCGCCAACAAGTGACTGCACATCACTACCGTTTTGCCTTGCTCCTTGAGCTCAATAATCAAGTCTTTCATTTCGCGAGTTCCCAACGGGTCCAAACCACTGGTGGGCTCGTCCAACATGACCAAATCGGGGTCGTTGATCAGGGCTTGTGCCAAGCCAATCCGCCGAGTCATCCCCTTCGAGTACTCGCGCAGCGGACGTCGCCGCGCCCACTTTAGACCGACTTTTTCAATCAGTTTCGCGGCCCGTTCCCGCCGTACCTCACTGGGCATGTCAAACAGACGACCGTAAAAATCCAGGGTTTCTTCCGCCGTCAAGAAGCGATACAGGTACGACTCTTCCGGCAGGTACCCAATGCGTTCGTTCTTCGAAACTTCGGTCGTGGGCTTCCCAAAAATCGTGGCTCGACCGCCCGAAGGGAACAGCAAGCCCAACAGCAGCTTGATCGTGGTGGACTTGCCGGAACCGTTGGGACCCAGCAAACCAAAAACTTCGCCTTTGCGAACTTCCAAATCCAAACCTTTAAGTGCCCGGACCTTGGAGCGGCCCCAAAAGTCGGAGTAAATCTTGGTCAGGTTTTGCGTTTCAATCACGATGTTCGGGTCGTAATCGACATTGGTCTGAACCAGTTTGGCGCCGGCAGGAGCCGCGGAAGTCGCACTTACCATGACACTCGTATCTCCAAAGTCTCTTGCAAAACGAACCATAAAAGACGAGGGCCACCCCGTTACCGGGAGGCCCCCGTATCTGACTCACTATAAAACCGGCCCTACCAACCAGCAAGCAATGAAGCAGTCTTGTTACCTAGCCGAGTCAAACAGCTTCTCGCTCAAGAACCGAAATGCCAACGCTTGCATGTAAGCGGTTTGCCGGTTGTTGGCCGCGCCGCCGTGCCCACCTTCGATATTTTCAAAGTATCGAACGGTGTGCCCCTGCTGTTCCATGCGGGCAAACATCTTGCGAGCATGTCCTGGATGGACTCGGTCGTCCCGCGTGGAGGTCGTGAACAACACTTCGGGATACTTCACGTCGGGCCGAATATTCTGATAAGGTGAAAATTTCTGAATATACGACCATTGTTGCGGGTCATCCGGGTTCCCGTATTCCGCCATCCACGACGCTCCGGCCAACAGTTGATGGTATCGCCGCATGTCCAACAACGGGACTTGGCAAACCGCTGCTTCGAACAGTTTGGGGTACAACGCGACCATGTTGCCCACCAGCAATCCGCCATTGGACCCGCCTTGAATCCCCAATTTCCCGGATTTGGTCACGCCACGTCGAATCAAGTCCTCAGCCACAGCCGCGAAGTCCTCGTAGGCCCGCAAGCGGTTCTCTTTCAACGCCGCTTGATGCCAGCGTGGTCCATACTCGCCGCCACCGCGAATATTCGCAACGACATAAACGCCACCCTGACTGGTCCATGCCCGACCAACCACCGGATTGTAGCTGGGCGTCAGCGAAATCTCGAAGCCGCCATAACCGTATAGGAGAGTCGGGTGTTGGCCGTTTAATTCCAAACCCTGCCGCGACACCTGAAAGTACGGCACTTTTGTTCCGTCTTTGCTGACGGCGAAATGTTGGGTCACTTCCAAACCGTCCGCATTGTACATGGCTGGAAGACTTTTTAATGGTTCGGGGTCGGCCCCAATTTCTCCCAGCCACAAGGTCGTGGGGGTCAAGTAATCGTTGACCGTCATGAAGTACGCATTGGATTCGTCCGAATCGACGGGTCCCGCCGAAACCGTGCCAATTGCAGGAGCGCCCTGCAGCGGCGTTTTGGACCAGCCTGCTTTGCCCGGCGTTAGAACAAAGAGCTTGTTCTTGACGTCTTCCAACACATTCAAGATCACATGGTCCTTGGTCGGGCTGTATCCCGCCAACGACGAGTTTTCCGTCGGGGTGAACAGCACCGCAAAGTCTCGTTGACCTTCCATGAAGCGGTCGAAGGGGATCGCCAACAAACTGCCCGCGACGTAAGTCGCATCGCCCACTGGCCATGGCTCACGAAGTTCGACGTAGAGATACTCGCGATGAACCGATTTGTTCGCCGAGTTCGGCGCGTCGACCTTCACCAGTCCCGCTTTGGTGATCACAAACATTTCGTCGTAATAAAAGCGAATCGCTCGATTCACAAAATGTCGCTCGAAGCCGGGCGAATCGTCGAAACCAGCCGAAACCGACATGTCGTCGCTCTGGCCTTCATAGATCAGTTCGGCTTGCTCCAGTGGTGTGCCGCGTTTCCACCGTTTGGCCAAACGCGGATAGCCCGAAGTCGTCATCGAACCGGGACCAAAGTCGGTCGCCACATAAACGTGGTCTTGATCAATCCAAGTCATGCCACCTTTCGCTTCGGGCAACTGGAAGCCATCGGCGACAAACTGCCGAGTCTCCATGTCGAACTCGCGGACTACCGAGGCGTCCGCACCGCCACGCGACAAGGTGATCAAGCAACGTCGATAGTCTGGCCGTAATAGAGAAGCGCCTTTCCAAACCCAATTCTCGTGTTCTTGGTCCGCGATCTCATCCAAGTCCAACAGAACTTCCCACTGGGGTTCCGCCTTCCGATACTGTTCCATAGTGGTGCGGCGCCAGATCCCTCGCACGTTTTTCTTGTCGCGCCAGAAGTTGTAATAGTATTCTCCGCGCTTCGAGACCATTGGAATGCGCGCATCGGAATCCAGGATCGCCAACAAGTCATTCTGCAATGCCTGAAACGCGGGGTCGGATTCAAAATGGGACTGGGTCACCGCATTCTTCGAGCGAACCCAATCCAGTGCCGATTCTCCCCCCACGTCTTCGAGCCAAAGGAATGGATCGTCCTGAGCGACCTCCTGATCCTGAACCGCTGTTGTCGTCACTGCTAATTCACCCTTCTCTTCGTTTGCGGCACCCAAGGCACCAGCCCATAGGCACCAACATCCCAACCAAAACATCTGCATGGTTCTTTCCTTTCAACTTTATCGGTAACCGCTTAAGCAACCATTCACGACATGGAACGTGTCGTGGGGCAAAGCGTTCTCAAAAATACAATCCAGCGCGTGAAAAGCGACAAGCTCTTCAAGCGATTGCGATCGACGAAGCGACGACATGCAGAGCGCACCCGTCCGATTTAACGGCCAAGCCGCGCCAAGCATCCGCCGAGTCCCGGTTTATTTGGCTTGTCGCAAACGGTTCGCCAGGAACGGACCCAGCTCGGGAATCGCCGTGACTTTTTCAATCGTGGCATCGACGGAGTACTCGACGCGTTGGAATTCGAACCAGTCGTCTTCAACGATCAAGTAACTGGCTCGTGCATCCCCGTCTCGCGGTTGCCCCACGCTGCCTACATTGACCATCAGTTTTTCGCCCACTCCGAAACCATCTGGCAATTCGTTGGGCGACAAAAATCTTCCATCAGGAGTGAACACTCCCGGAATGTGTGTATGGCCCTGAAAACAAACGCTTGGCACGAGGCAAAACATTCGCTCCAATCGTCGACGGTTACCGACATCCTCTGGAAACACGTAATCGGACATGGGCCCGACCGGTGAACCGTGGACGAACATCAGCCCCTCACGGTGGACCACTCGCGGCAGTTCGTTGAGAAAGCCCCAACGTTGCTCGCGAAGTTCCAGCGGGCTATTCAAGACCTGTCGACGCGTCCACTCCATGGACCGTTCGGCTTGTGAACTAAACCCTTCGGTAGGGAATAACACGCCGTTTTCGTGGTTGCCCAAGATACAAAATTCAAAACGTTGGCGAACCAAATCCAGACACTCGTTGGGATTGGGCCCGTAACCAACAACGTCACCCAGACACCAAAACCGCGTCACATTCTTGCCCGCGGCATCGTGCAGCACCGCTTCGAACGCTTCCAAGTTCCCGTGAATGTCACTGAGGATCGCTATCTTGGACACTTCCGGCACCTGTTTGGGAACTATCGGCCCGTCAACAACCGATCCCCCAACATATTGTCGAGGTCTTCGATTGCATAAATTTTCTGACGAGTCTTCTGCACGTCATATTCCAAACGCACGTACATGACGGTCCGCTCTTCGGTGTCGAGGATCACATAACATGATCGAGGATTTCCGTCCCGGGGTTGCCCCACACTACCGACATTGATCATGACCCGCGAATCCGGCAATTGGATCGTGTAGGTTCTTGGTCGCCCGAGTCGCGTGTCGTCCGAATCGGTTTGATCCGACTCCTCGGGCGACATAAAGGTACGGTCTTCGAAGAAGATGCCCGGAATATGTGTATGACCTTGGAAACAATAACGCTCAAACCGGCCAAACAAGGCCGTCATCTTGCGATCATCGTACGAATCTTCCGGGAAAACGTATTCGTTCGTTGGCTCGCGTGGCGAACCGTGGACGAAGAGAAACTCACCGTCCAGAAACCGTGGCGGAAGATCTCCCAAAAACCCCCACCTCTGGTCAAAATCCTCGTCCGAGCCCGGACCATTTTCGATTTGAGCCCGCGTCCAATAAATCGCTTGTAGCGCCAATGGATTAAATCCATCTGGATCGAACAAAGCCGCCTGGTCGTGGTTGCCCAAGATCGTGCGTTGGCATTTCTTGCGGACGGTGTCCAGACAATCAACCGGGTTGGGGCCGTAGCCAATGATGTCCCCCAGACAGAAAATGCTCTCGACGCCTCGGGCTGCGATGTCGGCCATGACGACCGTCAACGCCTCAAAATTCCCGTGGATGTCGCTAATGATTGCTCGTTTCACCAGGTCCCATTCCCGTTTGACCAGCCGTATCGCTTCGATTTACGCATACTCATACCCATTCGATAGTTTACGTTTTGTCCCACTCCTTGCAATCCAAGGCACTCACAATCCCAGGGACATTTCCTGCCGCCGTACGTTTCTGGCCACCGTACATTTCGAGCCATTCTAGGCTCTGTCCCAAAAGGCACCCGACTCTTTGGTGGGCATGTAAACACTCCGGACAAAAAGGCATGACCGGTAAGGGGCAGGCCCCTTTTTGGACAAAGCCTACCATGTTAGGCATTGAAGGATCCCGGTTTCCTGGCCAGAATCGGCGGCTTCCGATCCCAATCCAACGTCTTGTCGCAAAAAACACATGCCCCCAGCAACACTTCTCCTGTTGACGATCGATTGTTGCGACCAACAAGCAACGGTCGGCTTGGTTTCAGGCCATCAGGTTCTCGCGGTTGCCCAAACACCACCAAAGCAACGAACGGCCGTTAGTTTGGTACCAACCGTCCAATCGCTCTATCAACAAGCCGCTTTAACCCTCGACGACACCAACGCGATCGCTGTGACTTTTGGACCTGGCTCGTTCACGAGCCTCCGCATCGGTCTGACCGTCGCCAAGTCGATCGCTTACGCCCGCCAGTTACCGCTGATTGGCATCAATTCTTTGGACGTGCTGTTGTTGGCCGGCCACAATGCTTGGCGGCTCGAGCACTCGAGAACCAACCCGAAAGTCCAGGAATCCGATGACGAAAAATTTTGGTACGGTCGAGCCGCCAAAGCCGCCTATCGTGGCCAGTTTTATCAGAAAGAGGTCGCTTTCCCAGCCAAGGCCATCGCACCGTTTGGCAATCAACTGCCCGATCGCAATCCTTCGGTCGAATGGGCGACGGTCCAACAACGATTGGCGGAATTCTCGCGGTTGCGGAACCAGGACGCCGCGAACAACCTCGTCGACGAAGCCCAACTAAACGAATGGGCATGTGGCCAAGCAGAACCGTCCAGGACCGTGTTGGCGGAGGAACTTGCGACCGCAAAACTCTGGCAAACCCTTCGCGGCACCCAACTCCACACCGTCCAAAACGGGTCGAAACCACTCGCGGGCGAACCATTTGCCGGCGATTCCATCGCGGGAACAAGCGCCGCTGGCGGACAAATCCTGGTCGGAGACCCATCCGCCGAGACGGTTACTGAGTCCTGCGGACTGCAAGTCTTTCGGGCTCCACAGCCGACACCCGAGGAATCCGTCTCCGCCAGCGCCCGACTTGCTTGGGAAACGTTGCTGGTCGCTCCACTTGAAACCCTCGACCCAGTGATCCTGCAACCCGTCTATTACCGAGCCAGTGCCGCCGAAGAGAACTGGCCCAACCAAGCCAAGCCCAGTTGAGCCACCGAGTCTCCCAACGAATACCGCCGTTGACCCATCTCAGTCTTGAACCGTATCGACTTCGCGATTGTGAATCGTTCCCATGCCTTGGAAGACCGACGGATCGATTTCGTCGAAGAGCGTCTGCACCGATCCATCCAGCATCACAAAATGAGTCAAGGCGAAGTGGCCACTATTGAACTGAGCGTAGCCGTGAAAGTGAACTTCACTTCCGGGCTTGTTGTTGGGTGGTTCGCCCGTCCAGCCCAAAATTCGCCACGCAGGATAGGCCGAGCCATGAACGACGCCAATCCAACTGGAGTTGAAAACTTGGCCACTTCTTTCACCGATCGCAATCGTGTTGCTGGTTCCATCGCGAACTTCTCGCAAGTTGACGCGGCTATTGCGATAAAAGAGCCCGTCCAAGGTCGTGCCACCGGCCATCACGTAGGTTCCTGAAGGGCAGTATTCACCATCCTCCATTTCTTCCTGTTGGACATACGTGCCCAAACAACCTACGTAATGCGAACGTCCGACCTCATAGGGGTAGGTCAACGGGCCAAACGGATCGGCATAACCTCCGCTGGGCAATTCGACGTTTTGATCAAACGTCTGCGAAGACGGGCAAAGCAAAAACGAAAATGTTTGCCGCCGTATCTCGTCGTGACTAGGATCGCTGATCGGTAGTTTTGTGTTCAAGCGACTATAAACATGTTGCTGCTCGAGAAATGGGAGCAGGCGACTGGTCCAGCCCCACCCGGGTACACCCGCGTCGGCGTTGGCTGTCCAACCCGCAGGAAACCGATTGTGGGTGTCATGGTGATTGAGCAACGCCAACCCAAGCTGTTTGAGGTTGTTGCGGCATTGAACTCGCCGTCCTGCCTCACGAGTCATTTGAATCGCGGGCAACAACAGGGCGATCAAAATGCCAATGATCGCAATCACCACCAATAGTTCAACCAAGGAGAATCCTCGGTTCCGAGGAAGTCGATGTCTCGTCATGCGGAGACCTCCGAAAAGTGAAAAGCCGTGCCAAGCCACCTGGATAACGCGAGATTCTACACCCTTCGCTGGTGAAATAGCAAGCGATTTTATTGAAGTACCGGTTTAGCACGTTTTGCACAACGCGGACCAACTGGAGGTTGCCGATGGGAGTAAAGAAGCGCGGCGATTGGGGATTGACCCCGCCGCCGTTTTCGAGCACTTTGGCAGCGTCCAATCAGCGAAGCACCCTGGATCACAAGCGGAGTAATTTTGTGGGAATCGAAGCTTTAAAAGTTCGTCACGAAGTGATCCAAACGCCCGAAGGCGAGGCGTTGGGCTGTAGCTATCAATGGCCCGACGGCCAATATTGTGCCATTCACACCGATCGGGGCATCTTGGGCTGCGGCATTTACGATTGTCAGATCGCGAGTCACTTCAAGATGGCGGTTGCTATTTGCCGGGGCACCCCCGAGCGTCCGCTGCGGGAACCCGAAGACTTGCTGGCGGCGAACATCGCTGACGTCAGTCACGCCGCCGCCGAACTGGGAATTCAACCTGGGATGTCCGGACGCGAAGCCTTGAAATGCTTCTTCGAAAACAGCCCGACCGGGGACAGTTGAACCAGGCAACCATCGCTTTCTAGCAAAACCGACTTCGCCAACGCAAGCGTCCGATCTTTAGGCCAATCCCGTTACGTTGAGGGGCCAACGTCCGACAAGACTTTCTTTCGCGCGGGAGGATCGGGCTGGCGATCGCCCGGAATCTGCGTAAGATGGACGGCAAGCCAATGCTGATTGGCCCTCGTTTTGGGACCTCCGTTCCGTATCGTTCCCCGTTTTTTGGTAGGAAACTCTCTATGCCAATATCACATCAAACTCCATCTATGCGGGTCGGTCGCTCGTCGTTGGATTTTGCTCCGCGATTTCGAGGGAGGCTCGCTCACTTTCTTTTAGGGGTATGTGCGGCGGCGATCGGTTTTTGCGGAACGGCGGCGTTCGCTCATGACGGCGACCATGAGCGTGACAAGGATCTGACTGCCGCTGCAACCAACAATTCCACCCTCGAACGATTCACCAATGACGTGACGTACCTAGCCAGCGACGAACTGGGCGGTCGTGACACGTTTTCTCCCGGGGCGGAGAAGGCGGCTCAGTATATTATTCAAGATTTTCAAAAGTACGGCCTCAAATCGGCGGTGGCCGACGGTTCTTTTCGCCAACCGTTCCAAATCGATTTGGGACGGAACCTGAATTCCGCAACCGCGTTTTTGGGATTCTTCGCTGGCGAGCAACAATTGACCATGAAGTTGGATGAACACTTCAAACCGCAATTGGTTGGTGGTTCAGGTTCGGTAGCTGGCGATTTGGTATTTGTTGGATATGGCATCGATGACCCGGACCACAACTTTCAAGAGTACGAAGGTATTGACGTCGCCGGCAAAGTGCTGTTGATGCTACGTCGGCAACCGGTGTTCGAAATCGAAGACTCGCCATACAGCGGTGATGAGGTTGTCGAACAGGCTTACATTCGTACCAAGATCGCTGCCGCGAAAGAGCGCGGTGCCGTGGGCATTGTGTTTGTCAACGACATCCGCACCGCACCCAGCGGCACAGAAGCCGTTTTGGAAAACTCGGCTGCATTTGGTGACCGCGAACTGGGGTTGCCACTAGTAATGATCTCGCAGGCGGCTTGCAATCAATTGCTTCAAGCTTGTCCACTCAAGGACAACGATGGCAATTCGATAAGCGATCTGTTGACCGCCTCCAGGTTGATCGATTCTTCGGCTGCACCTTTGTCACAAGCCATGTCCGTGTCGGCCAAGTATGTGGCGACGTTCGAGGATCAAAAAGGCTGGGGCTACAACATCGTCGGCGTCGTGGAAGGTGAAGGTCCCTTGGCGAACGAAACCATTGTGGTTGGTGGACACTACGACCACATCGGCATTGGAAGTTTCGGCTCGCGGGCTCCCGGTCGATTTGGTGAAATTCACAACGGTGCCGACGACAACGCGACAGGAACCGCTGCGGTTATGGAATTGGCGAGGCGTTATGCTCAGGCCGACAAGAAACCAGCCCGTCGCATGGTGTTTATTGCCTTTAGCGCGGAAGAACGTGGGTTGTTGGGCGCTTATCATTACTGCGAGAACCCTGTCTATCCACTTGACTCGACCGTGGCCATGATCAACTTCGACATGATCGGTTGGCTGCGGAACGACAAGCTGGTGATCTATGGGACGGGGACCAGCAGCGTGTTTGATCCGGTTGCTGATCAAGCCAATGTGGAAGCCAAATTGCAATTGGACAAGATCGCCGCTGGTTTCGCCGGTAGTGATCATTTGCCGTTCCAACAAAAAGGAATTCCGGCAGTGTTTTTTCATACCGGCCTAACCCCCGTGTACCATACCCCGGATGACAAGACCGCCGCGTTGGACCTTGCCGGAGGCGTACGCGTGATCGACTACACCGAGAAGTTTCTCGATCAACTGTTGGCGACCGAAAAGATCGAATTCCAAAGTGGCGGTGGAGCCGAACGGCGGGCGCGTCCAGCTTACTTGGGTGCTCAGATGGACTTCGAGAATATCACCGAACAAGGCTTGACGATTCGCGAAGTCACCGAGGGCTCGCCGGCTCAACAAGCGGGCCTCAAGGCTGGCGACATCATCACTCAGATTGATGACAAAGTGATGCGCTCCCGTGAAGACCTCACCGGGTTCTTAAGCGGCAAGCAACCCGCCGACAAAGTCGCAATCAAGTTTCTTCGGGACGGAGGCGAACAGGTCCTGGAAGCAATCTTGGGTCAAGGCGGCCGTCGTCGCCAACAACAGAATAATTAACGGCGAGCGAAACGTGCGTTCGTGGTGTTCGGAGCGAAGTGCTTCGAACACGGAATACTCCCCTCCGAACAGCTCATTATTTTGGTGAGCTGTTCGGAGTTGTTTTAGGATGGATAGGTCGGCATGAATGTCTTGGTGATTGGGAACGGCGGGCGCGAACACGCGTTGGCTTGGAAATTGAAACAAAGTCCCTTGGCGGACCGCGTGTTTGTGGCTCCCGGTAATGCCGGTACGGCGCGCGATGCGGAGAACGTGCCCATTGCAATGCTGGATTTTCCTGCGTTGATCAAGTTCGCCAAAGACAACGAGGTTGGGTTAACGGTGGTTGGGCCCGAAGTGCCACTTTGCCAGGGTCTGTCCGATGCGTTCCGCAAAGCAGGGTTGCTGGTGTTTGGTCCATCGGCCGACGCGGCTCAATTGGAAGGCAGCAAAACGTATTGCAAGAAAATTCTTCGCGCGGGCAATATCGACACAGCGCGACATTGGCGGTTTACCTCAGGCGAACAGGCCATCGAAGAGTTGCGCCTGCTGCACGCGGACAAACCCGAAGATGTCCCGCTGGTCGTGAAAGCCGATGGCTTGGCGGCTGGGAAAGGCGTGGTCGTTTGTCGCGATTTGGCGGAAGTCGAAGCCGCGATCGAATCCATTGCGATCCGTCGCGACTTAGGCGATGCCGGGGATTCGTTTCTGTTGGAAGAAAAGTTGGTCGGCATCGAAGCCAGTGTTCTGGCGATTACCGACGGGAAGGCGATTCTGCCCCTGCCCCCGGCCCAAGATCACAAAGCCGCCTACGACAACGATCAAGGTCCAAATACCGGTGGCATGGGAGCCTATTGCCCTAGCATCGATGTGGAACCCGCGCTTCTGGATCGGATCACCGAAGAAATTTTGGTGCCGACCGTTCATACCATGAAGCGCCAGAACAATCCGTTTTCGGGAGTGCTGTACGCGGGACTGATGCTCTGCACCAAAGGGCCCAAAGTCATCGAATTCAACGTGCGGTTCGGTGACCCCGAATGCCAACCCGTGCTGATGCGATTGCAAAGCGATCTGTTAGAGATCCTCTTGGCAACGGCCGAAGGTCGTTTGGGCCAAATCGAGCCGCCGGTCTGGGACCCTCGCGCTGCCGTGTGCGTGGTCATCGCCAGTGACGGGTACCCTGGCAACTATCAAACTGGGCATGTGATCAGTGGCTTGGAGGCAGCTGCAAAATTGCCAGACGTCAAAGTCTTTCACGCTGGGACTCAATTAAACGCCCAAGGCGAGGCCATCACTGCCGGTGGACGAGTCTTGGGAGTAACGGCCCTTGGTGATAATATCGCGCAAGCGAAACAGCGAGCTTACGAAGCGGTCAAGTTAATTCGCTGGAAGGGAGCCTGGTGCCGCAAGGACATTGCTGACAAAGCCATTCACCTACCACATTGGAACGAAGCCTGATCGCCGACCGTCTGATCGCCGACCGTCAATGAACCATCATCAAGCCACGTCCTCGTCTGCTTTCGGTTGGTGGATGCGCAATTGACAATGGCGATTGCGAGTAGTTTGTGCACTTGTCCAACGTGACGTCGCAAAGCACGGCGTATGCGTGGGAAGTTTTACCGAATACGGGATTCATTCACTCCGTTCGACGTCCAGGCGTCGATCGCGCGGGCTCGTGGGACTGGTCAGACAGCAACGGAAAGAACCCGTCCGCCTGCCATGTTTCAATCTTGTCGACATCCAAAGTCAATGAGGCGTGTATCTCTGCATTCTGACGAAATCGAACCGAGATCTTAAAACCAACAAGTTTGGATTGCAACAATATTTTGGGGCACAACCGATGGGAATTCAAACTGGCCGTCCAAACAATCGCCACTAGAACACACCAAAAAATGACGTCGGTTCTTTTGCGTTTGGTCGTCTGTTAGACTCAGCCCATCGGCGGATAGGTTTTGTCATCGCCGAGTGACGTTCCTCCAAATTCGATCGGGTGCCAAAATCAAATGCGACCAAATGGGTGGAAAACCGTGGGCAACGTTCTTGGCCTTGGCGTCTTCGCGTGGACGATCGCCGTTTCTTTGGTTCAAGCCCAAGATTCCGCACCGCCCGTGCGGGTGTTTATCTTCGCGGGCCAGTCGAACATGGTTGGCACCCACTCACGGGTCGCCGATATTCATCGCTTTCCACCATTCACGGGACTCGATCAACCGCAGCCTAACGTGTGGTTCTCGTACAAATTGGGACGCGAGGAAATGATGTCGTCCAATGGCTGGGTCCCGCTGCAGCCGACCAAGGACTACTTCGGTCCGGAACTCAGCTTTGGTCACAAAGTCTCGCAGAACATCGACGCTCCCATCGCGATCATCAAGGTCGCCTCGGGTGGAACCACTTTGGGTGAAGACTGGAATCCCGATCAACCCGGCGGATTCAAACTCTACCCGTTGGCTCTGGCCCATGTGCGGGATTCGTTGGCGGAATTCGATCGCCAGAAAATCGCGTATCAAATCGAAGGCTTCATGTGGCACCAAGGCGAGAACGACATGTTCAGTAACGACTTCAAGCCACAATACGAACGCAATCTAGCCAACTTTATCGCGTCCTGGCGCCGCGACCTCCACACACCCGAGCTCAAGTTCTACCTTGGCGAACTTTGCACCAAAACCATTTGGGGCATGGACAATCGCGACAACATGCTGGCGATTCGTACGGCTCAGAAAGCCGTTGCCGCCACGGATCCATTGGTCGAGTACATCCCAACTTCCCACGATGCGGTCGAAATCGGCGGCGAAGAAGGTCTGCACTACCACTATGGGACCTTAGGACAATTGGAACATGGCGTGAACTATGCGGAATCCTATCTACGCACGATTGGCAAGTCGAACACCATGGCTCGGCCGCTCCCCCAATGGCCTTATCCGCCCAGCAGTCCGATCAAGTTGTTTGTCTTGGCCGGTCATCGCAACATGGAAGGCGAGCGCGCGTTCACTGCACAACTAGCAGACATTCCCGGAGCAACCGCATTGGCCAACGACGTCCCACAAATCGCTTACCGCTACAGCCTTGGCGGTGGATTCAAAACGTCGCACGCGTGGGAGCCACTGGGCCCGGCGGGCGCGTACGAAACCTTTGGCCCCGAATTGAGCTTTGCCCGCACGTTGCACGCAAAACTTACCGACCACTTGGCCATCGTGAAGTTCACCCACAGTGGTTCTCAGATCAACGATTGGACGCCTGAAGGAACACGAGCGAAAGACCTTCATCTTTACCCTAGTTTTATTGCCTTCGTCCGCGACGCCATCAAAGATCTGGAAGACCGAGGGCACACCGTCGAGTTGGCCGGGATTTTTTATCATCTCGGCGAAAACGACATGGCGTATTATCCCTACCGCCAAGAAACGGCCAAATGGCTGCAAGCGACCGTTACTCAAAGCCGCGTGGACTTGCAGGCGCCCCAGCTGAAATGGTTCGTCAGCCAACAACCACCGCCGACGGAACCAGGAGTCAATCGGATCGACATCACGGCCAACGTGGCGACCATCGCGGCAACCGATCCGGCATTCATCCATGTTCCGGCCTTTGACCTGCCGGCCCAAGCCGAGAACTTGGTCCTGGACGCCCGCGCCGTTATCCAGTTAGGCGAACTGCTGGCGAAACGTTACTTGGAGTCGCAGCATCCAAAGTAGTTTTCAAATTGGTTCAGCTGCAAACCCGAACAAGAATTCACTCGAACCCGAGGTTGTCCAATGAAGTCAATTCCGTCTCGATGTCTTTTCTGGCTCATGGCAACGATGGCCGTCGCGATCGGGTGCCTGCCCACCAGCCGTCCCACCATCGCGGGTGATGGTCACCAAGAAAGCTCCACGGCGATACAGTCCGTGCCCGGCCCAACTCCGCTCCTGGGCGGGCGGTTCTTGACTTTGAACACCATTGTCCGCGTCCATCAAATCGAAGTGACTCGCGATATCGCGCACGGACCTGACGAATCGTTGGTTCACACCGTGGCCGAAGCGCGCACCTTTCGCGAGGCAATCGAAACCGCTTGGCCCGGCGCTCGAATTACGTGGGCGTTTAGTTGGTTGGCCTTGCATGACGACCGCCCTCAGTATCAAGAACTCCGTGCCTGGATCGCTTCGTATCACAAGAAGTACGGCGATGAGATTACCTTTATCCCTGGTGCTTACTTCTCGAACATGTACAACGCGCGCGAACAGGTCAATCGTGACTTGCACGAAGGCTTGCAACGCGTCTCGGAGATCGTCGGCGACGGCTATCGACCAAAAAGTGTCGTCGCCGGTTTTCTGGCCGCGGATAACTTGCGGTACTTGGCCGACGTCGAAGGTATTCATGTCTGCCAAGGAAACATCTGGAGCCAATATGCGGTGGACAACGGCGACGGCGAAGGTTCGGTCTGTTATCCGTATTACCCATCGCGCGAACATTTTTGCAAACCCGCGCGAAGCGAAACGGATTTCATCGACTGTGTCAACCTGGACGGGTGGACGGTAGACTTTCTCGCCGCTCGAATTCCTGGTCAACAAACCGTCGCTGGCGAGCGTTGGCGCAGTCGCCAGGGCGTGGGCCCCATCGAAACTTTATTAGATATGGGAACCGAACGCGGTACGCAGTCGATGTTGGCGACCACTGCGGCTCATTTTGATGATGGCTTTGCTCGCAATGGTTTTGGTTGGGTCACTTGTGGTTGGGAGATGGGCTTGGTCGAAGCCCGCAAGATCTACGGCTACGGCGGACGCAATGGCATGGAAGGACTACATATTTGGTTGACGGAAACACGAAAGCGGTGGCCCGATGCACAGCTGATCACACAAGGAGAATTTGGCCTGTTGTGGCGCGCCCAGTTTCCCAACAACGACCAATGGGACTATCAATTTGTGCATCGCGGCTCCGGAATCCGCGCGTCCCAAGAGAATCTGGAAATACGATGGTTCATGAACCGCGACTTTCGCTTGGCGTTGCTACGCGATTGGCAAGCCGACGGTCCAGAAAAGGTTATCGACTTCACTCGGTACGATCTTCGCGCCTCGGAACCGGCCGATCCCACTGCCGCCGAACCGTCGCGAAATTGGAGCTTGATGAATCGACTCAACCAAAAAGGAAACCGGCCCCAAGACGTACCGATCTCGCTCACCGAATTGAACGAAGCGGAGCAATCACTCATTCGGGGCCACTACCCAGAGCTTTTTCAAGATCCACCCCCCAGCGAAACTCCGGTTAGCGAGTCGAACGAAGACTGGACGCATTGGCGCGGTCCAACGGCCGATGGTCGCGCCGGTCCCAATGCCAAGCCGCCGATCCGCTGGGGCAAGGACTCGAATATCGCTTGGGTCGCGGAACTACCCGGCGAAGGCTCCGCGACGCCGCTCGTGGTCGGCAATCAGATCTTTATCTTGTCGGCTGTGAAAACGGATCGAAAAAGTCCCAACTCCGTGGTCAATGACGAACGAGCCAAGACCGTTCCTGACGAAATGTTCTACGAGTTTGTCGTCTCTAGTTTGGATCGACAGACGGGCCAACGCTTGTGGCAGAAAGTCGCGATTGAAGAAGTTCCCCATGAAGGCAAACACGAGACGAACACCTACGCCGCCGGATCGCCCGTTAGTGATGGCCAACGGCTTTACTGTTCGTTTGGCTCGCGCGGTATCTTTTGTTATACCTTGGGTGGCGACTTGGTCTGGCAGGCAGATCTCGGAAACATGCGAACGCGAAATGGTTGGGGTGAAGCGGTGACGCCAGCGCTGACCGACGAGTCCTTGATCGTCAACTGGGATCAAGAAGAAGGTTCGTTTATCGTCGCGCTCGACAAATGGACCGGCGAAGTTCGCTGGAAAAAAGATCGAGCCGGCGAGGTCACTTCATGGAACACGCCGCTGATCACGACCTTTGCGGGCCAACAACAAGTGGTCGTGAACGGCACCGGTTCGGTCAAGAGCTATGCCGCCCGTGACGGAGCTCTGTTGTGGGAATGTGGTGGACAAACGGTCAATGCAATACCCTCGCCATTGCGGTATCAAGACGCGGTAGTTTGCATGAGCGGCTATCGCGGGTCGCTCGCCGTCCTGATCCCGCTGGACTCGAATGGCAATGTCACCGACAGCGCGACACTTCCATGGAAAGTAACCGAAGGCACACCCTACGTGCCATCGCCAATCCTTAGTGGTTCTCGATTATTGTTCACGGCGGGCAACACCAATGTGCTTAGTTGTCTCGACGCGAATACTGGAGAACTACTGCTGGAGAAAATGCGGCTGACGGGCCTTCGTTCGCTGTATGCATCGCCGATTCTGGCGAACGGGCATTTTTATTTCACGAGCCGCGAAGGAACAACGGTGGTTGTCCGAGACAATGAAAACCTGGACATTGTCGCCGTGAATGAACTAGACGACGTGGTGGACGCTTCGCCAGTCGCAGTCGACGATCAGTTGTTCCTCCGCAGTTGGACAAAATTGTATTGCATCCAAGAGACAACCGAGCCCGAACCTGCAAGACCCTCGGATAGGACCGCATCGGTTGCGATCGAACGAGCCGCTCAATGGTTGACGCGGCACGTTCGCACGGGAACTCTGGATGTGGAAGGTCGTCCTCAGGTAGTTTCCGTCATTGCCTGGAAAGATCCAACGTTATCGGCCGAGATCCCCAATCGCTTGACCGGCTACACGATCACCGACACGTTGTGGGCTTCGTACGCGCTGTCTGCTAGTCATCCCGAGATGGCCAAGAAACTGCGAGACTCGTTGGAACGTTTGGGTTGTGATTCGAATTCGCTGCACGAAGTGATCTGCGAGCCACTCGAATCGATTCATCATAAACCGACCGATCCCGACATCGTGCACGGCCGATCGCTGGGGATCATGACGGTCGATGACGTGACGGTCGATGTGAGACATGTCACCATGACCCAGTACGAGGCTTTTACTGCCGGGCACCCGACATTGTTCGCCGAACATGCGGTGTATCAAGCGTTGTTTGAGTTTCGGAACGGTCAACACGAATCCGCCAAAGACCGCATTCGCAGAATCTTCCATCGCGAAAGCGACACGGACCCGACTGCGATTGTGTGGGACAACGCGCACGGACTATTGACCGACTTTGCGGGCCGGTCCGAATTCGAGAAGTTTCAAACGGGCCAGACCACTTCGTGCCGCCAGTATTCGTTCAAGTTGGCCGTCTTGCTTTACGCGGTTCGGTTGATGGGACTCCAGCCAGAATTTCCTCTGGAAGTGAAAGTCCTGCAACAGAGACTGCGAGCGGCTCCGTTGGACTCGGGTGGTGTGCCACATTTTTTTGACGTCGAAAGAGACGGAGCAATCTCCTTCCGTTCCGGAGCTACCGGAGAAGCCACGGCCATCTTCATCCTGGCGGAAACCGTTCGTCCGAATCCCTGAGCAGGAATTCTCTTGCAGGTCGACAATTGTCAAGAACGGCCGATAATCGGCAAGTGGATGACCTCGTTGGCTAGCCGTTGGCGGCCCTTGTGGCAGAATAGGTTTTGTTTATGAACACCGAGTCACATCTGCAACCGAAGCCCACGATTTTGCGACGTGTTTGGGGTTGGATCAAAAGGGCCGGGAAGGTTCTGGGGCTATTGATTGCAGCCTATCTGTTGATTGTGTTGCTGGGCTTGTTTCCCATCAACAACGACTATCGTCCCCCAGACGTGGGGGTGGAAATCTACGTCATTTCCAATGAAGTCCACGCGGACTTGGTATTGCCTATCGTCAACGACATTGTCGATTGGAGGACATGTTTTCCGGCCTCCCATTTTGCGGGCGACGTCAGTGCCGCCGAACATGTGCTGTTTGGTTGGGGAGATCGTCGTTTCTTTATCGAAACCTCTCGTTGGCGCGATTTGAAATTGTCGCTGGCCCTCAATGCCTTGTGGTCGACCGACACAGTGTTGCATGTGACGCAGGCGGAATCTCGTTACTGGGAAACCAATGCCGTCAAGGTTCGCCTATCCAACGAGCAATATGCCACGTTGGTGCGGTACGTGCGCGCCACGCTGGCGGATGTCGACCCAGCGACTGCCACGACGGCCGATCTGACCGCACGCTTGCAGCAACCCGTTGCCAGTCCAATCGCGGGCGCACGGTACAATGACAACGACGCGTTTTATCATGCCAACGGTCGCTATCACGTGCTCAATACCTGCAACAGTTGGGTCGGCAACGGCCTGCGGCAGGCCGGAGTGCGCGTCGGCGCCTGGACCCCACTCCCAAAAACCGTCTACTTCTATTTGCCGAGACTGGAGAGTAATGACTAATCGGTTGCTCCGTGTGGCCATCGACAAACACGCAATGCGACCGGCACCCCACGCGCACGCGGGGATCGAATAACAAACTTGTTGAGTAAACAATCTCCCCCGAGACCGCAACGGTTCAAGTCTGCAAGCTACGACGCCGTAGACTCCAGAACATAAGACGAACAGAAGCCAGCCGCCAGAGGACTGACGACCTACACTCCGCCGCACGGTTCGTCCCGTTGTTGGGAAAGTTGGAGGACCAGAGCAGTATCTGCCGCCAACATCCCGACATAATTTTCCCAACCACGCTCCCCTCGCCGGCTCGTCCGGCAGGTAGCAAAGCTTTGATGTTAGCAACGGCCACAAACCACTACCCACGAACCATCGCCCACCACGCTCCCCTCGCCGGCTCGTCCGGCAGGTAGCAAAGCTTTGAGGTTAGCAACGGCCACAAACCACTACCCACGAACCATCGCCCAACACGCTCCCCTCGCCGGCTCGTCCGGCAGGTAGCAAAGTTTCACGTCCGGCCCCGCAACGCCCGAACGTCGTACTCGCTAAACGTTCCCGCGTAAAACCCATGCTGCCAAATAGCATTTTGCCCCGCTGCAAAGGCGGTATTGTTCATCAACGCCAGCGCGATGTCCTCTGGACTTTTGGCAATGTTCACGCGCAGCGCCATGTGAACGTGGTCGGGCATCCAAGCGCGCGCGGCCAGCTGACATTCATATTTCCTTGCCGTCGCGACAACGACTCGATCTAGCTTTACGAAATCCTCTTCACGGCAAAAGCGGGCTCGATCGGCAACCACCAGAACGACATGCAGGTTGTACCAATATCGACCGCTGAGCGATTCGCTGGGCTCATCCAAGGCGACGCTGTCATCGATGATCGTGAATCGCTTGAGCATCGCAACAAAGCGAGGATCGACAAAGGAATCTTCATTCACTTGTCGCGCAATATAACTTTCAACATCGGAGGTGTGGTTATCACCGATCGAACGAAACGCCACTTTGCGACTGAACTTAACCGGCGTTCCAGCGATTCGCAGCGTGTGTTGTAGGCGACCTTTGACTCGGCCCACGAACAGGATCGGTGAGACATGGGGCATCGTGGAAAAGGCCAGCTGGATTGCGTCCGCATTCCAATTCATCGAAATACGTTTGAGGTTATCATTCGTCCACTCGTTATCGAGTTCCTGGAAAAACATTTCGTCAGGTTGCGATGGAAATCTTGTTCCCTCGGTTGGCCATCCGGTCCAGGTGTAACGCAGATGGAATGACGGATGAACGTGGTGGCTGGTGTAGATTGGTATAGGCATGGCGGGAAACGTCCCCGGTGCGTGGGTAGAAACTTCGGCACCCGTCGGGCGAGCCGACGAGGGGGCCGGAAGAATTTGGAGCGTGTCGTTGACTAACGTTAAAGCTTCGCTTCCTGCCGGGCAAGCCGGCCAGGGGAGCGGTGCAAACCGTAACGGATTCACGTTGACTGCTAACGGTAAAGCTTCGGCCCCTGCCGAGCAAGTCGGCGAGGGGGCCGGGAGAATTTGGAGAGCGTCGTGGACTAACCTTAAAGCTTCGCTCCCTGCCGGGCAAGCCGGCCAGGGGAGCGGGAGAATTTAAGGTGAACGTCTTGAGCTAACTGCAAAGCGTCGCTCTCTGTCGAACAAGTCGGCGATGGGAGCGGGAGGGGGGCGTTAGTGGAGACACGGCTCACAACGAACGTCCGTCTTTACCGAAGCAGCAATAAAACACTCCTCGTGGGCCTGGTGATGCATGGCGTGAATGTCGGATGCCGAGGGAATCGTATCACTGCTGAATTTCACGTCAGGCCGCAAGGTGACCACGGTGATCGATAATTTCCCATCAGTGCACTTCGCCATCACACCTTGAGCTTCGTCACGATAGCTATCGACGACGAACCCGCGTTTGGCAGCGATCGACAAGAAACACAACATATGGCAACTCGACAAGCTCGCTACAAACGCCTCCTCAGGATCAACGGCTGACGCATCCGAGAACGGCAGCGGTACAATCTGCGGCGACGACGACCCGGGCACGGTGCAACCGCCATCGAAATCCCAGACATGAGCACGACTGTATCGCTTGTCGGTAAAGATCGCTTCGTTCCTGTGCCACGTAATGGTGGCCGTGTAAATACCCATCGTTAATCTTTCCTCGAAATGCTGGAATTGGGATCGGAATGATTTCTGTTCACGCGTCGGTGCTCGATTCGAGCAGCGAAACGGTTCTTACTGGCGTTTGAGCCGTTAGATTCGTTGATCAAGCGTTAGAGCCACACATCATTCGGAGCAGTCATGCCGCCACCAACTTCGCCCGTGTTGACGACGCCGCGCGGTTCGATCACCAACACATGGCACTCTTGGTCGGCGGATGGCTTGTGCTGGACGCCACGCGGCACCACGAACATTTCTCCCGCACTCAATTCGACCGTCGAATCCGGGAGCTCGATTTTTAATCGACCCGCCAACACCATAAACGCTTCGTCGGTTTCCGTATGTTCGTGCCAAACAAACTCGCCTTGAACTTTGACAAGCTTGAATTGATAGTCGTTAAGCTCCGCGATTACTTTTGGCGACCAGTGCTCCTGGAATTGGCTCAGTTTCTCGCGGAAGTTGATGGGTATGTTGGTCATAGACGCTCCGATATGGAATAGTGGTTGGTCGGGAACGCTTAGCGGCGCGTGGTTGGTCGGATTCCCGCCCAACCACGCTCTGCTAACCGGTTAACTTATGCGGCGGATCGTATCCTTCGCGTCGCGTTTGTGCCGATGAGCCAGTCGTTGCCTCGTGGACATGCCAGTCGACGGAACCCCCTTTCAAACTTCGGTAGTAATACGTCGTGCTACAGGGTGCGCCGTCGGGCATGAGGGCAAAGTTGGGAACCTCTCCCACGCGAACCCATCCGAGCCGTTCGTAAAGTCGCGCGGCATCGCCGTTTGTCACCGCATCCAAGACGAGCAGTGTTTTGCCGCAATCGTGCGCGAGCGATTCTGCGGCTCGCATCAGGGCGGCACCTAACCCGCGTCGTCGAGCCCGGCTACGTACCAACATCTTCGCCAAATCGGCTCGATGGGGCTGGTTTTCAGGAAGATCGAGAATTAACTGGACGGTGCCGCAGATCCCCAGTTCATCGCTCGCGACCAGCAAGGCTCGCTGGCCCTTGGCCACGGCCTGACCGACACGATTCCAAAATTCATGGGCTCGTTCCCGAGTGATCGGGGACATGAAGCCGACCGAAGCGCCGCCCTCGACACAATCCATCAGCACGTCACACAAACCGTGCAGGTGCTCGTTCGTGAGTGTCTGCAGTCGCTCGATCTGCTGCGGACCCATCACGTTTTCCTCCGAGACTGGACTTCGGTCACAGAAGCCACCAGATAGCGGGCTGGCTTGCGGGTGGGATTCTCAAACACATTGGCCCCCTCGATTTTCAGAGCCAAACAGTCCCCCGCTTGGAGCCGATGGCACTGGTTGTCGTAGGTGATTTCGATCGTTCCCTCCAGCATCAAAAATTGGTGATAGATCGCCACGTCGCGCCCCTGGCTCTCAAAAACGACGCGGGTTTTCGCCGGGAACTCGATCTCCACAAGTTGCAGTGGCTGGGGCACATGCGGTGGCGACAAGTTTCTCCGGACGTACCCCGTCGCGGGATCGCGCCATTGTGCTTGTGCAGCGCGCCGTTGAACGGGTTCCGCCGGAGTCTCGCTTTCGACATCCGCTGCAAACAAAGTCGCTAACGTCACGTTCAAACCAACGGCAAGTTTTTCCAAAATCACTGCTGTGGGGCTGCATTCCGCCCGTTCGATAAGCGACAACATCGACCGACTGACACCGGTCTTGGTCGCCAAAGCGTCCAGAGACAACCCCTCCGCCGTCCGCAACCGCCGGACCTGCCCCGCAATTCGCTGATTGATGTCGCTTGTGTTTTCCATGATACTGGACATTATTGTCCAGTCGCGAGACAGCGTCAAGAGTGACTCGTTCGTTATCTCAAGTTTGTTTGATACCCAGCGACTTGATCCGCGAATGGAGGGTTGTCGGTTTCACTCCCAGGAGACTTGCGGCGCCGTCCAATCCATAGACCTTGCCGTTGCACTGGGCCAACGCCGTTCGGATATTATTGGCTTCGAGGGAGCGAATCTCCTCGTCCGTCAGGATGCGCGTGTGGGCGGGAGTTTCTGAAGCCTTGGCTGGTGGCTTGGAGGCTGCCGACAGAAAATCGAATCGCAAGCGGCCGTCGGTTGAAACGATGCATGCTCGTTCTAGAGCGTGTTGTAGCTCGCGAATGTTTCCCGGCCAATCATAACGCTGCAGCTCCTGAACGTTCCCCAACGTCAGTCGCAACCGCGGGCGTCCCAGTTGCCGCGCGAACCGATTCAAAAACTCTCCGGCCAACAACGGGATGTCTTCCACTCGCTTTCGCAGCGGTGGCAGCTCCATGGGGAAGACGCTGAGACGATAGAACAGGTCCTGGCGAAAGCGACCGGCCTCGCTTTCGGCGCGCAAGTTGCGATTGGTTGCTGCGATAATCCGGACATCGATTTTCCGAGTATGTTCTTCGCCGATTCGTTCGATCTCGCCCTCTTGCAGCACTCGCAATAACTTGGCCTGCAGATCCAAGGGGATCTCGCCAATTTCGTCCAAGAATAGGGTGCCGCCATCCGCCAATTCAAACCGACCGGCACGATCACGCAGCGCGCCGGTGAACGCACCTTTGGCGTGTCCAAAAAACTCGCTCTCGTAAAGTTCCCGAGGGATTGCGGCGCAATTGACTTTGATCAACGGCCGATCGGCCCGCAAACTGTGGCGGTGGATTTCTCGCGCGACGACTTCCTTGCCCGTACCACTTTCACCCAGGATCAACACCGCCGCGTTGGTCGGCGCGACGAGTTCGATTTGACGAGTGACGGCCTGCAGCGCAGGAGCCTGGCCAATCAAGTCGCCAAACACCGATGCCTGCTGAACCTCTTCTCGGAGATATTCGTTTTCCTGTTCGAGTCGCTTCTTGAGAGACTCGATCTCTTCGAACGCCGTCGCATTGGCAATCGCAACCGCCGCGCTATCGGCAAACACTTTCAGCCAGGCAAATTCCTGGTCACTGGTCTCGGAGCGGCTAAACACGGCCAAGACGCCCAACGTTTCATCGCGGAATTTTAACGGGTGCCCCGAAAACGAAACGACTCCCTCCCGCCGCAACCAATTGCCCCGCGCAAACCACTCGGGGTCATCCGCCGCCTGCGACAACTTGAGCGAATTGCCCGTTGCGGCAATGACTCCAATCCGGCGGACCCCCAGAGGAAAGCGCCGGTAAAATCCATCGGTGCGATACCACTCGTTACCACTTTCGGGGTTTTGCGGCCGCGCGGCCGTGGCCACATGGTGGAGGCAACGCGTGCGTTCCGGACACTCCGTCAGCATCGGACATTCGGCGCAGATATCCCCGGACTTGGTCAACCAAATCCGAGCCAACGCCAGATCCGAACTGTTGACAAGCGATTCAACGATCAGTTCCAAGACCGTGTTCACGTTGCGTTGCTGGGCCACCAATGTGGCGATCGCTTGCAACGATTCAAAGTTCATCGAATGGGTTCGTGGTGGCATGGTCGGTCCAAAGTTTCCGGTTGTTTCAAGTCCTGCGACTGGCCTATTGTAACGAAATATCGCCAATGGCCAGCGAAAATTCGTTACACAACGAAATTTCGTTGCCCCCGCCACCAACACATGGCGTTTCTTAAGTCATTGTTGCTGAATCACTTAAGGAAATCCAAGTCTCTTGGCACAAGACGTGCCTATGTCCATTCCCGACCAAACGAGTTGCTCGTTCGGCACAAAATTCATGCATTTGGAATCTTTAGGAAGGTCGTGAACATGTCTCGTATTCATCAAATCGCCCCTGCAGCCGCCACTGGCAAAGCCAAAGAACTGTTGGACGCCGTACAGGCAAAACTTGGGCTCGTCCCGAACATGACCCGCGCGAGGGCCAATTCGCCCGCGGTACTCGACGGATATCTTTCCTTGAGCGGCGCCTTGAGCAAGGGAGCCCTGTCGGCAAAGTTTCGTGAACAGATCGCGTTGGCGGTCGCGCAAACAAACGAATGCGAGTATTGCCTGGCCGCGCACTCGGCGATCGGCAAGATGGTTGGGTTAACTGTGGACCAAATCCTTGATAGCCGACGAGGCACCGCGGTCGATGCCAAGACCGAGGCGATCATTCAATTCGCTCGCCAGATTGTGGATCAACGCGGCCTGGTCTCCAACGCCAACATCGCCCACGTGCGTGCCGCTGGATTCGACGACGGGGCCATTGCGGAAGTCGTCGCCAACGTGGCCCTCAACATCTTTACAAACTACTTCAATCACGTCGCCGAAACCGAAATCGACTTTCCTCGCGCCGAGGCATTGGATGTAGCGCGTTAAGACGTGGTGCTTTCAAACCTGTGCTGTGAATGAAATCCAAGAACCAATCAACCAAGTCAACATCCAATTCAAAGGGTTAGAATCATGACGAATCAAGTGAAACCACTTCAAGTTGCCATCAGCGGGTACGACGCCGTGGCCTATTTCGCTGGCCAAGCGATTGCCGGTGACCCCGCGTTCGGCTCCGTCCACAACGGTAGCTTGTATCAATTCTCGAACGAAGCCAACAAACAAAAGTTCGACGCGACCCCAGAGCGCTTCATCCCTCTTTATGGCGGCTATTGCGCAACGGCCGCCAGCGAAGGAAAGCTATTCGGGATTGATCCGACGAACTTCAAAATTACCGATGACCATCGACTTGCTCTATTTTATCGCGGGGCGGGTGGGGACACTCTTCCGCAATGGAACGAGAACGAAGCCGAACGTCGCTCGGCTGCCGACAAGCATTGGCGTGAAGGTAGCTTCGCGCAACCTGCGTAACGATTCTTCCCAACGACTTCTACTGCGATCACGTGATCGTCACTGCGTAGCGCTCGTCACTGCGTAGCGCCAACGGTGGTGCTACGACCCGCTCCACAACTTCACTACAAAGAAAACCACTCATGAAACGAACCATTCGACTGAACCTGTTGTTAGCAGCGTGCGCTGCAATGCTCTTCCCCATTGTCGGGGCCCAAACGTCGCTCGGGCAGGTGACTAGCCCGACCGCTCCAGCGACTTCGACCATGTCGTACAAAACCGTTTCGATCGACGGCCTGGATATATTCTATCGCGAAGCCGGTCCCAAGACGGCTCCGACGCTGCTCTTGCTGCACGGCTTCCCGACGTCGTCGCACATGTTCCGCGACCTCATTCCAGCGCTGGCGGACAAATACCATGTCATCGCGCCCGACTATCCGGGGTTCGGCTATAGCTCGATGCCCAAAGTGGACGAGTTCGAATACAGCTTTGACAATCTCGCTAATGTAATCGAAAAATTTACTGCGGAAGTTGGCCTGGAAAAGTACTCGCTGTACCTCATGGACTATGGCGCCCCCATTGGTTTCCGGATCGCAGCCAAGCATCCGGAGCGGATCGAGTCGTTGATTATCCAAAATGGAAATGCCTACAACGAAGGCATCGATAACGATTTCTGGGAACCTATCAAGGAGTACTGGAAAGATCGCGGTGCCGTCAACAAAGGCCTCGACAATGCCTTTTGGAAAAACGTCAAGACGGCGTACAACAACCCCAACTTGCCAAATGAAGATGCCCTACGATTCGTTGTGACCCTTGGCGCCACAAAGTGGCAATACACCAACGGCGTTCGCAATGTCGAATCGATCAGCCCCGATACTTGGGGGCATGTGCAACCCCTGCTGGACCGGGAAGGCAATTCGGAAATTCAATTGCAGCTGTTCTATAGCTATGGAACGAACCCGCCGTTGTACCCTCAATGGCAAGAGTACTTTCGCCAACATCAGCCGCCAACATTGATTGTTTGGGGCAAGAATGATGCGATCTTTCCGGCGGCTGGTGCGGAGCCCTACAAGCGGGACTTGAAGAATCTCGAGTATCACTTGTTCGACACCGGACACTTTGCTTTGGAGGAAGATGGGATTGTCATCGCCGAGAACATTCGAGCCTTTTTAGAAAAGATTGATTCGCGTCGGGTACAAGGCGCCGCGTCCAAATAGTTGGGCCAGTGCCAAAGTAGCGAAGTGATACTAAAGTGTTAACATCATGCTGAAGCGTTTCCGTACATCCGAGGAGATCGCGAAAAGCGTGGCATTCCTGGCTTCTGATGACGCCGCCTTCATCACAGGCCAGGAACTTGCGGCGGATGGCCGGATGTCCCAGTTTGGAATCACAAAGGAAAGATCATGAAAACCGCGATACGACCGCCATTTACATTCGAAACCGCCACCGCCAAGGTTCGCGCGGCCGAAGACGCCTGGAATAGTCGCGATCCGCAGCGAGTGTCGCTGGCGTATTCACCCGATTCGCAGTGGCGGAATAGGGACCGTTTCCTTAGCGGCCGCGAGCAGATACAAGAGTTCCTGACTAGCAAGTGGCAACGTGAACTCGACTATCGTCTGATCAAGTCGCTGTGGAGTTTCACCGACAACCGGATCGCGGTTCGCTTTCAGTACGAGTATCACGACACCAACGGGCAGTGGTTCCGGGCCTATGGAAATGAGCTTTGGGAGTTCGATGAAGCGGGATTGATGCGACGTCGCGAGGCAAGCATCAACGAGATCCACATCGAACCGTCCGAGCGTAAGTTCCACTGGCCCGCTCCCGGCCCGCGACCGGCGGACCATGACGGGATTCCCACAGTCAAGTAGCACCTGTACTCAAAAGTTTAAACCATGGGTCCGTATTCTAGCGATATTGCGTTTACTCCATCCGTGAAGGCTATTCAAACCGAGAAAGGTTCGCGATCCAACTATGCTCGCATGGAACAAGGGGGCGGATGGGAAACGACCGTGACACCAGAGTTGCGATCGTTCCTGGCGGAGTTGGACATGTTTTATCTCGGGACGGCAAATGCTCAGGGGCAACCCTATATTCAATATCGAGGTGGTTCGCCGGGGTTTCTCCGCGTGGTCGATTCCAAAACTTTGGGTTTTGGAGACTTCGCCGGTAATCGGCAATACATCACGCTGGGAAACATCGCCGAGAACCCCAAAGCATTTATCTTTCTCATGGACTATGCTCGCAGTCGACGGATCAAACTATGGGGCAAGCTGCGAATGGTCGAGGGTGATGCCAAACTTCTGGAGCAGCTTCGCGATGATGCCTATCCCGGTAAAGTAGAACGCGCGCTTTTTTTCGAGATCGAAGCCTGGGACGTGAACTGTCCTCAGCACATCCACCGTCGCTTTAGTCAAACACAGATCGCACCGGTCATCGAACAGCTTCAAGCGAGAATTGCCGAACTGGAGGCCCAACTGCAAGAACTAAAGTTTCCGCCAAGCTAACATGGGCCAGCCAATGTTTACGTGAGTGTCTTCCTAAAGAAGTGGGTTGCATGAGCTCGCCGCTATGCGAATTCGTGATCTTCTTGTCACAAGCCGCTTGGGAACGCGTACTGTACCCGTACACCCCATGGCTCACTCTTTCCGGAGGATTTCAAATGCCGCGTTTTTCTTGCCCTATCGCTTTCATCATCTCGATCACATTGGCAGTTTCAGTTACTGGATGTCAAGGTCTGGCGTACATTGACGTCAGTGACAATGACAAAAACCCTAGGATCGAGAAACAACTTGCTGGAAAATGGATCGTCACTGAATGGTTGTGCGATACCGGTTCGGGTCCGTTCAATTTCCGACGAAATGTGGGCTGGGAATTCACCTTTGAAGGAGCAAATCTGAAAGTCATTCAAAACAACGGCGATGAAGTCAATTTCAAGCTCCACATCGTTCCTGATTCTGATCCGATTCAAATCTGTTTGGTTTCCGAAAAAGACTTCGACGAAGATGGGGAGATGGACCTTACGATACAACGAAATTGCCTGTTCAAACTAGAAAACGGCAAGCTCGTCATGGCGTACGGTAGCATCAGAACCGATATCGAGCTAAATACTCGCAAAGGCGAATCGATCGCCAATATGCCCACCAAGTTCGTTCCCGACAAGGACGCCAGCTTATTGACCCTTGAGCGAAAGGCCGAGTAGCTCGGAAAGCCGACGCCAATCGACCCGAGGCCCCCGAACCACCGAAAATCCCGAAAATCGGGACAAAGCACCGTCAGACGCCACCGAAGGTTGCTACCGGTAGAAATCGTGCCAGCCTGCTGGGCGTCGTTTAGCCCCATAGGTTACGGAGTTTTTCTTCGTTCTTCACGCCTAACGGGAACTGTTGACTCAACGGGTGATCGGCAATCCCGGCCAACTCACGCAGCGATTCGTGGATGTGCTCCGGTCGCACCCGGATCCCTGCGTCTTTCTGCGCTGTCAACGTGTGGGGATCAAGCGGCAGCGCGAACTGTTGCTCGTCCGTCGCGCCAATCACACGGTCGCCGTGAATCCCAGGGCCCAAGAACATGACGGAACCAATCGACCAATGATCCTTGCCGTTGCCTTGGTTGTAGTTCGGTGTGCGGCCCATTTCACTTTGGATCACGACCACCAAACGCTCGCGCAGCCCCAGCTCTCCCGCCCGACGGACCATGTACGCGACGCCCGCCAATAGCTCGGGGATCAATTTCATTTGATCGACATCATTGTTCGCATGGCTATCGAATTGCCCAATCGTCAAGTTCGCGGCCACACAAACACCGGCCTTGAACGACGCCAGGGCGATCTCGGCTTGTTGGCTCAGCCGCTCCTTCGGCACCGATTTCGGAATGTATTCCGAAACTCGACGGAGTGCTTTGGAATTTAACTGCGCCGCGTACAACATGTTTTCGCCACGGACCGAACGTGGCAAACGCGGATAGCTTCCTAGCGACTCGTGTGTTTCGCGCAACGTGGCTTCAATCCGATCGAGCGCAAAGTTGTCGTGATATGCGGCTTGTGGATTTCCATGCACGTGGTCGGCATTGGCCAAGCCCGTCAATGACTGCAAATACGGAACTCGCGACATGGCCACCACATTGCCTGTGGCCGAGTAATTCCCAAACGTCAAATAAGCCAAAGGACATTGGGGGCCGTGGCAGGCTGCGACCAACGCGGCGAACGTGGGATACGCCAGACTATCCAACTTGCCGGTTGCCATGTAGCGAGCCCCGGGCGAGTGATTGTTCACCGAATAATCCAACCCATTGAGCGTGAGCAGTTCTTCGCCGAACTCACGGTAGAAGTCTTCGTTGCATAAGCCGCCAGCGGCCTGTTGCTGGTTGGGTGCAAAGCGATGCGCCCCCTGTGAGACAATGTCGCCTTCGCGATAAAGTCGATTGATCTCGTTGATTCCCTTGGGGTCCATCAGATACGTCGTGTCCCAACCGCCCGAGGCATTAAAGACGACGTAGTAGGGCCCAGCGTAACCGTCCTCGTTATGATCATCCGCGACTGCCCATGAAGCACGAACCGGGATTGCCACCCCCAAACCAGCCAACGCGCAGCGCTTCAAGAATTCACGTCTCATGGTGCCAATCACTCGTAAAGGAACTCGGGGCGCCGCAACAGATACGTCACGACACCTCGCCAAGCCCGAATGGTGTACAAAGGATCATCCGCTTCAGGACCCGAGTTCTCCGGGTTCGGTCGACAATAATAGATTTCGCGTTTTTCGAGTCCAGCGGTGGCTTGGGCGTCGTGGACGAGATCGCTGAAAAGTTGGAACGTTCGAGCCACCTCCTCAGAATCCGTCGCGTCATTTCTACCCAAAACTCGTTCATGGAGGTGCACAACGGCAGAACGAATTCTTTCATCGTTCTCGGGTGAAACGCCTGGCGCGATCGTCGGATCGATATGCGGGAACAACAATCGCTCGGAGGGCGGCCGCGCAAAGTCGCGCGCCACGTGGCGGCAAGCAACATCGTTCGACATGGTGCGCTGAATCGCGCCAATCGCGCCACTGGGGTCGGTAGCTCGTTCCGTAACTTCCTTCGAATCAGTACCGCCATAGAGCAGCGCCCATTGGTCGTCCAACTTGCCCCATTTCTCGCCAAAGACCGCTGCTATTTTGCGTTCCAATTGTTCGGGAGACAACATGCGAACCAACCCCAAATCGTCCAGCTCCACCAACCGGCACGGATCGTCTACCGTGACTTCCAGTCCGTCCGCGCGATAGAAGTCGGACATGATCCAATCGATAAAGATGCCCTTCAGATTGAAGTTGTTTTCTGCGAATCGCTGCGCGATCTGTTCGGTCTTTTGCCGTAGCTCTCGATACGCTCGAAGTCGCGCCGGATAGAATGGGTTCTCGTAGTCTTTGGGCGGAAGCAACACTTTGCGTCCTGTAAGGATAAAGTACACGTGTTCGGTCATGGCGATTGCAAACCGAGGATCTTTTGCGGTGCGTTCCCCCAACCATTGCAGCGCTCGCCAGCGTTCCTCGGGCGGAAGGTCCTCGCCTTCGAAACCCGCCGCAAACATGTCCGTGAACCAACCCTCCTTTCGCTTGCCGTAGACTCCTTCGTCGGCAAACCGCCAATAGTCTTGGAACAAGCCGGCCACCGGATCAAGCGTCTTGTGACACACGACACACTCGGCAGCTTCCATGGTCGGTACTTTGTATTTTGCAGTCGCGGCCGCCGCGTCCGAGACTCGGGCTGCTAGTTCCAACACATCAACGCCCAAAAAATGTTGGTAGTACATCCGTGCTCGCAGCCGATTGCGATTGGTTTCGGTGGTTGGATACCGCGTGAGGTACTGGAACGTGCTAAGCACACCTGCATGTGGATAAGACCCGGTTTCGGAATCTTGGTTCTGAGCCTCACTTCGACCCACCAGGGCATTAAGCCGCACCGGCACGTACTCGTAGGGATCGTCGATGTTCCGGAATTGATCTTTGACTTGCTCGAATACGCCATAGCCACGGGCCGAATACGGCGAGACCATGATGTAGTCGGCAGTCACGACCTGCGTGAAAGGTCGATCGTGGCGCACAATGTCCTCGATCAATTTCATCGTCTCGCCCAAAATCGCGAGTCGATACTGATCGGCCATTCGCCACTGAGCTCGTTGTCGTTCGTCGGAGTCGGAGATGTGGCTCAAATCGTAATCTTGGTACCAGTGCCGAGTTTTTTCGAAGTGTTCGTACGAGAGCACTGTTTGGTCGGCGTTTCCATCGATACCCAGCGTCAGAAAAATGTCGTTGAAGCCTTCTCGCAAGCGATCGTAAAAAGCGTCTTCGTCCATGACGTGTTGTAAGATCGTCGGTAGCGAGCTCGCTCCGTCCCGCGCGATCGCTTGATATTCCACGTCCGTTGGCAATCGGCCCGTTAGAGACAGGATGGCGCGGCGCAGCAAGCGTCGGTCATCGATCATCGCAACACCCGCAAAGAACGGTTGGCCCGTAGATTCCGTACGTCGCAATGTTTCTGTTTCCACGTCGGTCCCGTGGCTGCGATGGACGAATTCGGCCAAGACACGATATTCAGGCGAATCCAACACCAGCACTTCGGCACCGCCATGGTCAAGTTGGCCGACCACCTTCAGCAAGATCTTCGACTGTCCCTGTTCGCGGATGGTCGCCATCTGGGTAAACGCCGCCAGATTCTGACGCATTGCTCCAGTGCGTTGCTCACCCGGCATTTTGGCGGGGTCGATCAAACGGAACGCGCTGTCCTGGGCCTCACCTCCTTGGGTGTGGCAGGTCAGGCATTTGGTTGCTCCGACTTTCGCCCACAGTTCCGTTTCGAAGCTACTTGTTGCCCCAGGGCAACCTATCGTTTCGGGCGCTGGTATTTCTGCTGTCGATTGGCAGGCCAGAAGTGCCAACAGAACCCAACCTGGCATGTAAACCATCACTGACCACCGTTGACAAAGAAGGACTTGCTGCCGTTCGTTTGAGACTAATCGGAAACGAGGTCTCAAGCAATAGTCGAACCAATCGAGGTAAGGCGGTCTCCGGGGGCGGTTGTGGTAGGGTGGTCGCGCGGAGGCGCGGGAGCGCGGAGGTGTTTTATGGAATGGCGAGATTACCGAGATCGTGATTGAGCAGTCGATTCGGTGGCACAAATAACTTGGATTAGGGCATGGTAGAATGGTCGCGCGGAGGCGCGGGGGCGCGGAGGCGGGAGCGCGGAGGTGTTTTATGGAATGGCGAGATTACCGAGATCGTGATTGAGCAGTCGATTCGGTGGCACAAATAACTTGGATTAGGGCATGGTAGAATGGTCGCGCGGGGGCGCGGGGGCGCGGAGGCGGGAGCGCGGAGGTGTTTTATGGAATGGCGAGATTACCGAGATCGTGATTGAGCAGTCGATTCGGTGGCGCAAATAACTTGGATTAGGGCATGGTAGAATGGTCGCGCGGAGGCGGGAGCGCGGAGGTGTTTTATGGATTGGCGAGATTACCGAGATCGTGATTGAGCAGTCGATTCGGTGGCACAAATAACTTGGATTAGGGCATGGTAGAATGGTCGCGCGGAGGCGCGGAGGTGTTTTATGGATTGGCGAGATTACCGAGATCGTGATTGAGCAGTCGATTCGGTGGCACAAATAACTTGGTCCCGGGCTGCTGGAATCCGTTTATCAGGCCGCGATGACTCAACGCCGGTATTCCTCTCCGCGCCTCCGCGCCTCCGCGCCTCCGCGTGAATCGCCTTCACGGCGCAACTTGGCTTGGCGTGAAAGTCGATCGACAGCAGACAAACTAGCTTGACTAAACGGAGGTGTTATATGGAATTGGATGAGATTACCGGGAGCGTGATTGAGGAGTCGATTCGGATTCATAGAGAACTTGGCCCCGGGCTATTGGAATCGGTTTATGAGGCGGTACTGGCGCGTGCTCTGGCGCGACGTGGCTTGAAAGTCGAACGGCAGAAGACGGTGAAGTTTGAATACGACGGGATGGTGTTTGAAGAAGGGTTGCGAGTTGATTTACTGGTTGAAGGTTGCGTTGTCGTGGAATTGAAATCCGTCGAGAAACTGGCGCCGGTACATGCGAAACAAACCTTGACCTACATACGGCTGATGAAGCTTCAAGTGGGATTGTTGATTAATTTTGGGGGCGAAACCCTGAAAGAAGGCTTGAAGCGTATCGTCAATAACTTGGCGTCTCAGCCGTCATCCGTCTTGCGGGTGAATCGGGAGGACCGGACGTGAATTGAATGACGATCACTGTACGACGAGCGTCTCATGCGGAGGCGCGGGGGCGCGGAGGTGTTTTATGGAATGGCGAGCGATTACCGAGATCGTGATTGAGGAGTCGATTCGGATTCAAAATGAACTTGGACTCCGCCTACTGGAATCGGTCTCTAAGGCTGTGCAGACCCCAACGCCAATATTCCTCTCCGCGCCTCCGCGTGTCCCCCTTCCTTCGTGCGATCGATAGGAGTCGCGTAGATTGCCGGGATTGCGATTCGCGACACGGCTAATCTTCCAGCCCGGATTCCAGTTTTTCGCGAAGTTCACGAAGCTCTGCGAAGGCGGCGACGGTCTCTGGGGCCAGGGCATCAAGAGTTGCTAAAGCCCGACCGTAATGCTTCCGTCCGAGTTCCAAGTTGCCAACCGTTGTTTCGAGTTTGCCCATCCGCTCTAACACAAACGCCAGATCGGTCTGTGCCGTATAACTGGAGGGATCGCTGGCGATAAGTTTTTCGCAGATCTGCAAACATTCCTCAAAGTGCTCGCGGGCTAGTTCGTGGTCGCCGGCCAAAAGATTTATATCCGCAACATTTCGAAGCGCGACCGAAAGGTCACGACGAGCTTGGCGACTGTCCTGGGCTGCCCTCTGAATGTTCCGCGCGACGGCAAGGCTTGACACAAAACAAGTCCGTGCGTCGTCTTGCCGTTGCAGTTTCAACAAAGTCGTTCCGAGTTTATTGAGCAGAACGGATTCGTCGCGTGGTTGAAACACGGACGTCTCGGCCGCGAGCCCATTCCGCACAAGTTCAAGGGTGTTGCGATACACACTTTCGGCTCCAGCGAGGTCACCGGCTTCAACCAACATGTTTCCCTGTTTCGACAAGGCAACCGAATAGTCTCGCTGGGCATTGGGATTCGCAGGGTCCAACCGAAACTGCGCCGCGAAGGCGTCGAGACACTCGGCAAAAGCCAATTCCGCTCCCGTTTTGTCACCACGCTTCTGGTGGTAGTCACCGACCTTTTCCCACCCGAAGCCAAGATCACGAAGAACACTTGGATCACCCGGGTGCCGCGAGGCGACGTCTTTGGTAATCTGGAGTGAGGTATTGTAGGCAGCGCCGGCACGATCCAACTGACCAAGCTCGATGCACGCATCTCCTAGAGATTCCCAGGCGATGGACAGATCTCGATGGGCCTCGATGTCGTTCACTCCCGCAACGGCTGCGAGCCTTTCCGCAATCTCGCAAGCCAATTCGATATGTTTGATTGCCAACGAGGTTGACTCTGATCCGTCGGGCCCGCCAAATAGAAGAAAAATCCGGCCTAGCTCTTGGTTGGCCACCAGTGCATCGCGGTCCACGAGTGGTTGCTCCCGTACGGAAACGCCAATTTCTCGTAGGCCTTTCAAGGACGTTTCCAAAATACTTGCGCGGACACTATGGGAGGCCTCAATTGGGGCCAGTTTCTGCCGAACATCAAAGACAAGTGCGTGTAAGGTTCGAAGAGCAAGGCGTCGCTGCTTAACCGCTTCGGTACGGGCTGCTTGCTCGGAATCAGCCAGTCGACCTCTCTCCTCTGCCAACAAAACGGCATTACCCGTGGCCAATTCTGCGACTTCAACCTGCTTGGCCAAGAGGACGGAAAAGATAGTGGCGGTGATCGCGATCACCACCAAAGCGGCAATCCCCAACCCAACGAGCGACCGATTGCGACGCGCGAATCGAATCCAACGCTGCCCCAGCGGTTCCGCCATGACGCTAACGGGTTCATCCGCTAACCAGCATTCGAGGTCCGATCGCATTTTGTCGACGTCGCCGTAACGATCTTGCTGATTCGCTTTCATGGCTTTTAGACAAACGGCTTCGAGGGCAGCCGGGACCCCGGGTTGAATTCTTCGCGGAGCTATAAAATCGCAGTTTCGAGCTTTCTCTAGGATTTCGGCGGAGTCGTGGCCGTCATAGGGAGCTTTGCCGACCAGTAAAAAGTAGAGCGTTGCACCCAACCCAAACACGTCACTGGAAACGTCAATCTGCATCAAGTGACCATTGGCTTGTTCCGGACTAAGAAACCCAGGTGTCCCAATGGCGCTGCCTTCGACCGTCAAATTGTCTTCAACCCAGTTGGAAGACAGTTCCATTTCTCGAAACCAGGGGTGACTTAGACGGACCAATTCGTGTTCCTCGTTCCTCCATTTCGCCAGTCCCCAATCAATGACCACGGCTTCGCCATGTTCACCCATCACGATGTTCGCTGGCTTGATATCACGATGAATGACGCTGCGCGAATGAGCAAAAGAAATACCCTGGCAAGCAGAGATGAAAGCCGCCAACAAACGCCGAAATTCGAGCCCATAATAGTCTTTGGCAACTCTAGTCGTCGCATGAAACGCCATGGCTTTGTCGCGTAGCGTTTCGTCACCCAACAATCGCATCGCATACCAAGGCACGCCGTCTGGAGCAACTCCGGATTCATACAGCGGCACAATCGAAGGATGCTCCAGAGCCCCAGTGATCTCGGCCTCGCGAAGAAAACGAGCCTGGCCGGCCGGATGGTGCCGCAAATCGTCCTTGATCCTCTTGAGCGCGACAAGCCGATTGATTCGCAAGTCTCGCGCTACGGCAACACTTCCCAATCCGCCGGTCGCCAGTTCGCGTTCGACCCGATATTGCGGTATCTCGTGTCCAGTTGTCCGCCGACGATCCCCCTCGCTTGTTATTCCGAAAAGCTCAACGTCACTTTCGTTTGGAACCGACGACGCGCCCAAAGTATCATCGCGCGTCAACGGGTTCGTCATTTTGCCATCAGCAGCCGCCTGGCTTTGTTGCCAAAGCGCGTGAAGTAACCGAAGATCCGTGACGTCGAGGCTCCGTTGCTCCATCAAAATGTCTGTTAAGTCGCGGACGGGGTCGCGCGACCAAACTTCCACCGCAGCCACCAACTGATGGGAGTCAATCAAGTCCGATTCAAATGCAAATGCTCCGAGTTGCCACGACGCGGCTGGTTGATAATTCATAATAGCATTCGTTGGAGTTTCGCGATTAGACGACCCGTTCTCTGGACACATGCCCTAGGATTGGCCGCCCCAACTGCTAATTCTGTCGAATTCATAGGCCGCTTGCAATTAGATTCTATAAACTCACACGGTCGCGGCAAACGATTAAAACAGCAATCGTTTTGGCCGACTATTTCCGAAGTAACGGAGAACCAACGTTGCGTTGATCCGTCGAAAAGCAACGTTGGTTGAAATGAAGGAAGTCGTTCGGAAACGTGTTAAGGAACAAACCGTCGAGTTCGAATGAGGAGGCTGACTAGCAATAAAGAGCCGGTTAGCAAGCCAGCGCTGGGTTCCGGAACTGCCAATACGCCAACCTCATGAGAGCTTAGGGCATGGTCGTAAATTCTCAAGTCGTCGACCCATGTATTGCGGGCTCCAAACGCATCCCCGGTCGGTGAATGGATGTCGTCCAACGCACCCAGCCGCAAGTTCGCAAACGAGGTCGCTCCGAGTCCGGCGATAGATTGTGACTGCGAGTTTCCGTCGATCCAGGCGGTGGCGATCTGGGCTGATCTGTCAACTACCAACACCATCCAGTGCCAATTGCCATCGACTACAAACCCTTCCGACCCAGCCGTATTGTCGAAGAAACTCGGACCGTTGACAGCCGTATCACGCAAAAAAATGCCGGCATTGCTCGAATGCTCGCGGTTGTACCCGAATCCCATCCCAGCCGCCGAGAAGTTATTGCCAAACAAGCGTCCGTTGATCTGCGAAGTATCGATACTCCGCATTCGAATCGCAATGGAGAAGGATGCGTTTTCCAAAGACCCAAAGTTATTTGGCAACAGCATGAGTTGGTCGGCAATTCCAAAGCCAACCGGATTGTTGAACTCGATCGCCTGACCGCCCGGGGAAGCCACAAAATTGGGTGCACCGGTGAGGGTTCCATGGTTCCCGAAGCCGCTGGAGTCGTTGACGTTACCGTCGAGTTGATAATGTGCGACCAGGCCCGCTGAAACCGGCGTCGTTAACATCAAACCGAATGCCAAGCAGAGCACGAAAATGACGGGACGAATGAGCATTGAAAGACACCTCCATTTAGAGCCGGGGATTTGGGACGACGGCGCCTTGCCGCTGCCGCAGAAAAAAGCGAGCGAAAAATCACCCCACCATCACGGATGCAATTTGTGGACTTGTGTGAGCCCAAATCGGGAATTATTCTCAGATATTCCCTGGTAACACCAGCAAATCGGCGTTTTTGCCGGCGAGTACTTGAAGCCAATACTTCCTCTTTAACGGAAAGAATGATGGCCGGCGACGATTTGATTATTGAAGAGTCATTGTCAGACAGCCATGCACTTCTACCGGCGGCATTGACCGGCGATTCTGCCGCTCTTGGCGGAATGTTCCAGCGGTTGCGCCCGTTTATAAAGGAGGTTGTCCGGCGCGAACTCGCCGGCGTTCGAGTTGGAACGGAAAGTGATCATTCGGACGTGGTTCAGCAAACGCTCATGCGGGCAATCACGGGGATTTCCGATTTCCGCGGCCGCACACTCGAAGAATGGCGAGGTTGGCTGGCAGCCATTGCCCGCAATGAAGCCAACGCGGCACAACGGCATCATCATGCTCATCGACGCGACACACGCAGAAACGTCTCCTTAGATTCGGACTTCGAACCTGTGGACTCGGCCGAGTCACCATCAACGGCTTTACACCAAGTCGAGCTGCGGCAACAGTTGTCCGTGGCGATCCAACAACTCTCGGAAGATCAACAACAACTCATCCGCTGGCGACAAGAAGACCAGCTCTCTCATGCCGAAATTGCGGACCGATTGGGGATTAAAGTCGACACCGCCCGGCAACGCTGCAAAGCCGCAATGGACTCGCTCCGACGAGCGTGGCGAGAACCCTAAAGACAACCATGGTCAGCACACGGTCGCAGGAAAAAGGTTGTGCGGCGACATATCAATGGTCACGCAGAGGCCCGGGAGCCCGGAGGTTTTTTTGTGGAATGGGATGAGAATACCGGGATCGTGCGACCCCCGTGCCTCCGTGTGAGTCCTTTCACGTACACTTCAGGGCCTCGTCCTTCGTGTGCCGTCCCATGGAAAACGATTTGCCTGGGCCACCAGAGAGCGACTCGCGGAATGGCTTGGAAATTTCGTCGTCCCATCGTTCGTCGCTTCGGATTGTGGTCGTCTTCATTGGGAAGCTGCGCGGGACTGCGATTGCCAATACCTTGTGCGGTATCTCTTGGCGTCAAACAGCATCTTTTTCAGCGTCAGATCGTTGCAATCTTCAATTAGCTCACCCAGCAAATCGTTGGCGTCTGGCGAATCAAGCTCCGACAGCAAGTAACAGGCTCGCCGGAATCGATCGTGGGCACGCTCGATGGTGGCCAGGATTTCCGTGATTTGTTGTTTCTCGTTGTCAGAAGTTGCCGAAGCGAGTGCTTTCTGAAGAGGGTTGAACGCCCCAAATCTAGCTGCGACAAGTTGCTTGGAAGCCTCCTCCTTTTGCTCGTCACTGCCGGTCGTGAGCTCGGCGATCCAACGATCGATTGGTTTCCCCTCCGTGTCGACATGAATCGTGAGTGGAACCATTTTGCGGAAGGTTTCGATCGCTTGGTCGGGATTGGCCTGAAAACTTCGATAGGCGCGATACGCCGCGTCACCGTTGTCACCAATCAAGTCTTTGTACCGTTGTAACGGATCGCCAATCGGCTCGGGTTGTTCGTGACACAAATCCCATAAGTAACAGACGCCGTCTCCGGCACCGCTAAGGACATGCCTGCTGTCGGCTGTAAAGTCAACGTTGTAAACCATGCTCGAGTGTTTGCCATTATTCCAAACACAATGCCCCGACGCCGCATCATAAATGGCGACATCGCCCAACCTGTTCCCGGTTGTGATCCACAAACCATTGGGCGAATAATTCAAAGTCCCGTGAACAAAACCGCCTTCGATTCGGAAGTTGGACAGTTCCTTCAGGTTGGTGTCCCAACATCGCACCGAGCCGGTCATATCAGCGGTTGCCAAGCGCGACCCATCAGGAGAAAACCAGACACCATACATTCGCGTATCCCCGAGCGCGGAATTTTCGTCACCAACAACCACCGTGCTTGTTTGACTTCCCGAGGCACAATCCCACAAGCAAATGGACCTGTTCCAGCCCGCCGACGCGAGCGTCTTTCCATCGGGGCTGAGCGATATTCCGTAGACGTTCCCGTGGTTAGCCTGGAACAACTGCTCGTTGGTCGACAAATCCCAAACGTAAGCTGCCGATTGTCGAAACGAGCAGACCGCCAAACGCGTGCCATCGCGCGAAAAACTGAGGGCTTCGGCACCGGAGTGGGGATCTCGACCTTTCGGCCACTGCCAATGGCTCCGTTCGGAAAAGTCGTCCAGATTCCAAACGTACAAATGTAGATCAACCGTGCCTCCGCCGCCTCCTGCTCCGGCAAGCAGCTTTCCATCTTCGGAAAATGCCAACTGATCCAAACCGGTTTCTGGAGTGGCAATGGACTTCACGGTTTCAAACGTTGTCGCGTCGACAATGTGGACGTTCTTCAGGTCATCGACAAAGGCTAGATACTGACCGTTGGGCGAGGCCGCGCAAACTCCGGTCGCCCGCTCTCCTTTTGGCAGTTTGATCTGAGACTGTGTTGCCATATCCCAGCGGCGAATCACTCGGTCCCAACCGGTGGAGTACATTCGCTCGCCGTTGGCTGTGAAGCGCACGCTCCAAGGCTTCCACGTGTGTCCCGTCAGATTCCCAATTTCGTTTCCGTCCTGCACGCCAAGCAATCGAATTCGTTCGTCGGGACCAATGGACGCACCAACGGCGACAAAATCTCCCGTGGGAGAAAACGCAACCGCCGACGTGTAACGCTCGTCTTGACCATCGACTGAAATGAATGTCTTCCACAGCCGCTTGCCCGTGGCAACCTCGTACAACCCGGCGGAAATGTCACGTTCGGTCGTCGCCAGTTGCTGGCCATCTGGCGAAAAATCCATGCGAACGAGGCGATCTCTCAGTTCGATTGTGCGTTGAATCTCTCCAGTCACCGGGTTCAGGAGCTTGATCGTGTGAGGTGCCTCGCTGTTGACAAAGGCCAAGATTTCCCCGGAGGGTGAAAATCTCGCGTAGCTGTAGTCACCACCAAATCCCAAGCGGTCTTCATCGGCAAATTTTGGTGTTGCTTGATCGGGTCGGTTTTCAATTTGAAACAACGTCTTTCCCGTGGAATCACAAACGACAAGCCGTTTTGCACCACCAAGAGCCCAAGTCTTTCCATCCGGTGAAACATCGATGGACTTAAACAATTCGCGGGTGCCCGTCCTCACTTGAGTGTGATCGCCCGATTGCATGTCGATTACAAACACCGATCCCGCTGGGCCCGAGGTAACCAGTTTGCCCGAGGACCGTATGGCCGCCATTGGCCGTAAACCGTAGCTGGCTGCTGAAAAATTCCCACTGGGTTCGTTCAGCTTTTTATCCCATAACCTTTGTCCTGTTTCGGCATCCCATGACGTTAATGACGTTCCAGCAATGCTAAAGACTTGTTTCTCGTCTGTGGACAATTCTAGGTCGATCACCGATGTCGGATGAAATCGCGATGTGCCCAGTCGCATCACAGCAAAGGGAGGCAGCGGATCGCCCAGCAAATCCAACTTGGCCGGACCCTGTGGTGCCGGCGCCGTGGGCTTCGTACTTTCAACCATCGCCGCCGTCTTATTGATGGGGCAGTTGAAAACAATTTCCGTTTTACCATCAGGCTTTACGACAAAAGTGCCTTCAAATTGCCCATCCGTTGCGTACGCGCTCACCACCAAGTTGCCGTCGATGGCCCGCGTCTTCGCTTTCCCGTTGGCGTCGGTCTCGACGCCCCAGCTGCGGCCGCCACTTCCGTTCCGTGTTCGCCCACCTTCGATCCAACTAAAGGAATGTTCCGAACGAAGATTGATAAATTGGTTCGCCATGGGTTGTTTCTTGGCACCCTTGGTCGCAGTGATTTCCACCTCGTGGCCTCTCATGATTTCGATCAGCGGTTCGCCCGCCTTGCCCGTACTCGAATCGAAAAGAATCGCATCCGAAGATTTGCTGACCCATTGGGTGTCATCGACAAAATAACTATAGGTGGCATCGGGCAGAACCTTGATTGAAAACGTGCCATCGGGATTCGTATTTGCGTCTAACACATCACTGCGATGTTCGACTTCACCTTGAAACGAGTAGAACCTGACTTGATATCCGCCCAGGAACCCTGGAGGTCCGTCGGCATAACGCAGCCGCCCCGTAACCCGTTGACGGTCACGATTTCGGCTTCGCTGTAATTTGACCAGAAGCAATCCATCGACAAAGACCACATTCGGATGATTACTGACCATCCAATCGTCCGTCAAGAGATCGACTTGGCAGTGGACGTCCTCCCAGTCAGGAAACCAATTGGCAACTGCCTCGCCATTTTGATCCGACGTCATCGTGCAATGCTCGCTGGCTCCGAAAAAGTTGAAGTTCGGTTTGGGGGTTGCAACCAGCAATGTAAACGGCACGCCGGCAATCGGATTATCGTCTTCGTCCAGCAACCGGATTTTTTGCGACCGCGAAGGAACCAATTGCACGGTATGATCATTGGCGGTGGGATCGCGAAATGGCTGTCTACCGAACGAAAATCCACCCAATCTCTGATTGCCTTGCCAGGCCGTGATTTGATCCAATCTCTGGTCCGACAGACAGTTGAAGACCGCCGTGCCGCTGGCGTTGGATCTTGTCTGCAATGGCTGCCCGTTCAACCTCACCATGACTTCGGCATTGGCAACTGGTTGCTGTCCGTCCAATACCTTGACGGCGATCGTCCGCGTTGTTGGCTCGAGCCTAATCTCGAGCCCCTCCGAGGCGGCCTGGCGGATTTGATTCCTCACGAGCATTTTGAAAGCGAGCTTGTCGCCAGCGTCATTGCGGGCAGCAATGAACATCGAATACCATTCGTCGGTCGGGACATCAAATCCGAATTTGTTGCCATCAACCGCAATTTCGATGGCTCGAGGTTCGCTTTTGGCGGACATCAATTGAGCGGATGCAGAAACGCCTTGAATGGGTTGTCCGTCACTATCAACAAACGTGCCCCGAACATGAAACATCAATGTGGAATCCGATCCAGTGAGCCAATCGACACCGGTCAGTGATGTTTCGTCAGCGCTGGGCGGATCATTGGTCTCCTGACCTGTCGCGTACGACACAAGAAACAAAGCGGCACAAATTGCGATGATGGAACGATGGACCAACTTCATGCCTGCACACATTGTGACCTCTCCAACAATCGAAACACTGAAAAACGCTCCTTGATTCTAGACCCCCCACTTTGGTTTGCAATTAGAGGAAATTCCCCGTCCAAATGGACCGCGAGATGTTCGCAACTGGCCATGTACGTGACGGCAAAATGCACTGTCGAACTTTAATTTTGAGTACTGACGATCGGCAAAGCGTAGTGCTACTCGGGGATAGTAGGTTTTTTGGTGTAACTACCTCGCTTCGTTACTTTGTCAAAGCACTCTTCCACGCTCGGCAGCAGCTACTTGGAAGTTTTAGAACGCATAGATGACTTTGAATATCCATTATCCATGTGAAGTGTTCAATATTCTGCGATTGAATCGGCGAATTCCAAAGCTACCAAGTGGCGTGCTCCCCAAAGTCGGATCGAACTATTACGAAGGTTTACCAGCCACGTGAGCCAATTGAGACTGGTCGAGGAGCATTATGTAATTTGCACTGGCGAGCCGAGCCCTCCATCTGTTTGCCAAACGCGGCTCAAGAAATTTCACACATACGATTGGCGCCCTGCACTTCGAGCTCGCCCCGGTTTCGGTAGCGACGAACCACGCCAGCCATTCAGTGAATTTCGTCACGTGCGTGACGAAGCGAAAGGTGCTCGGTAGATATCCATTTAAATGGCAGCCTGGTTAGTTGATTGAACCAGTTTTTGTAGAAAATTGGGACATGAAATTAGCAATCATTAATGTCGCTACACTGAGTACATGTACTCAGTGTAGCTCTATATATAACGAAAGTCAAGGCTCACCTGGGGCACTGTTGGTGGAAAACCGGAAGACTTCAAATTTTCTCATCGTTAAATGAATCAAAATGCCACAAATCCTCATTTAAGAATTGACATCGACGCACCCTGATGTATATATACATCAGGGTGTGCCAAATTGAATTGCCTGAAACCTGCCCAGATTGGGCGGCTTAGCCGATTTCGCGAATCCAGATCGTCGGAAAAGGTACTTGCGCAAATCGGCCAGCAAAGACGTTTGGTGACGTGTATATAAAACCGCAAACGCCCTTATTGCCCCCGTCCCGGTGATTGAACATGGCACCCAGATCGAGATTGAGCATCGCGAAAGCGGACATCGTCGCCACGGTTGTGAAGGCCCAAAGAAAAACCTTTTCCAAGGGTGACCTCGAACAGCTTCTGTCCGAGAACCGAAATTTCTGGCGTTTGGCTCAAAAGACAACCGTCAATCAATTCGTCGAGTTCCTCGAAAAGAGCATCAACCTTCAGACACATAGATTGAAATTTCCGCGTCCTATCTCAAGATACTCGATTGGAAACATTGGGCCTTTTGAGCTTGCACAATCAATCCATCAGGACGGGTACTTTAGTCACTATTCGGCAGTGAGTTTTCATGGACTTACTGAACAAATTCCCAAAGCAATCTACTTCAACATCGAACAAAGCCTGAGGCCCGGCGGCGGAGAACTTACTCAGGCGGGGATTAACAGATCGTTCGCTACTGAATGCAGAACAACGAACAACGTTGCTTCATTTAGAGAGTACACAATCCACTTGTTAAACGGAGCCAATACCGATCAGTTGGGCGTAATCGAAAAAAACATCGGCGACAACGTGACTATTCGAACGACAAATCTTGAGCGAACGCTAATTGACATTACGGTACGAGCAGTCTACTCCGGGGGAATTGCTGAAGTAGCGAAATCTTTCTCGGCGGCGGCAGGGCAAGTATCCATAAATCGCCTATGTGCGTACCTACGGCAAATTGGTTACACATATCCGTATCATCAATCCATTGGCTATTACTTGGAACGAAGTGGCAAATACACGAAGGCTCAAATCAACCAGCTTGAGGAATTCAAAATCGAGTTTGACTTTAGACTTGACTACAAAATGAAAGAAACCGAGTACATCAAGAAATGGCGGCTATACATCCCAAAAGGTTTCTAGCCGCTCTACTAATTCAAGTGTGTACTGAAAGTAAAAGTCAAAGTCCTTCAAGTTAAAAGAATTATCGACGGTCGCCTTTACTCTTATAAAGTCTGGCTCGTGATAATCGCGTTCACCCTTTATTTTAGCTAACAAGCTTAGAGGAACCTTCTTGACTTCGAATACCTTCCTAATCGTCTCACGAAATGACTCGTGGGTTGGTTCGAACGACTCCTTCATGCAAATCTGATGGATGTCGAAGAAGTCACGAGCTCTCTTAGCTTTATGTTTACCGACTAAAGCCCTATACTCATCGATCTGCTGACAAATTGCCCGCAATTTTTCGCATACAATCATTGCAGGTGAGTACACGTAGATCCTGTATCCATCAAACTCGCGACCACGCTTCTCCGCACAATACTCATACTTGCTTATGTCGATCTCGAACCGCCGAACATTACTTCCGCCGACCAAAACGCTATTCCTTCTTAGCCACTCCAGATCCTGGCAATGATCTTGGAACTTGCTGTTTTCGATAAGCTTGAATTCGACCTTGTAGCCGCCCCAAAATCCTGCTAAATGGCTTGATACCTCGTGAGGCACTTCAGTCATCGAAAAGTCAAATAATTTTAGAGAGAGTTGATCAAAGCTTGCACGAAGGGCGGACTCAACTTGGTTAGCGGCTTTTTGCAGATCCTCAAATTCGCCCGGAATCGAAAGGTCAATATCGAGTGAAGCGCGTGTTGATATGTCATAAACAAGCGAAAGTGCATTGCCACCTTTTAGGACAAATTTGTCAAGCAGTTCGTCAATTGAAAACAGTCCAACAACAATTGCCTTTTTAATGTCTTCAAAACTTGGGGAAATTGAAGTGGTCTTCTTTTTGGCCATTGGTAGCTCTGAGTCATGTTATCAGGAAGCCCGCGCCGGGCAAAAAGCCGAAGTTTATCGAAGTTGAGGTTCGGTTTCCACCAGTGTATTCGAGAAAGACTGTCATTCGAGAAAGACGTTGTGTCAGTCCAAGGTGTGAACTCGCTGCAAACAATGGGATTCGGGTGAAGTCTCCTCTCGGCTTTTTTTGGCCTGAACTTGTCCCAACAGTTATCTCCCCAAATTTAGATGTGATAGTCCCAGCTTACGGGTTGTGATGTTTCTTTGGACTTGATCTTTAGCCGTGGTTTCTCCATCACGACGCTGCTCTCCGCGCTGACGGAAGCGGTAATCCAGACGCTGGAACCAATAACTGCTTTGCGGCCCAACACGGTGTTGCCGCCCAAGACCGTGGCATTGGCATAAATCACAACATGGTCCTCCAACGTCGGGTGCCGCTTCTGGTCGCGAACCAAATTGCCCTCGGAGTCGGTCGGGAAACTCAAGGCCCCCAAGGTCACGCCTTGATAGATCTTGCAGTGATTGCCAATCTCGCAGGTTTCGCCAATCACCACACCCGTGCCGTGATCGATAAAGAAATGGTGCCCGATCTGAGCGCCCGGGTGAATATCGATGCCCGTTCGACGATGCGCCAATTCGCTGAACATCCGCGGGATAAACGGTACACCCATTCGATAAAGTTCGTGACTCAATCGATGGATGGTGATTGCTTCAAAACCCGGATAACAAAAGATCACCTCGTCCCGCGAGCGACACGCTGGGTCACCCAAAAATGCGGCCTCGACATCCGTCTCCAAAATTGCCCGGATCTGCGGAATCTGCTCCAAGAATTCGTAAGTCAGTTCGCGAGCCGACTTCGACGGCGGCTGCTTGTCCGTCTCGCAAGGCTGGCCCGCTACCGGATGTTTGAGCGCACGATCGATCTGGTCCGATAAAGCCTGAAAGACTTGATCCAGCGCCGCACCAATTCGATACTCGACGTTGTCGGCAGTCGCGCCTTCCAAGCGGAACCCAGGGAAGAGGATATCTTTCAACAGACTAATAATGTGCTGAACCGTTTCAATCTTCGGCATCCAGCAACCCAAATGATTGATATGCTTTTCGGCCGGTTGATAGGACTGGACCAATCCGCGAACCAGTGACTTCAAATCAGCATTGTGGGCAGCGTTCATGTTCTACTTTCGCAAGTCGTTCGCAAGTCAGGTGCAGGTCGATCAACTCAAGCGGACTTCCATTGGAATTGGCTTGTTTGGCCACTTGGGAGTCGGCTCGGGATATTGTAGCAAGCGTTTGGTCCATGAAGCGTCACGACTGAGCGGACTCGGCGGCCGCCAATGCTTCTTCAAGCGTCATGTGGCCTTCGTACAATGTTCGTCCGACAATACAACCAGCAACCCCAGCTTCCGCCAATCGCCGTACATCGTCGGGCCGTGTCACTCCGCCGGAAGCAATGATCGGAACCGCCACGGCCGCCGCCATCTGAGCCATCGCCGAAACATTGGGACCTTGCAGCATGCCATCGGTCGCAATGTCGGTGTAAACGATCGCCGCCAAGGGCAGTCGTTCGAGGGATTGGGCCATCGCCACCGGAGTTTGACCGCTGGCCTGCGTCCAACCATCCGTCGCGACTTGTCCGGCGTGAGCGTCAATCCCCGCGACCAATCGTTGGGGAAACCGGTGGGTCATTTCTGCGAACCACTCCGGTTGCCGCACGGCTTGGGTCCCCACCACCAATTGTCGAACGCCCAAGTCCAAATACCGTTGGATAATGACCTCGTCGCGAATGCCACCTCCCACTTGAAGATCGATGGTCACTCGCTGGCGAATACGTTCGATGGTCGCCAAGTTCGTGGGTTGCCCACTCTTGGCGGCATCCAAATCGACCAAATGCAACACGCGAGCCCCAGCGGCTTGCCAACGCTCGGCCACGTCCGCCGGATCATCGCCGTAAACCAACTCGCGCGAGTAGTCCCCTTTGATGAGCCGAACACATTTCCCACCGCGAATGTCGATTGCTGGATAAACGATCAAAATCTTCGACTCCCAGAACAGTAAATTTGGTATCCCAAGTTGGGTCCTAACTTATAGCGGAAGTAGGCCGAGAGGCAAGCGGCATGGTCCACGACGGACCAGCGATTGCGCAACGGACGTTGATTCATGGCCGGGTACTGTGAACTGGCCCAAATGCCGGCCCGATCACGTTTTTGGAGCAACGATCTTTTCGGACCGCTCGCCTGATGGTTTATTGGGCTTGGGTCGTTCGACGGGCGGTACAACTTCTTGAATTTGGATCGCCTTTTTGCCCTTCATCGCGCCGGGCATGCCGAGATAGCGCTCCTGGTTGCCAATGCTGACCACCAGTGGCGCGTGAACGTCGTGGCTGGTGGTGATCACGTCACCGACCCGCAATCCCAGCAACTCGGAGGTCGTGATTCGCGAGGTTGCCAACGTCACGATCAGCTCGGCTTCCGATTGCTCGACCGCCATGCCGATGTGGGCCTGCGTTTCGGAATTGATCATGCCCCGACCATAACCGCTCCAACTGTTGGCCACCAAGGTGCTGCTAAATCGTTCGATGCTGTTGTACGGGATGCACAAATTGATCAAGCCACGCAAACCTTGCATCGCGATCTCAAAGCCGATCAACACCACCACTTCATTTGGCGGCACGATCGACACCAATTGGGGATTGCTTTCCAAACGAATGATGTTGAATTCCAGATCGATGACGTTGGACCAAGACTGTTGCAAGTGCTCCAAGAACAGATTCGTGATCCGTTGGCTCAAGCGGCGTTCGATTTCAGTCATGGGACGGCGCAACATGACCGGGTCTTCTTTCCCTCCGCCCAGCATTCGGTCCAACATCGGATACAGGATCGAAGGGTTGATATCGACAATGAAATTGCCCTTCAAGGGCTCGGCATCCAACACAATAAAGCAGGTTGGCACTTCCAGACCAAACACAAACTCCGCGAAGGTCAATTGATCGACGCTAGTCAATTTGACTTCCACCACCGTTCGCAACAAGGCCGACAGGGATGACCCAAAGTTACGTCCGAAACCCTCATGCAGGCTTTGCAACGCCCGCATCTGCTCTTTGCCTACCCGCTCCGGACGCTTGAAGTCGTAAGGAGTGACCTTGAGCTTGGGTTTGGCCGACGCCCGCTCCCGTGGCTTGGCGACCGGCGTCGGCTCGGCCGGTGCCAGATTCTCCAGCAGGCTTTCAACTTCGGATTCGCTGAGGATTTGTTCTTTTTCGTCCATGGCAACTGTTGGTGGAGAAAGTTCCAGCGCTTCGTCAAGCTTTGATTTGCGAGTAGCTACGTTTACCAAAGCGTGTTGCGCTCGGGGAAATCCGCGTTTGGGTAAACGCAGCTATCCCACTTTTTCAGCGTGGCAACGCTCTAGCGCTGGCGAGGCCGCTCCGAGGTGCCGTTCATCTTAGAAAACAAACGGCACCTGTCGCAAGTTCGTTTTGCCATCGCTAACCGCCGGTCTTTCCGGTTATTCGCCAACACCCCGCAAAGCCTGCTAGCATCCGCGCGACGAACACCCAGATTACGGCAGTTCGTAACAGACGGCTTCTTTGGCATTGCGGAGATACAGTCGGTTGCCGACGACGACGGGGTGATTCCACGTCTTGCCATCGAGCGATTGAAGCGAGCTGCGTTCCACGTGTTCGTCGGGGTTGGTTTCCAGCAGCACCAGTTCACCCGATTCTTCGGCGATGACAAGCAGTAGATTCGAGTCGGCGAGGAGCAGGACTTGCCCTTTGCCATAACGTCCCTGCTTCCAACGCCGTTGTCCATCTTTCAGATCCACGCAGGCGAACACCGCTCCATCGAAACCGTAAGCATATCCTTGGTGAACGACGAAATCGTTGAAGTCGGGTTTTAGACTACGTGAAGTCCAGACCTCTTTGGAAGTCAGCCCGGTTTCGCTCGGAGCCAGTTCGATAACGCGAGCGCCTGCGAACTCGCTGGTAAACATCAAACGCTGGGAGTCGATGACCGCGGGTTGTACGGCACGATAGCCGGCGATCTCGTGGGGATGCTGATGCAAGGTTTTCCCAGTCGCCGGGTCCAAGAACAGCGCTCCGTCGCCGCCGAGAAACACCAACTGCTCGCCACCAAAAAATTTCGTCAAATGCACGGAACTGTACGACTGTTTGTTGGCGGGTACCGACCAACGCACTTCGCCCGATGTCGCATCAAAGGCCACAATTCCCAAATCACCCGCTCCCACGGCATGAACAATCACCAGTCCATTGTGGACCAACGGCGAGCAAGAATAGCCCCACATGGGTGGATCTTCTTTCGTCAGCGCGCGCATATCGACCTGCCAAACAATCTCGCCGGCGGTCGCTTCCAGACACACGAGCCAGCCTTCCGCGCCCAAGGCAAACACTCGCCCGTCCGCAATTGTGGGGGTGGCGCGGGGGCCCAAGCCACCCAAATCATCAAAGAATCGCGATTCGATTTCTCGAGCCCACACTTCCAATCCGTTTTCGGCGTCGTAGCATACGATGGCTTCGCTTGGCCCACGTTGTTCTTGCGTCACGAGGAACTGATCCGCGACGGCAAACGAGGACCAAGCCGGTCCGAGCTTGACGCGCCAAATTTCTTTCGGTGGCTGCGACTTCCAATCGGCGCTAAAGACTTGCCCGTGTTGCGAGCCGTCTCGTTCTGGTCCGCGAAATCCGGGCCAAACCGGTTGCTGAAAGCTCTCGCTGGTGGGTTGACGAGTTGCGCGAATATTGGTGGAGCGCTGAGCCAAGAACTCTTCTTCCGGAGTTGGTTGCCAGCGCCAGGAAAACCCGAAGCTAAATCTCCCCGTCGCACCATCGTTTTTTAACATTGCTGATCCGCTGGCTGCGATCGCCGCCAACAACAGTGCGACCCAAGTTCGTCGGATCTGGAGCACGCGACTTTGCGCAATGAGCCCAATGGCAAAGGTCGCCATGGTCGTGGGCAGGGTCAAGACTAAAACGGGGGCCCCACGCATCGAAGGATCCATGACCGCCACGGTGATCGCCAGAATCAAACCGATTCCAACCACACCCAGGAAGCGCTCGGGCCAAGTGGCTCGTGACAGCGTCACCCACCAACCGAAGACCACCAGACTCAACAAGAAGGGCACAAACGACCCTACCATCCACACCATGGGGACTTCCGGGAACCAAGTCATGAAGTATCGCGCAACGACCATCAAAACGAGTAGGATCACTGGAATCCAAATTCGCAGCGGTCGGTAGGCAGACGCCGTCCGAGATTGTTCCGTAGGGGAATTGTAGTTGGCGTTTTCTTCTTGGTTCATGACTTTGTGTTTTCTGACAGTGGTTGAAGGTTAGGCATGGCGGGCTCTGCGTTTGTCGCAGTACCGCCGTAGGTATCGATCTTGCTTAGATCCAAGTCGGCGGCGAATGTTTCACCGCGCATCAAGCGAATGTCGCCGTGGACATCTTCTTGCAACGCAACGACGGCGTGATGGCGAATCAGTTCGAGCACTGCCAAAAACACGCCCACAATAGAAGACTTGTGCATCCCGGGACGAAACATCTCGGAAAACATGACTTGGCCGCTATCGCGGAGGGACTCGTGAATCTGTCCGACATACACGTGAATCGGAGTTTCGTCGTAGATGACCGCATGTTGCGTGGGGACTCGATGTTGTTTCAAGATTCGCCCGACCGCACTGACCAAGTCCCACAACGCTATTTCTTGGATGGGTTGATCCTGGGGCGCGATCTCGCGCGGCGGCAAGTCATTCGCCAAGCGTGCGTATCGCTGCTGCCATTGCAAGCCGCGTTCGTTAAGCAGCGTCGCAGCGTCGCGAAATTGTTTGTATTCCAATAAGCGATCGACCAATTGTTCGCGAGGATCCGTCCAAACGCCCTCCTCGTCCTCAACGGGAACGGGGCGAGGCAGCAAGGCTTGTGACTTCATCTCGATCAGAAGCCCAGCAACTTCCAAGAAGTCGCCGACCGCGTTGATGTCGATTTCTTGGAGAACTTCCAAGTAGTTCTGGAATTGTTCAGCAATCCGTCCCAATTGGAGCGTGGAAATCTCCAGTTCATGTTTGCGGACCAAATGCAACAGCAAATCAAGCGGCCCGCGAAAGATGTCAAGTTGGACGCGAAAATCGCTCATGGAATCAGCGTCGATTAGTGGAAAGCTTGGGGAACGAGAGTCGGACGGGAGACGCCGCGGTCACCGCCAAGTCAGCATCTTACGCTACAAGTCGAGCCTGTGACGAGGCCAGTTTGTGGGCTGCATTGCTTTTCGATCGTCTTGGGTTGTGATAGGCTGAGCGTCTCCCGGAATGGCGCCGTTTCCTGCGGGGACAAGCGATGCTCTCCAAAAAAGGATCACGTCCATGTCAAGCTCGAATGCAGCTCCGTGTCCCCCCCGAGTGGACATCGAATTTGATTGTTTGCCATTGCGAAGCACCGCCAACCGACCGTTGCCGGCAGACGCCAGCCCAGGGTTCGAGCGGTTGTGGACGTCCCTTCGCCTAGCCGCCGAAAAACATGGCATCCACAACACCTATTTCTTGAACCGCGGGCGTTGTTGCTTTCATTTGACGAATCACCCTCAGTTGGGACAGATTACGTTTAGCTTTTTCGGAGTCGTGTTGACGGATAGTCAAGACCAAAACACCGTATCGTCAGACTTGACCGTGGAACTCCAACAAGAGACGTGTGACTGGTTGGAGCAAAGCATCGTGAGTTGGCTGGCCAAGACCGTCATTCGAGCGGTCGAGATCGAATTCGACAGATACATTCATGCGGGCGACCTGGCTCGCACCCAACAACGGCTCGATGAACTGGAACAACAGGCCCAAGCGAAGGGGGGCTACCTCGGGATGTACCTATGAAACGAATCTTAATCCGGGGCGGGACGCTCGTCTCGGGAACGAACAGCCGAGTCGCTGACCTCTTGGTGAGTGGTGTCAAGATCATCGCTGTGGACCCAGGGCCGGCAACCTCCTATGACGAGTTGGTCGACGCTTCCGGCTTGCATGTTTTGCCCGGCGTGATTGACGATCAAGTGCATTTTCGACAACCGGGTCTCGAGCATAAAGAAGACTTGGCCCACGCGACTCGGGCGTGCGCGAAAGGTGGCGTCACCAGCTTTCTCGAAATGCCCAACACCAAACCGGCAACGGTCAGTGTGGACTTGCTGCACCAGAAGTTGGACATGGCTGCCCACTGTTGCTTGGTGAACTACGGATTTTACATCGGCGCCACACCCCACAATGTCGCAGAACTCAAGCGAGCTCGGCGCACACCAGGGATCAAGATCTTCATTGGTAGCAGTACCGGAGACTTGTTGGTCGATCAGCAAGATGATTTGGAACGGATCTTTGCGGAAACCACGTTACCGATAACGGCGCATTGTGAAGACGAAGCGACGGTGCGGGCCAACGCAGCCCGGTTGGCCGGGAGTCACGATGTCGCCGTCCATTCGCAGATACGCGATCATGCGGCCGCACTCTTGGCGACTCGGCGAGCAATAAGTTTGGCCAAGCGACACCGGCATCGGTTTCATGTCTTGCATGTGTCCACCGCCGCAGAGATCGCAGAGATCCGTGACCATCAACAGTTGATCACCGCCGAAGTGTGCCCGCATCATTTGTTTTTTTCGGTCGACGATTACCCACGTTTGGGTTCCCTCATCCAGATGAATCCATCGATCAAATTCCGCAGCGACAACGAAGGGTTGTGGCAGGCGTTGTTGGATGGATCGATTCAAGTCGTGGCGACCGATCACGCCCCCCACACCTGGGCAGAAAAGCAACAGCCGTATCCGGCAAGTCCTTCCGGGCTGCCAGCGGTGGAGAACTCTTTGGCCCTGTTCCTCCATCAAGTGAATCTGGGGCGATGCCGGATCGAGCAAGTGGTGCGGTGGATGTGCGAGGCCCCAGCCGCCGTTTGGAACTTGAAAGACAAAGGCCATTTGTTGCCCGGTTTCGATGCGGACTTGGCCTTGGTCGATTTGCAGTCCCAACGAACCATTCGGAATCAAGACCAGCAAACCAAATGCCGTTGGAGCCCGTGGGACGGTGAAACGTTGACCGGTTGGCCCGTCATGACGATGGTCGGTGGACAATGGGTCTTTCGCCAACGGGAGGCTAATGATCAAGCTTGGTTTGCTACGGAACCACGGGGCCAAGAAATTCAATTCGACCACGATGGACTTGGATATTGGGGTCGCACCACAGCGACGATCTGACCAATTGGGGCACCGTCGTCAATGGAGTACAATACAGATGGGCAGTGGAGGTCCAGCGTTTGCTAGGCTTTGTCCCATTAAGGGTCTGACCCACTCCGGTCATGCCTTTTTGTCCGAAACGATTACATGCCCTCCCAAGGGTCAGACCCCTTTGGGGACAGAGCCTAGATTTAGGGACGCAGACCGTAGTCAAACATCCAAAGTATTGCCTAACAGGAGAATCAACGATGAACCTATTGAGTGGTAAACCGGTCATTGTACCTTGGGATTTCTCGGACATGTCGCAAGAGGCGCTCTCCAAGGCGCTTGGATTGGCCAAAGACCCCGATCTGATTCACGTCGTTCACGTGACGCAGCTTCCGCCGGTGATGGAGCCGGGTGTGGTGTGGGGCTCGCTGGACGAAGGTTCGATCATCAAGCACTGTGAAGATTCCTTCCAAACCGTGCTCGCATCGCGAACGGAGTGGACAGGTGTTCATTTCAAAGTGCTGGTGGGCGATCCCGGTTTGTCGATCACCGACTATGCCAAAGACCACGGTGCCGAGTTGATCGTGATTTCGTCGCATGGCCACACGGGATTGTCGCGTCTGCTGTTGGGCAGCGTGGCAGAACGAGTGGTTCGCTTGGCCCATTGCCCGGTTTTGGTCCTCCGAAAATAGGACCATCGCCGATTTACCTGCCCTCCAAACTCCGCGTGGTTTGATATGCGATTTCTTTCTTTCATGATCGTGGCGGTTCTGTGGACTTTGGTTGCCGGTTGTGGAGGCACTTCAGCGCCGGAGCAGGCACCAGCCACGCCAAACACTTCGACGACACGCGGAACGATTGGTTACAGCGCGATCACGCTGACGAATCCGTTCTTCCAAGAGATCTCCGCGAACATGCGCGAAGCGGCCGCGGACGCAGGCTATGAATTGCTGGAGGTTTCCGCGGACTCGGACGTCAAGAAACAAGCCGATCAGATCGACGATTTTATTGTGCGCGGCGTGAGCGCCATCATTCTCAATCCGGCCGATTCCCAGTCCATTGGGCCCGCGATTCAAAAAGCAAACGCGGCGGGTATTCCCGTATTCACCAACGACATTGCCTACGCGGGGGATGCTGGACAAGTCATTAGCCACATTGCCACCGACAATTTGCAGGGCGGGCGATTGGCGGGCGAGGCAATGCTGGAACTGGTCGGCGAGACCGGGGGCAAGATTGCAATTTTGAGTTACCAACAAGTGGAGTCCTGCCAACTAAGGGTCAAAGGCTTTCTCGAAATTGTGGAAGCACACAATACGAGCGGTCGGGGCGGTCGGATCGAAATCGTCGCGACGCTGGACAGTGGCGGAGCCCGGGACAAAGGCCATGATGCCGCGCGCGATGCCGTACAATCCAACCCCGACCTCGCTGCAATTTTTGCCATCAATGATCCGTCGGCGCTTGGGGCTTACGCGGCACTGGAAGCAGCCGGCAAACACGACCAAATCAAGTTGATTGGATTCGACGGACAAACCACCGGGAAGCAAGCGATTCGAGACGGCAAGATCTACTGCGATCCGATTCAGTTCCCCGACCAAATTGGGAAACGGACCATTGAAATCGTGTTGCAGTATTTTCGCGGCGACGAGGTCCCAAAAGAAGTGTTGATCCCGACGAAACTCTATCGCCAAACCGATGCCGCCGCTGATCCCAGTTTAAAATAGCGACGATTGGTTGTCGGGTTCGGATAGACGCTTGCTTTTAAAAGGGTCGTGCATGTCGGACTCGATCGCTCCGCAGACTGGCCTAGTACCGCTCTTAAGAATGCGGAGCGTATCGAAGTCGTTCCCCGGGGTTCAAGCGCTCCGCAGTGTCGAGTTAACCGTGCGAAGCGGCGAAGTTCATGCATTGTTGGGAGAAAACGGCGCGGGCAAAAGTACGCTGATCAAGATCTTGGGGGGCGTGCATCAACCGGACGACGGAACGATCGAAATCGCCGGCCAATCCGTGGCGTTTACGTCACCTCGCGCGGCTTTGGATGCCGGCATTGGGATCATCTATCAAGAATTCAACCTGGCCCCCTCGCTAACAGCGACCGAAAATTTGTTTCTCGGACAGGAGCGGTCAACCTGGGGCTTTTTGCGACTCCAGCAAGAACAAGATCGAGCCCAAGACCTGTTCTCACGATTGGGCGTGCCGATCCCGTTGGATGTCCCGTGCCATGAACTCTCAATCGCCCAACAGCAAATCGTCGAGATCGCCAAAGCCCTCACCAAAGAAGCGCGTCTATTGGTCATGGACGAACCCACAACGGCGTTGACTCCGGCGGAAGTGGATCGACTATTGGCTGTCATCTGTGAATTGCGCACGCAGGGGTTAGGCGTGATCTACATCAGTCATCGATTGGACGAAGTCGAACAGATCGCAGATCGAGCGACGATTCTTCGCGATGGTCAATACGTTGGTACTCTCGCCCGCTCCGAACTGGAACGGCAAACCATGATCGAATGGATGGTCGGGCGGCAAATTGAAAACGAGTTTCCCAAACAAGCCGTTGCAGCCGGAGCGGTGCGACTAGAAGTCAAGAATCTTCGCCGAGGCGCCGCGGTCCGAGACGTGTCGTTTCAGGTTCGGGCTGGAGAAGTATTGGGGATCACGGGATTGGTCGGCGCGGGGCGCACGGAAGTGGCTCGCTTGATATTTGGGGCCGACCGTCGCGACTCCGGCAGTGTTCATTTGGATGGTCGCACCCTGTCGATCCGCAGTCCGCGTGACGCCATTCGCGAAGGGATCTGCCTCTTGACGGAAGATCGAAAACACCAAGGTCTGTTGTTGGAACGAAGTGTTCGCGAGAACTTTGGCTTGCCGAACTTGCGTGAGTTTTCGACCGGCGGCTTTGTTCGCCAACGGCAAGAACATCTGGCTTGGTCGGGGTTCCGCGAGAAACTACAGATCAAAGTTCCGCACGCCGAAACGTTGGCCACCCATTTATCAGGTGGCAATCAGCAGAAGGTCGTATTGGCCAAATGGTTGCAAGCCAACGCAGAGGTCATTATGTTCGACGAACCGACCCGGGGAATTGATGTCGGGGCCAAATACGAAATCTACTTGCTCATCAATCAATTGGCTCATGCCGGAAAAGCGATCATCATGATCAGTTCCGAACTGCCAGAAGTCTTGGGGATGAGCGATCGAATCCTCGTCATGCACGAAGGGTGGATTACTGGAGAAGTGCTCGACCCTAGTCGGGCAACGCAAGCACAGATCATGCAATACGCCATCGGCTAAGGAAAAATATCAGCATGGCATCGCAACAAGACAGCCGAATCTCCGGCGAAACTGAAAAACGAGCCACAGCTCTTCGGTATTCACGTTGGTTACAACCATTCGTTCGCGATTATGGCATGTCGTTTGTGTTGTTGGGGTTGATTGGGTTGTTCAGCATCCTAACGTACACCGAGCAGCATCCAACAGGGTCCGACGCTGGGCAACAAGTGGCCCGACAAATATTTCAACAACAGGGCGCGGCGGCTCGTGTCTTGATCGTAGGAAGACCAACGGCGGAAGATGTAGCCTTCACCACCGCGCTGGCGGACGAACTTCGCCACCTGGGCGCAACGGTCTTGAGAGTCATCAACGGGGATCCAGCCGCGGCGCGAGGCGCCATCTTGGAGCTGTCGGAATCGGGCCAACAACCAACGGCCCTGGCGGTCAATGACGTCTCGAGTCGTTGGTCGGTTTTCGCGCAATTCCCGACGACCCGTGAGCTGCCATCGTTCAAACCTCAGTCTTATTACTGGCCCAACTTCCTCAAACGTTCCAATCTAATGGGCGTCGCCAATCAGACGGCCGTGTACGCGATCATTGCCATTGGAATGACGCTGGTCATATTGACGGGCGGAATCGATTTGTCGGTCGGATCGCTGGTCGCGCTCGCTTCAGTGGTCAGCGCGTTGTTCTTGCGCGACTACCAAGGAGGTGCGGCGGCCGGTGTGGGTGGCGTCATCGGCGCTACGTTGTTGGGCATCATCACTTGCATGATTGTGGGAGGATTCAATGGCGTGATGATCACCCTGTTTCGCTTGCCGCCATTTATTGTGACCTTGGGTGTGATGCTAATGGCCAGCGGATTGGCTTTTCGCTTGGCCGCCGGAGCTTCGATCCCTGAACTGCCGCGAGCCTACTTTTGGCTGGGGGGCGGTACAATTTCCGGAATTCCCAACCCCATTCTCATGATGGTCCTGCTCTATGCTGTCGCCTACGTGCTCATGTCGCGAACGGTCTTCGGTCGTTACGTTTACGCCATCGGCAGCAATCCCGAAGCCGCAAGGTTGTCCGGGGTTCCCATGACTCCGTGCCTAATTGGTGTCTACATGATTTCCGGTTGCCTGGCTGGATTGGGTGGAATCGTTTTATCGTCCATGTTGCAAGCCGGAGACCCCAAGTTTGGTCTGATGTACGAACTGGAGGTGATCGCTTCGGTAGTCGTTGGCGGCACTTCGCTGGCCGGTGGACGCGGAAAAGTTTTGGGAACATTGATCGGCGCTTTTATCATCGCGGTGATAAAAAACGGCATGAATCTGACGAACATCGATCCGTTCAATCAAAAAATCGTCTTGGGTGCTGTCTTGTTGACGGCCGTTTGGCTAGACACCCTAAAACGCGGACGCTGGAATACCAAGTCCATACGGTGAAACGCTCCGCCGATCAATCGCGTTGATTGGCGATTTGGTGTATACTAGCGCTTTGTCACAATTAGGTTTTGGGGTTGGTCTGGTAACGGGGTCAGGAGTCAATTGCCGGAACGGCCCTGGGGGTGTTTCGCACAATGGACTCCTGACCCCCTTTACCAGACCCCCGGTTTGGGTTGTGACACAGCAATAGAGCTCGTTGCTGAACGGGAGCGGACGGGGGCAGGCTGCTTCCTGCTGTAGTTGATTCGCATCGCCGAAAATTGCGATGACCCTGGCTCAAACACGAGCCTCCCATTTCGAAAGGACCCTCCCATGACACGATTCGCACCTAAAAACGGTCGAATTCGCCCGCCGATGTTTCGAAACTTTCTTGTCGCCCTGAGTTATTGCATCTTGCTGGGCGGTGGGGCTGGCATGGAAAACTTTACCTCAGGTCAAGAGCCCGTCGAAGAACGAATCGCTGCCCTGAAAGAGAATCTTCAGCGCGAAACACAAGCAATGAAGCGACATCTTGCCGTGCTGATTGAAGCGGGTCGAAAAGAGGAAGCCGAAGCAACGGAAAGACAACTCGTCGAGTTTCAACGAAATATCGAAATGCAAATTCGCGAACTGCGCGGCGATCGACCAAGCGAAAACAAACAGCCCTCGCAAAAACAAGACCAGACCCCGCGAAAGCGAAGCGACGGAACTCCCAAACGTCGTGTCGAACAACAAGAAAAGCGTGAGGCAATCGAGCGTCCACGTGAACCTAACAATCGTGAACCTAACAACCGTGAGTCCAATAATAGGGATTCAAAGCGTCGCGACAATGAACCAGCCCCTGAAGCGGAACGAGTGGTTCGTGAATTGTATGAACAATTGACACAAGCCATCAAGCAACGCCAGCCGGAACGAGTCGTCGAACTTAGCCACCAAATCGCCCACAACTTGCGCGAACCACAGAACCACCAACCTCCCCGACGCGAGCGATCGCCACAAGGCAATCCGGGTCCGGAAAGTCCAAACCAACCTCGCAACGATCAACGTCGCGAGGATCGCCCACGGAACGACACCCAACAACACAACGGACCACAACACAATGGCCCACAACACGACGGACCACAACACGACGGACCACAACACAACGCCCCACAGCACAACGCCTCACAGCACGACGGACCGCAACACAACGGACCACAACACAACGGACCACAACACAACACCCCACAGCACAACACCCCACAGCACAACGGACCGCAACAAGAGGGGCCGGGCCCGAATCTCGCGCATGAAATGCGCATGATGGTACAAGAATTGCGTGCTGAGTTGCACCAGTTGCGACGCGAGTTGGACGAGTTGCGACGTGAACGTCACTAGGATTAGAAGACGAAGGACGCCCGACGATGGTGCCGGATAAGGATGATTGGGTGGAGGTTGTGTCGGCGTCCATTGATGTGACGCAGGCCCATGACTACTTGGCCAGAAGTCCTGCGCACACCGGCGCCACCGTCGTGTTTTTGGGTCGCGTCCGCGAGTTCACCTATCCGCACAACACGGGATACTCGAAACAGTCGCCGTTGGTTCAACGAGAAGGCCAATGGGTCGTGCATACGCCAGAGCTGATCTACGAATGTTATCCGGAAATGGCAACACGGTCGATGATGGAGCTATTGGCCGCCGCTCGCTCGCGTTGGCCGGTGCATCGACTAATTCTGCAACATCGTGTTGGACGATTGGCAGCGGGTGAAATCGCCATTTTGATTGGTGTCAGCAGCTCGCATCGGGAGGCGGCTTATGCTGCCAACGAGTACTTGATCGAGGAAGTCAAGCAACGAGTGCCTGTGTGGAAGCAAGAAATTTATGCCTCGGGTGCGGCCCAATGGGTCCATCCGATTCCGACCTCCATTGCAAGGTAAGTAGCGTTGTTACGTAAGTGGTGGTGGTTGCTGAAGAAACGACTTGGTTGGACGACCACCTCGCGCCCGTTGAATTTGAAATGCGAGAACTGTGGCGAGCGGTTGACGAGCCCGCATTTTTGCCGCGCGTGTGGTGCCAGTGAAGAGTCGGGCTGGGCCGCGCCCGATTGGTCGGAAGATGGCGAAGATGATTTTGATTACGACGACTTTGTGCGGCGCGAATTTGGTCGTCGCCAAGGTCGCCCTCGCAACGTCGCAGCCACCGTCTGGGGCACGATCCTGATTGTCCTGTTGGTTGTCGGCATGTTGTTGGCCCAATTTGCCGGCGGATTCTAGTGAGAGCATGCGCCTCGATCGCTCCCGAGTGCTGTGTTCTGTGTTTCCGTTCATCCGATTTTGATAGGATGTCGAAATGCCCGTTTTGGTTCCTGTAGGAGTCTTAGAGATGATTTCCAAAACCCCAGAACAACGTCGCTATTACCAAGCTCGACTAAAGTGGGAGCTGGACGAAAACTCACGTCGATTCGCTGAAGCGGCCGCTCGTGAAGAGAGCGAAGCCCGAGGAATGGCCGAAGGTTTGTCGCAGGGTCTTTCGCAGGGACTTTTGCAATCAAATATCAAACAGGTGAGGATGCTGCAGGACTTGTTGCAGCTTCCACAGAGCGACATCGAGGGTCTGCAGCAACGGAGCGTCGAACAGCTAGAATCCCTAATCCAAAATTTGCAAGCCCAGCTTCGCGAACGACTTTCGTCAAGGGCCGCCGACAAATAACCGTCGAGACCCTAATCAGCCGATGTGCGAGAGCCCCGGTTATTTTCTCCAATAAATTGGAAATCGGGGCAAGCGTGCAACGGCTATCGACGAGGCGGCGATTATTTCTTTACCAACGCCAACGTTTCTTTTAATGAACGCTCGCTCGCTTTGAGGCCTTGCAATTCTTTGGGCCACAAATCGATTTCCAACATCGCTTTGCGACCACCGCGACCGACTTTGGTCGGCACACTCAAAGCAACGTCACGCAGACCATAAACTTCACCCCGCAAGACAGAGGAAACGGGCAGAATCAAATTCTTATCCAAAATCACTGAGTCGATCACGTCGGCGATCGCCACTCCAACGGCAAATCCAGCGCCACCCTTGGTCTTGAGCATCTCGGCGCCGGACTTCTTCGTACGCTCAAAGATCTGCGTTCCAATTTGGTGGCTCCAGTTCGGATACTTGTCCAGAGGCAAACCGGCAACCGTTGCTCCGGACCAAATCGGGACCATGCTGTCGCCATGCTCGCCCAGGATCAATGCGGATGTCTGTTTGGGTGGCGTTCCCAAATGGGCCGCCAGCAAACTGCGAAACCGAATCGTGTCCAATTGCGTACCCAAGCCCAACACTTGAGACGTGGGCAGCCCCAAACGTTCGGCCGCCAGATAAGTCAATACATCCACCGGATTCGAAACCACCAAAACCACCGCCGAAGACTTGGGCTTGGCTTTTGAGATTTCACCCAGGATCGACAAGAACAATTCCGTATTCCGATTGATCAAATCCAGGCGACTCTCGTCGGGCTTGCGCCGTAACCCGGCCGTGATACAAATCACATCGCTGTCCGCAATGTGCTCGTAACCACCCGAGCTAATGACTTGATCGCTGGTGCTTGGTCCGCCGTGCATCAGGTCCAGAGCTTGGCCCAACGCCAAGTCTTTGTTGACGTCCAATAAGGCGATCTCGCTCGCGGCGCCAGTCGCTTGCAAAGCAAAGCCCGCACAGGAGCCAACCAACCCGCCGCCGCCAATAATGGATACTTTCATGGATCGATCTCAAATCGAAGGATGATGTTCATCGAAAAAAATGGATGGGAGTGCGTACGCAGTTACGCCTGGGCAAGCGAAGCGACTCGCGAAACGAAATTCCCACAAATTACCGGCGTTGCAGTTCTTTCACGACGCGATCGGTAATCGTGCTGACCAACGCTTCCAAAGCCGCAGGACTGAGGCCAGCCGAGCTTGCCGCTGCGGAAACCGCCGCCGACGTTGCGGCTGCCACGTCACCGCCACGATACTTGGCGATATCTTCTGGTTTGGCCGAAGGAGGTTCAGGAAATGCTTTGCGTTCGACACCCGTGGCGGACCAACTGTCACGAAAAATATCGTTGGCACAGATGTCGCAGTTTTTGTACTCTGGTGTGTTGCGAGGATCGGTGAAACCCCACTTGTCCTTCAACTCCAATAACTCTTTCGATTCGTGAGCGTTCAAGTAGTTGACGCCGCCCAATTGCTTGGCCAACATCAGAATGCGGCAATAGGCGTCCAGGATCTCGGTCCACCAGTAAGCGCGCTCAACGTCTTCCCCAAAGCTCACCGTCCCGTGATTGGCCAACACAATCACGTTGGTCTTTTTCACGAACGGGATGATCGTGTCCGCAAACGCTTGACCACCCGGTGTCTCGTACTTGGTGATCGGTACATCACCCAAGAAAACTTCCACCTCTGGCAACACACATTGCGGGATCGGCTCACGAGCCACCGCAAAGGCCGTCGCATGGGGCGGATGACAGTGGACCACGCTCTTGACGTCGGGGCGATTCTTGTAAATCTCCAAGTGCAGCAACGCTTCGCTGGAACGCTTCTTGCGGCCCGACAGCTGCTTGCCGGTCATATCAACGAGGGAAATATCGTCGGGAACCAAAAAGCCTTTGCTGTGCATCGTCGGCGTGCATAAGACTTCGTTGTCGCTGACGCGAACCGTGATGTTGCCATCGTTCGCGGCCGCAAAACCTTTGGCGTAAATTCGCCGACCGATTTCACAGATGTCTTTCTTGATCTGGTACACGTTTTTGGCTGACATTTTCTTGAGTTCACCTATTTAGGATTTGCAAACGTTCTCAAACTTTGAGGTGATGCGCTCCGCAAGTCGTACTTGCTTGAATCCGCGCGCCTGTGCTTCACAACGAGGATCGTGAGAATCCAGCGAGTTTACTGCACGACTTGCGACACACACCCTACATCCCCCGAAATTCCTTGACGATTGCTAGGACTTTTTTTGTTTGATTTTCTTCAAAGCGACCGGATCCACGCTGACTTCGTCCAACAAAGCGGCGATGCCTGCGTCGATCGGCTTGAGTTCCGGCAGAAACGGCTGAGCCGCTTCCGGTCCTTCGGCCAAAGCAACAATGCTATCCAACCCTGCGGAACAATGATCCCAGGCGATCACGACGTCGTCGGGATCACTCGACCACGGATCAACGTTTGGCCCTTGGACCAACTGTTGCAAATCCAAGGGGATCACGATCCGCAGCCGATTGTTCATCAGAGTTGGGTGTTGACGCGATAACGTCACCGTCCCAACTACTTTGCCGATTCGCATCTCTCTCATCCCGAAAAATGTCCCCGAGCGAATCGCGAACATTTAGGCTCGTTTCAACAACGCCACCCACTGGCGCACGATCCAGGAAGTCAGGGGCGGTGAGCACAGCAGCACCGTGGGTGCTGCTTCCCTGGCTTGTTCCCAAACCTGCGTGCCACCGGGCGGCACATTCCAGGAAAAGACACCGTGCTTGGTTGCCAAACGCCGTTGTATTTCCCAAGGTCGATCACTAAACACCAACTGCGATGGACCTCGCGAGGATTGGTCTTGTCCCACAAGCCCCGCCGCGACTTCGTCCGCCAATTGGTGACTACAGACCACTCGACGAACTTCTCGAGCCAGTCGAGTATCAAATTGCCCCAACCATTGCTGGCTCGCTTGCCTAACACTCGACTGCGCTTCCGCATCGGTGCGGGCATGCCACCAAATCTGCCAGACCGGCGGCGCAGCGGATTCCGCGGTGAACGAGCCCTTTGCTGCGACGCCACTTGTCACTCGCTCCAACTTGACTTGCCACTTTCGCAAGTGGTCACGAACTTCGGGAGTGACAATCGTCTTCGGACCCACTTGCAAAACTTGCCCCGCGTGCAAATCGCGAGGCAACCCCGCCATTGCCAACAAACGACCGGCGAATGGTCGCACAGTCGGCAGAGCAGCAGTTGGCAAGTGGGACATTTGGTTTGGCTTTAATTTCTCTGGTCCGCTAGACCAATAATGGTCCAGCGTACGGGTGACTTTTCGGCATTTAGGCGAGCCCGAGCCAATGGTCCATCACTGGACAGCATCACTCGGTCGCCGACGGCCGCTCCCACGGCATCGATCGCAATCAGCGGAAAGCCATCGGCCCGATCGTCAGCCATGATGGGCTGGACCAACCACAACGTTGCCCCTTGTAAAGAAGCATCTTTGATCGTGGCGTGCGTTCGACCGACGACTAACGCGGGGGTCATGCCTCGCTCCTGGGTTGTCCCAAAATCCACAAGTCATCGATCATGCTGCAGCGACGTTCGCGCGTGAATGTCAGCGGAGTCGTAATGCCTTCGCCTGTAGGCCCCGCGATCGAAAATGACGCGTAACCTTCACCGCCCATGCCCAAACCTGCCATGCACGGTCCGTTCTTGACGAACAGCGTCGTGTCCATCAACTTGCCCATCCGCGTGATGTTCTTCACGTTGTTCGAGTGAATCAGCGAGGTATGTCGATACCCGTGCTCGTAGTGCTTGGCCAAATCAATCGCCTGCTCGACCGTGCCGCAGCGAACAAACGGCACAAAGGTCATCATTTGCTCGACCGAGACGAACGGGTTGTGTTCATCGGTTTCGCCAAACAGCAACGGCGTGCGCGGATCAACCTTCAAGCCGATCGCATTCGCCATCTTCACGGCATCTTGTCCTAACAGTTCCTTCGCCGGAGCCAAATGTTTGTCGTCACCCACTTCGACAAAGGCCGCGGCGGTCATTTGATCGACTTGTTTGCCGCGCAGACGAACCGCGCCGGCTCGTTCCATTTCGTCCATCAAGCGATCGAACACTTGGTCGACCACAAAGACTTCTTTTTCGGCGATACACAAAAGATTGTTGTCGTAAGAGGCGCCCAGGATGATCGAGCGCGCCGCTTTGGCCAAGTCGGCTGTCTCGTCGACGACCACTGGTGGATTCCCAGGCCCCGCCACGACGGCTCGCTTCCCTGCCTTCAAAGCTGCCCGAGCGACCGCTGGACCGCCGGTCACCACCACCAAAGCTACACCACGATGCGCAAAAATTGCGTTCGCGGATTCCAGGGTGGGCTCGGTGATCACGCAAATCAAATTGTCGATGCCCGTCTTCTGAAAGATCGCCTCGTTGAAGCGACGAACACCTTCCGCCGCAATCCTTTTTCCGCTCGGGTGTGGATTGGCGATCAATGCGTTTCCGGCCGAGATCATGCTGATCGCATTGCAGGCCAACGTGGGCAGCGAATGGGTCACCGGCGTGATGGCTCCGATCACCCCAAATGGAGCTCGTTCAATCACTGCCAAACCATGGTCGCCGCTGTAAGTTTGCGGGCGAAGAAACTCGACGCCGGGCACGCGCGGATGATCCAACGCGACCAACTTCTCGATCTTGTGTTCGAGCCGACCGATCTTGGTTTCTTGGAACTCCAAACCGCCCAGTTCTTCGGCCTGCGAGCTACAAATTTTGCGAATGATATCCACGATCTCGCGGCGTTGTTCCAAACCCTTGGTCGACAATTGCTCAAACGCGGTCTGCGCCGCTTCGACGGCTTGATCCACACAAGTGAATTGACCGCGACGCCCGACGTGACCACGCGGGGCCACCGGCGCCGCATTCGACCAGCGTCCCGAATTCGAACTGCTGGAGTTCGTCGGGTTCGAACTCCGAAACTTCGCGGCCGTCACTTCTTGCAGGACTTGTGTGACTACATCGCGAATAAGTGCTTCGTCAATCTTCATCGAACACCAAGCCTTCTACTATTGTTCTGATTTACGGTCGTAGATGCAACCTTGAGCCAAACTTACTTGGTCGATCAGGCCAATGACGACCGCATCAATGGGCAGGCTCTTGGTCTCCGGCGTCAATCGGGCACTAGAACCTTGGGTCACCAACACCATGTCGCCAACTCCCGATCCCAACGTATCCACCGCCACAAAGCTCCGTCCGGTGCCCACCAACGAATCCCCTTTTTGCGGATCCACTCGATAAGGCTCGACCATCATCAACTTGTGGCCAGTCATCGTGGCGACTTTTTGCGTGGAGACCATCGAGCCCACGACCTTGGCGATAAACATGTTAGGACGACTCCAGCAAAGCTTTGACTTGTCGAGCAACCACCAACTCTTCGTTGGTCGGCACTACCCAAATTTGACATCCTTGCCCGTCGTCGATCCGACCTTCCGTGCGAATTTGCGGGTTGAGCGATTCGCTGAGCCGAATGCCCAGCCAATCCAAGCCCTGCGTAATTTCTTGTCGCAATTGCCAATCGTTTTGGCCGATCCCACCCGTAAACACGATCGCGTCCGGTGGCCCCAATTCGATCACCAACCCGCCCATCAAGCGACGAACTTCAGCGGCAAAAAAATCCAGGGCCAATTGCGCGTCAGGATTCCCGGCCGCGGCCGCTTGACGCAAATCTCGCATATCGCCACTGACCCCGCTGATACCCAACAGCCCACCTTGGCTGGAGAGAACCGCGAGAACTTCGTCCAGCGACTTGCCGGTTTGCTCCATGAGCAAGGGCAGGGCGAAGGCATCAAAGTCGCCGACTCGATTGTTTTGCGGCAAGCCGGTTTGTGGACTCATCCCCATCGTGGTGCCGACGCTGCGGCCATGATCGATGGCACACAAACTGGACGATCCGCCCAAATGACACGAGACCACCTTCAAATCGGTTCGGCCCATCAACTGAGCGATACGGCCGGCGATAAAGCGATGACTCGCACCATGAAATCCCCAGCGCTGCACACCCAGGTCTTCCGACCAAGCTTTGGGGATTCCGTATATTTTTCTCGCGAGAGGGATCGTGCGATGAAAGTCGGTTTCGAAGGCCGCAACCAAAGGCAGCGGGCCACAGGACTCGGCCAATTGTCGCATCGCTCGAATGTACGGAGGATTGTGAGCGGGAGCGACGATGGCGACTCGTTGCATTTCCTGCAACAAAGCCTCATCCACCAAAAAGACTCCTGATTTCAACCCGCCGTGAACGGCTTTGAAACCAATCGCCGAAATCTCGGCGACCGAACTCAAACAACCCGTTTCCGGATGCGTCAATTGCTCCAAGCACCACTGAACGGCCACGCTGTGGTTAGGCACCGGCAAGGTGCTGGTGGTTTGGCCACGGCCGGTGCGCGTCTCGCAGGCACTTTCCGCAGCGCCGACTCGTTCGACACCACCTTGCGCCAACTGCGATTCCGTATCCATGTCGAACAAGCGGTACTTGAAACTCGTCGAACCTAAGTTCGCTACCAAAACTTTCATCCGATCGCTCCTTCTCGAACGGGACGGTCAACTTACGGGACCTCTTAGACAAACGCTTCGATCAAGCCTTCGGCTGGACGAGCGATCACGTGGCTGGCCACCAATTCGCCAACTTGGCTGGCGGCGTTGGCACCAGCTTCGACAGCCGCGCGAACGCTGCCGACGTCTCCGCTGACGATCGTGGTCACGTAAGCACCACCGATGTCGACTCGCTTGACGATCTTGACATTGGCGGCTTTGGCCATGGCGTCGGTCGCTTCGACCAATCCGACCAGACCTTTGGTTTCAATCAATCCAATTGCAGTTTGCATGATTTTGCTTTCTATGGGTGAGGATGTTGGGTTCGCAGTAGCTCGTTTGGCCATGACAGACGAACGCCTTATTTCTTCAGTTTGGGCAATACCATCAGCAGGTCATCGTGCGGGCGAGCAATCACTTGCACGCTCAACACTTCGCCTACGCGACCAGCAGCGCTGGCGCCGGCATCGGTCGCAGCCTTCACAGCGGCCACGTCGCCGGTGACAAATACGGTCACAAGACCGCTGCCGACTTTGTCCCAACCCAACATTTTCACGTTGGCGGCTTTGATCATCGCGTCGGTCGCTTCGACCGCGGCAATGAAGCCTTTCGTTTCGATCATGCCCAAGGCAGCCATTTGGTCAGCCATGTATAACACTCCAGGTTCAGGGGAAAAAAGGAAGGTGGATCAATTTAGCGACCGTCGCTAGACGGTGGAGTTCTCTCGCGGCCACCGTCCGGTGACGGTTGCTACGGATCGCTCCCAGGTCATTGGTTAACGACTTGCCGCAACTGGACGAACGATTTTTTTCTTGCCGTGACAACCACAACCATCGCTGACTTTAATCAAGCTGATTTCTGTGGCATCGTCCAGCATGCAGGCGTTGCCCTCGTCCGTATCCAGATGAACTTCCAACAAACTGGCAGCATCCGCGCGAACGAGAACATCTTCAAACGTCGTCGTACATTCGTGCGAACGAATCCGCAGTTTCATGTAGTCGCCGTTGTTGACTCCGTAATGTTTGGCTTCCTCGAAGCTCATGTGCACATGCCGAGCCGCGCGGATCACGCCTTGTTTCAATTCCACGACACCAGCCGGCCCAACCAGCACACAACCGGGAGTGCCCTCGATCTTGCCGCTGTGACGCACCGGAGCTTCAATCCCGAGCGAGATTGCATCGGTCATTGCCAATTCAACTTGCGAAGCACCACGCGTGGGACCCAATACTCGGACGTTGGGCAACATGCGCTTTCGCGGGCCCACGACCATGACCGTTTCTTTCGCGGCATAGAAGCCTTTTTGATACAGCTCCTTGTCGGGATTCAAGACACTGCCTTTGCCGAATAAGATCTCGACGTGCTCGTCGGTGAGATGGACGTGCCGAGCCGAAATGCTGACAACTAGATTTGGAGCAGCCGGAGCTGGCGCGGGTCGGCTTTCAGCGGCCGGACCCAAAGAGGACATAACGACGCGCCGCACGATGGCTTCAATGGCCGAACGATCTGAGGATGTCATGGCACTCACGATGAACTCGCCTGGTTATGATTCACGAATCTGGGTGGTGTGTCCGTTGCTGTGTTCGGGGTCGGACTCCGGTTCCGCGACCACCAACTCCGTCGAGCGGCTGATGATGGAACGCCACTCGCCTGCCAATCCGTGGTCGACGATCACGCAATGAACACGATCCCAACCACACAATGGGAACATGCCTTTGCGACCGAACTTCGAACTATCTGCCAACACGACCACCTTGTCGGCCGCATCCATCATGGCCAACTCGGTTTGCACCAATAACTGGTTGTCGTTGTAAAGATGCTGAGCGTCCAAACCGGCGACACTGAGGAACGCCCAACGGCAATGCAGTCCCTGCAAGGTCTGGTCGGCGACCGGTCCCAACATGACACCCGTGCGACTGTGCAAGTGACCGCCGACCAAGGTTAGGTCAGCACTTTCACTTCGCGAGAACAAATTCGCCAGCGGAAGCGAATTTGTCACGATTTGCAAGTTCCGGCCCATCAACCGTAGGCCCAACTCGTAGGTCGTGCTGCCCCCATCCAGCAAAACCGTCTCCCGATCCTGCACCATTTCGGCGGCCACGCGAGCAATCGCCCGCTTTTGGGCTTGTGCCGAGGTTTGGTGTTGCCGGAAATGCGGATTATCGGGGAGCGACGACGTCAACAGCACGCCACCATGCGTCCGCCGCACTTTGCCGTTTTGATCTAGGAATGTCACGTCCCGACGCACGGTCGACTCGGAAACCCCCAGCTCCCGCGCCAACGTTTCCAAAGAAGCAAACCCGTCGTGACGGATAACTTCCAATATTTTCAACCGTCGCTGTTGAGACACCACTCGAACACCCGCCACAAATTGACTGGATTGCCCACTTTCTCGAGTATACATCGATATTGAACGACTACAATCACCGCGTCGATCGATTCCAATCATTTTGGTGATAAATATCTGCCAGGCCATGCTTGCATTCCACCAAAACCCTCCACCGTTTACCCCGAGGACCCGACAATCGCCCGCGATTGTATTTCCCCAGCAAAAACACGGGTGTATGTCCCCGGTGACGCAGTTGCCTGTCCCCGGTGAAGCCTCAGGTGTCTGGCCCCAACAACTAAGGTGTCTGTCCCCAGCAACGTCATCCAAACAGGGCTGGTGCCTGCCCCCAATGACGCAGATGTCTGTCCCCCAGCAACTTGTCCCTTGGAAAACGCGCGTGCCTGTCCCCCAGCAACCAAGTGTGTGTCCCCAAAAACTCAGGTGTGTGTTCCCAGCGAAGTGCACCCAGGTGCCTGTCCCGCAGCAACCAGGTGTGTGTCCTGTGTGTCCCCAGCAACTTGTCTGTCCCCAGAAGCTCAGGGGTGACGCAGGTGTCTGTCCCCCAGCAACTTGTCCGCTGGAAAACGCGGGTGTCTGTCCCCGAGCAACCAGGTATGTGTCCCCAGCGACGCGAGCAACTAGGTGTGTGTCCCCGGAGACGTCACAAATGGTTTTGAGAACTTATCAGCGATCTTGATGTCTTCATCGTTAGCTGTCACCGATTGGCGGTGAAGTGTTGCTTGTGCGTGATCGCGTATTGATCCAACAGAGCGTTTACGCTTTCGTCGCATGAGTAGTACTTGGTGTCCAGTTCGCTAAGCGACTTTTCCTGTTGTTCGGAAAAGCGTGCAAGTTGGCGAGTGCGAGGGCTGGTGTCGATGGACGGCCCTGCGGGACCGAACAAGGCTGCCGCTTCGGTTAGAATCGCGGCGCGGGCCTTGGCACCAATCGCGTTTAGCCCTTCGAGCGCCGATCTCCATTGGTTCCCCGACGAGTTCAAGAAATATTGTGAGTGGCCTCCGTTTTTGACCTCGGCATCGTAAATAAATACGGCATAGTAATGCTTTAGATGGGGAATCAAGTACTCGAATCCCTGAGCTTTAAGAGCGTCAAAGACAAATGCCCGTGCGTTGGAAACACCCGAAAGAATCGTCAGCGCATTTGCTGCGGCTTCTTTGACTTGCTTGCTCGATGAAGTCTCTTCTATGCGGAATAATTGCTCGGCAGAATCGTCTGGGTTGTTTGCGTAAGCCCTAAGTGCTTCGGCATAGACGTAACCGTAGGGGTGTTTGTCAACGAGTGGCTTTGTTGTCTTTAGAAAAGGCAACAGCGTATCGTGGGGAATCTTGTACCCCGATGCATTCAAGGCTCGTATGATGTGGCGAACCTCCTCGTTGTCGATCGCAAAGTAGGTTGTCGATAGCAGGACCGGCAACGCACGTTCCATGTCGATTTCGAGCAGCAATTTTGGAGCACTACCGCTAACAGTACTGTCGTGTCGGTTAAGTAAATTTGTCAGGGCCGGAAACATGGCGTCAAGAAACTCTTTGGAGCAACGTTTGGACTTGATGCCTCGGTGTATACCAGTCATCGCGTAAGAGCGGACGTAATCGTCGGGATCGTCTAAGGCTTTTAACATTGGGGCGACACACTCCAATGTTCCGATATTGCCCAGTGCCATAGCCGCGTATTTGCGGAAATGGTCGTCTTCGTGGTCGATATAGTTCGCAAGCGACCGCGCGGCTTCCGCCGGGCCAATGGGGTCTAACAGTTCGACAATTCGTTCGAACGGTGATCTAGCGTCTAGGACGTGCTTGCAATCGAGGAATCGAGTCGAAGCGGTTTTTGGATTGTCTAGCAATGCAATCAACATCGACACGGCCTTTGGACCCACAAGTTTCAGTCGCTCAAAGTTGGACTCGTCCTTCTGGACGAACAGTCGATCGACCATTTGCTGAATCTCGTCATCGGAGATGTCGTCTGGAACGTCCGGCAGTTCACCTGAAAGGAACAGGAATGCGATGACGCCGACGACGACGATGGCAACGACGATCGCAACGGTGACAAAGGTGATTTGCATTTTGGTCTGCGTGTAAAAATGGGATAGCGATCAATCCAACAGCAGGTAACGTTGTGCCGGCTCGATGAATTAGGTTGATCTGTAATTGGTATGGCTGAACGCTGTACACCGCCGAAGGAGCGTTGCAAGGATTGAGCCACAGGTTGTACTTTGGACCGAATCCGAGCGGCTGGCTTTGCGCGATTTCCACCTCATTTTCCGCTGTGTTCTTGTCGCGACAACTACGATCCAGCCACGTTAATTAGGAGATATACGGCAGAGACGCATAATAGCGTGACACCGCTTCCTCTCAATAACATCCTCCGTTGTGCATCCTACGCAGCATCGCCCGTGTCTTTTAAAGGAACCAGCAAGGCATAAAGCCCGCCGATCGCCGGAATCGCAAGATCTATGAAGCCCATGTTTTTCTCCGAGTGTGTCCGATGTTCCCGTTATTATTGCGGTGACTCGTCGAATCGACTGCAATCCAACTTGTAGCCGGCGAGTTCCACATGGGGCACGATCCGTGCCGCGGGCCCTTGGCGGATTTCACATCTTACCCCAAGGCATTGGCAATGATTTTAGAAGTGGCGGTTGGCAATTGCAACAATCGCTCCACGTTATGATATGTCGGGAAACAAAAGTTGCTTGTTCGTGATCGAGTTACGTTCCAGCAGGCTGTAAGGAATTATTGCCGGTCGGCTGGAGGGGGAATGACTCGAAACTTCAGTTCGGGCACTCGCTTGCGATGCAGATAGCCCGCGATCTCAAAGCGGATCTTGCCGCTCGCCAATCGGAGGCGCTCTTCTGCTTCCAAGGGATCGAAGGCCGAAAGGACGGCAGGTGACTGTCCCCGTCTGACGAGAGGCGACTGTCCCCCAACAGATTCCTGCTCGACATTCGGTCCTTCAAAATCGAACCATGTCGAAGTAAGAAACGCCATTGTGGCGAGATTGCGTTTGATGGCTGCCCTCTGTCATCGCCAAACTTCTAGCAATGATCGAAGCACGAATAGACCGACTCTTGATACAAGGGGTATCGTGCGCTTCAGGTTCTTTGACGCTCCCGGAGCGATCGGGGCGCTCGCTCTACTATCAGGCTCTTTGTTGCCGTAGAGATTACCCAGTTCCCAGGCTCTTTCTCTGTTCCAATGTTGGCGGCACCACTTTGCTTCGATAGCCGCTGTCAGATCGTCGATTTTTTCCCGTTTGGCCCAACGGCAACCGGCATCTCGACGGCCAGGATGGAGATATCATCTATAGATTTACCGCTCCCACTCCAACGCTGGATTGCCGCGATCAGGTTCTCAACGTTTTCTTGCAACGGCAACGACCTCGTTTGGGCGATGGTCTCCAAAAGCCGTGCGTGTCCAAATAGGTTGCCTGCTTGATCCATCGCCTCAGTAACGCCATCCGAGTACAGGTACAGGCGGTCCCCGGCCTCCAAACAAACCGATCGCTCCGAATAGACTTCGTTAGTCAGACCGATCGGGAAACCGGGACTGTTCATAAGCACTGGATCGGCCCGATAGGGCAAATGCACCGGACCCGGTTGGCCGGCCGAGACGTAGCGGAACTTGCCGGTCGTCGAGTCGAGGATGCCGTAGATCATCGTTGTCAGCTGCTGGGTTGCTGAGTCAAATGGAAAGAGCTCGTTTAGACGGGCAGCGACATCAACGGGAGGTACGATGCCCCGTTGACCTTTGAGTCCATCTCGAATCAAAATCGAGGACAGCTGCGAGGGCGACGAGAGAAGTCGGCTGAGGGTCATCGACAGGAGCGCCGACACGACACCGTGACCGCTGACGTCCAGGACAAAGATTGCCACTTGGCCATCGCCCAAGGGAATGACATTCAGGCCATCGCCCCCCAATTCATCGCAAGGCTGGTAGATCCAGGCAAAGTCCACACCTGGGATGTTTAGCACCTTGGCGGGCAAAAAGGTTTCTTGGATTTTTGCGGCGGCCCGCAAGTCTCGCGACATCCGGTCGTTGATTTGCGACAATTTAGCGTTGGTCTGCTCCAATTCGATTTGCAGGCGGCGAATCTTCAAATGAGTCTCGACGCGCGCGTGCAGTTCTTCTAATTGAAATGGCTTGGTGATGTAATCGACACCACCGATCGCAAAGGCTTTCACCTTGTCCATGGGCTCGGTGAGAGCGCTGATGAAGATGATCGGTATCGCTTGGAGCCGATCGTCCGCTTTAAGATGTTCGCAGACTTGGTAGCCGTTCATCTCCGGCATGTTGATGTCCAACAGAATCAAGTCTGGAGGATCGTGTCCAGCCGCCAACAGAGCCAGCTTGCCGCTGGGCACGGGGCGGACTTTGTACCCCCGATCTTTGAGCATGCCCGCGAGTACCTGAAGATTGGCGGGCGTGTCATCGACGACAAGAATATTGGCCGGTTGCCCGGCGGCACCGCTGGGCCGTTTAGAATTCATTGTTCGCCTTCTGCGCTGAGCAAATCAAGAAGTTTTTGGTATTGAAAACTTTCGGCCAGACTGCGAAGCGCTCGCGCCACCTTCAGATCGTGGGCTTCAACCGCCCCGATGATTGCCAGCAACTGATCCAAGTCCGCTGTGATCACGGCCTGGCGCATCGGGTCGATAATGTCTGACGGCCAACCCGCGAGGCAATCGGGTGTGAGTTCAACCATTTCTTCCTGGGACGTCACTGCGGGTTGATTGGCGTAGATATATTCGACACCGACGTGGCTGTGAATCTTCTGGAAAAGTTCTGCTTCCCGAAACGGCTTGCTGATAAAGTCATCAGCTCCGATGGCCATCAAGTCTTGACGGTTCTCATCCAACGCACTGGCGGTCACCGCGATGATCTTGGTATCCTTACTGGCGGGCATGGACCGAATCCGACGAATCGCCTCATGGCCATCCATCACGGGCATGCGAAAGTCCATCAGGATCAAATGGGGGCGCCATTGTTCAAATTCCCGCAAAGCTTCTTCCCCATTGGTCGCCAGTCGAATCTCGAATCCGACTGGGGTTAGGAGCTGTGCCAGAAGCTGCCGATTGTCCTCGATATCATCGGCAATCAACACTCGGCACGTTGGCTGGCTCGATTTGAGCCTGAGCACGTGTCTGGGCTTTTCCTTGCCTTCAACCGCTTTCGCCTCCCCTTCCTGCAACGGCAGGCGGATAGTAAACACGCTGCCCTTGCCAACCTCACTTTTCAACGTGATATCGCCGCCCATCAGACGGACAAATTCCCGACTGATCGCCAATCCCAGGCCCGTCCCGGTCCCGGTCTGTTGACCCGTCTTGGTCTGTTCAAAATGCCGGAACAACCGGTTTTGCTCGTCGGGGGAAATGCCCGGTCCGGTGTCTTGGATTTCGACGCGTAGGACAGGCCCCGTCGCCTCGTGACGATCCGCCGTGACCCGCACGGTGATGCCGCCCTGATCGGTAAACTTCACGGCGTTGCCCAACACGTTGATGAAAACCTGGCGCAGCTTATTAATGTCGCTGATGATGTACTGAGGCACATCATCGACGACTTCCACTGAAAACGCCAGCTTCTTCTCGTTGGTGCGGACACGGAACATCATCTCCAAGTCCTTGAGCAGGACGAGTAAGTCGAAAGTGGATGAATTGAGAGTCGTGCGGCCAGCTTCGATCTTCGACATTTCTAGGATATCGTTGATCAAGGCCAGGAGATGCTCGCCACTACGATTGATGGTGCCCAAGTACTGACATTGTTGAGGGGTGAGGTCTGGGTCGCGGAGCATCAACTGCGAGAACCCGAGGATCGCATTCATGGGGGTCCGAATTTCGTGCGACATGTTGGCCAAAAACACGCTCTTGGCGCGATTGGCTTGTTGCAAGGACTCCTCGTAGCGTTTGCGTTCGGTAACGTCACGGGCGGAGGCAAACACGCCTTGCAACTTTCGATCGCGGTCATGAAACGTCGAGGCGTTGTAGGAGACCACCGTTTCGGTGCCATCCCTCGCCCGCGCCGTAAGTTCGTAGTCGGTCAGCTTGTGCTCGCCCAGCACACGTTTGATGCCAGCCTCGGCCTGCTCAGGATCGGTGAAATAGTCTTTGAACGGGGCACCAATCAGTTCGTCACGGGTGCAACCGGTCAGCGCCTCCATCTGTTTGTTGACGTCGGTAATGATGCCCCGTTGATCGGTCGTGATCAGGGCATCAATGTTGGATTCGATCAGCGAGCGAGTATAAAACTGCTGGTCGCGGACGCGCTGATCCAACAGCATTCGCTCGGCATCGACCTGTTTCCGCGCCGTATTATCAGTGCCAATGAGCAAGTAACCGATGATCCCTCCCTGGGCGTCACGAAGCGCGGTCACCGACACAATCGCGGGAAATCGACTGCCGTCCTTGCGGATATAGGTCAATTCGTAGATGTCCTCGATCCCACGCGAGGCCTTGAACACCAGCGCCTCGAATCCCGGCGTGATCGTGGTTCCGAGTTCAGCACTCAACGCTTTGGCGCGGGTAATCACCTCCTGCGGATCCGAAATGTCGGCCGGCGTGATCTTGTTCATTACCTCCGCCGCCGTGTAACCCAACATGCGCTCAGCACCGACGTTGAAGATTTGAATGACACCCTTCTCGTCGGTAGCGATGCTTGAGAAGTTGGCGCTATTGAAAATGGCATTTTGCAAAGCCCCGGCCTTGAGCAACTCCTCCTCCGCGCGTTTTCCAATAGTCACGTCTTCCATGGCCAAAACCAATGCCTCACTGTTCATGACGATCGTTTTTGGCTGAGAGACATTGTTCTTCATCGGCCGTCTGCAATATCTGTTATCATATCCACTCCAGAACCAAAGGCAAATGGATTCTGCGCTTCGCGCTGGTCGTCGTCGTTTCCCACGAGGGATATCGTCATCCAGCAAGAAACACTGGCGACCGGCGCGGTTTATTCTATTCCATCTATTCCGATACCTTCATTTGCGCCCAAGCCTGCCTCGTGATCCAACCTCGTGATCCAGTCACGAGATCACCTACCTCCAAGATCAAAGCCTCCACGCCAAAACTATCAAAAATCCTTCACTTTCTTATTCGAGAGTAACTATGCTGGACAGCAGGCACGAATTTGATTGGCGTTGTATTTCTGCCGACGGCCGTTTTCTGGAGATGGAATCATGATGTGGAATTTCTCTGCTCATTGCGTGGGCTCGGTTTTCAAGTGTTGGATGGTGGCGGTTGCTAGTTTTTCGGTCGCTCCCTTGGCGGTCGCTCCCTGCGGCATCGCCGCAGGTATGGTGCTCACTAACCGAGATACATTGGCGGCTCAGGATCAGGAAGCGACAGCCGCGACGGTCAATAGCCAGGACAAACCAGCGGTTCCCGAGATCTTGGATGAACCGCGATTCGTCGACCCGACCGATTTTCTGCCTGCGAAGTTGACGAAACGCGTGACCGTCGACATGCGTTCCGCGTCGCTGGCAGAACTCGCCCAGTGGTTACAGACCGAGGGTGACCTGACCGTGTTGGTTCAATTTTCGGATTTGGAAGACGAGGGCATTTCGCCGAGCGATCCGGTCTCCGATTGGCTGGAAAATGAACCGCTCTACCTGCTGTTGGACCGACTCCGCCTGATGGATGTCGGCTGGTATTACGAAGGAGACATTCTCTATCTCACCTCCCAGACCGTCATCGAAAACGAACGCCAGGCAAAAGTCCCCTATTTATTGGGAGAGTTGCTGGACAAAGGTTATACCGGTGACCAAATCGTCAATCTGATCGAATCGATGGTCGAACCAGATTCGTGGGAACCCAACGGCGGCAATGGTCGGATCAACTTGATTGGCGATGTGATTTTTGTTCGCAGTACCGATGCCGTGCAACGAAAAGTGCAAGGGTTCCTGCACGCCATCGAGCGCCACGGTCGCCAGACTATGATTGACGTCTCGGCCACGGACCAGTTGCTCCAAGACAAGTTGGCGGTCATGGTAACAGTTGACTACCACGATTCACCTCTGGAAGACGCGATTCTTGATTTGGCCCAACAGACCGGCGCCGACATACGATTGGATCGGGCATCACTCCGCGACATGCGGATCCGTGAACGCCAACCAGTCACGTTGCAAGTCCGGCAACAACCGATGCAAACGGTCCTTAATTACTTACTTCCGCAATTGGGTTTGGTCTGGCGAATTCGCAATGGTGTTCTGTGGGTTACCAGTCGCGAAGAAGACGAAGAACAACTGACCGGATTTTATGACGTCCGGGACCTATGTCGTGACAAAAAAGAGTCGGCGGCGTTGTCCGAAGCGGTTCAGTCGCAAATTCCAAATGTCTTCGAGGCCGAAGGTGGTAATGACGTGATCGATTTTGGGAAACCGGGAACACTCATCGTACTGGCTCCCCGTTCCGTTCATGCCGTGGTGTTGGATTTACTGGAGAAGTATCGCTTCGCCCTGCGACAATCGAAGTTGAGAAAACCCAGCGAAACGGCTGACGAGGTCACGACACTCTACTACCGCATCCACGCCAACGTTGCCCATTCGCTCCACACCGAGTTACCAAAACTGGTTGCGCCCGACTCTTGGCGATCCACCGAACGACCGGATGCGATTGGAACCATCGTGCTTCTGGAGTCGCCACCCGAAGTGACCCAAAACGAAGGTGCTACTCCAAGCGTCAGCGAACGAATGGTGCTGGTCATCCAGCAACGCCAATCGGTACACGCCGAAATCACCAAAACGTTGCAGAAGATCGAAAAAGGCGACGAACAAACACGAACCATCGACGGTGGTAAACGATCAAGCCCTAGTGCGATGGGCGGCGGATTTGGCGGCGGGATGTTCTCGGTCCCAATCAACCGTCCGAAATAGACGAGCGTTGCCGTTTGACTCCTTAGCTGCGAGGAAGACGTGGCCACCGTCGTGTTTCGAGCGCACCACCAATCGCGTAAACTAAACCCCGCCAATTGGCTGGACTTTTGCGTTCCCGGTTCGAGGTCCCCACATGAATTACTACGGCGATCCAGAATACGTTCGTTTTCTACTGATGCAAAATCAGAATCCGGGCAATACTTGGCTGGTCTTGAGCATGATTGTCGGATTTTTATCGGCGATCTTGTACAAGCGCGAGGCAGTTGTGTCGTGGACATTGTTTCGCATCGCCGCCATCATCTACTCGTTCTCCATCGTCATTCCACCTTTGACCACGGCGCTTATGGGCACCGCTGGTTCGATGTTGGCGAGCGGCGGCGCGAACGCCGAAATTCAACTCGCTTTATCCTTCGGCAATTGCCTGGGCCCCATTGCGTTGGCGATCAGTTTTCTCTGCCTCATTAGTTCGATGATCCCCAGCAAAGCGATGCGGTCGCAACCCGTCGTCCCCACAAAACATCCGCTGGATCCGTGAGGCACCGAAGTCGGCGGGATTCGGTCGTTTAGTAGAGCGATCGCCCCGATCGCTCCGGCCAGAGTGTCGAAGACTCATTTCCTGCTTCACCGTTTTGATGTGAGCTTCCATCGCATCTCCACTACCGGCACGATCGGGGCGCTCGTGCTACTATCAGACGAGTTGGTTACCCAGCAACGAGTTTGGCGGCTAGTTTTTCTGCGCAAGTTCCAATGACTTTTTGACAAATGTCGTCGGCTTGTTTGCCGGTCAGTGTTTCGTCCAGCGATCGCAAGGTCATGGTCAGCAAAACGCGTTTCTTGCCTTCGCCATCTCGTTTGGCATCCACGTAGGTTTCTCGATAGGCGACGTTTTCCAGCAACACACCTCCAACCGCTCGCACGGTGGCCTCCAGTTCTGACCAGCGCACTTTGGTATCAAGAATAAAGTTCAAATCGCGCTCGATCGCAGGGTACAAGCTTTGCCGTTGCGCTTGCGGGATCACTTGTAGAACTTGAACCAAAGACTCCAAGAAGAACTCTCCCACGACACAGGTTTGTCGCAGCTTCATCTTCTTCTGAGTGCTACGAGAAATCTCCCCCAACAAACCAAACACCTGATCGCCAATCCAGTACCTCAAGCCACGCCCTGGTGAGAAGAAACTATCCTGAACCACTTCGACGCGAACTTTCAGACTCCGCTGGATCGTCGCGAACACTTCGGCCATCACGCTCTTCATATCCAGCAACGATCGACCGCTGCACACGCCGATCATGGTTGGTTCCGCCGGAAACGTCTCGCCGGGTAAATACACCTTGGCAATCTCGAACAATTCGACCGGCAAGTTGTGGCGGAACTCATTGATTCGCCGCAGCTCCAGCAAGCTGGGGATCAAACTACGCCGCACACAATCCACCGGTCCCGCGTTATTCCAAAACTTCGTATCCAACACACCCAACATGGGCTGCAAGGTACTCAGTGTCGCCGCAGTACTCCACGGGCTGTACAGATCCGACAGGACCGCCGGGACCAGACTCGGCGACAGAGCCTCCGATAGTCCAGCGGCCGTTAACACGCCGCGCACGCGTTGGCTGGAGATATCCAGCGGAGTGGTCTGCGAAACAGCCATGGGCACCGCATGATCTTCTGGGATCTTGTCGTAGCCGTGAATCCGTGCGACCTCTTCCACCAAATCCACTTCACGCGACAAGTCACGGCGCCACGCTGGAGGCGTTGCCAGCCAGACTTGGTTGCCGTTTGGTTCGCTTTCGATATGCAACCCCAAGGCCTCCAAAATCCGTCGCACCGTTGCCGGAGGAATCTCGATCCCCAAGATCCGCGCGATCTGGTCCAAGCGAAATCGAATTGGCGCACGAGCGATTGGGGCCGCCCCAACATCGATCACGCCCGAGCACAACTGTCCGCCACAATGTTCGAGGATCAATTGGCAACAACGTCGACTGGCCCAATCGATGCCAACGGGATCCACGGTTCGTTCGAAGCGGTACGACGAATCCGAAGACAACTTCAGACGCCGCGACGTGTGGCGCACCGAGCCCGGTGCAAACTCTGCGGATTCAATCAAGACGTTGACGGTTCGTTCGGTGATCTCGGTCGCGGCTCCACCCATGATCCCGGCCAAAGCAACGGGTCGCTGTGCATCAGCAATCACACACATGCCGGCCTGCAAGGAATAAGTCTTGTGGTCGATGGCTTCCAAGACTTCACCTTCGTTGGCCGCCCGGACCACAATTCGTTGCTCACGCAATTGATCGAAGTCAAACGCATGAAGCGGTTGGCCACATTCCAACATGACAAAGTTGGTGATGTCCGCCACGTTGTTGATGGACTTGAATTGCGTCGGATCGCCGGTCGCGTTGGCCAGTAGTTCTTGCAGCCAAGCGGGACTGGGGCCAATCTTCACGCCGCGAATCAGGCGAGCCGTGTAGCGTGGACAAAGGTCGGGGCAGTCGACTTGCACGGAAGTCAAAGATTGAATCGCTGGACCACTTACCGGCGGCTGCGGATCGGGCACTTGCAAGGGTCGCTCAAACAACACGCCGATCTCGCGTGCGACGCCTACGTGTGCCAAACAATCCGGACGATTGCTCGTCACTTCCAGATCAATCGCCCAATCGCCCGCCAAGGCTTGTGTGCTTTCGTGATTCAATCCACTCAAGCTGAGCCGCTCGGCTACTTCCGCGTCGCTCAGTTGATTCAAGTTGATGTAGCGTTGCAACCACTTCCAAGAAACGATCATGGTACTTGTGATTCAGCAAGAGGAAGAAAAAATTCGTATCGCCCGGCCACACAGCCGTTCGTCAAAGTTGGGCTGACCGCAGTCTTTAAAACTGGGCTAAAAATCGCACGTCATTCGTGTACAGATCGCGGATGTCGCGGATCCCGTGGCGGATCATGCACAACCGTTCGACGCCCAGCCCAAACGCAAAACCCGTCACTTGTTCCGGATCGTATCCCACGGCTTGAAACACATTTGGATCGACCATCCCGGCTCCTCCAAATTCGACCCAGCGTCCATTCCAGTAATAATCCACTTCGACGCTTGGTTCCGTAAATGGGAAGAAGCTCGGGCGGAATCTCACCGGGACGCTGTTGCCCAAATAGGCTGTGGCAAACAAGCGCAAGACGGTCTTCAGATCGGACATGGTCACGCCCCGATCGACCATCAATCCTTCCATTTGATGAAACATAGGGTAGTGCGTTTCATCGGCGGTGTCGGGTCGGTAAACACGTCCCAAGGAAATGATTCGCAAAGGCGGTTGCCGATGCTGCATCGTCCGAATCTGCACCGTGCTGGTTTGACTGCGCAGCATGTCCGCTCCGCCACTGGAACCATTGCCCCAGAGCTGAGCACTGGCCAAGTAGAAGTTATCCAAAGGATCGCGGGCGGGATGAATCGTGGGAACGTTCAACGCATCGAAGTTGTGCCACGAGTCTTCGATTTCGGGCCCTTCAACTGGCGTGAACCCCAACCGCCCCATGATGTCTTTGAGCAGCAAAATGGTCTGCGTGATCGGATGGATCCGGCCCGTCGTCCAAGACGTTCCTGGCAACGTTGCATCAAACGTCTCATCACAAACTTCTTCGACAACGTTTTCCAACCGCTCCGAGGCCGCTTGAAACGCCGATTCGATGGCTGATTTGACTTCGTTGAGTCGCTTGCCAGCCGCGGGCTTGTCCCCGGCCGCAACGGAGCCCAATAATTTCTGCACGGCCTTGAGACGTCCCGCCTTGGCGCCGAGGAATTCGATGCGGGCCGCCTCCAGTTGCTCAGCGGATTGGGCGTCCGCAAACGACTGCTCCGCCTCCGAAACCAAGGCGTCCAGTTGTGAAACAAAATCAGGTAACGACATTCCAGAGTTCCTGCTGGGACGGGCCACAAAAAAAGGAACGAGCCGCCAATGGTTCGGCAACTCGTTCCTCAGTCTATCATTGAACTTAGCGGGTTGCCTACGCTCCCAGGGCCGACTTGACGGTCTTGGCGATCACGGCAAAACCAGCGGGATCACGAACCGCGATTTCGCTTAGGCTCTTACGGTCCAACACGATGTTGGCTTTCTTCAAACCCGAAATAAAACGGCTGTAATTCAGGCCGTTCAAGCGGCAAGCAGCCGACAAACGAGTGATCCACAAGCGGCGAAAGTTACGCTTCTTTGCGCGTCGATCGCGGAAGGCGTACACGCCCGACCGAATCAAAGTTTCCTTAACGCTACGCAAAAGCCGACGGCGACCGCCGGTATATCCTTCTGCTCTCTTGAACAGCTTGCGCTTTTGTTTCGCGCGAGCCGAACCTTTAATTGTTCGCATCTCAATCGTACCTTGGTTGGAGGCAGCTCAAGGCCTGATACACTCCGGACCTGCACAGGGCAAAATCAGAGGACCAAGTTAGGGTTTTTCGCCCGGCTGCCAAGTGAATAAAACAAGTAAAAAGAACCGGCAGTCGTCGTTCCGAAGGAATCTCCGAGGCAACCCCAGGGAGCACTCACTTGCCGCGTACAACCGCCCAGCCAATACATTAGCTGCTGTATTTGCCCAACGCGCGTTGGATCATGACTTCGTTGACCACGTCGGCAGGACCGCTGCCACGCAGATTGCGACGACGCTTTTTGCTCGTGCCGCAATTCAAGTGACTGGTACCAGCCGCACGGTGCATGACCTTGCCGGTGGCGGACAAACGGAAGCGTTTCTTAACGCCTTTGTGTGTTTTCATTTTAGGCATGACAACTCAAACCTTTCGCTGCACCGTCCAACAATTGGCCCGGCGCGTATCCCGAGGATGAAATGGGTGGGGAGGCAGTCTAGCTGAACTTTTGCCCCAACAAAAGGGGTTTTGTAGCATTTTTCGCCGAGTCCGCCCCGGTGCCCCTCCTGGAAGTCGGCTTTTTGGGGCAGCCACTGCAGAAATCGGAGGCTTATTCTCTCGCTGGCCGGTCCCAGGCCCGTGCACGGCCGCGAGGGCCCACCAGCTATCGAATTTCTGATTTTCTTGAAATAAAACCTTGGGCATCGTTTTCACTGCGGTTCGATGGGGACACTACGGTCTTTTTCGCCCGTTCGTCTTGCGAAAACGGGCGTTTTCGCTAGGATTGTGGGGTTTCCTCGGGTCCGATTCAGTGCTGGCGGCTCGAGGATCGATACAACTCGCAAGGGGATGCTTCATTCCTACTGTCGTTCGAGCGCGGTTTGGTACGTATCGGCCAAGTGCAGCGATTCGGATGCTACCCAGTAAAAACGTCGGACGAAGCCAGCGGACCGACAGAAAGTAGTTAGTTGAATGGTTAATCGTGTATTGATTCGGGATTTGGAAGATGATTCCATTACCCAACAATTGGCAGATCTGTTTTCAGATGATTCGCTTCTGGACAATGTGATCGTCGGGCAAGAGGAAGATGTTGACGCCGACTTTCAGTTGAACAAGATCGTCGAAGGGACGATCGTCAAAGTAGACGCCGAAGTCGTGTTGGTCGACATCGGTTTCAAGAGCGAAGGCAATATTCCCCGTAACGAGTGGGACCCGAACGAACCTCAACCGGAAGTCGGCCAAAAGGTTCAAGTTCTGATCGAAGACTTGGAAGATGAGCTAGGCGGCACCGATGACCCCCAAGGCTTGATCAGCATCAGCAAGCGCAAAGCGGATCACATCATTCACTGGCGCCGGGTTATTCAAGAAGTCGAAGAAGGCAAGATTGTTACCGGCACCGTCATCCGCAAGATCAAGGGTGGGCTGTTGGTCGATATCGGCGTGCACGTGTTCTTGCCCGCCAGCCAAGTGGATATTCGTCGTCCGAACGACATCGCCGACTACATTGGTCGTGTCGTGCAGTGCGAAGTGTTGAAGATCGACGAACAACGTCGCAACATCGTCGTCAGCCGCCGGTCGCTGATCGAAAAAGAACGCCAATTCGCTCAGCAAAAGTTGCTCAAGGAATTGGAAGTTGGCCAGATCCGCAAAGGTATCGTCAAGAACATCGCCGACTTCGGCGCGTTCGTGGACTTGGGTGGTATCGACGGTCTGTTGCACATTACCGACATGAGCCACACTCGGATTCAACGGCCTTCCGAGATGGTCTCGATCGATCAAGAAGTTGAAGTTCAAGTTCTGAACATCGATCGCGATCGCGTCAAGATTGCCTTGGGCATGAAGCAGATGTTGCCTAACCCATGGGATAATGTCGAGAACAAGTATCCGGTTGGTTCGATCCAAAAGGGCGAAGTCGTCAACGTGATGAGCTACGGCGCATTCGTCAAGTTGGAACCGGGCATTGAAGGCTTGGTTCACATCAGCGAAATGTCGTGGGTCAAGCGCGTCAATCATCCCAACGAATTGGTTCAGATTGGCGATATGATCGACGTCTGCGTGTTGGGCATCGATCGCAAGGGCGAACAAATGTCCTTGGGCATGAAGCAAACGTTGGCCAATCCATGGGACAACGTCGAAGATCGTTATCCGCTGAACATGTTGGTCAAGGGTCGCGTCCGCAACCTGACCAACTACGGCGCCTTCGTCGAATTGGAAGAAGGCATCGATGGCTTGCTGCACGTCTCCGACATGTCGTGGACTCGCAAGATCAGCCATCCCAATGAGATGCTGGAGAAGGGCCAAGAAGTCGAATGCCGCATTTTGGCCGTCGATACCGGCCGTCGCCGCATCGCTTTGGGCTTGAAGCAAATGGGCACCGACCCGTGGGAGACGGACATCCCATCCAACTATCAACCTGGCCAAAAGGTCAAGGGCAAGGTCACCAAGATCACCAACTTCGGTGTCTTCGTGGGCTTGGAAGATGGCTTGGAAGGTTTGCTACACATCTCGGAACTGTCCGACGACAAAGTGGAAAACCCAGAACAAGTTGTCAAAGTTGGCGAAGAGATCGAAGTCAAAATCTTGCGAGTCGATACCGAAGAGCGCAAGATCGGCTTGTCACGACGTCGGCTGGACTGGAGCAGCGAACAAGAAGCTGAAGTCCAGGCCGAAGAGAAGTCGGTCAAGAAGGCGGACTCGGAGCTCAAGGGTGGCTTGGGCAGCAGCGGTCCACTGATCGATACCGGCGCGAACTAATCGCCACCCAGTGTTGATCGTAAATGACAATCCAAACGGAACGCGAGAAATCGCGTTCCGTTTTTTTTGCATCGTGCCGCCTACCGAACCTCTCACGCATCGCCCTGGCGGCGACGAGCCGACACGCGGTGCTTAGGAATTGTCTGGAAATAACTTCCCGATTTGGGAGAGTCCGACCTTGGTTAATCCGAGAACTCCTATCGTCGAATCTGCCGAGACTCCAAATGTGCTGAGCCGCCGAATGGCCCGAGCCGCAAAGCGGCAAAATGCGA